>JBARCK010000092.1:0-113329 GCA_049794015.1 Sulfitobacter sp. | reverse complement strand
TCTTTTTGGCCTTAAATATTCCCGGGGGCTTGGGGGCAGAGCCCCCAATGTATCATTTGGTGTGAGGGCCAGAGCCCCCATTCTTATCACTCAGCGGCAATCTTGATATCGCGCCGCGCCTCAGATGCATCTAACGGAAACACCTTGGCTGGGTTCAACAACCATGCCGGATCAAACACGTCCTTCACAGCCATCTGCGCCTCAAGATCAGCGAGCGCATATTGGACATGCATCAGATCACGCTTTTCAATGCCAACGCCATGTTCGCCTGTCAGGCATCCACCAACCTCGACACAGAGCTTTAAAATCTCAGCACCAAATTCTTCGCATAGTTCCAGATCACCGGGTTTGTTTGCGTCAAACAGGATCAGCGGATGCATGTTGCCATCCCCTGCATGAAAGACGTTGCCAACCTTCAGACCGAACTGATCGGACATCTCACCAATGCGACGCAGGACCAGCGGCAGTGACGACACTGGAATTGTCCCGTCCAAACACATGTAATCATTGATCTGTCCCATCGCACCAAAGGCAGATTTACGGCCCAGCCAAATCTTGGCGCTCTCTTCCGCTGACTTACTTTCGCGCAACTCAACCGGATTGTGCCGCCGCGCGATTTCCATGATCAACGACAGTTGATGATCAATCTCAGCGTCTGATCCTTCGACCTCAACAATCAACAACGCCTCACACATCGGATATCCTGCCTTGGCGAATGCTTCTGTCGCCTCAATGCAGGGCCGATCCATAAACTCAATTGCGACGGGCAATACACCAGCCTTGATAATATCCGACACGCAGGCGCCTGCGACCTCATTGTCGTCAAAACCCATCAACACAGGGCGCGCCCCTTCGGGCTTTGGCAAAATGCGCAGGGTTGCTTCGGTCACAACACCAAGCTGCCCTTCGGAGCCGCAGATCAGCCCAAGCAAATCCAAACCACCTGCATCCAAATGACCGCCGCCAATTTCAACAACTTCACCGTCCATCATCACCATTGTGACGCCCATCAGGTTGTTCGTGGTCACACCATATTTCAAACAATGCGCCCCGCCAGAATTCATTGCGATATTGCCAGCAATCGCACAGGCCAACTGACTGGACGGATCAGGCGCGTAGAAAAACCCGTTTTCTTCAACCGCGCCCGTGACACTTAGATTTGTGCGCCCGGTCTGCACCCGGATGATCCGATTGTCATAATCAGTTTCCAACACATCGCTCATGCGCGCCACGCCAAGAATTACACAATCCGCAGTGGGTAATGCGCCGCCCGCCAAGGACGTACCAGAGCCGCGCGGCACGACGGGCACACCTTCTTCAAAACAAATACGCAGCACATCAGACACCTCGGCGGTGGTGCTGGGTAATACAGCAACCATCGGCGGACAGCGATATGCGGTCAGCGCGTCACATTCATAGGCACGCGTTTCGCTTATCTCATGGATCACCGCCTCAGACGGCAACACCTCTTGCAATCGCGAAACGACTCGCGCTTTGCGGGCAAGCACATCAGCATTAGGAATCGGCATTTCCATAGCATATCTCCATTTTGGTAAAGTAATATTACCAATTTATCACTCTGGCAACAGCAAACCTGTCAGAGTAAGAGCATAACATGAACTGGATTGACCGCATCTCCCTCTTTCAGCCGCTCGATTTTGCGGCAGTCGCGATAATTTTTACCCTTTGGGCCGTTATTGGCTGGCGTGTTGAAAATTCACCAACTGGTAAGCCATCTGTTTCCAAAATCATGGCTGAATATCGCCGCGAATGGATGCGCCAGATGATCACCCGCGAGCCGCGCATTTTTGATGCTCAAACCGTCGCCACGTTGCGTCAAGGCACGTCATTCCTCGCCTCAACCAGTGTGATCGCCATTGGCGGCACACTTGCATTGATCGGCAACGCCGAACGCCTTGCTGGCGTGGCAAATGATCTGACCTTTGAAATGCACCCAGCCATCGTTTGGGAGATTAAGCTGCTGATTGTAGTGGTATTTCTAACCAACGCGTTTCTAAAATTCATCTGGTCAAATCGACTGTTTGGATATTGCTCTGTTCTTATGGCGGCCGTGCCAAACGATCCAAATCATCAAGATGCAGAGAAAATGGCGTGCAAAGCAGCAGAGTTAAACATCACAGCTGCGCGCAGTTTTAACCGTGGTCTCAGGTCACTTTATTTTGCCTTAGCCAGCCTTGCGTGGCTGGCAGGGGCCACAGCATTGATTGCTGGTGCATTTATAACACTTATTGTGATCTGGCGGCGTGAGTTTGCATCACATTCACGTAGAATCCTTTTGGAAAAGTAACATCTAAGCATATATAAGTTCCTTCGACATAGATTGGTGAAGCCATGTTTAAACGATCCTGTATTACACTCTCGATTCTTGCCATGCCCGTGTTGGCGGATTCACCTGTTGTGAATAACGTGAATGTCACAAAATCCGGCGACCTGTGGAGCTTTGATGTAACGCTGTCACATAAAGATACGGGTTGGGATGACTATGCCGATGCGTGGCGCGTTGTGGACGCGAATGGCAAACAAATTGCGATCCGTAAACTTGCCCACCCCCATGTGGATGAGCAGCCGTTCACACGGTCCTTGTCTGGCGTTCCTATCCCTGCGGATGTGACCGAAGTTGGCATTCAAGCGAGCGACTCAGTTGGTGGATGGTCGTCAGCCGTCAAAACGATCAAACTGCGCTGAATAAGTACGCATCATGCCCGGTGGTACGGCCCACCGGACAGAATGGATGTTGCGCGATACAATTGCTCTGACAGCATCACCCGCACCAGCATATGCGGCCAGACCATTTTTCCGAACGAAAGTGCGTGATCCGCGCGCGCCCGCAGTGCCGGATCGATGCCATCCGCGCCACCAATCACAAACGCCAAATCGCCACGCCCTGCATCGCGCCAGTTTCCAATACGTCTGGCAAATTCTGTTGATTTTTCCACCTTACCGCGTTCGTCTAACACGCAGATCAACGCACCCTCAGGAATAGCGCGTCCAAGCAGGGCCGCTTCTGCCGCCATGCCGCCGCCTTTTTTATCCTCAACCTCAACGATACGTGCCGGACCAAGGCTAAGGCTCCGCCCGGTTCTATCAAACCGCGTCAGATAATCATCGATAAGATCTTTTTCCGGGCCAGCCCGAAGTCGTCCAACGGCACAGATGTGAACACGCATGCCGTCAGAACCGCGTCAGATCAATTGGGTGCCGCAGGTGTATCGCCACCCAGCCACATCTTTTCCAACTGATAGAATTCGCGCACTTCTGGGCGGAACACATGCACAATCACATCACCAGTGTCGATCAACACCCAGTCACCAATGTCTTTGCCTTCGGTCTTGGGAATACGGTCAAAGTCATCTTTGACGTGCTGTGCAAGCTTTTCCGCAATGGCTGAAACCTGCCGGGTCGAACGCCCCGAGCAAATAACCATATAGTCACCAATAGCCGTTTTGCCGCGCAGATCAATCTGCACGATGTCTTCGGCTTTATCTTCTTCAAGAGTTTTCAGAATACTCGCCAACAGCGCATCGCTGGAAGTCACGTCACCCATTTCAGCCATTACAACTGCACCGGTGTTTGCAGTCGGGACTGCGTTAGCTTGAATTGACAGGACATTGTCCTCCTTATGTCACGTCAACAGGCCCTCGACGCTAGGGATAGGTTCAGAATCTGGTCTGAACGGATGCCTCTAAACTAGCAACGCAGGTATGACAATTCAATGATCTCGCATGGTCATCAGTCCGTAGGCGTTTTGGCGCCACACTAAAACAGGCAACAACAGGTCAGCCCGGAAAATGCTGGGAAAAAAGCGCACGCCAGCGTCGATCAATATCTGCCATGGCATCCATGTCTACAACGCCTTCATATTGGGTATATCGACCTGTCGGCGTATGGTATCCCAGTGCCTCTTCTTTGTTGCGCAATGCTTTGTATCTGGCGTGATCAAGGTCAAGGTTAACAAAACGTTTGCGCAATTGATCCGGTTCTGCGCGCGGGAACAGCAAAGCAGATGCATCTTTGGACAAGTTGACACAGGCGCAATCCTGCTCTGCGGCGATAATCGCCAGGCGCGCTGATTTTGCCCCAAGATCAGAAAGCGTGATATCCTTGCGCAAGGGATCAGGCGTTCCGGTACCATAAAAATGCGTCGGCCCGTCTGATGGATACACCATATCGCACCCCATAAATGCCATCACCTTGGGCCGCAGTGCTGCCAATGCCCAATACGCGGTCGTAAAAGCCATGGTCGCACCGGCATGCACAAAGCCGCCAAATTTATTCTGAGCAGGGACAAATTCGGACGCTTTTACCAACATCTGAACATCGTCAAGATTTTGAGGCAGACGTCCTGCCGGGAAATCTTCGGGATAGACGAGGGCATTCCAATCTGGCCGCACGCGCCACGCGTTATTCATGGCCACGATATGATCGAACCATGCATTGGGCCAAAGCGTTGCAGCCGTCACATTTGGCCCGCTTCCTAGAATCAATACAATTGGTCGATCTGGGGTCATACCCTGCCCTTTGGCTCTCTCTTGACTACAAGAAGGGAACTAGATCAAAATCCAAGCAGGGCAACTCTGGCTTTTGGATGATCAATCCGGTGCAACAGCCCGTTTGCCACGGGTCATTTCCATTTTACTGTCTTCCAACATCAAAACTTCGCGTTGTGGGAAAGGAATGGAAATATCGTTCTCTTTGAACGTATCCCAAAGCGCCAGATAAACATTACCCCGGATATTGGTCAGCCCGCCTGTCGGATCCTTGATCCAGAAGCGCAGAATGTAATCAACGCTGCTGTCACCAAAACCAACGATATGGCACACAGGCGCTTTGAAGCTAAGCACACGATCAACGCCCTTCGCCGCCTCAATTGCAAGTTTACGCACGACATGCGGATCATCGCCATATGCTGTGCCGAAATAGATATCGAGGCGTACAAAATCGTTGGAGTGGGACCAGTTCACCACCTGACCGGTAATCAAGTCTTCGTTCGGGATCAGGTATTCCTTACCATCCCGCGTCACCACAGAGGCATAGCGCGCGCCCAAGGTTTGGATCCAACCAAAGGTATCACCAAGGCTAATCACATCCCCCGGTTTGATCGACTTGTCGATCAAAATGATCACACCCGACACAAGGTTCGACACAACCTTTTGCAGACCAAAACCAAGGCCGACACCGATGGCACCCGACAACACCGCAAGCCCGGTAAGGTCGATGCCAACCGCCTTGACCCCCATAAAGAAGGCAAAACCATAAAGGACAACTTGCATCCCCTTAACGGCCAAAACCTGCATCGATGGACTGATATCTTCATTCTTGCGAATTTTGGCCGAGGTGGTTGTGCTGATCAGCCGTGCAACGGTGAAAAATACGCCGATCACCACCAAGGCCGTGATAATTGTCAGCAGCGACAGACGGAAGTCGCCTACTTCAATGGCAATACGATCCATAAACGCGGACACTTCATCCGCAATATTCAAGAAATAGAAGGTCGCATATATCCAAAGCGCCCATGTCACCAACCGGCGCATAAAGCGATTGCGCACCAATCGCGCGGCAAAAGCAATGCAAACCCAAACTGTCGCCAAGGTCGCCGCAAGGCCGATAAGGTATGACCGCGAAGGCCAAGTGATATTTTGCATCACCAGATAGACGCCGCCCGCCATTACGGCAAACCATATCAATCCAAAGCGGCGTTTGATCTGCACCACCATGCGCAGTTGCCACTTTTTCCATCCCTCACGTGAGCGGACCCATTTGTCCGTTAGGTTCCCAGACAACCGATGCAGCAGCCATGCAACTAACGCTAGCGCAACCAAAATGATTATTTGGTTTTGCCGCCAGCCCGGCGTGACAACACTTTGTAAGAAGACAGTAACACCCGAAAACTGCGCCTGTAGTGACGTTAGAAATTCGGTAAAGGGATCGATATCAGGGTTCATTTACATGCCTAACTAAGTACAGATCGTAGGGTCGCACACCCATAGCCGCGCAGCAAGCAATCAACCCCAGCAGATGAGGGTAGCCTGTGCCAAAACCATGGCCATTCAGCCCTTGATAGACTCATATCCTCGCTGTATTCCCTTATCCCATGACACAGGTGTTTGATCTGGACGACCGCGCGCGGCTGCGTGAACGCTTTTTTGGGGCGACCCATACTGTGCGCGCCTGCCTCTAATCGCGGCCCGACATCACCACCACCCCATTTTCTAACTTATACGGGAGAGGACCATCATGTCCCCCAAGACGCTTTACGATAAAATCTGGGATGCTCATTTGGCGCACGAGGCCGATGACGGCACCTGCCTTTTGTACATCGACCGCCATTTGGTACACGAAGTCACCAGCCCGCAAGCCTTTGAAGGATTGCGCATGACAGGCCGCACCGTGCGCGCACCTGACAAAACCATCGCTGTGCCGGATCATAACGTACCCACAACGCTGGACCGTGCGGACGCGACGACGATGACCGAAGACAGCCGTATTCAGGTTGCCGCCCTCGACACAAACGCCAAGGAATTTGGCATTCATTATTATCCGGTCTCTGATGTCCGTCAGGGCATTGTGCACATTGTTGGCCCTGAACAGGGTTGGACATTGCCGGGCATGACAGTTGTATGCGGCGACAGCCACACAGCCACCCACGGTGCCTTTGGTGCCTTGGCGCATGGCATCGGCACCTCCGAAGTTGAGCATGTTCTGGCAACGCAAACGCTGATCCAGAAAAAGTCCAAGAACATGAAGGTCGAAATCACCGGTAAACTTGGTGCTGGCGTCACTGCCAAGGACATCACCATGGCTGTGATCGGGGCCACTGGCACCGCTGGCGGCACCGGTTATGTGATCGAATACTGTGGTGAAGCAATCCGCGATCTGTCCATGGAAGGGCGCATGACCGTCTGCAACATGGCAATCGAAGGCGGCGCGCGCGCTGGCCTGATCGCGCCGGATGAAAAGACGTTTGAATACTGCATGGGCCGCCCCCACGCGCCAAAAGGTGCACAATGGGAAGCCGCCCTTGATTGGTGGAAAACGCTGTATTCTGATGATGATGCAGCATGGGACAAAGTTCTGACGCTCAAAGGCGAAGACATTGCACCGCTTGTCACATGGGGCACGTCCCCCGAGGATGTCCTGCCAATCACAGCAATGATCCCAGCCGCATCTGATTTCAAAGGCGGCAAGGTCGACGCCGCCCAACGCTCGCTTGACTACATGGGCCTGACGTCGGGCACACCCTTGGCTGACGTTGAGATCGACACGGTGTTCATCGGGTCCTGCACCAATGGCCGTATCGAAGACCTGCGCGCCGCTGCTGCGATCCTCAAAGGCAAAAAGGTCAAAGACGGGTTGCGTGCAATGATCGTGCCGGGTTCTGGTCTTGTCCGTGCACAAGCTGAAGAGGAAGGACTGGCAGACATCTTTAAGGAAGCCGGTTTTGAATGGCGTCTGGCGGGGTGTTCGATGTGTCTGGCAATGAACCCAGATCAACTGGCACCGGGCGAACGTTGCGCTGCAACATCCAACCGCAACTTTGAAGGCCGTCAGGGCCGCGGTGGTCGCACACATCTGATGTCACCCGCAATGGCAGCAGCGGCAGCCATCACAGGCAAACTCACAGACGTTCGGGAGATGATGTAATGAAAAAGTTTACCACCCTCAGCGGCATTGCAGCACCAATGCCTTTGATCAACATCGACACTGATATGATCATTCCCAAACAGTTTTTGAAAACCATCAAGCGCTCTGGCCTTGGGGTGAACCTGTTTGACGAAATGCGCTATGATGATGATCGTAATGAGATAGCGAGTTTTGTGCTGAACAAGCCGCAGTACCGCGACGCGCAGATCATTGTTGCGGGTGACAACTTTGGTTGTGGATCGTCACGCGAACATGCGCCATGGGCAATTGCAGACTTTGGCATTACCTGCGTGATTGCGCCCAGCTATGCGGACATCTTTTACAACAACTGCTTTAAAAACGGCATCCTGCCGATTGTTCTGCCCCAAGAGCAAGTTGATGTGTTGATGAAGGACGCCGAAAAGGGCGCCAACGCACGGATTGAGATTGATCTGGAAAGCCAGACCATCACGTCCTCTGATGGGGATGTGTTCAGCTTTGAAGTTGACGCATTCAAAAAGCACTGCTTGATGAACGGCCTTGATGACATTGGCCTGACCATGGAAAAAGCCGCGTCCATCGACACGTTTGAGGCCGCCGCCGCACAAAGTCGCCCTTGGGTCTGACCCACTGACGATCCGACATTGATGAGGGCTGCTTGATGCAGCCCTCTTTGCTTTTAGGGTTACTGGGTCAGAACACCATCATTGTTGCTGATCCCACCAAGTTCGATTGACGTTGACAGGCTTTGACCATCCGCCATGCGGCACGTTGCATGCAGGATCACAGCATTTGGCCCCGACGGCTTGATCTGAATAGACCCACAGCTTTGCTGAAATGTGCTGCCACCACCACTGTTGGTCAAATGGCCATCCTCATTGGAAATACCATTAATTGTGATTGATGTTTCGTTCGGCGTCCCATCAGATTTCAGACAGGTCGCTGTGATTCCTGCATCTGTCCCAAGGTATGCGAATGCGTAGTTTGAACAGGTTTGTTGAAATGTGCTGCCATGCCCATCGGCAAATGCTGCTGAGGAAAGGCTTGTCAGAAATGCGGCGCATAAAAGAGTGGTTTTCATAATATTAATCCTTAAAAATTAAGCGCGGAAAAATTGCGCGTGTTGAGTCTAGCGCAAAGACAGCGATCCACAAAGCAAATTGATTTGTAACTTATTAAACAACCTTAAGATGCGCCTTGTGCCTACATACCGCCGCCCCACTACATCTGCGATTGATAGAGAAAGCGCCACATCACCGCCCCAAAGATGATGCAAGAACGCACCACCCTCACCCTCAAAATGCCCCACCTGTTACATCTTATTAACCAACAGCCTTGAGCAATAAGACGAAAGAAGGCACAAATTGGGCAAGAATGAGGCAGCGCTTCGGATGACGGGGCAAACAAGTTGGAACAAGCACGCGACAAAGCATCGTGGCTGGCCAGTTTGGAAGGGCAGAAAATTGATCGGACGGATGACAGGTGCCGCGTTTCGCGGACTATTGGTGGCGTTGCTTATTGCGACCCCCGCTCTATTGCTGCCCGATGTGGCGGCTGATTCTAGCCAAATTACTGTGTTGGTCGCACTGCTGGCAGCGTTTTTGACCTTTGTTGAATACAATTCAAACCTGCCCAGTATCGTAGAATTTCGTGACGCACCGCCCTTTAACCGTCTGCGGTTCGCCTCGTTGTTTTTTACCGTCTTCATGCTAAGCGCGATCATAAAGGGGCAAACTGATCCTAGCGTCCTGACCGGCGCGTTGACCTCAATCGGTACGATCATCGGCAACGCGATTGATTTCCCGTTCTCACCCGTACGTCTTATCGTATTGATGTTGCCTGAAAATTCCGATGCCGACGTGGTACGCTCTGTGCGTACGTCTGCGGGATTGGCCTATCTTATCTCACTTGTTGCGATGACAGCCTTTCTGGTTTTGGTTCGCGTCCTTGGTTGGCCGTCGCGTCAGGGTGCCTTTAACGTTTGGGTTAACCTACCGTTGTTTGACCCGACCGCTGGCGGCGATGTTTTGTATCGTTTGCAGCGTGACGCCCGCATCAACATCGCACTTGGCTTTCTATTGCCCTTCATCATTCCCGCAGTGGTCAAAGCGGCTGCTGATCTGATAGACCCGATCACATTGAACAACCCACAAACCCTCATCTGGACAATCAGCGCATGGGCTTTCCTTCCTGCCAGCATGATCATGCGGGGCATCGCCATGGGCAAGGTCGCAGACATGATCGAAGACAAACGTCGCCGCACCTACGCCAACGCCGAAGCCGAAGCTGGATTTCAAACGGCCTAATCGGCTTTGTCCTTCTTTGGCTGTGCGCAAATTTTGTTCATGCGGACACAGTGCGCGTCGCAACGTTCAATACTGAACTGTCTCGCAAAGGCCCCGGTATCCTGTTGCGTGACATCCTCAAGGGGTCGGACCCACAAATTCGCGCAGTGATAGAAACGTTAGTCGTCGCCCAAGCTGATGTGATTGCATTGCAGGGCTTTGACTATGACCTACACAACAGCGCCCTTAATGCCTTTGTGAAGGCTCTCAAAGAACGCGGATTAGATTATCCCTACCATTTCGCAGCCTCCCCTAATGCAGGCCTTCAGACGGTTGCTGATTTAGACGGGGATGGTAAGTTTGGCGGCCCGGGTGATGCCCAAGGTTATGGCCGATTCTTTGGCCAAGGCAGCATGGCCGTTTTATCGCGCCATCCCATAGACACAGCCAACGCACAGAATTTTTCGACACTGCTGTGGAAAGACTTGCCTGACAACATTTACCCACAGACCGAAGCAGGCCCCTTTCCCAGCGACGCAGCCCATGACGTTCAACGCCTGTCATCCAAAGGCCATTGGGTCGTGCCAATCGATCATCCTGATCTAGGGCGGTTTCACATCCTCACTTTCCATGCCTCCCCCCCCGTCTTTGATGGCCCAGAAGACCGCAATGGCAGACGAAACCATGATGAGGTAGCGTTTTGGTCAGCGTATCTGGACGGTACATTTGGTCCTGCCCCAGACACAGCGTTTGTTTTGATCGGGGATGCGAACCTAGACCCGGATCGCGGGGATGGCAGGTCAATTGCAATGCGCACACTGCTTGACCGCGCGGACCTTCAAGATCCTTTACCGAACGTGCCGACCGTACATTGGGCGCAAACCGGTGATATGCGGGTGGATTACGTGTTGCCCTCTGCTGATTGGGTAGTGCTCAATTCGAAAGTTGTTCCAAATAACCCAGATGCAAGCCGCCATAGCTTGGTCGTTGTCGAACTGAAACGCTAGGTAATCTTGACCCTAACGCCCGGTCACGCTACCCCGCATCAGACATTCATATCAGGAGCGACCCATGGCCAACCCAACCTTGCTAATCCTCGCCGGTGACGGCATCGGACCCGAAGTTATGGGACAGGTCACGCGGATCATTGATTGGTTTGGCGCAAACCGCGATTTGGCGTTTGACGTGGAACATGATCTGGTTGGTGGCGCAGCCTATGATAAACACGGTACTCCCTTGCATGACGACACAATGGCGCGCGCCCTTGAAGTCGATGCCGTACTATTGGGTGCTGTTGGTGGGCCAAAATATGACGATCTAGATTTTAGCGTAAAACCTGAACGTGGTCTGCTGCGCCTGCGCAAAGAAATGGACCTGTTTTCAAACCTACGCCCTGCACAGTGTTTTGACGCGCTTGCTGATTTCTCGTCGCTCAAGAAAGAACTGGTTGCGGGCCTCGATATCATGATCGTGCGCGAATTGACCTCCGGCGTGTACTTTGGCGAACCTCGCGGGATCTTTGAGGAAGGTAACGAACGTGTTGGCATCAACACCCAGCGTTATACCGAATCTGAGATTGACCGCGTAGCACGATCAGCCTTTGAACTTGCGCGTCGCCGTGGCAACAAAGTTTGCTCAATGGAAAAGGCCAACGTCATGGAATCAGGTATTCTATGGCGCGAAGTCGTGCAGAAGGTGCACGACGAAGATTACCCAGATGTCGAACTGTCTCACATGTACGCCGACAACGGCGCGATGCAGTTGGTGCGTGCACCCAAGCAGTTTGATGTGATCCTAACCGACAACCTGTTTGGTGACATCTTGTCTGATTGCGCTGCAATGCTAACCGGATCATTGGGCATGTTACCCTCGGCCAGCCTTGGCGCACCGAACGCTGATGGCCGCCCAAAGGCGCTGTACGAACCGGTACACGGTTCTGCCCCAGACATCACAGGTCAAGGCAAAGCCAACCCAATCGCCTGTATCCTTAGCTTTGCCATGGCGCTGCGCTATTCCTTTGACCAAGGCGAAGAAGCCGCGCGTCTAGAAGCCGCTGTCGAAAAGGTACTGGCTGACGGCGCACGCACCGCCGATCTGCTGGGTCCAGAAGGCGGCAGCCCGATTTCAACCAGCGACATGGGTGACATCATTTTGGCTGCTCTCGACAACAGTCTGTAAAATTCAGAAACCGTTGAGGTTTCACTGCTATCCCTGCTTGAGAACGATGCATGCAGGGGTAGCAGAATGGCTGACAACCTAGAATGGTCAAAAGACCCCTTAGTCAAACTTGAAAATGCCGTGCTACCCGTGCTTGGCCTAGGCCAGAGCATGATTTGCAATGCCTTGGCATTGGGCGAGGTCAGTGACCGTTCAGCACAGTTTGGCATTTTTGATACCGCCATTCGTATGCTGCAAAAAGATGCGACTGAAATGTTGATGGCGCGGGACATTCGCGCCGATCCCATCGCGTTACTGCCGCTTAAAACCGCAGCTAAAGCCGTCGAGGATGTGTGTACTGCATTGCAAACAGCACTTTTTGGACCACTCACGCCCGCTTATGCCATGTCTTTACTTGCACAAATTACCGATAAAATGGTCCCTGCCATCAACGATGCATTAGATGCGTACCGCAAGATTTTCATCGGGCATGTGATTGCTCAGCAATTTGCGCACGCAAAACAAGCGCAAGAAGCGATTGGCAGGCTGGATAAGATCAGCAAACAGATTTTCTTCATTTCGATCAACGCCAGCGTCGAAGCCGCCCGCGTGGGTGACGCCGGGCGCGGCTTTACCCAGATCAGCAGCGATATTCGCGCCCTGTCACAATCCGCCCAAGACGCCACACGCAATCTGTCTGATTTGGTGCAAGACGGATAGCCGCATAATTGACTTAAAACCAGATCGCAGACCCGAGCGGATTCGAACCGCTGGCCTATCGCTTAGGAGGCGATTGCTCTATCCAGCTGAGCTACGGGTCTATCGCGATCTTGCTTTTTATTAGGACAAACATGTGCTGGTGGAAAGCGCCGTCTTACTCTGTCATACCAGACACAACACGCATCTGCTTGATCGCCCTGTGGTGTTCGCCTAACAATTGTTAACACATTCAGGAGATCAGATTTTGACCACACCTTCCAAGCGCCCTTTGACGCTGCGTGATGTATCTGACGCTTGTGGCGTTTCTGAAATGACCGTGAGCAGGGTCTTGCGAAAACGCGGGGATGTATCACAAGCAACCCGTGATCGTGTTCTCGCTGCGGCAAAAGAGCTGGGATATGTGCCCAACCAAATCGCCGGATCACTTGCATCACAGCGCGTTAATCTGGTGGCCGTGATCATTCCGTCGCTTAGCAACATGGTGTTTCCCGAGGTGCTGAACGGTATCAACCAAGTGTTGGAGGATACACCGTTGCAGCCCGTCGTGGGTGTCACCGATTATATGCCTGAAAAGGAAGAGCGTGTTCTGTATGAAATGCTGTCTTGGCGCCCTTCAGGTGTCATCATTGCGGGTCTGGAACATTCCGATGCGGCCCGTGCCATGTTGCGCAATTCTGGTATCCCGGTGGTTGAGATCATGGATGTGGATGGAACGCCCGTTGATGCAATGGTTGGTATTTCACATCGTCGCGCTGGCCGTCAGATGGCGGATGCGATCCTAAAAGAGGGTTACGAACGTATTGGGTTTATGGGCACCAAAATGCCGTTGGACCACCGTGCGCGCAAACGTTTTGAGGGCTTTACCGAAGGCCTTGCCAAGGCGGGTATAGAGATCGAAGACCGTGCGTTTTACTCTGGTGGGTCAGCCTTGGCCAAAGGACGCGAGATGACGCAAGATATGCTGGAACGCTCTCCTGACCTCGATTTTATGTATTATTCAAACGACATGATTGGTGCCGGCGGGCTGCTTTACCTGCTAGATCAGGGTATCGATATCCCTGGGCAAATTGGCCTTGCCGGATTTAACGATGTTGAATTGTTGCAAGGGCTACCACGCCAACTGGCAACGATGGACGCCTGTCGTATTGAAATCGGCCAAGCCGCTGCAAAGATCATTTTGAACCACACCTCGGATGAACCTGACCCGGACTTGCCAAATCAGGTGACTTTGAAACCGACCCTCTCCCTTGGTGATACGCTGCGCCGCCATCGTAGAACATGATCGCGACGACCCTTAGCAATACTGACGCGCGGCGCATTTTCCTAGACAGACATCGATTGTCAGAAGCACCGCAAGGACCGGCATCAGGGTCCGATTTGCTCGACATGATAAAGGCGCTTGGGTTTGTACAATTGGACAGCATCAACACCGTTGCCCGTGCCCATGATCTGATCCTTTTTTCACGCCGCCCACGCTATCGGCCAAAAGCATTGAAGTCGCTTTATGAAAAAGATCGCGACTTGTTTGAACATTGGACACATGATGCTGCCGTCATCCCGATGGAATATTACCCGCAATGGCACCTGCGCCGACAACGCGACGCTGAACGCCTAAAATCGCGCTGGCGCTCTGATCGCCGCGCAGGGTTTGAGAAACAGTTTCAAATCATCCTAGATCAAATCCGCGAACACGGCCCGGTCAGTTCGTCAGATGTTGGCAAGGACGAAGCACGTGGATCAGGCGGATGGTGGGATTGGCACCCCTCTAAGACCGCATTGGAATACCTTTGGCGCAGTGGCGATCTATGCGTGGTTGGGCGAGATGGATTTCAGAAGCGATATGACCTGACGGAACGTGTGTTAGAGCAATCGTTGTGTGATGTATTAAATGCGCCAGACACAGATCAGACAATTGATTGGTGCTGCGATCAGGCGCTTGCGCGCCTTGGGTTTGCGACACACGGGGAAATCGCCGCGTTTTGGGCACATATCACCCCCGCAGAGGCCCATCACTGGTGCAAAGCACAGATACAAGCAGGCCGCCTTGAACAGATCGAAGTCACGGGCGCAGATGGTCAGGTAAAGCCCACCTATGCACGTCCCGGGATTGCAAATGATCCTGCTCTGACTGCCGCCCCGACAAATCGGCTTAGGGTTCTCAGTCCGTTTGATCCCGCGTTAAGGGATCGCAAGCGTGCTGAGCGGCTCTTTGGCTTTCACTACCGTGTTGAGATGTTCGTGCCAGCGCCGCAGCGCACATACGGCTATTATGTATTTCCTATTCTTCAAGGTGACAGGTTGGTCGGCCGCGTGGACATGAAGGCGTTTCGAGATGAAGACGTGCTGCGCGTAAAAGCGCTGTGGCCAGAACCCAAAGTGCACTGGGGCAGTGCCAGACAGCGCGCATTTGAAGGTGAAGTGCAGCGGTTGACCAAAATCGCAGGTGTCAGTCAGATCGCGTTTGAAGACGGGTGGCTGCGCCAAAGCGCTTAACGCAATATCAATTCTGATAGGTCCGCAGCCGCAGATTTAAAGCGCTCAAGATTTTGCTTCAAATCTTCAACACTGACCCGCTGTGTTGGGGCATGAACCGATAGTGTCGACATCAAACGGTTAAGGTCATCGCGAATGGGAACAGCAATCGCGACCATGCCATCCATAAATTCCTCATCGTCTGTTGAATATCCGCGTTCGCGCGTCAGCTCAATCTCGGCCTGAAGCACCGCTGGGTCGGTCATGGATTTTGCAGTGTGCTGATCCAGAATGGCGGCTGACAGGTATTTGGCCAACAAACGAGGGGCCAAGGACGACAGATACATTTTGCCACTTGCGGTACAATGAAATGGCACCGTCGTGCCGATTGGCAGTTGGATGCGCAAAGGCCATTTTGTTTCAACCCGGTCCAGATAGACCATGCCATCGCGATCAGGTGTCGCGATATTGCAGGTCTCTCCAACATCATCTGTCAGCGCATTCAAGACGGCCAATCGTACCGTCCGCACCCGCGACGACGACAAGACATTAACCGACATTTTGCGTAGCCGCTGGCCTGCGGAATATGACCGCCCATCAATATCACGCTGTAAAAATCCTTCTTGCTCCAAACGTTGAAACAGACGGTGCACTGTTGGTTTCGGCAGTCCCAAAGCTTCATTTGCAGCGGTTGGGGTTACAGGAACCCCAACCGCTGCAATTTCTTCAAGCAACATCAGCAATCGCAGGTTGGTCGGAATAGACTTATCTGAATAGCCGGCGTCTGCCATGACTTGCTTTACTCGCTTATTGTCCGGGCACCAGCATCAAAGCCAGTTGCGGTGTCAGTGCCACAATAATCCAAACTGAGATCAAAGCGACCAGATACGGAACCGTGTAGCGCAGCAACCTAAAGTAAGGAACACCAGTAACACCACTTGCGACATAAAGGTTCAGACCATAAGGCGGCGTGATAAAGCCGATGGAAGCACCCACAAGGAAGATCACCGAGAAGTGGATCGGATCAACACCAACCGACGCCGCGATAGGCGCAAGGATCGGTGCCAGAATGATTGTCACCGGAAGGCTCTCTAGAATCATGCCTGCGATAAAAACAATCGCCATCGACGTAAACAGAACAGCGTAATAGCCACCCATTCCTGTCACGAAGGCACCAATTGTTTCCTTGGCACCCAAGGCTGACATGACTTGCTGCATCGCCACAGACACGGCGATCAGCGGCACCAAAATACCTGTAATCTGTGCAGAGCGTGTGACGATCTTTGGCACTTGCAACAAGGTGAACCCTTCGACCACGAACATCGACAGAGTGCTCTTTTCCTCAACAGGCGTATCTGCGTCGCTGCCCATGATCTTGTTCAGCGGATAGCTGATCATGCCGACGATAATACAGAAACCAACGGTCACACCCGCCGCTTCGGTTGGTGAGAACTTGCCAGAGTAAATACCCCAAAGCACCAGACCGATGGCAAAGAACCCGAGCCATGCACCGATTGCGGTTTTGATCACCCGTGCAGGTGACAGACGGATCAAGTAGCCCCAACCGTTCAAGGTACAGATGATGAACGCTGCGGTCATCATCGCCAGCACCATCAAGCTGCCGGGCACAATACCCGCGATGAACAGATCCGAGATCGAAAGGTTCATCAAGAAGCCGTAAACGATAAAGATGATTGAGGGGGGAATGATGATACCAACCGTACCGCCCGCCGCAGCAGTCGCCGCAGAAAAGCGTTCGTCGTATCCGCCCTTGACCATTTCAGGGTGCAACATCGAACCGATGGTTGCAGTCGTCGCAGAGTTTGATCCCGAAATCGCTGCGAACAATCCGCATGCCGCGATTGCGGCCATGGCAAGGCCACCGCGCAGCCAGCCAAGACAGGAATAGGCGAAATCCGATAATCGTCGCGCGATCCCAGATTGGTTAATCAAATCCCCGGTAAGGATGAACAAAGGCATCGCCAGAAGGGCAAAGCCCTTGTTAAACACGTTCAGCAATTCGTTGCCTGTGTTGTCGAGTTGGAGGCCGATAACAAAACTACAGCCAATCACCCAATAAAAGATGACCAAAAGCACGGGCGTGCCGAGCATAAAGAAAACCGTTACGCCCATCGAAATCAATGTGATCCACGTTGCGTCTGACATTATACATCCCCCCCGATGACTGCTGTTTGAATGATCTCGTCACCGCTGCGGTAATTTTTCCAGTCTTCCAACCAGTTACCCACAACGCGACCTGACATTAGTGTAAATGCAATTGGCACAGTCACGTAGAACCACCACTTCATTGTATCATCGACACCATCGACGAGTTGGAAGTTATCAGCGGAATACGCTGTAAACCGCAACGACGTTGTGATCGCGATCCAGCAAAAGCCGAACCACAAAACAGCATCCATTGTCAGTGCGGCCATCTGGCCGGAACGGGACATTTTGCTGCGGAATTCGCTAAAGCTGAGGTGCGTGCGCAACTTGACGTTATAAGAACATCCAAACCACGCCATGATCATAAACAAGAACGGCGGCACGGTTGTTGAACCTGCCCATTGGTTCGAGAAAATGAAACGATCAATGACGCCCCAAAAGATAATTACTGAGATCATCAAATAGGTTGCAACGGCGATGCCGCGCTCAAGGTGACGATCAAGAAATGGCAATACCTTGTAAAACCAATTCGCGAAAATACCCCCAATGAGCGTGGCAAAGAAACAAAACAGCCACATCCCCTCTGTGTAAAATGCGTCTTTCATTTTCCATGCACTACCGGAAAACAATGCAGGTATTACGTCTGCTGCCTCGGCCAAAATCGACATCTAGGCATCCCCCCTTAGATTGAAACATTCGCTTCAAGACCCCATGCTGCGTTATTCGCAGTCATTGGTCGATCCTAAATCTGTGTTTAGGACAAGAAAGCCGGCCCACTTTCGCGGACCGGCCTTTGATTTGCTAGAGAGAGCCTATCAGGCTTTCCACCAACGGCGTGGTTCAACGTTTTCAGCCAACGTGTGCGTGTTCTGGCGCGCAACGTCATAGATTTCCTGATACGTGTCACGTCCACCGGACCAACCGTTAAGGCGCTCACGCCAGTCTTCCCACAATGCAGGCTGGAATTCTGGAGAACACATTTCTTCGGCCATTTTGATCTGATCGTCTGCAAGTGTCGCAACGCGCACATTGTCTTTGGCAAAGATTGTGTTCGGACCCTGTGGGTTCGCTGCACCAACGGTGTTGACCAATGCGGCTTCGTTCGCTGCCTGAACGTGAACCTGTGCAAGATACGCAGATTCCATAACAACGTCCTGCAATTCACCGCCAAGGCTGTCGAAGGCTGATGCTGACATTGCTGTGTGTTCTGTACCGCAGAAGAACTTCAGATCAACGGACTGAGAAACAACTGGTGACATGTTGGCATAGGCAACCGCAGACGCCCATGTTTCCGCACCATCGATCAAGCCCTGCTTCAGACCATCAAGGGTTTCTTCCCAGGCAACCGGCACTGGGTTCAAGTTCAAAGCGTTCATCGCGATGCGACCCAGCTGTGTCCCTGTAACACGGTTCTTGGAACCAAACATTTCTTCCAGCTTGGTGATCGTTGGCGCGTCCTGCCACTTCAGACCCATCTGGATCCCGCGAAGCTCGCAGTGGCTGAACAAGAATTTCAGGCCGTGACGCTTTTCATAGGGATCACGCAGCAATGCGACTGATTCTGGTGAATACAAGAAGTGGTACTGATCTGCACGGCTACGGAACATGTATGCATAATCGAGTACGTTCAAATATGGCGCACCACCAGCAGAGTTCTGTGTAGAGGCCGCATAGATATCGACGATGCCTTGCTGTGTTTTTTCAACGCAAGATGTTTGACCACAAATCTGGTTGTCACCAATGAACTCAACGCGGATTTCACCGTCTGAGCGGCTTTCCAAATCGCGGGCGAATTCCAGGCAACCAGCGCGTTCAATCAATAGGTTACGCTGGTTAAAACCGGCTGCACCAAACTTGAATGTGAATTTTGGCTCTTTTGCAAAACGCTTTTCATAGCTTGATTCAGCGGCGCTTGCGAGGTTGGCAAGGCTCATCGCCCCCCCAAAACTACCTGCTGCCAGCAAAGTTGAGCTTAGACCATAACGACCAGCGACCCGGAATAGGTCACGGCGCGAAATGCCTTTTAGTTTGTTTTGTACACTCATGTTGGTTCCTCCCAGTTGAGTAGTTTGTCCATTATTGAGACTTTTTGTTTCAAAAAAGACTAGTATGGATTTCTGCACCTGTATAGAGTTTTCTTCAAATGCACGGGGATTGTGAATATGAACGCAGATTTTATCGTTATTGGCGCAGGTTCTGCAGGGTGTGTTGTCGCAAATCGGCTTAGCAAAGACCCTAAAAACAAGGTCATTTTACTCGAAGCAGGTGGACGCGACCTAAACCCGTGGATCCATATTCCAGTAGGGTACTTCAAAACCATCCATAATCCTAAAGTTGATTGGTGCTATAAAACCGAACCTGATCCGGGACTGAATGGTCGCTCTATCGAATGGCCCCGTGGTAAGGTCTTGGGCGGATCGTCATCCCTTAACGGGTTGCTCTATGTCCGTGGACAGCCTCAAGACTATGACCGCTGGCGTCAGATGGGAAATGCCGGTTGGGGCTGGGATGATGTCCTACCCCTGTTCAAGCGCGCAGAAAAGAATGAGCGCGGCGCAGACGATTTTCATGGCGATCAGGGTCCGCTGTCTGTCAGCAACATGCGCATCCAGCGCCCGATCACGGATGCATGGGTCGCCGCCGCACAGGCCGCCGGATATAAGTTTAATCCTGACTACAATGGCGCAGAGCAAGAAGGCGTTGGATTCTTTCAACTGACCTCAAAGAATGGTCGCCGTTGCAGCACAGCTGTAGCCTATCTTAACCCTGTGAAAAGCCGGGAAAACCTCAAGATCATTACCCATGCACAGGTCGATAAGGTCGTGATTAAAGACAAACGCGCCACTGCTGTCACCTATACAGATCGCAGCGGCAATGTGCAGACGGTGACAGCAAACCGCGAGATTATATTGTGCGGTGGTGCAATCAATTCGCCCCAACTGTTAATGTTGTCTGGCATCGGTGAGGCCGAACAATTAGGTGAACACGGGATTGAAGTGCACAATGACCTGCACGGTGTTGGCAAGAATATGCAGGACCACTTGCAAGCACGGCTGGTTTACAAAACCCATGAACCAACCCTGAATGACGAGGTCAGCAGCTTGATTGGTCAAGCCAAGATCGGCCTCAAATACATGATGTTCCGCGCCGGCCCGATGACGATGGCCGCAAGCCTTGCCACAGGGTTCCTCAAAACACGTGATGAGTTAGAAACACCTGACATTCAGTTTCACGTACAACCTTTATCCGCAGAAAATCCCGGCAAGGGTGCTGATAAATTTTCTGCCTTCACCATGTCAGTTTGCCAACTGCGCCCGGAAAGCCGTGGCGAAATTCGTTTGGGCAGCAAAGAACCGCGCGCTTATCCAAAGATCATTCCCAACTATCTGGCCACGGAAACGGATTGCCGCACCGTTGTAGCAGGCGTCAACATCGCGCGCACAATCGCAAAGCATGCCCCACTGACGTCAAAGATATCGCAAGAATATCGGCCTCACGCCGACCTTGATATCGATGATTATGACGCAACGCTTGATTGGGCACGCAACAATACGGCTTCGATCTATCATCCCACGGGGACCTGCAAGATGGGTAATGGTAAGGACGCCGTTGTCGATGACCGTTTGCGCGTGCATGGCATCACAGGTCTGCGGGTGGCAGATTGTTCGATCATGCCTGAAATCGTTTCAGGCAATACCAATGCACCAGCCATTATGATTGGCGAAAAAGCCAGTGATCTGATCTTGGAAGATATGAAAGCCTAAAATTCACGCGGGCATAAACCTGCGTGAAACCAGTTCAAATATGTGTGGATCGAATAGACAGGCCGCCCCGTGGCCTGTGAAATGTCGTCGGCATAAGGGACCATATTGGTGCATTCCAGAACAATCGCCCCAACATTCGGGTGGTTAACGATCAAGGTTTGTGCGGCACGCACCATGTCTTGTCTGGCCGCATCAACATCCAATGTAGCGAGGTTCCCCAAAATTGATTTAGAAAAGCTGCTGCCATCGGTCCCTTGAACCGGACACTGCGTTGGGACGCCCGCAGCCTTCAAATGCGCTTGCGTCAATGTCGCCGCTGAAATGGTCAATATACCCACCACTTTATCAGACGGCAGCATCATTTGCACCAGTGCCACCTGTTCCAACGCAGATGCAGCAACCGGTACGCCCAGCGCCGCAGCAAGACGGGGCCGTATCAACGCCAGAAATCCACAGGTTGTGGCGATGCCCGTACACCCCGTTGTTACCAAATCATGTCCAGCCGCAATAAATGCCTGCACAAAAGGTTCGATGTCATCGCAGACAATTGCTTCGGGTGTTGCGCCAGGTACCACCGCATAGCGCACCGGGAACGGCCAACTCTTGGCGTTTCCAACATCACCCAGGATACGTGGGAACTTTGTATCCAACATCAAAATCCCTAGCTTCGCATCATCATCTTGGCGCATCATAAAACCCATGTTTTTTCCCACAAAGAGTGCCGGGGATTAAGCGATGCTACAAGCGCACATTACAACGATGACAATTTACAAACATTTTGTTGACGTATTGCATTTTTCTGCAACTATGCTGGAAAGGAATCGAACTGTGAAAAAATCAACATTCAATTTGGTGGCTCGATGACACGACATGTTGTGGTCATTGGCGCGGGCATTGTGGGGGTTTCCACCGCGATTTGGTTGCGTAGATCTGGCGCAGACGTGACGCTGGTTGATCGCGCAGCGCCCGGCACCGGTACATCACATGGGAATGCGGGTGTTCTTGCCGCTTGCTCTATGGTTCCGGTCACCGCACCCGGGTTAATGCGCAAAGCCCCGGGTATGCTTTTGGACGGCAATTTCCCACTGTTCATGCGGTGGTCGTATCTGCCCCGGCTGTTGCCTTGGCTGCGCCGCTACATGAGCAACGCCAACGACGCTGATACCCGGCGCATCGCCAAAGGGCTGGTCCCCATTGTCGCGGACACCCTTGAGCAACACAAAAGCCTGTGTGGTGAATTGGGTCTGGGCGATTGGGTGACAGAAAGTGATTATTGCTTTGCCTATCGCAACCGTGCTGCATTTGATGCTGATCCCTATACATGGGCCTTACGCAGTGATGCCGGCTTTGTGCCGCAGATGATCGAAGGGGGCGATGTTCACGACTACGAACCAAACATAAGTTCAGACATAACTTGTCTGGCCGCCATGAAAGATCATGGGTTTATCCGTGACCCCGGCGGCTATGTGCAGGCTCTCGCTAAGGCGCTGACCGACCTTGGCGGCAAAATAATACAAGCCGAGGTAAAGGATTTTGACCTAAGCGGCGGTGCGATATCTTCAGTGCTGACAACACAAGATGCCATTCCCTGTGACGACGTTGTCCTTGCAACAGGCGTCTGGTCAAAGCCTCTGATGAAAAAGCTTGGCCTGAATGTGCCGCTGGAATCTGAACGCGGCTACCACATCGTATTCGAAAACGCGACAGGCGGGCCCACACGCCCCATCATGATCGCCAGCGGCAAATTTGTGGCCACTCCGATGGCCCAAGGGATGCGTTGTGCCGGGATTGTTGAATTTGGCGGCCTTGACGCAGGGCCCTCCAAGGCGCCGCTTGATCTGTTGCTCAGACAGGCAAAACAAGCCTTTCCGAACTTAAACGCCAGCAACGAAATCGAATGGCTGGGGCATCGACCCGCCCCCAGTGACAGTCTGCCATTGATTGGACAGATTGGGGGGACACGGGTCTTTACCGCCTTTGGGCATCACCACATCGGGTTGACGGGCGGCCCAAAAACGGGCCGACTGGTCGCCGGATTAATCACGGGTCAACCAACCAACACGGATTTGACCGCGTATCACCCGCAACGCTTTGGCGCTGCATAATAATAACAAACCAACTGGGAGAACGACCAATGAAGATGACAACAAAACTGATGGCCGGGGCCGCAACTGCTGCGCTCACGCTGACAACCGCACTTCCTGCCTTTGCTGCGGAAAAGTGGGACATGCCAATGGCCTATTCAGCATCCAACTTTCATTCTGAAAACGGTGTGGAATTTGCGGCATGCGTAACGGATGGCACGGCAGGCGAGATTGAGATTACTGTGCACCCCGGTGGGTCATTGTTTGCGGGTGCAGACATCAAACGCGCCATCCAAACGGGTCAGGTCCAGATCGGCGAACGCCTGTTGTCTGGTCATCAGAACGAAAGCGCCGTGTTCGGCTATGACAGCATCCCATTTCTTGCGCCGTCATTTGATGACAGCGAAAACTTGTGGAAAGCAGCCCAGCCCAAGATCGAAGCGGTGCTAGAAGAGCAAAGCCTTCACTTGCTGTATAACGTGCCATGGCCGCCACAGGGTCTGTACTTCAAAAAAGAAGTAAACTCGGTTGCTGATATGGCTGGCGTTAAATTCCGCTCATACAACAACACGACCGCACGTTTGGCTGAATTGACGGGCATGGCCCCCGTCACGATTGAGGCCGCTGAAGTCAGCCAAGCCTTTGCGACAGGCGTTGCAGAATCGATGATTTCATCTGGTGCCACAGGCTATGACCAAAAGGTTTGGGAAAGCCTGACACATTACTATGAGGTCGATGCATGGCTGCCGCGCAACTATGTGATGGTAAACGCTGATGTTTGGGCAGGTGTTTCTGACGCAAACAAAGGCATCATCAATGGCTGTGCAACCGAAGCACAAGAGCGTGGTTTGGCAGCATCCAAAGCCTACACACAGTTCACCTATGACGGGCTGCGCGAAGGTGGCATGACGGTTGGCCCAGCGGGCGAAGAACTGATGTCTGGTCTGCGCGAAGTGGGTGACACCATGACCGCCGAATGGCTCGAAGCTGCTGGCGATGATGGCAAGGCCATCGTCGATGACTTCAAAGCCATGAAGTAACCCAAGATAAAGAGGCGGCACCCGGTTCAACGCCGCCTCTTTCACTTCGATCCATGCGGGGGGCAGGATGTTATGACAACGCTGCGCAAATTTTTTGATTTTATCTATGTCGCTGCGGGGGCTGCTGCTGCACTTTGTCTTGTCGCCATTCTGGTCCTCATCGTTGCCCAAATGGTCGCACGCTGGACAGGTGCCGTGTTTCCGGGTGCGGCAAGTTATGCCGGGTATGCCATGGCGGGTGCCAGTTTCCTTGCCTTTGCAAACGCGCTCAATCGCGGCGCACATATTCGCGTGTCTATTCTGCTCAACGCGCTTTCAACCGGGCCAAAACGCCTGCTTGAAATCTGGTGCTTTGGCCTTGCTGCTGCCATCGCCGCTTATTTCACCTACTACGCCTATTGGTTTGTCTACTGGTCATGGAAATTCAACGAAGTCAGCCAAGACCAAGACGCAACCGCGCTTTGGATACCGCAATCTGTGATGGTTGTGGGTGGCGCGATCCTGACCGTCGCTTTGATCGACAATCTTATTCATGTCATCGTTAAGGGCGATCATCGGATCACCCGTGACCTTGTTAACCAAAGCCACAGGGAATGAACTGATGACCGAAATTTATGCTATCATCCTATTCCTTTTTGCCCTCTTCTTCCTACTCGGAACAGGCGTCTGGGTCGGCCTTGCCCTAATGGGTGTCGCGTGGGTTGGCATGGAGTTATTCACCACGCGCCCAGTTGGCGACGCGATGATCACGACGATCTGGGCATCGTCGTCTAGTTGGACATTAACCGCCCTGCCGCTGTTCATCTGGATGGGTGAAATCCTGTATCGAACGCGATTAAGCGAGGACATGTTCAAGGGGTTATCCCCTTGGCTGGCACGCCTGCCCGGTGGATTGGTCCACACCAACATCGTCGGTTGCACCGTATTCGCCGCCGTATCAGGATCGTCTGCCGCGACACTGACCACAGTTGGCAAAATGTCGATCCCCGAACTGCGCAGCCGGAATTATCCTGAAAAAATGATCATCGGCACGTTGGCGGGTGCGGCCACGTTGGGTCTGATGATCCCGCCTTCGCTCGCGTTGATCGTCTACGGCGTCACCGTGAACGAAAGCATCACCAAGCTGTTCTTTGCAGGCGTCATGCCGGGCCTCGTACTGGCGTCGATGTTCATGGGGTATCTCGCCATCTACAGCTGGGTATCTAAGGACTGGAACCCAATTGTCGAACCCGCCATGTCCTTCGCCGAAAAACTATGCAATTCGCGGTTCCTGATCCCGGTTTTTGCCCTGATTACCGTTGTCATTGGCTCAATGTACCTTGGCTTTGCCACCGCAACCGAGGCCGCGGCCATTGGCGTAATCGGTTCCCTAACGCTGGCGCTTTTCCAAGGGTCGCTGAACTGGCTCAGTTTCCGTGAAAGCCTGATGGGTGCGATGCGCACGTCCGCGATGATCGCGCTGATCCTTGCAGGCGCTGCGTTTTTGAAACTGTCGATGGGCTTCACGGGACTGCCCCGCGCCTTGGCTGAAATGATCGCGGAAATGGGCCTGACGCGGTTTCAACTGCTGATGGCGTTGCTGGTGTTCTACATCGTGCTGGGCATGTTCCTTGACGGTATTTCTGTGATCGTGCTGACCATTGCAGTGGTCGAACCCTTGGTGCGCGATGCAGGCATCGACTTAATCTGGTTTGGTATTTTTGTAGTCATCGTCATTGAGATGGCGCAAATCACGCCACCCATCGGATTTAACTTGTTTGTCCTCCAAGGCATGACAGATCACGAAATGGGCTATATCACCCGCGCTGCCTTGCCGATGTTTGCAATCATGGTGCTGATGGTGTTTTTACTGATCTGGTTCCCTGAAATCGCAACTTGGTTGCCTGATAATCTGCGCAAAGGTCCGGTGTAGAGGTGTTTGAAAGTGCATCGCATTCTATGGCTTGCCTCGACCCATGCGCGCCTATGTTTGATCGCCGGATTGGCGGCGGGATTGCTGTTGCCCAGCTTAGCGCGCGCCATGGTGCCATGGTTGCCTCAAATGGTCGCTGCTTTGTTAACCATCACGGCACTGCGCATTGGTCACCGCGCTGCACTGGGGGCGGCACGCGACCTACGCTGGGGATTGGTCGCCGTGACGATCCTGCAAATGGCAGTGCCGATAACGCTGCTATTGCTGCTGTCATTGTTCAATCTACAAGACACGCCAGCCGCCCTTGCTATCGTCTTGGCCAGCGCCGCACCCGCGATCACGGGCAGCGTAAATCTAGCCTTGATCATGCGGCTAGATGGCGGGCGGATGATGCAAATTTTGGTGCTGGGAACAGCCGTCTTTCCGCTGACCATCCTGCCTGTCCTCTCGTTGCTCCCGCAGCTTGGCCCAGCCAACGAAATCACATTCGCCGCTGTAAAGATGCTGGTCGTAATTCTGTTTTCTACAGCAATAGGATTTGCACTGCGCGCATGGCTGTTCCCAAAACCCTCCGAAGGGCAAATCAAAGCGCTCGATGGCGCGTCAGTTCTGGCATTTTCGATCATCGTTGTGGGCTTAATGGCAGCACTCAATCCGGCACTGCGCAGCGACCCATGGGCCGTTGCAGGGTGGGCGGCTTTGGCTTTTGCAATCAGTTACATCCTACAAGTGCTTACATTGACAATCCTCAGCCAGACCCGATTGCGCCCTGTTGCTGGACCCTTGGCAATTGGCGCTGGCAATCGCAACATTGCACTGTTTCTGGTGGCACTACCCCCAGACATATTGGCCCCACTCATGGTCTTCATCGGGTGCTGGCAACTGCCGATGTACCTAACCCCCATCCTGCTTCCGCGTCTTTACGCAAAGGTTCTACATAATGACTGACTGGCCGATCATTCGCACTGTTGGGCTCTCGGGCATCCTTGTCAGCTTTGCAGACAAAATGTCAGAACCCGCCAATCGTGCCGCGCTTGCTTTTCGGGCTGCTATTGACGCACAGAACTGGCCGGAAGTGTCTGAGACCAGCACATCGCTTGTCTCGGCGTTTTTGCAAGTTGACCTTGCCGCAACCCCTGCTGAAGCCATGACTGAAAAGCTGTCGGCACTGATCGCGCAGCAAGATTGGTTTGCAGCACCTTTACCGCAGGGGCGTACACTTTGGCACGTGCCAACAGTCTACGGCACTGATTTAGCACCACAACTCGAGGAAGCCGCAGAGGTCGCAGGCGTCGATCCTGACGCCGCCATAAAAGAGCTTTCTGAAACGCGCGTCCGGGTCTTAACCATCGGTTTTGCACCGGGCCAACCTTATTTGGGTGAACTCAGCGAAACATGGAATATTCCCAGACAGCAAAGCTTGACCCAAGCGGTCCCAGCAGGGGCTTTGGTTGTGGCCGTGCGACAACTGGTTGTATTTACCAACGTGACACCCACGGGTTGGCGGCACGTTGGACAAACCGCGTTTCGCACATTTCGCCCAGAGGCCAAGCAGCCGTTTGCGCTGTCGCCCGGTGACGAAATGATATTTCCTGCGATCACTCAATCAGAGTTTAGCAAGATTGAAACAAAGGACACATCCGGCAACGGTGGCGCAACCACGGAGGTGCTGACATGACTGCATCATTGCGCATCCTTCAGGCAGGTCCGGCCCTTAGCCTGCAAGATTTGGGCAGACCGGGATACCTTGCCCAAGGTCTGACCATGGGTGGTGCCGCCGACCCCGTTGCAATGTACGAAGGTGCGGCCCTGCTGCGCCAACCTCCAAGCCTTGCCGCAATTGAAATGGCCGGAACTGGCGGCAGTTTCAGCGCGGACACAGACGTTCGCATTGCGTTGACCGGGGCCAAAATGGCCGCCAACATTGACGGTGAGGCGTTGATTTGGAATGCCAGTCATCTTCTCCCTGCGGGGGCCACGTTGACCATCGGCGGTGCGCAAAACGGTAGCTATGGGTATCTGCATGTAGGTGGCGGATTTGGGACTGAAACACAAATGGGGTCACGCGCCAGCCATTTGAGCGCAGGACTGGGGCGTGCCTTGCAAAACGGCGACAGCCTGCCATTGGGGACAGACAAGGGCAAAGACACGGCGATGACGCTGCCTGCTGATACACGGTTTGGGGGCGGTGTCGTGCGTGTTGTTGCATCCATGCAAACCAACGCTTTTGCGCCTGAAACGCGAGAGCGGTTTTTCCAAACACCCTTCAAAAGGGACACCCGAGGCAACCGTATGGGGATACGGATGGACCATGACGGGGATGGATTTTCAACCGCCGCGCAGCTTAGCATTGTCTCTGAAGTCATCGTGCCCGGCGATATTCAGATTACAGGCGATGGCACGCCCTTTGTGCTGATGGGCGAATGCCAAACCACGGGCGGCTATCCTCGGATCGGGACTGTCATCCCCTGCGATTTGCCAAGGGTGGCACAGGCACAGGCGGGGGCGGCAATACGGTTTGAATATATCGACGTGGATCAGGCCGTTTCGCTTCAACTGCGGTATATGAAAGAGTTAAAAGGCCTAACATCCCGCGTGACGCCATTGGTCCGTGACCCTGCTGACATCCGTGACCTGCTTAGCTATCAATTGGTTGGCGGTGTTGTCTCTGCCAACGCAGACCCTTTCGAACAGGAGTTATAAAAATGCCATATGTGGACCTAAACGCAGACATGGGCGAAAGCTTTGGGCCTTGGACCATGGGCGATGATGCAGCATTGCTAAACATCGTGACCTCGGCCAACATCGCGTGCGGGGGCCATGCGGGCGACGCTGATGTGATGGCAGCCACGATGACATTGGCCCATCAAAACGGTGTTGGCATTGGCGCACACCCCGGTTTCATGGACCTTGCAGGATTTGGACGAAACCGCATGTCCGTGCCGCGTGCGACACTGCAAAACCAAATCCGGTATCAGGTGGCGGCAAGCATTGGTATGGCCAAAGCGGTAGGCGCAAAGGTTCGCCATCTCAAGCTGCACGGCGCAATCGGCAATATGACCTCTGAGGATGAAGTCATGGCGCGCGACCTTTATGAAGCGGCCCTAAGCGTTGACCCTGATTTGATCATTATGGTCTTGGCCGCCACTGCCCAACAAGATGCTGCGCGCGCGCTCGGATGCAGTTGGGCTGCTGAGATTTTTGCGGACCGCGCCTATAACGATGATGCGACGTTGGTGGATCGTTCAAAACCCGGTGCGGTAATTCACGACGCCGCGCTTGCGGGCCAACGCATGGTGGACATGGTTCAGGCAGGGGCAATCATCACAGAAAGCGGCAAGCGCATCGAAACTCAGATCGACACAATCTGTCTACATGGGGACACGCCAGAGGCGGTTCAGATCGCAGGTTCAGTACGCAAACAGCTTGAAGCAGCGGGCATCACATTGCGCCAGTTCAAAGGGCATAAGGATTAATCGGCTGCGCGTGTGATTTTATAGCGCTTGCCAACATCAAACGCACCTTCGATCACAGTTTCGAAACCGTCAGCCCAGCGAACCCGAAGTTCGGTCGCGCGGCGCGCGGCGCCCAATCCAAAGTGCACCCACGGCGCATCAAAAGACATGAACCCACCGCCAAGCTGTATTTCGCGGCTTTGCGCCCTGCCTGTTCCATCGGTGAGCGTCAGCACAGCGCCGATACCGTCACGGTTCCCTGCCAGATCAGATAATTCAAATACAATCCCGGGCGTCTGAGTGTTGTTGCGAAACACAATCAAAGGGCCATTCACTGGATGCGTCAGCATGTCCAGATCACCATCTCCGTCCAGATCAAACTTGGTCGCAGAAGCGGTCATCAGATAGTCTTCTAGGCCAAACGAACCAGACGCCTCAGCAAATGTGCCATCCCCTTGATTGTGAAAAAACAGGTTTGAGGGCGATACCTCGTTCGGCACCCAAGTGCCGTTGACGATATAGACATCTTGCCAGCCGTCATGATCAAAATCAGCGATCTTTGTGTCCCAACTCCACCCGCCGACATCCAGCCCTTGAGCGTTGGCCGTGTCGACATAGACCGTGTCATTCCATTGCAACAGCACGTTAGAGCGCAAAATTTGCGGATGGGTCAGTGCGATTTCATCTGCCTGTGGCTGGCGTACGGGCAAGAAGTGCAGATCACAATAAGCACGCGGGATTGGTTGTGTCGCGGGGATCAGCGCGCATACTTTTGGATCACGTTTCTGAATAGCTAGATCCTTGACCAGCATCGCCCGGCATTCATCCTGCATACGACCCGTCAGCGCCTGACATTTACTGGCATAGGTGGGGTCAAAATTATTGCCGGATTTATACCAATCTTTGATCTGCATATTTTCGGCGCAAGTTGCTTTGGCTTTCGGATTTTGGATGCCATCACAATAGACATTCAGCGATTGCATTTTAAGCGTATCGGACACGCCCGACGACCTGCCCGCAATCTGTGCCAGATAAATTTCGGGCATACCGTTGTTCAGCAGATCAGCCGTTTTCACCGCCATCGTCGTGGTCGTAGTATGCGGGATTAAACCAGAGGCATGATCAATCATTTCAAACGCACCGGCACCATCACCGCGATAAAAATAGTCAGGGATGTCAAAATCATTGCCTACGATCAGGTCCGTGGCCCCATCACGATCCATATCCGTGAAGAGGATGCTCAGCGTTTCACCCGGCAACCCCGGCAGATCGGTGAACGCAGCACCAGAAAGCGCACCATCGTCATTCCAGATAATCCGATTGCGCGATTCCTCACCCGGAATACGGCGATACCAACCCGCCGCCCAATTGCCCAAAGCAACGTCCAAGTCCCCATCACGGTCAGCATCTGCAAAGCTAAGGCCCATCGACATCACAGCATCGTCGCGATTTGTGACAGGACGCGGGGGTTCAGCGCCAAAACTGCCCCCTACATTCCGCCAAATGTAATTGCCTTGCAGATAGGTGCCCAGAAATAGGTCAAGCCAGCCGTCATTATCAATATCAACGAGAACAGATTGAAATATATGCTGATTTCCCAACGTGCCAAGGTCGGTTTGCATCCGGCTAAAACCACCTTGGCCATCATTCAGATACAGATACAACCCTGCCTCGGTGGAGGCAATCGCGATATCAAGATCACCATCACGATCAATATCCCCAGAAGAAACGCCGCGCCCTTCCCAGAACGGTGGCCACATGTCGCGAAACGAAAATTCGAGCGGTTTGTCGATACCAATTTGATCAGCCTCTAATCGGGTGAAAGGCAGCGCATCAGGCGGTGACATTGGGCGCAGCGGCGTGGCACTGACCGCAATCTGATCCGCATCGGTGCTTGTAACTTGCCATGGCGTAACTTCATCTGCATGGGCCGCCCAGAACATGCTTTGGGGTGCGGCATTACCCTGCAACAACATCTCAAGCGCGCGTTCTGACTGCCAGTTGTAGTACGTCTGAACGCCGATCCCGGCCAGTATCCCCAATGCTGTAACAGCGCCCGACAACATCCAAGCCGCGCGTGCGCCGATGGCCTGATAGACAATAAAGAATGAGTAGATCGAAAATGTCCCCAGCGTAAACAACAAGGTCATAACATAGCCTTGTGCCAATCCCGCGCTCAGTAATGCACCCGTCACCACCACATCGAACGCGATTGGAACAGGCAGGAAAACACCAACCAGCCCTATCAACACCAATGCGATCAGCGAAAATTGTAGCCCGGTGATCAAATCCTGCGGAAGCAATGTCGCCACCGTAGCGCCCAGCGCACCTGCCAATAGCATCAAGGGCACAGTTAATTTGATGATGTACCAAAGGTTTTTGACATATTCAGTCGCAACGCCAATCACCGCGCGCGTCACGGGTTCATCTTGCGTTGGTCGTGACGCATCAACCGCTTGTACGGGCGGCATCGCGCAGACCAATTCATCATCTGATAATTCTGTTTGCGGCAACAACCGGCACAGTAGCGGGATCACCAAAAGGATGATGGCAAGGCTCAACACGATCTTTGTCACAGCCATAAAGAACGGCAAGATCGAAAATAACATGGTGAGCACAACAACATTCAATGTTGGCGACGCGATCATCGCAGACAACGTTGTTTCCGCGCGCATGCCTGCTGAATACATGCCCTTTGCAATGGGTGCCGCGCAATTTACACAGACGCCCAAGGGTGCGCCAATCACCATGCCTAACAAAGAATTGGCAAAGCCCCCTCGAAAACTGCGCCTGCGCAAATAAGGGGCAACGGTCAGAAATGCGGCAGCAAACAGAACGCCAAAAGTCATGCCTTTTTTGTTTGTGTTGATCCAGTTTAGCGTCGACCAGAAAACCTTTTGCAGCAAAGTCATATCGGCGGTCAGTGGATATTTCGCCTCAAAGCTCAACGAATCCTCAAGCTGAATCGCGCCTGACATCATCGCTTTTTCATCCAAAGCAGGATAGCGTGATCCTGTCCAAAACAGATAGGCCAGCACGCAAATCAAAAGCGCACCAAGGGCAAAGCGGAGCGACTGTCCGGGTTGGATTATCCGAGTGAGCATTGGTTCATTTTTCCGATGTTCGTCATGTCACAAATCATGGATTGGTTGACACCAACGCGCAAGCGCCAGCCAAAGCGAAATACATAGTCGTGCTACGAAAAAGGCCCCGGCCATCACTATGACCGGGGCCTCAATAATTCATTCAAAAACCGTTAGCCTTTGTCAGCTTCGATTGCTGTCAAGCGGCCTTCTAGGTCACCGATCTGCGTGTGCAACTGTTCGATGTAGATGTGCGCATGCTCAAGTTCGTTCAGCATGTTCAGCAGCTTTGCAGTGATGTTCACAGGCTGGTCTGGCAATGTTGGGCCAACCGCTGGAAGATGCTTGTTGGTCCACATTTCCTGAGCGTGCTCTGTGATAGATGGCACAGTATACTTTTCAGCGTCAAATACACCATCGCAAGGTGAAGCACTCGTACACGACCCGGCTGTACCTGTTGTCAGACCACCGAGGATTGAAACATTACCCGCTGTGTCGATGGCGAATTCTGTGCCGGCAGTCGTAGAGTTGGCAAAACGGAATTCTGTCGCTTGGTTTTGGATGGACCATGCTGTGCCACCTGCACTGACGTCATTCAGCGTCATAACGACCGTACCGTTGTTTTCAAGCATCAACATGCGGCGCGCGGCAACAGTCGAGCTTGCTTCTTCGACGATCAAACGTGCTGTTTCGTCTGTCTTGCGAATATGCAGAGCGAAATCAGGTGACGTCGTACCGATCCCGATGTTGTTATCGTTAGCAATGTAGAGAGAATTGGTATCAGCACCCGGCTGGATACGGAAAGGCAGCTGGCTGCCGTTGGTTACATCGCGGATAAAGAAGTTCGCCTCGTTGCTCGCCAAATCCCATGTCTGTGGCGTAAAGCCAGAAGAGCCGTCTTGCTCAAGACGCATGGTCGGGCTGTCACCATCAACAATGTGCATTTCTACAACAGGTGTTGCTGTGCCGTTACCGATCCGTCCACCGTCATCGACGTACAATGAATTGGAAGGTGCGGAGGCTTCGATGGTAAACGGCGTACGGCCACCATCGATATCGTCGATGGAAAATTTGTTCGCGCCGCCGTTAGATGAATCATTAAAGGTGATCTGCCAGTCGACTGTGGGGAAGCTGGCCGAGTTGGACGTATCCTGTGCTTTAATCCGCAGATTGTTTTCCTTGAGGCGCAGCGTGTCAAAGCCAAAGCTTTCACCGTTCACACAGTCCTGACCGGCACAGATTGAACCCTGTACGATCAGATCATCCACGATCACTTGATCAGCAAAAGCTGTACCCGCAGTCATCAACAATGCTGCTGACGTCAGTGCCGTGCGGCGTTTTAGGTGTGATATAAATTTTGTCATGTTGTCCCCCTTGAGGATTGTGTTGGTCATACAGCACCCACTCAAGCGCGCTGTTGGCCTTTTGATTATTCTTCTTTCACGTCATCCGGCGTGACAATCACGCCACGTGAAACTGTAAAATAGCCGCTTAAAAAATAGGGCTTTGCCGTCGAGTCTTTTTGATCTTTACCGCGACCATTGTCGATTTGGTTCACGATTTTCTGTTCTTCCTTGGTCGCAGCTTTGATTTCATACCGATAGATACCGTCCACAACATCACCGCTTTGCAATTGAAAAACAGGCGTGCCTGACTCTGCATGGATCGCTGTGATTTTTCCGATAGGATCGGCAACTGTCATGGTTGTATTGCTTAACCCAACCCAATTCTCAAACCACACGGCATTCGAATTATGCTGCTGGACAGGCTTCGGCGTGTCTTGTGCCATCGCGAAAGTCGCCAGTGACGAAAATACCAATGCAACTAGACCAGAACAAAATCTCACAGTAATACCTGCCTTTTCTTTAATGTGGTCGATACAAAATTCGAAACGTCTAAAAATAAGCTACTAATTGATGCGAAAAGATACCACATCAGGGCGTTTTGGCAAACACTAGATTACAAAAGATTATGCAGGCCTTTGATTATATGAGGAAATAAAGGCTATCAAAAAATGCGCTATCTATAACTTTCTATCTAGAGTAGTTCTTTTTTCTTTCAATACGCCACATACGCGCACGCTCTTGAGCATCGTTTATCTGCTCGGATGTCAGCCTTGTTGCAAAATATGCGTTGGCATTTTGCGCGCCCTCAACATCAACGTCAGCGGCCAAAAGCAACCACATATGCCCCAGAACATAGTCTTGGGGCAGACCAAGTGCCTGGAAATACATCACGCCCAAATTAAACATCGCCGGTCCGTGGCCTAGTTCAGCAGCGTCACGAAACAAACCGGCCGCCTCAAAGTTATTATCAAACGGGCGATCAGGGCCATTTCCGATGAGCCAGCCCATTTGGAACAAGGCAACAGGGTCACCTGCCTCAGCTTTGTCCGCCAGCGACTCTAAGCCCACTTTGCTTTTATCAGGCGGCAATAGGCGGTCATCGTAAATCAATGTCGGTGCTTGTTGTTGCGCGCCGCCCACATCAACCTCTGATTGCCCGCCGCCTTGCCGATAAAGTGCTGCCGCCTTTGCCTCGTCCAGCGGCACACCAAAGCCATTCTCGTAAAGCACGCCAAGGTTCGTCATTGCGATTGGCAGCCCCTGTTCGCTGGCTTTAGCAAAATATTCTGCCGCGCGGGCATAGTCCTGTGGGACACCGTTGCCCCTTACATACAGCAAACCAAGGTTGTTGAGCGCACGTGCATGTCCTGCATTTGCCGGACCTTCATAGAGCGCGCGTGCACGCGCAAAATCCTGTATGACGCCTTTGCCGTCTTGATACAAAACCCCCAGACTAACAGAGGCCCCCGCATGACCTGCTTCAGCGGCTTGTGTGTATAGTTCAACAGCGCGGGGCAGTGTGTTTGGGTCCGTTTCAGACACCAAAGCAAGATCATATACGAACTGCGGATCGCCAGATTCTGCCGCTTTTTCAAATAGCGACAAGGCAGCGTTGGCATCTTTTGGGCCGCCCAACCCTTCATAACGATATCGTGCAAGATGGTTTTGTGCTGCTGCATGACCCTTGTCGGCAGCGCGTTCAAACCAATGTGCCGCCTCTGCATAATCTTGCAGAACGCCCTGCCCCTCGTGGTATACCAATCCCAGCGCGTATTGCGCGTCAGCCTGACCTGATTGTGCCGCGGCGACAATTTGTTCTTGGGTTATATCTGCTTGTTGCGCTTGAACATGCCCGATCTGCAACACAGCGATCAACGCCAAAGATGCCCAACGCAGACCCTTCATTGGTCACCTGTGCCTGCACCAACGCGTACAGTTTGATCTGTTTGTGGCGTTCTGTCTGAAACCGTTTCAAAAAACACCCGCGCTTCAGATTGCGCTTGGGCAATCTGGTCTGGCGTCATCAGAACATTGATCAACGAACGTGTCTCTGCGGCCTCCTGATGGCCGCTTGCCGCTGCAATGTTCAGCCATTTATGTGCCGCGACATAATCCAGCGGCACACCTGAACCCGTCGTATACATCTGCCCCAATTGGGCTTGCGCTGACACGCTTCCGGCGCTGGCGGCCCGCTCTAGCAATGCAACACCTTCTTCAACGCGGCCTTCTTGTTCCAGATACCACATGCCCAGTTGAACTTGCGCAGGACGCACCCCTTTTGACGCTTGATCTTCTAACCAAGCCATCGCCGCCGCATCGTCATTTTCAACAGCCGCATACATCATCCAAGGCACCGCAGTGTGCGGTGCGGCAACAGCATCCAATGTACCTGCAAGTGTCAGCGCTGCCAGTCGATCAAGGCCACGCTTGTCACCTTGGCGCGCGGCGGTTTGGTAAAATGTGATAGCCCGGTCCAAACTAACCGGATTACCGCGACCAGCCTCGAACAGTTGTGCCAACGCATAACTTGCCCGCGCCAAGCCAAGATCAGAAGCCTGTTCATACCAGAATGCTGCTTTTGCATCATTCTGCGGCAACACCTTTCCAGAGGCATAGCCAAACGCCAGATTATTCATCGCCCCGGGTTCTCTTGCCTTGGCCGCAGCCAATAACCATCGCACTGCTTCTTCTGCGTTCGGCTCTAACCCATCGGAGCCTTGCAAATACTTCGTACCAAGTGTGCGTTGCGCAAGCGGCTGACCACCCTCTGCGGCGCGGCGATACCATTTCAACGCATTTTCAGATGACTTGGCCACGCCTTCACCTGCTTCGATCGTTTGGCCGAGGTAATATTGTGCGTCGACTTGCCCACGCCCTGCTGCTTCTTCAAGCCAGCGCAGTGCTTCGCTTTGATTTTGAGGGGTACCAACCCCTTTTACCAACGCCCTACTCAGTTCAAACTGCGCCGATGCATTGCCCGCCTCACTTGCCGCAAGAAACCAATTAAACGCCTGCACAGCGTCTTGTTCTACGCCCGTGCCATTTTGATAGAGCAATCCCAAATAGTACTGCGCCTCTGGATGGCCACGCGCCGCGGCACTCGACAGTAACTCGCTTGCCTTTACAGGATCACGTTGACTGCCCGCACTTAGATATATCCGCCCCAACAGGGTGGCCGCATCAGCATTGTTTTGGGCAACCGCTTTTTCCAGCCACCCGATTGCAGCGGGTTGATCACGCAACCCACCAATACCTTCAAACAGAACCCGACCCAACCGATACTGCGCCAAAGGGCTGCCATCGCGGGTCGCAATTTTCTGCAACGCCTCGCGCACAAATACAAAATCGCCGCGCTGATATGCCTGTTCGACATCAGCCATTGTCACGGGGATTTCATCTTGTGCCACGACCGCATCATCGTCGATGGCTGTCGTTTCTTGGGCGTGTACTCCGGCCCCAAACACGCAGAAACCTGCCACAAGAATCCGATAGACATATTTCATCTTTGGCATGTTTTCACTCACTTAGCGGATCAATCATCAAATCTGCACGTGCGTTACGGTTTCGCCCAGATCGACATAAATTTCTTAATTTCAAACTGCGCAGACCATACCCCGCAGCAAAGCGAAGTCAATTGACCAGCCAAAGCAAGCCCGCAGCCCCACACAGCGCGGTTCCAAACGGAATGGCACCATCAGCCTTGAGCGCAGATCGGTTGCGCAGCTTATCCATCACGGCAATCAACAGCCCCAACACTGCACCCAGCAATATTAACATTGGCAAATCAAATGGCCCAGAAAAGGCACCCAACCCCACCATCAATTTCACATCGCCAAGGCCCAGACCCTCGCGGCCTCGCAGCCAGAAATAGCCACCCCTCAGAACCGCAAAACTGCCCGCACCAAAGAACGCGCCTAGCATTGCATCATAAAGCCCAATACCGCCCGGAGCCACGGCAAGGCCAACTGCAACAACAGCCAATGTCGCAGTCAACACATCAGGCAACCGAAACCAGAGCAGGTCAGCACCAGCCAAACCAATCAGCACCCACAAAAACAGCGCTGATAGGAACACATGTGCCGGATCACCCCCTGCAATAACGGCAAGCACAGCAGCACAGAGCGCCAGCAATTCAGTATAAAATAGCCATGCTGGAATGGGTTGCCCACAAGTGCCACACGCCCCACGCTGCATCATGAATGAAAATAACGGGATCATCTGCATAGGGCGCAGCACTGTGCTGCAATTTCGACAGGTGGACCCTTTGACAATCACATCTTCATCGCGCGGCAATCTGTCGATCAGGACACCGATAAACGATCCGATGGCCGGGCTGATGATAATCAGCAAGAATGTCAGTGGTGTAAGAGTGGTCACATATATCCCTTGATTGAAATTTTGCTTTTGGCGATGAGATATCTTTGCCCAAACCGCTGAAATAGGAAACTGCGGATAGACAACGCCAGCAAGCGAGCCATATCATGCCTCAAAATAAAAAGGACAATTTGATGCTGCGGGCAATGCCGAAATCACTTTTACCAGCCAAACAGTTTACGTTCAAAAGACCAGCGCAGCGTGACGCCGGATTTTCCTTGTTGGAACTGATGGTGGTGGTTGTGATCTTGTCCATTCTTGCCCTTGTCATCGTGCCGCGTGTCATTGACCGCCCCGATCAAGCGCGCGCAGCACGCGCACAGTCAGACATTGCTGCGATTTCAAGCGCGATCCAATTGTACCGGCTTGATAACTTTCGCTATCCAACAACAGATCAGGGCCTTAGCGCGCTTGTGAACAAGCCTGCAACCGATCCGCAGCCCAAAAATTGGGCGACAAACGGATATATGGAACGCCTGCCAACAGACCCTTGGGGCCAGCCCTATCAATATCTAGAACCGGGTGTGCATGGTGATTTTGATATCTTTTCCTATGGGGCTGACGGGGTTTCAGGCGGGACAGGTGCGGATACCGATATCGGGTCATGGCAACAAAACTAACCCTCCCGGTCACACGCGACGCTGGCATCACCCTGATTGAATTGTTGGTGGTGATGACGGTTTTGGCGATATTGGCAGTGGGTGTCAGCCTAACGGCGTTTGGGTCTGGCAAACAGTCGGCGCAATCTGACAAAGAGGCATTTCGCAAACACTTCAACGCAATGCGTGGTCTTGCGATCCAAGGCCGCAGTGCGCGCGGATTAAGCGTGAATTCCAACGGATTAAGCACTGCACTCGTGAAAAAGGGGGATTGGCAGATAAAATCACCTCTGCACCAGTGGTCAGGGACAGTCACCCTCTCACGCCTTACTCCACGTTCTGAACAGGGCGCACCAGATATTATCTTGCTTTCCAACGGCCAGAACACGGCCTTTGACATCATATTTTCAGACCGCAGATCGCGGCCCCAAAAGTGTAACAGCGATGGCTGGGCGGGGCTGATATGCGACCAAGATTAAAGCCGCGCAAAAACGACACTGGCATGACGCTGGTCGAACTGGCGATTGCTGTGCTGATCCTTGCGATGGGAACCATCGCTGCCCTACGCGCGGTTGATCAATCCCGGCTTGCCATTGGCGGTGCCCAAGACCGCGTGTTGGCACAGCTTGCCGCCCGAAATCGCGCCGCAGAATTACAGTTGTTGGGCAGCACAAACAGCAGCACCCTGCCAGCAGTGGTCGAAATGGCAGGTCAAAGTTTCACGCTGACAACCACCACAAAAACCACCGCCGCTGGATTGATCGAAGCAACAATTACTGCGCGCGCTGAACGAGGCGGCGGTGCTCTTTATGTCGTCTATTTGCCGCGTAGGTTTTTGCAATGAAGCGCCCGCCAAACGATGCAGGAATGACCCTGATCGAACTGGTGGTTGCCATGGCAATCTTTGCCTTGGTCGCGATCATGGGATTGCAAAGTCTGACAGGCACACTGCGTATCCGCGACCGCTTGGTCACGCTAGATGATCAGAATTCGGAAATTGCCCTTGCCCTTGCAATGCTGCGCAATGACCTCACGTCCGTCATGCCATTGTTGTTTTATCCCCCTGATCGAGGTGCCCCAAGATCCGCGTTGCATCTGACGTCAGGTGGGTCAAGGTTTGCCATGTCTATTGGTGGACAGCCTGACATAACTGGACAAATCAATAGTCAAATCCACCGTGCGCAATGGCGTCTGGATCGTGGAAATGCCCAATTGTATCGCAGTGTCTGGACGACATTAACGCCTGCAAACCAAACGGTATTGCAACTTGAAACGCTGGTTTTAGAAGGCGTAAACGCAGTTAACATCCGCACTTATTGGGAAGGACAAGGATGGATTGACGGGGTGAACAATCCACTGCTCGATTTTGCAAACATCGGCGGCGACCCAAATAGTGACAGCAGTGGTGGCCCGCCCGAAACTTATTCGGACATCCTGCCCAGCGGTATCGAAATTACAATGACGACGCTGGCCTATGGCACTCTGACAATGATTGAGAGCTTTCAATAATGGCTTGCGATGCGCCATACCGCGATCGCGGGTTTGTTCTGGTAAATGCCCTTATCATTGTGGCAGCCCTTGCCGGCGCTGCGGTATTCTTACTGGCCCGCGCAGATGCTGGGCGCGTTCGGTTGCAAACGGAACAAAGCGCTGGTCAACTTGGCTATTACCTTGATGCGTTTGAGGCGCTATCGGTCACGCTACTGAACCAAGATATGCAAGGCGGCGATGTAGATCATCCCGGCGAGGATTGGGCCAAAGCTGATTACAACGTGCCATTGGATCGTGGGCAAGTCAGCGGCGTGATCACTGACATGCAAGGCTTGTTCAATCTGAACTGGCTGACGGACCCAACAAATTTATCAGCGCCTGAAGCATTTGATCTGTTGCTGGCCCGAAACGGAATTTCACCCAGCACTGGCGATGCAATCCGCGCATTTATGCAGCCCGGCGGGCCACGTAACCGTCAAATTTATGCGGCATCAAGACCTGCGCTTGACCCGGTTGGTGGTGCACTTTTCTCAATTGAGCAACTGGCAGATATCCCAAACCTCGCCCCGGACGACCTTGCAAAATTAAAACAAGTAGCGACGGTCCTGCCCGGGGACAGCAAGATAAACATCAATATGATCCCAGCTGATATTCTGGCAGGTTTTGTACCACAGGTGCGCCCCGCCGCCCTTTCTGCCGTGCTCATCACCCGGACTAGGGTGCCGTTCACATCGGTTGATGCCTTTATGGAGGCACTGAATATCGCAGCAGGCCAAGACCTGTCCGAGGATGTTGATGCCTCGCGATTTTCCGTTGCTTCAGATTGGTTTGGGGTGCGCATTAGCGCTGAATTACAGGGGCAGACCGCAAGTCGCACCTCTGTATTGCGACGCTTCACGGCCCCAACCGGGACAGTGATCTATTGGCACAGCAGCTCATATCGGTAACAACAGCGGCAAACACATCACGCCACATGGCATTGAACAATCACAACACAGCCTGCATCATTTAGCAGAACTCAGAACAGGATTTCGCGTGAAAGACCCCGCACCAGAAAGCTTTGGCGATCCTTTCGTCCGCCTGAGCGAAAACACATCAGCACCAAGCGCACAGCAAATCGCGCTTGTGCCAGGTGCAGAGGTGCCAGTGTTGGCGTTGGATTTACCGCCCGGATTGCGTGGTCAAGCACGTGAACAAGTCGCGCGGCGACAATTGCTGGACCGGGTGGGTTTGCAAGCTGCAAACATCGAAATGCGGCCAATTTTTCCCCCTCGGCAGGGTGATACATGGTCAAAGGTCTTGATCACGGATGCGATCGAATTGGACAAATGGAAAGCCCTTGCAGGATCCCAATGCCGTGCTTTGCTGCCTGATTATCTGGCCCTTCCCTGCACTTCAGGCATTTGGACAATAACCGGCCTAGACAACAACATTATCGCCCGGCTTGGTCCGGACGATGGGTTTTCTGCACAAACTGACATTGCGCTGACTTTGTTGGCAAAGCAGTTGGAAAGTGCCGCTGACAAACCCAAGGCAATTTTACGCTTGAACGCAGAATTATCCCCCCTGTCCGCACTGGCAAAAGAACACGACATTCCCGTGATCACATCGCTGGCTGCGGTTAAGGAATTCGATTTACCAATACCCAAGCTATTAGGACATGGAGAGTTGGATTTTGACCTGCGCCGTGATCCCCAGGTTACCCGCAGACGGGTGCGCGCCACTGTTCTTGCGTGGCGTTGGCCGTTGTTGTTTGGGGTCATTGCTGCCGGGTTGTGGGCCGCGACACAAATCATCGAAACCCAACAGATTATGTCGCAGACCGCGGAATTAAACAGCCAGACACGCGCACTGGTTAAAACCCACTTTGTGCCATCCGGCCCGCTCCTTGATATGCGTATCCAAGTCACACAAGCGTTGACAAAATTGCGTGGTGCTACCGGGCCAGATGGGTCACAAGAAAATGCGCTTGAGCTGTTCGCCCAAGCGGCAGGTATCTTAAAAGATGCAGGGGCCATCACCGAACAAGTCAGTGCCGTATCCCCACAGGAACTCGCAGTCATCATCAAACTCGACAGCTTTGCCGCCGTCGACAAATTGGCAGAAACCTTACGCGCCTCTGGGCTTGTCACCGATGTCCGGGAATCGCGGGCCAGCGACGGCTCCTCCTTGGTGCGGACTGAACTGCGCCTCACCCAAGCCACTGACAATGGGGAGGCCAACCAATGACCGCCCGTTTTATCGATATGCTCGTACAACGATCACCGCGCGAACGCGTATTGCTGGGAATATTGATTTTTGTGTTCCTGCCGGTTGTGGTTTTCTTTGCGCTGCTTTTGCCGCTGCGTGACGCCCAGGGTATCGCCAAACACCAACAGCAAGACGCCATCGCGTTACATCGTTGGGTGAATGAGCGCGTGTTTGAAAAAAACACTATGGCACAAGCACCCAAGAACGCGTTGGTCGACCCGATTGGATCCAGCGCCATTGAACAAAGCCTGATAGATGCAGGGCTGCGTGATGCCATCAGCGATTTAAGCGCCTCAGAAGATGGCACTATTGATCTGCGTTTTGATTTGGTACGCTTCACGACGCTGGCAAATTGGATATCTGCCAACAGCCGTACATGGGGTTATGCCATGACAAACTTTCGCTTTGAGGCGACCCAAACTGACGGCAAGGTCAGCGCCACATTGACGCTATCCCCACAAATATAACTGCCTAACTTAACGCAGAGATTCCAAACGGCTTTTGATGTTCGACTTACGGCCCGCCATGCCACCCAAAGGGTCAAGGTCAGGGTTGGATTTCAACAATTCGGTCAATGCCGCATCGGCTTGCATCAAATAGGATTTGCCGGTTTCGGCATCGCCTTTGGCCAGCGCCTGCAATCCCATTTCATGATCCGCCGTGGCCTGAACCGACAGTGCCGCAGCGCGCCCTTTGCCCTTTTGTGACCCGGCAAGTCGAGATGCTTGTTTCGACGCCGCCGCGAAATCACCCGCACGCAAATAGCTATGTGATAGCTCAAGCTGGATGCGCGGCTGAAGTTCACCAGCGTCCGGCAATAGCGTGCGATAGGCACGATTTGCCTTGTCGTAATCACCCTGCTCTAAAGCAGAGCGCGCAGTGATATAGTTCGATTGGAACGACTTTTGTCCAATGCTGCCCGTTTCTGCGCAGCTTGAAATCATAAGTACGGACAGGCCAAGGAACCCGGCCCGGGTGCGTGTAAATATTTTCATGTACCTGCTCAATTTTGTATTTTTATTTTGTTAAACTCTATCACCTGACCCGGCTTTCGTCCACAAAAGCAGCGTGAAGTGCGCGTTGGAGGTGCAGAATGCGGCTGATTGCTGCGATAATGACACTGGTGACTTTGGCGGCCGCAGGGCTGGCAGGGCAACAATTGTATGAGACTGTCAACGCCCCAAAAGCTACGCTTGATATTGTGGCTTTGACAGATAGCAGGAGCGCAGAACCACAGCCACCGACACCTGCTGCACCAACGCAACGCTGGCCCGCATTGTTCGGAGAGGTGCAGCCGCCCTTGCCCAAAGCCCCTGAAATCATTGTCGAACCACCAACACCTGCGCAAGAACCACAACCCCCAAAGCCCCCCGTAAGCAGCCTTGGCTATAGCATCACGGGATTGGTCGATCTGGGGGACAGCGCCATGGCAATGGTTTCACACCCGACAGGTAACACCTTGATGCGCGTTGGCGATGCCTTGGCTGACGGTGTGATCATCAAGCGGATTGATGAAGCAGGTCTGTGGGTGGACAACGGCGCAGATGAGCTTGAGTTGTTGGCCTATTCCAAAGAGTAAATTCAACCCTAGATCACGTTAGCACCATAAAAAGCGGCACGTTCGCCACATTACGCCGATTTGAACAACGAACAGGTGCCAAAGCGATCAAACTGCGCTAAGATTCACATTAATACATGGCAACCCCCAAAACACGGTCATCAAGAACCGCGTGTGGGCTTAGGCAGAGAACAGTCATGAAACAGGATAACCCCATTCGGGCAGCGGTGCTGGCCCTTTTTCTTGCGTGTACGCAGGCGGTTTTTTGGACGGCTGTGATGCCAACCACGGCCCATGCGCAAATCAAACTTGATCTGCGCGATGCGGACCTGCGTAGCTTTGCTGAGATTGTGTCCGAAGCGACAGGAAAAAGTTTTGTGCTTGATCCCGCTGTGCGTGGCACGGTGACTGTCTTGGCCCCTGACACCTTGTCCAAAGCAGAGCTGTACGAAGTTTTCTTAAACGTGTTGGAATTGAACCGTCTGACAATCGTTTCGGGTGGTTCTGTCGATCGTATCGTCCCGATGAATGTTGCACGCGAATTGTCCTCTGGCGGGCCGCGCACTGCGCCACGCGGCTTTGAGACACGTGTGATTGAGGTCAACAATGTACCTCTGAATGAGATCATCGAAGTCATCCGCCCGCTGCTGCCCTCAGAAGCGGTACTGACCCCTGTGCCCGGTTCAAAGCTGCTGATCCTATCAGATCGTGGGCAAAACCATGCGCGCATCGAAGCGTTGGTGCGTAGATTGGATACGCCCCGCGAACAACCAATTGAAATGATCCGACTACGCAATGCCAATGCCTCTGAAGTGTTGGGCGTTATTGAATCGATGGGCATTGTCCCCGATGGGGCCGCCGTATCTGTTGATCGTCGTTCAAACGCATTGGTTGTGTCCGGTTCACCCGAATTGCGCCAACAACTGCGCGCATTGACCGCCCGCCTTGATACGCAACGCAAAAATGTCGCCTCGCATGCGGTTGAACTGAACTACGCTGATGCGACTACTTTGGCCGATGTTGTGACACGCGCCATTTCAAACGAAAGCCGCGAAGAAGGCACTGCGCCCATCCGCATTATCCCGGAAACCCAAACCAACACATTGCTGATCACAGCACCCGAAGAGCAACTCGGCGATATCATCGAAATGATCCATTTCCTTGACCGCCGCCCGACGCAGGTTTTGGTCGAAGCGGTCATTTTTGAAATGTCTGTGGATGGCTTTGCTGATCTGTCCGTGCAATTCGGTGCTGTCTTGAATGAGGCTGTTGTTGGCGGTGTGGAATTCGCACTTGAAGGGCGTCCCAGCCTGACAAGCCTTGTTTCGTCCGTTCTGAGCAGCGGGAGCACTGTTCCAACAGCCGGATCAGGCGGCACACTCGCCGTGGGCGCAGGTAATTCACGCAAAGGCATCGCAGGATTGCTCACTGCTATTTCATCAACGACCTCCACACGGTTACTTTCTACGCCGTCCATCATGACTTTGAACAATCAAGAAGCTGAAATTGTGGTGGCACAGAATGTACCTTTTGTGACCGGGTCGTTCTCTCAGGTGGGCGAGTCAAACCAGCCTGATAACCCTTTTCAAACCATCGAACGCCAAGACGTTGGATTGACCCTAAAAGTCACACCACAAATCAACGCGGACCGCACTGTCCGCCTTGAAATTCAACAAGAAGTATCCAGCCTCACACAAAACCGATCTTCGGCGGGCGGTGAAATCACCTCGCGGCGCGCGCTATCAACCACCGTATTGGTGCGCGATGGCAACGTGATCATGTTGGGTGGATTGCTCGAAGATGGCTCTGGTTCTGTCTCACAAAAGGTGCCAGGCCTTAGTAAACTACCGTTTGTCGGCGGATTGTTCCGTGGCAAGAATGCCAGCGAGAACCAGCGCGTGCTGTTGGTGATGCTGCGCCCCCGTGTGGTGAAAACCGATGCAGAGGCACGCAAACTAACCCGCGAACTCGCCCGCGAGAGTAAAAAGGCAAGCCTTGCGTTGCAGGCCCCTGATGATGGACAATATCCCAAGACGCCGCGTGGGACATTGCCGTTTGATGGTGCTGATCTCAACCAACCCTTTGATGCCGGATTTGTTGATGACTTTGCCCAAAGCCGAAACTACCCCCCTCTCCCCAGCAGGCTCCGGTTCAACGGCGACAACTAGGCTACCGTTCACCTTTGCACGTGACCAGCAGGTTATTCTGGATGGTCCACACCTCATCGCGGGGCCAGATGCCACACAGATGGGACTGCGCGAGGCACAGCGCCGTGCAGCCCGGAACCTAAACCTGCGCCTTGTGCCTGAAACCGCCGCTGGATTTGAGGCGGCACTGGCGCGTGTCTATCAAACGCAGGACGATACCCCCGAGTCCAATGGCGCGCTGTTATTTGACCTCGAAGAAGGTGGGCAAAATGGCCAAGGGCCTGTCCGTCAACGTGACCTGCTAGAGGAAACGGGTGAAGCGCCTGTGATCCAACTGGTCAATCAATTGCTGCGACGCGCCGTGACTGCTGGTGCGTCTGACCTTCATATTGAACCCTATGAGGGCGGGTTACGCGCGCGGATGCGGGTTGATGGTTTCTTGCAACAAGTCATGGACCGCTCCGACGTACCTGTGCGCCGTGTTGTGTCCCGACTCAAGGTGATGGCGGGACTTGATATTGCCGAAACGCGACTACCCCAGGATGGGCGCATCCCGCTCTCGTTAGGTGGGCGGATGATCGACACGCGTGTCAGTTCCCTGCCCGGTAACTACGGCGAACGGATTGTCCTGCGTATCTTGGATCGGTCATCCGGTTTGATGGAATTGGCTGATTTGGGGCTATCTGAAACGCAAGTCGCCCTGCTACAGCGCATGGCGTCGATGCCCAACGGCATCATCCTTGCCACCGGGCCAACAGGTGCGGGTAAAACAACCACGCTGTATTCGCTGCTCAAGCTTGCAAACCGTGATGAACGCAACATTGTGACCGTTGAAGACCCGATCGAATACGATCTACCCGGCATTTCGCAATCTCAGATCAACGCTGACATCGGTATGACATTTGCCAGCGGGTTGCGTGCCACTTTGCGCCAAGATCCTGACGTGATCCTTGTGGGCGAAATTCGTGACACCGAAACATCAGGGATCGCGACCCAAGCCGCGCTGACAGGGCACTTGGTATTTTCATCCCTGCACGCGAATAGTTCCATCGGGGCTGTGGTGCGTCTGCGTGACTTGGAACTCGACGATTATCTGATCGCTGCCACTTTGCGTGGTGTGATTGCACAGCGGTTGCTCCGCAGGCTTTGCCCAGCCTGCCGCACACCACATAGCCCCACCCAATCAGAAGCTGCCCATTTCAACAAACATGGTTTGCAAGTACCGGACATCATCCACAACGCAGTGGGCTGCGATGCCTGTGGTGGATCAGGATATGCAGGCCGCGTTGGTATTTTTGAAATGCTTGAAGTGGGTGAAGCGCTACGCGATGCCATTGATCGCGGTGCAAACGAAGCAGAAATGCGTGGGCTGGCCTTAGAAGGTCGCGAGACATTGATCGGTCAGGGTTTAGCCGAAGTTGCGGCAGGCCGTACCAGCATATCTGAAACCCTGCGTGTTGTTGGTGATGTCGCGTGAGGGCGTTTTCCTACATCGCGTTCACTGAAACTGGCAAGCGCCGCACAGGTACAATTGTGGCCGAAACCGAAGCAGACGCAGCATCGCAACTGGCCGATAAACAGCTTTTTGTTTCTGAACTGACCAAGCGCGACATCAAAGCGGGAACCAAGATGTTCAGCGCGACCCGCCGCGCGCAATTGAACCCCGATTTACAAGCAGTTTTTACCCGGCAAATGGCGGTTCTGTTGGGCGCCGATTTGCCCGTTGATACCGCGTTGGAAGCAGTCCGCCAAGGCGGTCATCCTGCCCTTGATGCCCTTGATGCCGTTGCTGCACGCGCGCGCGCGCAACTTATGGATGGGACACCCTTATCGGAAGCATTGGGTGACAGCCAAGCTGGCTTTGCCCCATATTACATCGCATCTGTCCGCGCTGGCGAAACAGCTGGGAATTTGGCTGGCGTATTTTCTGAACTTGCAGATCACCTCGAAAACCAAAGCGTGGACAAAGCGCAGATTTCAACTGCATTAATCTACCCCGGGTTTGTCGCTGCTGTCGCCCTGCTGGTATGTGGCATCTTGATGGTCAATGTCGCGCCAGAAATTGTTGCGATGTACGATCTTTCAGATCAACCACTGCCCTCGATCACCCAAGTTGTGTTGAAGATCAGCAATTGGATACAAGCGAATATTCTGGGCTTGGCTGTCATGATGGGTCTGTTCATTGTCTTGGCCATCGCATCAGGGCGCATCCCATCCTTACGCGCAAGACGTGATCGGTTGTTCCTGCGTATTCCGTTGGTCGGTCGCTTCATGCGCCTGTCCGCCGCTGTGCAATATCTGCGCACTTTGGCTTTGGTGTTGGGCAGTAAGAACACAGTGCCCATTGCCGTACAGAACGCCTCCGAAGTTTTAAGCATCGCGCAGTTTCGCAACGAAGGCGCAGAGGTATCAGACGCCATTCGACGCGGGGAAACCATGTCGCAAGCCTTGCGCCATCTGTCGATCATTCCACCTGTTGCACGTCAATTGATACAAGCAGGTGAGGCCTCTGTCAGGCTTGCGCCAATGACCGAACGCAGTGCGGTCTTGGTCGAAAACGGGCTGTCCACCGAACGCAAACGCATTGCTGCACTGTTAGAACCTGCACTGATGATGTTGGTGGGGGCCGTCGTTCTTATCATCGTTTTGGCCGTACTCTTGCCCATCTTTGATCTTCAGGCGGTCGTGGCCGGATAGGCCGCCGCGCCTGAACGCAGTGAGGGCGGACACATTGCCCGCCCTCACCGTTTTTCGTGATCAAAAACTGCTCTTATTGCAGCGGGATCGTCAGCTTTAGGTTCGCACCCCAGCTTTCAAATTCATTCTGACCGATACCATCGTAATTCGCACCAAATTCAAACCGCGTGCCGTGCCGGTTGGTGACGCGCACGGCGGCCTCAACCCGAGCGCGCAGTCCATTGGTTTCGTCCGCAGTGTTGTTGGTGATATTCGCCCCACTGCGGCTGGCAAAGTTATAGATACCATTCACCCCAAACGACGGTTCAATGATCGAGTGGTTATTGCCCTCAATCGTGGTGGAGAAGGTTGGTCCAAATTTAATCTGACCCAGCGAGACCTTCTGCTTACCAACCACATTGCTATTTGAATCGATATATTCATGTTGGCGTTCTTCGATATAGCTGATGCTCAACGTCGGTGTCACAACCCATTTGTCCCAATCAAAGTTACCTGACAAAGACGCATCAATTAAGAAGCGGTCGGTGTCAAATTCGTCAGTATAGGTGTTGGTTGGGCTGACTTTGTTCGTGGATTGACCATAGCTGATCCGTCCATCGAAAATCAGATTAGGTGCTACACGCGCCGTCACATAAGGGCCGATCATCCAACCTTTGCCACTGATCGTCGAATTTGCCACTGTGGATTCATCATCCAAGCTGTCAAATTGCAGCATGACACCAGCCAGCAAATCAGGCGTGATCAAATAATCAGCACCCAAGTAGGCGATGCCAAAATGTCCACTGGACCCTTGTGAGGCTTTGTATTCGTTATAATGCGCCTCGAGCCAGACATCGAAACGGCGCGGTTGGAATACAGCTGTGCTGCCGTCGATCCCATCATGGGCAAGGGCAAACATCAATGCAGACCGCTCAACCTGATACAACGAGGTCGAAACTTCATAATTGCCCGAACCCGCAGACAGCAAGTTAAAGTTCACCGGTGCGAATGATTTTAGATTTCCGCGTTGGAATGACAGCGTTTCGCTGCCCCCCATGCCGCGCGACAGACGCGCCAAACGGCGGCCTTTCGTTGGGCCATTGCTAAGGATCAGGTTGTTACGACGTTGCAAGAATGTATGGATCACTTCGGACGTCTTTTGGGACGTGTTGATACTGCTGTACGTACAGGTCACAGATTCATTAGGCCCAAGGTTCAAGGTCAATGTACCGCTAAGCAAGTCACCGACACTGTCATTGTCAGAACAACTAAAGGCAGTGTTGCCGATGCCCTCAGGGCGTGACTGTGTGACGATGTAGGTCCCTTGAGTAAGGTCAATCGGTCCACGGCTACCAGATCCACCAGCGGTCGTGATGCCAAAGTTCAGCAATGCTTCTGTTGAACTGAACGTAAAGGTCCCGTCCTCTGATGTGTTCTGCACAAAGGTCACACGACCCTGCGGATTGACCACAACAACCAATGGCGCGCCTGCCGCAACCGACGTGCCCCCCAAGGAAGACGTTAAGGAACCACTGATCGCGCCTACAGTACCGACATTTTGCGAGGTCACATTGACCGAAACAGTACAGGTCGACCCTGCGGCAACGCTGCCCCCTGACAAGCTTACCGATGTCGCGCCGCCCACAGCAGTTACAGAACCGCCACAGGTACTGGACGCGGCTGGCAAGCTGGTAAAGCTGGGCGCATTATCAATCGTAACACCAGATGGCAGGCTGACGTTAAAGCCAAGAGATCCTGCTGGCACGCTGTTGGCGGAGTTATTGATGGTCAGGCTCAACCGCGATGTGCCGCCCTGTGGAATGCTAGGTGGTGAGTAGCTGCCCGAGAAACCCGGCGCACTGGATGATGTGACGCTCAAGGATGCAGAGGCCGTACCACTGTTACCCAAAGACGATGTCAAATCACCACTGGTGTTCGCATAAGACTGCACAATTGATGCTGTGACATTTACGGACACCAAACAGGATGCCCCACTGGCCACGGTTCCACCCGAATACGTCACAACGCCCGCACCCGCAGCCGCAGACAGCGATCCGGATGAACATGTGCTGGACGCATTCGGCGTTGACGCGATGGTCATGCCTGTTGGAAATGTATCGCTAAAGGCAAGCGCGGTGGCATCAACCGCCGCAGCCGCGTTGTTGATGGTAAAGGTCAGCGTGCTGACCTCGCCCTGTGCAATGCTGCTTGGGCTGAATGCCTTGGCAAAAGTTGGTGCAGTTGCGCCGGTAGCGGTCAATGTCGCCGTGGCCGTGCCGCTGTTGCCAAGGGATGATGTCAAATCACCGGTTACGTTTGTGGCCGCACCTGCTGTCGTCAAAGTTACGTCCACAGAAACAGTACAATTCGCCGCCGCAGCCAAAGTCGCACCAGCCAAATTAATGCTGCTACTGCCCGCCGCTGCGGTCACTGATCCACCGGAACAGGTGTTGGTTACATTTGGTGTCGTGGCGACAGTCATGCCTGACGGCATATTATCGCTGAACGACAGTGCCGTGGCATCGACAAGCGCTGATGCGTTGTCGATGGTGAAAGTCAACGTGCTGACCTCACCCTGAACAATTCCAGTAGGTGAAAAGGCTTTGACAAAACTTGGTGCCGCTGCTGCGGTTGTGGTCAATGCATCTGTCGCTGTGCCGCTGTTACCAAGCGAAGATGTCAGATCACCTGTCACGTTGGTCGACGTACCTGCCGTAGATTGCGTCACATCAACCGAGATTGCGCAGCTTGCTGAAGCCGCAACAGTTGCTCCCGCCAGCGTGATACTGCTGCTGCCAGCCGCCGCGGTCAGCGTACCACCCGTACAGGTATTGGTGATGTTGGGCGTCGCGGCGACAATCATCCCGCTAGGCATATTGTCGCTGAACGCAAGGGCCGTTCCATCCACCAATGCCGTTGCGTTGTCGATGGTAAAGGTCAGTGTAGAAACGCCACCCTGAACAATCGTTGCGGGCGCAAACGCCTTGGCAAAACTTGGGGCCGTCGCTGCGGTTGTGGTCAAGGCATCTGTTGCCGTGCCGCTATTGCCAAGCGAGGATGTCAGATCACCTGTCACGTTGGTCACAGTTCCTGCGTCTGCACGTGTTACATCAACCGAAATTGTACAACTGGCCGAAGCGTCAACCGTTGCGCCAGCCAACACGATACTGCTGCTGCCAGCAGCCGCCGTAACACTGCCGCCTGTACAGCTGTTTGTGATGTTAGGAGTTGTGGCCACAATCATTCCACCCGGCATCGGGTCGGTAAAGGACAGTGTGGTTGCATCAACCAAAGCAGCGCTGTTGTCGATGGTAAAGGTCAGTGTAGAAACATCGCCCTGAACAATCGTTGCAGGTGCAAACGCCTTGGCAAACAACGGTGTTTGCGCGCCTACCACGGATAATGTCGATGCGGCCGTCCCGCTATCACCAAGCGATGATGTAAGTGGCCCGGCTGTCCCGTTCACATTTCCAACGGTCGCAGATGTCACATCAAATTGCACCACACATTGCGCACCTGCCGCAACTGTACCTGCTGTGTAGCTGATCGAGGTGCTGCCTGCTGCTGCGGTCAACGTACCACCACATTCATTATTGACTGTTGGCGTTGCGGAAACGGTTACGCCTGCGGGCAATGTCTCTGCAAATGCTAGGTTGGTGGCATCCACCAAAGCGGCAGTGTTGCTGATTGTGTAGACAAGTGTGGTAAAGTCACCTTGGATCATCGTTGCAGGCGTATAGGCCGCCGTGAACGTCGGTAAAGGTGCGCCAGTGACAGTCAACGTCGCGGTCACGCCTGTTGCGGTATCACCTTGCGATGTGGACAAAACGCTGCTGGTTTCAGAACCAACACCGGCAGTTGTCGCGGTCACCCCAACAGAAACAGAACAATTGTCACCCGCAGCCACTGTACCACCTGAGAAGACAAAACCAGTGTCCCCAGAGTTGGCGTTCACCGACCCACCTGTGCAGGTCGTATCCGCCATGAGCGGGCTCGCGACTGTCACACCAGCAGGTAGCCTGCTGGTGAAACCAAGGCCACTTGCCTCAATCAACGAGGTCGCATTGTCGATGATATAGACAAGAACCGTGCTTTCACCCTGAACAATCGTATCGGGCAAATAGGTGCCAGTGAAATCTGGGATCGGCGCACCGCTGACACTCAGAACTGCTGCTGCTGGACCACTGTTACCAATCGATGTGACCAAATCGCCGGACGTGTTCACCGATGATCCACTGGTCGCCGTCGTGACATCAATCGCATAGCTACATGTCGCGGATGCGCCAATTTCAATTCCCGAAATGGCAAGGCTATTGCCCCCGGCGGTAAAGCTGTCCGTTCCGACTGTTGATGTGCCCGTACAGGACGCCGCAAAATTCGGCGTTGCCGCGACGGTCATACCAGCAGGGAATGTGTTAGAAAACGCACCGCTTTGTGCCGCGACAAGGTTGGCACTGTTGTCGATGGCAAAGGTCAGTGTGGAAACACCACCCTGAACAATCGACGCAGGTGCAAAACCCGCAGAAAAGTTCGGCACACCTGCTGCGGTCACAGACAATGTGGCGCTGGCTGAACCACTATTGCCCAAGGATGATGTCAAATCACCCGTGGTGAACACAGTTGATCCAGCATTAGACGCTGTTACATCAAATTGTGCAGAACAGGATGCGCCGGCCGCAAGCGTTGTCGACGTAAGTCGCGCGCCGCCTGCATTTGGTGTTGCAACGCCGCCCACGCAATCGGATGAGAAATTGAGCGTTGGTGCAAAATCTACGCCCGCAGGCAATGCAAAATCAAAGCCAAGCGTATCAGCCGACACAAGTGAGCCTGAGTTATCAACATTGAAAGTAACTGTGGTGACAGCCCCCTGATTGATCGTGCTTGGGGCCACACTCATGCTAAAGCCTGGCGCGGGGGCCGCCGTGACAGTCAACGTGTCGCTGGCCGTACCACTGTTGCCTTGCGAAGACGTCAAATCACCAGAGGTATTCACCGCCGCACCTGACGTCGCAGACGTCACATCCAGCTGAACCGTACAACTCGCGCCCGCCAAAACAGTGCCGCCCGTATAACCGATGCTGCCCGCACCTGCCGTCGCCGTCAATGTGCCGCTGGTACAGGTTGTCGATGCATTTGGCGTGGACGCAATCGTCACGCCCGCTGGGAAGGTATTGGTGAAATCAAGCGCAGTCACGTCGATCAACGACGTGGAACTGTCGATAGAGAACGTCAGAGTAGATGTGCCACCTTGCGCAATATTGTCTGGCGCAAATACGGCGCTGAACGCAGGCGCAGGGGCCGCATTCACTGTCAGTGTATCGCTCGCCGTGCCGCTGTTCCCAAGTGAGGATGTCAAATCACCAGAGGTATTCACCGCCGCACCTGACGTCGCAGACGTCACGTTCAATGAAACCGTACAACTCGCGCCAGCAGCAATTGTGCCGCCCGTATAGCTCACGGAATTACCGCCTGATACAGCAGTGACAGTACCACCCGTACATGTGGTGCTGGCCCCCGGTGAGGTGGCCACTGTCAATCCAGCCGGAAATGTATCAGTGAAATCAAGCGCTGTGGCTTCAATCGCAGAACCACTATTATTGATAGTCAGGACCAGTGAAGACTGTTCGCCCTGAACGATGCTCGCTGGTGTAAAGACTTTGGTAAAGCCGGGCGCAGGCGCTGCATTTACCGTCAATGTCGCTGCCGCAGTACCGCTATCGTTCAAAGATGACGTCAAATTTCCGCTGGTCGCTGTGAGTGAGCCGGATCCTGTGGCACGAACGTCCACCTGAACCGTACAACTTGCACCTGCTGCAACTGAACCACCTGTATATGCAACACTGCCCGACGCCGCCACAGAGGTCAGTGTACCAGCCGTACACGTTGTCGAAGCATTTGGAATATCTGCAACGATCATTCCGGCAGGCAACCCGGTCGCAAAATCAAGAGCGCTGGCAGCGATAAGAGCCGAACCGTTGTCAACCGTATAGGTCAAAGTGGATGTGTTGCCTTGGTCTACTGTGGCAGGTGAAAACACCGATGTGAAACCCGGAGTTGGGGCTGCGGTCACTGTCAAAGTTGCGCGTGCTGCGGTCGATGCCCCAGCGGTGCTGGACAGGTTGATAAAGGCAAGCTCGGCCCCACCAACGGTCTGCGACGTCACATCAAATTGCACGGTGCACGTTGCCCCGGCAGCGGCTGTGCCACCAGAATAACTAAAGCTGGTCGCCCCGCCTGTTGCATTGCCCATGCCACCACATGTGGTCGACGCATTTGGCGTAGAAGCGATCGTAAGACCTGTGGGGAAATTCGCAGTGAACGACAGGCTACCCGCGATGTCGGCGCTGACGCTATTATCAACGGTGTAAGTCAACGTTGATACGCCACCCTGCACAATGCTGGTCGGCGCAAAAGCTTGGGCAAAGTCAGGTAATGGTTGCGTGATTGTGATGTTGTCGCTGGCCGCTGCTGCAACCTGCAATCCATTATCGCGAAGAACACCCGAGGTTGATGTAATTGTTCCTGCTGAAATCAACGGAATATTTACCGTCGCCGTGAAGGTACAGCTTTCGCCGGGTGCCAGATTGCCGCCAGACATCAACAAAGTCGATCCGCCAGACACAGTCGACCCTGCACCACAGACACCGGATGTTGATGGGTACGTAAGGGTCGCACCAGAAATTGCTGTTCCAATTTCGTCGCTAAACTGTAGCCCAGAAAGGCTCCCGCCAGCTGCCGGATTTGTGATGGTATAGCTCACAACGGTAGTGCTGTTTGGGTCTACGAATTCGGGCGCAAAAGATTTCACAAATGTCGGCGGCGTTGAGGACGAGATATTCAATGTCGCACGTGCTGCATCACCACGCACATTGAGACCAGATATTTGTCCAGTCACGTCAGAGGATACGTTTTGGAATGATCCAACGGCACTTGCTGGCAATTGTACGGTGATCGCGACACTACATGTGCCGCCAGCCGCAACGGTCCCGCCTGCATAGCTCATCAGACCTGTGCCAATGCCGGACAGGGTACCGTTACAGCCATTCGACGCTTGGCCCAATACGGTCGCACCCGTTAGGAAATTTGTGTCCAGATTGTCCGTGAATTCAAGGTTGGTGACACCCGTTGAGGTGTTTGTGTTCTCAACTGTGAACGTCAGCGTTGTGACCGAACCCGCAGGTGCGCTTGCCGGGCTAAATGCTTTGCCAAAGTTCATTGCCGCATCGCCGATCGTCAGCACCGCAGAAATCGGATCAAACGTGACGCCAGAGCCATTTACCGTGGCCGAAACGTTGCTGGTGCGCAAGGTTTTCGCACCGGCAGGTGTTGCGGCAGATGTAGTCACCGGCACTTCGAGTACGCACGACGATCCGGCAGTCACTGTACCGCCCGAATAGATGCCAAAGCCACCACCAGCCAACGTGTATGTGCCGCCGCATGTATTTGTGGTTGCTGCCGCCGCAAGGCTTGTACCAGACGCGATCTCGGCTGCATTGAAGGTAAAGGTTACGCCTGTGGCATCGTCAGCGCCATCGTTGGTCAACGTATAAGCGACATTTGTGGTCTCGCCTGCGATGACCTCGCTTGGCGTAAATGACCCAGTCCCAGTTATAGAAAAGACCGACAGATCAGCGGACGCCGTGCCATAATTTTGCGCTGTGCCGCCCGAAGGCGTCGCGGACATCGGCGTGGTCGTATTGGTGTAGGTGCCATTGGCCGCCGCCGCAGAAATCGTAAGTGGTACGGAAATCTGGCAACTCGCGCCAACAGCAAGCGTGCCGGATGTGAAGCTGATGACTGAAGACGTACCGCCCAATGTGCCGCCACATGTATTCGTTGCGCCGCCAACGTTTGCCGTTGTGCCAGCCAACATTGCGTCAACGTCGTCAGTGAAATTGATCGCTGTTGCCGTGGAAATCGATTCAGCAGCGTTGCCTAGCTCAAAGATCACATTGACCGTACCGCCGGGCACAACTGAACCGCTGAATGACTTGGTGAAGTTCATGTTAAGACCACCAGCAACAGTCATCGCTCCGGTGGTGCTGCCGCCCGTAACGGGCTCTGAGCCAACAGTGGCGGTGATCGCGTCAGAGGTATTTGAGAACGTGCCGCCCGGCGCATCCGAAGGTACAGTCAATACCCAGCTCAGCGTACAGCTTGCCCCCGGTGCCAAGGATCCACCTGTCACACTCAAGTTTGCTGGGGTCGCATCCGACGGAGGGGGAGGGTTGAAGGAGTTGTTGAATGTGAAGCTACTGGACGCCCCACATGACCCTCCCAAAGGTGTCGAATTGGCTGTGCTGACAGGGAAATCCCGAAAGGTCGTGCTGTACGACAGATCAGTGATAGCCTGCGCGCTATCTTGGTTAGTGATCACCAGCGTCATCGTGGTTGTACCGCCGGGGGCGGAATCCGTAAAATTGACTGTGGCGGTTGGCGGTGTTGCGCCGCGCAGGATCAAGGTATCGCTGGCCGAATTACCAGTGACTATTGCACCGTTGATAAATGCGCGCACCGGACCTGTCGGACTGGGATAGGAGCCAGCCAAAGCCGAAGGCGTGGTCAGGGTCGCTGTGACAACACAGCTTGTACCACCTGCCGCCAATGTGCCCCCAGCAAGACTTAGCGTTCCGGTACCTACCCCTGGAACGGTACCGCCACAGGTGTTCGATACAAGGTTCGTATAGGTCAAACCGGACAATGCCCCTTCAAGATAATCCTGGAAATTCACATCGGTTGCATCAAAATTGCGGTCTTGGTTCGAAATAGTATAGCGCGCCGTAACCGTTCCGCCCGGATTGGCTGGATCATCGGTAAAGGCCTTGACCATTAATGGCGCATCAGCAGGTGCGCCTGTCACGGTGAACGCCGCTGTTGTGGTGTTTGTCGTTAAGTTGCTGCCGCCAGCACGATTATAGGTCGCACCATCACTGGCGTTGTTGAAACTGCCTTCGGTCGAGCCAACCAATGGCAATGTGATCTGACAGGTCGCGCCCGCTGCCAGGACTTCAAATCCAGCGAATGTGAATCCACTCGCATTCAAAAATACCGAATTATTTCCATAATCAACTGTGAATTGAGGTGGGAAGCCCGCGTTGGCATTCGCGCAGGTATTGGTGGGCGTGCCGTCAGGATCAAAAGTCATGCCGGATGGTATTGTGTCGTTGAACGTAAAGCTGCCGATGGCAATTGCACTGCCAGAGTTGTCAAAAGTGAATGTCAGTGTCGATTTGCCGCCAATTGTCACGGATGATGGTGAAACCGACTGCACCAAAACCAACGGCGTAGCAGGTGGGGCACTCGCCATCAGAGGGCCAGTCGTCGTTGGACCGCTATTGCCCAGCGAAGAGGTCAGATCGCTCGTATCATTTGAAAAGAGGCCGGTGGTGGACGCCACAACCGGCACAACAACGCTACACGCATTGCCGCGTTCAACAAACCCGTTCGCCAAGGTGATCGTTGTGCCGCCAGATGGTGCTGTTGCTGTGCTTGGGCCACATGACGATGTGACCGGGCCGGGGCCAACTGTCAGATTGGCGGGCAATGTGTGAGTAAAGGCAAGGTCGGTCGTTATTGACGTATCATTGTTTGTGATTTGGTATGTCAGGCTTGTCGAATTGCCAACCGTCACCGATGTCGGGTTGTAGTTTGCTGTCATGCTAGGCAATGACTGCGCCGATGCGGTTGAAACGCTGGCCATCAACCAAAACGCTGTCACCATAAATCCAAGTACGCGTACGAATACGTTAAATGCTTTTTGCATAATCTGCCCTTTGCCCAACTGCCTCAAACAATCGAAATCGTAAAAATACACAGACGCCTCAAAAAACGGCGTTCTTTCGCCTATAGCGTATCGATTGTTAAATAAAAGCAACCGTGTTGGAGGTAATCAGGTTTTTTAGCGCGTATTGTTGCAATAAAGTGCACAATCTCAGGTGGTCTGGAGCTAGGAACGTCGTCTTCGGAACGCTAAATATCCATCTGCCGGATGAAATCAGGAACATTCAACGCCGCCTTAATGCGTGTATAATACGTCCTATCATCCACTGTAGTGAGCGGATCCAAGATCATTGGCTCAAGGATAACTGGGCGGGACGCACCAATGCGAATAGGCCCGATGTCGGGATCAAGGGCGGCATAATCAAACAAACCAAGGCGTGACAATTCATCCTCATCGTGGTCATGGCCATCCTCGTCGTGATCATCAAAAAGCACCCAAGCATCCGTTCTTTGGGACGGGGCCGCGTCAATTGGCATGGTCGGGTCAGGGCGCGGCGCGCCAATAGGGATGTTTTGCAGATTCTCCAGTTCCGTTTGCCGTTCTGGCAACGTCGCAAGCCCATGGGCAAGCTGTGTTGTAGCCGTGGCCAGTGTCAAATCACCAAACGCCATTGTCGGATCCTCATGGATCAAACACAGGCTGCGCCTTGATCGCCCGATCCTGATCTCTTCGTCCGCTTTGTTCAGCCGCGCAACCAAGGACGGTGTCCCGGCCCGTGCAACACCGTCGATCATCACCATCGATAGGCTGGTTTCGCGGGCGTCCAATATCCGCTCATAAGGGTTACCAGCACGGCCACGGACCACAACCAAATCAGCACGCTTGCCAACTTCGAGTGACCCAAGCTTGTGATCCCATTGCAATGCTTTTGCGGCATTATTGGTCGCCAGTTGCAACAGTTCTTCATCGCTGAAAATTCCGCCACCTGCATCACTCACGGCCTTGGCAATCTTTAGCTCAGCCAACAGATTTTTACTGCCAGATGGCGACCAATCAGACCCTAGCGTTATATTCACCCTAGCACGTTTTGCTGCCGCAACATCCGTAGTCCCGCCATACAGCAAAAGATTACTCAGCGGCGACCACGCGATTGACGCACCAACGGCTGCGAGTTTTTCAAAATCTTCCTCGATCAAACCGGTCGAATGAATACCCGTCAATGACCTTTCCAACGCCCATGTGCCGTCGTCCTTTTCCAAAACAAGAAAGTGCTTGCGCGCGAGGTCACCGACACCTTCGCTTAGGTGTAGCAAAAAGCAGGTACTGGATTGTAAACTGTTGTGGAAACCGTCCAGTGAATTGTCATTGATATCCGCCACTTTGGTTTTAGCCTTTGGCAGATCGGGATCAATCGGTTTTTCAACGTTACGTGTGACACCTGCAAACATCTTACCGATGCCTGAATTGCTAAACAGTGTAATACCTTGGCTGGTTGTTGTGCCCCCCATCAAGCATTTCGCCTCGACATAACGCGCTATTGCGGGGCCATAACCCGGCAGCTTTCCAAGTACAGACATCGGCGTTGAAATAAACGTGCGTTTGCCGTGTGCATTGCTCCATTGTCCACGATGGTCATAGCGCTTTGGCGCGGGCCACATAGGCAGGATGTTATAGGGTAAATGGTTGTGCATCTCGATAAAACCGGGGAAAATCGTACCGCCGGACCTGATCAGAGGGGCATCGTCAAAGGCATCTAGAATATCTTGCTTGCGCGCCACCACCGCTTTGATCTCGCCTTGATCGATACACAGATACCCATCATCAATCACCGTCGCATTCGCATCCATCGTCGCGATTTTGCCATTCAAAACAAATCTGCTGACAGGTCCTGTTACTGGGCTTGGCATGTCAAATTTCCTATCTACCGGTGATGTTCCAATTGATGATATCATCGCCGCTGCGCTTGACCGTACTTTGGCGGAAATCAGAGGTACCTTTGGGCGGATCATTCCCAATGAAATGTGGCGTACCAAAGGGCAGATCGTGCCGGGGGATAGATGCATAATCAGCATGGGTATGTTCAACCCCGTAATTTGGCAGGGCCAAACCCGCTGGATCGTCGGGCGTGATAAAGGCACGAATGGCAGTCACCGCGGCACCCCACTCGCGCGCCAGTTTTTCAGGATCACGTGAACTGGGATGTGGGATGTCAAAAACCGGCACGGCGGGCTTGCTCGCCCACAAGTCGACCGCCTTTTGCGCCTGACTTCCAAAGGCAACAATGCACTGCAATTTTTCACCAACGGTCTTGTTAAACAGTCGCTCCCGCCATTTTACAAATGCCTCATCGCCCAAAAGCCGTTTTCCCGCACTAAACTTGCTTGGATGCAAACTATAAGGATGAGCATTAAGGCACAGGTACGATTTTGTGAGACCGACTTTGGTCAGAAACCCCTGCACTCTTTGCCCCGCGTCCCCAATCAAGGATCGCCCGATCAGCCGCTCCGTCGGGCCGGGATCAGAGGCAACAACCAACAGTTTGACCTTTTTCTTATTCAGCCGTCCGCGATAAAAAATCGGGCCCCAATTAAACCAAAACAAATCCGCATGGGGGCTATGGTCAGGCATTGCACTAAATACGCGCGCCATTCGTTTGGTCGGGCCTTTGTCAAATTCGTTGAACATTGGGACCCCCTTAGAATGTAGATAAATCGCTTGTGGTAAATCGCCTTTGACCTGTGGGTTTGACACCCAGAATTGTTGTCAACAAATGGTTCATAGAAGCGGTATCGTTATCAAAGCCACCATGGCTTTTGCTTTTGCTAGGTGCACCAGATCTGCCCGCATAAATCAGCTCATGATTGGCATGCAACGTCAGGTCTTTGGCATATTTTTCCATCCCCAAAAGCGGTTGCGGATTTTTAGGATCCGTTGAATCAAAGGCACGCGACACCAGATACAACAAGGATTTTCCATAAGGGCCAACGGTATCATCCAACTCGGTCCGGTCAGTCAGATTAAGCTGTTGCAAGTTGTTCAAAAACCCTTCTTCCAAAGCTGGGGCGTAGACCTCATTAAAGAAATCAATCGAACAGGCCGGTGCCATCAATGTGGTTGATGCAGGTTTCAATCCATCAGGAAACAGCGTGCCGCGCCCTTTGATCAGTTCGCCCAACAGGATTGACCCAGCACTATGTCCGGCAAAATGCACCTTAATATTGCCTGGCAATTCTTTGACCTCGTGCAAAAGGTGCTTGATCGCCTTGGTGCCGTCTGCACCTGCCTCAAAGCTGCGCGCTGCACCATTTTTCATCTCGCGCCAAACGCGCTGCCCCAAACTACGGCTCATCCGTTCGACGATCATGTCAAATCCGTCGCGCAATGAACCAACACGCTCTGCACCCGGCTTAAAGACACCGCCAATCACGTCAAAGAATTCTTCGGTAAAACCGGTCTCCCACATCAGGTGAATAGGATAGATGCCATTGGCCAAAAATTTGGATTTCATCCCTCTGATCCGACGCGCTGACGCTTTGGCATCGTTCAACCCGCCATGGGCATATATCATCACGTGTTTGATTGGGACTTTCCGTGGCTCAACAGGGCTGCCAATGATCCGCGCAATTTGCTTAACAGTCTCAAAATTGGTCGCATACCGACCTCTGTTGACGAAATTGCCGTCATCCAAATGGATAAAATGGTGCAAAACTTCGTGACGTCGCGGAGAGGCAGCGATTTGTTCCACCGCAACAGATTGTCGGCCTTCACGCGACACCACCACAACGCCAAAAGACCCGGGCGTCGGCACCGCAAGGCGCAGCACCCATGCATCAACGATATTCTCGGCCCAATCCTCATAAGACCAATGTGCGACGCCCGGTTGGCCATCATATCCGCCCCAATCATCACCCCAAGAATTCTGAATAATGAACCCTGTGTCATCATACCCAATAATTGCAAACGCGTGCCCACCTTCGTGGCGAGAGCGCTTTTTGATCTTTCCGTTTTTCGGATTGCTCCAGCCGGAATGTGTGATTGCAGACACCGCAATTGCGCCAACCTCATTCAGGGCCACATGGTAATCAATGATGTTGGGCCGCAACCGATAATAGGCACCCAGACCAACCTGTCTGGCCTCATCTGCATGTTTTGCAGTCAGCGTCCAACGGTCGTCGCCATCGGGCAAAAAGGCAAACGGTGCCGCTGTTTCGCTGCATACACCGTTGTGAAACATACCCTTTATCGATCCACGCAGACTGGACCAATTGTAATCCTCGCCGTCCCATTCATCATGGAATTTCGCCATTTCATACAGCATGCGCGGGCTCACGCCCTTTGGATCAGCCTTGCTTAATCGGTTTTGCAGATTGATGACCGCAGCCAATGCAAATCCAACACATGCCCCGTCTTCCAGTTGATCTCGGATAATCAGTTTGCCGTAGTCAGGCTTTAACCCCTCCTTCAACTCAATCAAAGAAGGTTCGTAAATCCGGTCTCGCAAGTCAGGAAAATCCGGCAACACCGATACGCGGCGGTTCATTCCATTTGCTAAAATCTGTTTATCAATATCTGCCACGTCCCAAACCTAATCCAGCCAAGAATACACTTGTAGCGTGTTCAGTAGACGCCTGAATTGGCGTTGAGTCAACTTAGGCGTGTTGGTTGGATCAATACACCAGCAAGGATTAACGCATCACAAATGGGTTGCTCATCGGCTCATCAGAGATGTTGATCCACGTTGTTTTGATACGTGTGTAGTCCAATATCGCCTCTTTCCCGGCCTCGCGGCCATAGCCAGATTGGTTGAACCCGCCAAAGGGCGCGATGGGTGAAATGGCGCGATAGGTGTTGATCCAAGTAATGCCAGATCGGATGCGTTTTGACACCCGATGCGCACGCGCCACGTTTAGCGTGAATATGCCAGAACCAAGGCCAAACTCACTGTCATTGGCCAACGCAATCGCTTCTTCTTCTGTATCGAACGGCAGCAACGACATGACGGGGCCAAACATTTCGACCTTGAGGGTTTCGATGTTCGGCGTGTCACATAGAACAAGTGTGGGATGAAAATAATTTCCCTGACCCTCACCTGCCCGCGTGCCACCAAAAGCAATTTTCGCGCCTTGGGACTTGGCCATGATCAGCGTTTTTTCAATCAGTGAGACCTGCGCATGCGTACAAAGCGGCCCCAGATGGGTTGTTGGATCATGCGGATCACCAACCACCAACCCCTTTGATTTCTCAGCAATCGCCGCGACCAATCTGTCATAAATTGATCGCTGAACCAAACCACGCGTTCCCGCGACACAAGATTGCCCCGATGCCCCAAAATTCCCCGCAATCAAGCCATTTGCAGCCGCATCAATATCAGCATCCTCAAAGACAAGAATTGGCGATTTACCACCCAATTCCAAAGTCGTCACAGCAAAGTTTTCCGCTGAGTTACGCACCACATGGCGGGCTGTTTCTGGCCCCCCGGTGAAAGCAATACGATCCACGCCTTTGTGCCGTGTCAGCGGTATCGCACAGTTTTCAGCGTCACCAGTGATGACGGACACAACGCCTTTTGGAAAACCCGCCTGTTCAACCAAACGTGCAAATTCCAGCATCGGGGCAGGCGCAATTTCAGAAGCCTTAAGGATGATGCTACATCCGGCGGCCAGTGCCGGGGCAACCTTGGTCGCCGCCAAGAACATCTGAGCATTCCACGGCACAATCGCCGCAACAACGCCAATTGGCATACGCTGGGTATAGACGTGCATATCCGGCTTATCGATGGGCAAAACTGCGCCCTCAATCTTATCAGCCAAGCCCGCATAATACCGATAATAGTCAGCAACATAACCCGTCTGCGCCATGGTTTCAGCAGCCAGTTTGCCACTGTCTGTCGTCTCAATCCGTCCCAGATGCTCTGCGTTTTCTGCAATAAGGTCCGCCAAACGATACAGCAGTTTCCCCCGCGCCGTTTGCGTCATGTCGCGCCATTCGGGATGATCCAAAACTGCTGTTGCTGCATCAACCGCCGCATCCACGTCCTGCGGTGCCGCACAATCGAATGTTGCCCAAACCTGACCATCCGCCGGGTTGACACTTTGCATGACCTGACCTGCTGATCCTGCCTGCCATGCGCCTGCGATATAAAGTTCATAATGCGGCATCTTGTTCATGATATCTTCCTTAACTCAGGCAAAAGCGGGCATAACTTCATCAATAAAGCGCCCCAATGATGCGCGTTTACGTTCGGTGCTCATGCCACTGTCGATCCAGAATGCATATTCGTCATAACCCATATCCTCATACCGTTTGATCCGGTCGATGACCTGCTGTGTGGTGCCAATAGTCAGATCACGGGCCATGTTTTCCGGTGCCATCATTGCATTGGCAGCCATATCTTCAGCACTAATTTCTTCAATCAGCCCTTGGGATACGGGGCGCTTGTTCTGAAACCATGCACCAAAGTAATTGTAAAAACGACTTAACTCTTCTGCGCCCAACCGCGCGTCGTCCGCATCAGCGGCCACATAAGTGTGATGTAACAACATGATCTTGGGCCGAAGGCCATCATGTGTCGCGCAAGCCGCGTTGAACTTGTCCATCAGGGACGCGATTTCACCCTCACCTTGCCAAAGCGGTGTCACCTGCACGTTAAAGCCATTTTGCACAGCAAATTCATGGCTATTCGGGTCACGCGCAGCGACCCAAATTGGTGGTCCATCTTGCTGAATCGGCTTAGGTGCCGATGTTGTCGCGGGGAAATTATAGAATGCGCCTTCATGCGCACAATCACCCGCCCAAAGCTGTCTTAACAACGGCAAGGTTTCCCGCATCCGCTGGCCTGCATCCCATGCATCAAGGCCCGGTGACATACGTTCATATTCGTAACTATAAGCACCGCGCGCAGCACCAATTTCCAAGCGCCCCCCTGTGATCAGATCAGTCATCGCCGCCTCACCTGCCAAGCGGATCGGATGCCAAAACGGGACGATTACAGTGCCTGTGCCCAAACGCACATTCTGGGTGTGATGTGACAGATCAACAAGCGTGGTAAAGGGGTTGGGCGCGATCGTGAATTCCATACCATGGTGTTCACCTGTCCAGATCGCACGCATCCCACCTTGATCAGCCATTTTGCACAGCCCGATGAAATCATCATAGAGGGCTTTGTGATCCTGATCCGCGTTCAACCGCTCCATATGTGCAAACAGAGAAAATTCCATCACGTTACCTTTCGAGCGCTGGCAGGACGTCGCCTGCACATTCATTGCCTATGTAAAATCCAAAGCTTTGCGCCTTATGTTCGCTCTCAAACCGAGTGAGCAGCGACCGGAGTGCGCGGTCTGGGGGTGACAACGCGCTCAAATCATCAATCGCGTGTGCCGTTAGGTTTGGCAAAGCACCCTCTGGCTGGCCGCGAAATACAATGCGGCGGCCATTTTTTCCTTCGTCATATACTGCGTAAACGACGCTTAACTTTGCTTGAATACCTGTGCGTTCAAGTGCCGACTTTAATTCACGCAAAGGGCTTTGATCTGGGTTTACTGTCACCGAAGGCAGATTCAAATCAGCTGTCAGAAACAGGTTCTTCCCATCATCCAGCAGGACACTTGCACGGGTTTGCAGTGTTGTGTGCGCCTCTGCTTTGCGTTCCTTGCCCAGCGCAAAATAACCGTCAGGACCGTATCCCAAACCTGGGTTTTCAGAGCTGTCAAAATGCACAACCTCACCGATCAAGACCACATGATCTCCTGCTGGAATTGCTTGGGATGTGCGGCACACAAATCCAGCAGCGCGTCCTGTGATCAGCGGGATACCTTCTGCTGGCGTGGTCCAATTTGACTGTGCAAAGCGGTCTGCTTTGTTGGACGCGAACAGGTTTGAAACGGCTTCCTGCCCTTCAGACAAGACACTTACGCCAAAAGTCGTAGCAGACTGAAACACCTCAAAACTAGAAAGATGTTGCCCCGGACACACCAACAGCAGCGGTGGATCAAGGGACACGGACGTAAACGAATTCGCCGTGAACCCGACTGGGTCACCCGTGTCATTGAGGGTCGTCACGACGGTAACGCCCGTCATAAATCGACCAAAAGCAGAACGCAGTTCTTTGACATCAGATGACATGCTTGCCCCCTGCGTTTTCGAAAAATTCTGACAAGACGCGTCCCACGTCACCGCAGTGCGTCATCGGCATCATATGAGCGGCGGTGTCACTGACATGCGTTTGACCAAGAGGTGCCATTTTCGCCATGGCCTGCGACATCGCTGGCGTCGAATTCAAATCATGCGCGCCTGTCATAAACAGCGCCGGCATTTTCAATGCAGCAAGGGATGTATCTGTTGGTCCATCATGTGACGCAAAAACCTTATAAGCATTTGCGTATCCATCCGCATCCCCGCTGCGCAACCATTCATCACAGGCCAGTGCAGCCGCTTTAATCTTGCCTTCGGGAGTTGCGCCAAACCAACGGATCAATGTCGGTGTTGGATCAGTTGCGCCGCGCAAGGCAGTCGCACGTTTCTGCACAGCATCTTTTGCGGCATCACTACGTCGGTAGATCGCGTTCAATGCAGCGACCGCACAGATTTTTTCTGGCATCAAGCCAGCGATATGCACAGCCAGGGCGGCGCCCATCGAATGGCCTGCGATGCAAATGGAACCCTCTAATCTGGTGATGAATGATACTATTCGCGCCGCGTAATCATCCAAAGTTTCTTCACCAGCCAAAGGCGATGCACCATGGCCTGGCATATCTATGGCATAGACCGTGAACTGATATGCAAGGCCAGGAATCACACCTGCCCAGCTTTCTGCAAGCAACCCAACACCGTGGATCAGGACCAGAGGTGCGCCACTGCCCATTCGAACATAGGACAGCGCGCCGAATTCCGCAGAAACATTAGATCGCGGCTGGGTTGTCCAGGTCATGACCAAGGTCCTTTAAGTCCTGATACCGATCGCCAATCCGGTGGTGGGGCCGTCCGGATGTCGCAGCGCCCAGCGCCACAACAACCTCATCTGCGCGCGGGGCATCCTGAATGGAAAAATGAATTGTCAGGTAATGTGACCGGCGCCCTGCATCGTTCTTATCCATCAGTGGGATCTGCATCGCAGTGTTTGCAGGGCCACGAATATTGCTGAACGCAAGGTAAGAAGTTGCGCCCACAGCCTCGCGGAAAAAGTTACCAAAGCGCAAGGTATGGATCAGGCCAGAGGCATGTTCAATCTCACCATCAAGGCCAACAATTGCTGCCTTACCAAAGGCTTCGATTTTGTCACCGCCACCGGTCATTTCAGTAATTCGGTTGGTAAGTAATGCACCCAATTCGGGGCCATAGGCTTGGATGACCGGCTTGAGGTCGTCGACGTATTTTCCGGCCCAAGGGTTTGTCACTACCGCAGCTGCTGCGAACATACGCCATGGCGATGGTGCAGGCTTGAACCCTTCGATCAGGATGTCTTCTTGATAGGTTACGATTTTGCGAATTTCGGGTTTCATGATGTCTCCAATTTCGCCTGAGCCTAGCCCAGGTGAAAAAACGTGACAAACAATAGAAAACAATGTGAATTCATTAGATAATCTAATACATAGGCGAGATCATGTCCAAAGCCCTTCCCCCCCTCACATGGTTTCGCGCCTTTGATGCCGCCGCGCGCCACCTCAGCTTTACCCTTGCGGCAGAGGAACTTGGGTTTACCCAATCAGCGATCAGTCAGCATGTACGCGCCCTAGAAGATCGCCTTGGCACGCCCCTGTTTTTGCGCCGCCACCGGGCGTTGATGTTGACCGACGCCGGGCGTTTGTTGGTGCCCGACGTTGCCGCGGCAATGGCGCGATTGCATAATGCCACAGAACGGTTTTTGCCCAGCACATCGCGGCCGAAACTGACCATCGCCACAAGTGCCAGCATTGCCCAATGGCTATTGGCACCGCATCTTTCAGACTTTCATCAAAGCCACCCCGAAATCGCGATCCAGATACTTACAACCGTTTGGCCGGATGATTTTTCAAACACCAATGCGGATGTCGACATCAGATTCGGCCCACCAGATGTTGTCGGCCAAGGCGCAATATTATTAGAGCCCTCTGCGCTGCATGTGGTTGCAGCCCCAAGAATTGCAAAACACCTAACTGGCCCTATCGACTGGCATCAACTGGCCAAACTGCCATTGATCCAAGCCATCGGCATTTCCACAACTTGGTCGGACCTTGCCAAAAGGGCCAAATCACCAATTCCTATTGAGCCTAATATCTTTGTAGACACCCATGGTTTAGCTATTGATCTGGCTGTTTCCGGGGCTGGAATCGCCCTAACGCACAGCCTGATCAGCCAAGAACCCATCCTGGCGGGCACCTTAACCAAATTACCATTGCCGCAGATTGCTGCGGAAGAAGGATATTATTTGGCACGCAAGACAACCGCATTCCCCGAAGCACAGGAGGCTTTTGTGCTTTGGTTCTTAGCCAAATTGTCTTTACAAGTGCCCAATGCTGTTTGACCTGACGATGACAACAATCGCACGGCCAGTTATTTTGTTGAGGAAACATGAACGACGAGAGCAAAGGGCAAATAACAGGCGGCACGACACGTGCGCCAGCGCTCAAGGACGCAGCCCTTCGTAGATTCGAGATATTTGCCTCGTCTGGTTTTTCCGAACTTGAACTGTCCGCCATCACGCATACCCTGAACTGCGCCAATGACATTTTATGCGAAGATCGGTTCACATGGCGTTTTGTGTCGGGTTCGCCTGGGTTTCTGACGGGTGCAACAGGCATGTTAATCCGTGCGGAACCCGCCATCGACAACCATGGATATTCAGATGTGATGATGGTCTTGGGCGGCAAAAAGCCAAACAGCGATCATTGGCTTAAACGCATGCGGCTGATGCAGCGCTCAGGCTTTCCTGTTGTGCTGATGTCCGACGCCGCAACCGCCTATGTCGAAACCAGTACTGCCCCAAAAGGCAAGGTCACAACCCATTGGCGTGATGCATCCACCTTGCACGAGGCTGGCCATCATCCGAACCTCACCAACCGATTTTCGGAAAACAACAGTGGTATCATTACAGCCGCAGGCGGAAACGCGACCTGCGAACTTGTGATCGGATTGATTGCGTCACAACTGGACCCCCTTCAATTGGGCGAATTGGGCAGCCGTATGTTGCTCCACTCCATCCGCAAGAGTGACGCAGAACAACCCAAAGGCATTTCTGACAATGCAGGGCTGTTTGATGTTCGCATTACGCGGGCATTGCGTTTGATGGAGCGATCTTTGTCAGAACCGATGACAATGACAGAATTGACACGTTCCGTCGGCCTATCAACGCGACATCTGGAACGCGTGTTTCGAGAAGTGTTCGACGAAACCCCCGCCCGGTTCTACAAACGCCTGCGCGTCAAGGCCGCCAGAACAATGATTGAGGATACGTTGCTGCCCCTCATTGATGTGGCCATCGCCACCGGATTTTCATCGCGCAACACATTGTCTGTCGCCATGCGCGAAGAATTCGGCATCACGCCAACAAAGATGCGCGCACGAAAATCGATCAAACTGCTGAACTATGACGATCCCTAAAAGAGATTGCCACATTTACGCAGGAACCGCCTCAGCTGGTGCTTCTTTCGCGCCGGTCATGAACGCAACAGCATCAGACATTGTATAGTCTTTTGGGTTGATCACACACAGGCGTTTGCCAAGTCGGTGAATGTGAATACGGTCAGCAACCTCGAACACATGAGGCATGTTGTGGCTGATCAGAATGATTGGAATGCCGCGTGACTTCACGTCTTGGATAAGTTCCAAAACCTTACGGGATTCTTTGACCCCCAACGCAGCTGTCGGTTCATCAAGAATAATAACTTTTGAACCAAACGCCGCGGCACGTGCCACCGCGACGCCTTGGCGTTGGCCACCTGAAAGGGTCTCAACTGCTTGATTGATATTCTGGATCGTCATTAGACCCAGTTCGGTTAGTTTCTCACGCGCAAGGCGTTCCATCTTGGGGCGGTCCAGTTTGCGAAACCATTTACCCATGATGCCCGGATGGCGCAGTTCACGCCCCATGAACATATTGTCCGCAATCGACAGCGCCGGGGACATCGCCAGTGTTTGATACACTGTTTCAATTCCAGCATCACGCGCCTGAATGGGGGATTTGAAGTTGATTTCCTTACCCTCCAAAAACACCTGACCTTCATCAGGAATAACCGCACCCGATACCGCCTTAATCAATGATGATTTACCTGCGCCGTTGTCACCAATGACCGCCAAAATCTCACCCGGCATCAGATCAAAATCACAATGGTCAAGCGCAGTTACTTTGCCGTAACGTTTTACAAGGCCGCGACCCTTTAAAATGGGTTCCATCATGCTGCTACCTTTCTGATCCATTGGTCGACGGCCACAGCCGCAATAATGAGAGCACCAATCAACAAATACGTCCACTGTGCATCCGCACCCATCAAACGCAGACCCAAAGTAAAGACACCCACAATCAAGGCGCCAAAAAATGTCCCCAAGATTGAACCACGTCCGCCAAACAAGGATATCCCACCAATAACCACCGCCGTGATGCTTTCGATATTAAGGAGTTGCCCCGAAGTAGGGGAAACCGACCCAATGCGCCCGATCAATGCCCAGCCCGCAAATGCGCAGATTAGACCAGCAACAGCATAGACTGAAATGATCGTCTTTTTGACGTTCACACCGGACAATTCCGCCGCCTCCGGATCATCGCCAACAGCGTAAACATGACGCCCCCAAGCGGTGTGTTTGAGAACATAGGCCAATACGATGACAAGCAGCACCATGAACAAAACGCCAACCGTAAAGACCGCCCCGCCAACCTTGAATTTCGATCCTAAGAACTGCAATAGCGCGGCGTTTTCAGCAATTTCTTGGCTTCGGATCGTCGCATTCGCAGAATATAGAAAATTTGCGGCCAACACGATCTGCCACATACCCAAGGTCACAATAAACGGCGGCAGTTTCATCACTGCAATAAGCCAGCCATTCAGCGACCCGATGGCGGTGCCAACAATCAACCCACAGGCGACAGCGACCTCAACCGGCAGACCATAGCGAAAGGTAAATTGCCCCATCACCACAGAGGAAATAACTGCGATTGCACCCACACTTAAGTCGATACCCGCAGTCAAAATAACCAGGGATTGGGCAGCCGCAACAATGCCCACAATCTGCACCTGTTGCAGGATCAAGGTCAAAGCAAAAGGGGAAAAGAATTTCGACCCCAAGAGCAGGCCAAATGTAATCAAAGAGGCGATCAAAACGATCAACGGCACCAATGCTGGATTCACATGTAACCAGTGCTGCAATGTTCCAATAAATCCACGGTGCGGATCTTCGAATTTGGCGATCCCGTCACTTTGTACATCTGCGTCGGACATTGGTTCCCTCCCTGATATTAGAAAAGGGGCGGGTCTAACCGCCCCCTTTGATAGCCTAGGTCATTTCAGACCTGTTTAATATTAACCCCAGCAGAGGTTTGTGCCTTCTACCGTGTCGATGCTTTCAACACCTTCTGCGGGCTTATCGGTCACCAATGCGACGCCTGTATCAAAGAAATCTTTGCCCGGCGTCAGTGCTGGTTTTGTGCCATCTTTGGCCCAAGCTGCAATCGCCTCAACACCCTTGGACGCCATCAGCAATGGGTATTGCTGCGAAGTCGCACCGATTACGCCGTCTTTGATGTTTTCAATGCCGGGGCATCCACCGTCAACGGACACGATCAACACGTCATTTTCACGGCCAATCGATTTTAGCGCCTCATAGGCACCCGCAGCAGCAGGTTCGTTGATCGTGTAAACCACATTGATTTCAGGATCTTTGGCCAGCAGGTTTTCCATGGCTTTGCGGCCACCTTCTTCGTTACCGGCGGTGACGTCATTGCCAATGATACGTGGGTCAGACTCGTCACCGTTCACATTTGGGTCGGCCAAATCAATGCCGAACCCTTGCAAGAAACCCTGATCACGCAGAACACCAACTGTCGGCTGAGAAACGGCCAGATCAAGCATTGCGATTTTGGCATTTGCCGCCTCATCACCCAGCGTTGCAGCAGCCCATTTACCGATCAATTCACCGGCAAGGAAGTTGTCGGTTGCAAATGTCGCGTCAGCCGCATCAATTGGTGAAAGCGGTGTATCGAGTGCAATCACAACAAGACCCGCATCACGCGCCTGCTGAACAGACGAAACAATTGAAGATGTGTCAGAGGCGGTCAGCAAGATGCCTTTGGCACCATCAGCGATACATGTCTCAATCGCAGCAACCTGTGTTTCGTGGTCGCCGTCAACTTTGCCTGCAAAAGATTTGAGCGTCATGCCCAGCTCTGCGGCTTTGGCTTCTGCGCCCTCTTTCATCTTAACAAAGAACGGGTTTGTATCGGTTTTTGTGATCAGACAGGCGGTAATGGCATGGCCATCCGCAAAGGCCGCACCAGTCAATGCAGTCATGGCAACAGCTGTGCTTGCAAGTAATTTTTTCATAATGTCCTCCCAGACGTTGATCCGAAAATCGGAATCGATATCCGCGGTTGTGCGGAATTGCTTTTAAAAAGCCCGATTCTCAATCTTCTGTCAATTAATAAATAAACTTGATTTATTAATTCAACATGCGATCTTTATCCAAGCTGACTTTGCATGTAAGGCCTCAAGGATGGATGGGTCCAAAATCAGAACCCTTAGCGGCGGCGTAAACCAGAGCGGTTTACGCGACCATAACGAACGACTGCTGTTGTCCATGCTGCAACGTAATGGCCCGATGCCAGGCAGTGACCTTGCGCGGGTTGCCGGATTGTCGCCCCAGACGGTTTCAGTCATCTTGCGAAAGCTTGAGGGGGACGGGTTGTTGATGCGCGGTGCCCCCGTGCGCGGCAAGGTTGGCAAACCCTCAATCCCTATGGGTCTGGCCCCGGACGGTGTGTTTTCACTTGGACTCAACATCGGGCGGCGCAGTGCAAAAATCGTCCTGATGGATTTCACGGGCGTTATACGCGCCGAAACTTCAACAACTTTTCAATACCCCCTGCCCGACGAAATATTTTCGTTCCTAAACCACGGTGCTGCCGATTTGGTGGGCGTGCTGCCTACCGATCTGCAAAAGCGTGTGTGCGGGATTGGCATTGCGGCCCCTTTTGAGCTTTGGAATTGGCATGAAATGGTTGGGGCCAGCGCAGAAGAGTTTGCGCTTTGGAAAGGCGTTAGTTTTCAAGACGAGGTTTCTGCGTTCTCGGACCTTCCTGTTCATGTCGTTAATGACGCAACGGCTGCTTGTCGCGCAGAGCATGTGTATGGGCGTGGCAAAGAGTTTCGCGACTACGCTTACTTTTTTGTTGCCGCATTCGTCGGTGGCGGTGTTGTTCTGGATCATTCTGTCTTTGAAGGACATCAAGGGAATGCCGGTGCGCTTGGATCATTGCGCAGCGTCGGACCAAATGGCGAAAGTCGGCAACTGATCGACATCGCGTCGATCCACCTTCTTGAGGCACGTTTGGCAGAAGTCGGGTTGGACCCAAGTGGTTTGTGGAACAGCGATGATTGGAGCCCTTTTGAGCGTTACGTCGAACCATGGATCAGACAAACCGCGCAAGAACTTGCAAAGGCCGCTCTTTCAACCTGCGCCGTCATCGATTTCGAAGCCATATTGATCGACGGCGGCATGCCAGCAGTGGTCAAAAAGACCCTGGTTGAACGCACGCGGCGCTATATCTCAAATCAAGATACGCGGGGCCTTATCCCCCCGCAGATTGAGGCCGGTGAAATAGGTCGAAAAGCACGAGAAATCGGTGCTGCCTGCGGCCCGATCTGGTCTCAGTTCCTCCTCAAGTCCAACACACGTTTGTAAACCGACACCATCGCCGTGATTTAGCATCGCCAATCTCAAGACGTGGCGACAGTGTCTGGTGCATTAAACAGCAGTTGCTCAATACTCTCGTGTTTACAAACCTAATTCAGAAAGCCCTGGATGATCGTCTGGTCTGCGGCCCTGCGGCCAATGAAACTTGCGATCAGCTTTTGAGATAGGCAGGTCGTTAATGCTGGCAAAGCGGTTTTGCATCAGCCCATTTTCGGCAAACTCCCAGTTTTCATTTCCATACGAGCGAAACCAATTTCCAGTATCATCGCGCCACTCGTAAGCATAGCGAACCGCGATACGATTGTCGGTAAAAGCCCAGAGTTCTTTGATTAAGCGATAGTCGAGTTCGCGGATCCATTTTGCTTTTAAAAATGCCTCTGCCTCTTCGCGATTTGTCACAAAGGCCGCACGGTTGCGCCAATTGGTATCAAGCGTGTAGGCCGTAGCAACCTTGGCTGCATCACGGCTGTTCCAACCATCTTCGGCAAGGCGTACCTTTTGCAGTGCGCTTTCATATGTGAATGGCGGCAGAGGTGGGCGTGTTTCCATGGGAGTGGATCCTTTTGGGTCTCTTGGCATTTCTATTCAGGTCTTTGCGGCGGCCATGGCTGCGGTGCGGGCAGCCGCGGCAATCCCGTTCGCGACATCAGGGTTTGCGACAGCACGGGACAACGTCAGCCCGCCAATCAGCGTGCTTAACATCGCCCACCCCTTGGCTTGACGAACTTCATGTGTATCTCCAATCAAGCCATCAGCGATCAAACCGACAATTTTGTTCATCTTTGCTTCGTATGCCATGTGTACCTCGGGATCAGCCCGCGCAACCTCTGGTGACAGAGTTGTCATCGCGCACCCACAAGCAAGATCACTGCGATGCGCCTCGCCTAGGTAATAATCGGCAAAGGCAGCAACCCATTCTTCTGCGAACTCTGTTTGAAAATTCGGAATAGTCGCGATCACTTCATCCAGTCCTGTCGCAAGTGCCGCTTCAAATGCGCCGTCTTTTGACCCGAAGTGCGCATAAAACGCACCCGAGGTCACGCCAGCGGCCTTTGCGATACCATCAACACCGATGCCCGCATATCCGTTGCTTCTAAAGCTTTGGCTGGCAGCGTCCAAAATGCGCGCACGGGTCTGTTCTTTCTTTGTGAGTGATTGGGTCATTAGCAGTTCTTTCAACTTTTTATAGTGATCGTTATTTTTTATATTGACGATATATAGATCGTTATATAATGATCGTTATATACAGATGCCTACTGTGCTGCAACTGTAGAAACAGGGTGCAACAACATCGAGCCTACGCAACACCGCTGCACCCACTCCAAGGAAATAAAGGAAAATCTGTGCCACTCATTCAAGTAGACGCCCCAAAGGGTGATCTGGACAAATCGCAGCAAGACGCGTTGATGTCGCAACTCTCAAATGCCGTCCTCAAGGCCGAAGGTGCGCCGCTGGAAAGCGCGGGCGCGCAATCTCTGGTATGGGCGTATTACAATGAAAAGCCATTGGGCACGTCATATGTCGGCGGCGCACCAATTGAAAAACTGCCGTTTCGTATCGCTGTGACAACGCCCCAAGGTGCATTGAACGATAAGACCAGAGCAAGCCTTGTCGCTGAAATCGGTCGCATTGTTGATGATATCGTCGGCCCCTACGCAGACAGGCTTAATCACTGGGCCATGCTGTATGAAGTTACTGAAGGCAGCTGGGCAGGAGCAGGGCAGATTTTCAGCCTGAGCGACATCCAAAGTGTGATGGATATCAAGGCCGCTTAAGCCTCAAAACACCAAAGTTCCATTTAAAACAATCTGTTGACCCAAAACACGGGTCAGCGGCCGGGTGCATTCGCCCAAGCGAAACGACCAAGTCTCTACCACATCTTACTCAAAGGAAAATAACATGCTTAGATTATCTCTCGTCGCACTGGCCCTCGCGTCCGGTATCTCCGTTTCAGGTGCGACAAGCGCCCATGCCGGTACTGGCGTCTGTGCACCTATTGGTGGCATCGCAATCCCTAACTTCTTTGCCGAAGGTGAAGGCAATCCTATCATTATCTCTGCCACTTTGATCGGCAGTGTGCAAAATGCTGCGGGCAAAATCACCGGTCAGCGCGAAACTGCGACCGGCCTCGAAATGGATATGGAGCATTACTTTGGTCGTGCCGATGGTGGCGCGTTTCAGACCAAAGACCTTGGGATTTTGACAGCCGTACCGGGAAAGCCCGGGCGTTTCATGCTTGAGATCTCATATGAGATTCAAGAAGGCACCGGACGCGGGACGATGACGGGGGCCAACGGTTCTTTCAACAGTTATGGTCTCGTTGATTTGCGTGATCCAAACGCCCTTGAAGGACTGGTCCGCTACACCGGTGAAATCTGCCAATAAGCCGAGTTACTTCATGAACCGACAAGCTGCGCATTACGGCTTGTCGGTCGCCTTTTCGTTACAAGGACAAATCAAATGACCGATCACACCATCATTCCCTCACGTATTCTTTATACAATGATCCGCGTAGGCGACCTTGACCGGTCCATCGCGTTCTACGGTGTCGCATTGGGTATGCGTGAGATGCGCCGCGAAACCTTCCCCGAAGGCCGTTTCACACTGGTCTTTATGGGATACGGCGACAACGCAGCAGCGCCCACGATTGAACTGACATGGAATTGGGACGAGGTCGGCTATCAACACGGCACCGGGTACGGCCATATAGCGCTCGAAGTGCACGACATCTATGCGGCCTGCGACCGCCTGACAAAGATGGGCATTAAGGTAACAAGAGCAGCAGGACCGATGAAATCGGCACCGCTTGAAACCGGAGAAAAAGAAGTCATCGCGTTTCTCGAGGATCCCGATGGATACAGCATCGAGCTGATCGAAGCGGCGAAATAGCACATAATAAAGCCCGGCGCGATGCACAATGAAAGGCAGAATTGATGAGCATGCAAAACACCCCCTCACCTCTAAGAATCAAAGGTAGCTGCCTGTGCGGAGCGGTCTCATTCGAGGTCGCTAACGCGTTCGAGAAAATGTTTATCTGTAGCTGTGATCAGTGCCGCCAAATCACCGGATCAGCATTTGCATCTAATCTGTTCGTGGACATTAAAGTGTTCGATTGGCTTGGGGGCGCTGATAATATCAATATCTACCAAGTGCCCGGCCGCGATATTTCCAAGTCGTTTTGCCGGAACTGTGGGGCCGGTGTACCTTGGGAAAATGGGGACAGAACAAAGATGGTCGTTCCGGCGGGTTCGTTGAACGCAGCCGTGAACGTTGCCGAGCGGATCAGGATTTTCGCCTCAGAACTGCCTTCATGGGCGTCAGATCTGGAGCACGTCGCCACATATGCGAAATTCCCGGAATCTTCGGGTGCAAAAGCCTTTTCGATGGATGACAGCATAGTCACACGTCAGGAAAAATCATGATTACATGTCATGTGACTTACAAGATTGACCCTGCCAAACTGGATAACTTTGAAGTTTATGCAAAGGCATGGATACCTCTTGTAGAGCGGTTTGGGGGCATTCATCATGGATATTTCCTACCGCACGAAGGACCAAATGACCTTGCCTTTACGGCATTTTCGTTCCCGTCTTTGGCTGCATACGAAACCTATCGAAAGCAAAGCGCAGCCGATCCAGATTGCAATGCGGCATACGACTATGCCGTAAAAACCAAATGCATCTTGCGCTACGATAGGCATTTTCTCCGGCCTGTTCTGGACGGCGATATTTCAGGTGTTCTTGATCAACGGACCTAGTGCGCCCGCAGTCGGTACAAGAACAAGTTGTACCAACTGTCGCGCGGCGCGCGGCCACACAAAAAGCATGAAATGGCACCGTCACAAACAGGGTACCTCTTTGCTAAATCAACCCACATACATTTGAAAACACATCGATGAAGGTAACAAAATGCCCAACACGAAAACACTCACACAAACGTGGTTCACCGCAGCGATAATATCGGTTGCGCTACTAAATGCGGCCACAGCGTCTAACGCCGAAACAGCAGGTGACAAAATCGCACGCGCCATCACCGCCGCCCCATCGGATATCACAAACGATGCCACGATTATGGACGTCGATGGAACAATTTTGCGCGCTGGAACAAACGGGTGGGTTTGTTTGCCAGGTGTCGGGCTTATTCCGGGTGATCAGCACCCGATGTGCAATGACCCGGTTTGGATGAAATGGATGGCGGCCATGGCATCAGGGTCTGAGTTTACAACAGATGTGATTGGCGTTTCATACATGATGGCTGGTGATCCGATGTTGAACAATGACAACCCGATGGCGACCGACCCAAACGATGGCGGCGTATGGCGCGAGGAAGGTCCGCATATTATGATACTTTTTCCTGACATGAAGGTTGTTGCTGACCTTCCGCGGAATCCCTTTGCTGGTGGTCCATATGTAATATGGGGTGGAACCCCGATGGAACATGTCATACTTCCGATGGAAGCGAAAGCACCGCCAAAGTAGTACCTTGCGATGATATCCCCAAGGTTAACACACTTTGGGGATATCATCCACTTCGTATCCAGCCACATTTTCAGCGACTTCTAAGAATATGCAGTCAGCATTTTTTGCAGGTACGTAACTTCTGTTTGGAAAAGTTCGGCAACAGTTTTACGCCCCATCATCTGATCAAAATGCCGCATCAGGTTTGGATACTGGCTTGCCGTTGGTAAATGTTGCGTGTGCTTTAGGTTTACCATCTGCGCATAGACAGAAATGTCAGCCAACGAGAACTCTCCGCCACAGAACCATTCATCCTCGGCCAAGTAACGTTCCAGATAGTCGAAACAAGGCGGCAGTTCTTCCTCCTTAGCGCGCGCAACGCGTTCAAAATCGAGAGGTTTTCCAAATAGACGATTGACCATGAGGGGTTGGAAAAAACCTTTACTCACGACATCAAAGACTGCCGTGTCCGCATACTCCTCTACCCAAAGTGTTTTACCAACTTTCTTTGGATCCTCACGCATCAGATTTTGCGTCGGGCGTGCACAGAGTTTCAAGTACGCGCAGATCGCCGAACTGTCATTCAGAGTAAAGCCATCATCTTGCAAAACCGGGATTTTCCTAAGCGGGCTTATCTCACTAAAGGCTTTGGGGGCCATATAGGGGATGAGTTCAATGGATTTGAAGTTCATTCCCAACTCCATCGCCAGCAATGTGACCTTGCGTGTAAACGGGGACAACGCCGAACCATGAATTTCTAACGTCATGCTTGAATCCTTCAAATAAGTTGACAGTGTCAACATTGACTATCAAAACATCCCTGTCAATAAGTCCCTATGGGACAGAAAAAATCATTCCATCATGGAGACCTAAAGCGGGCATTGCTTAATGCCACGCTGAAATTTATTGACACTGAAACAGTGTCGGGCGTCACAATACGCGGCGTCGCCAAGGCGACGGGTGTGTCACACGCGGCACCCATCAAACACTACAGCGACAGACGCCAGTTACTTACCGCTGCGGCCAACGTTGTCTTTGGTGAAATTGTCGAATTGACGCGACAACGGCTCTCAGCATCAGAACAACCCGTTCGTGAGCGACTGATCACAACTGCATATGTGCTTTATGAATATGCTCTTGAACATCCAAACCGATATGAATTTATTTGGCGGAACGATCTGGTCGATCATGACAACCCAGACCTTCTGATAACGATGAACAGACTCTACTACGGGTACAACACCCAAGCAGACGAAAGCACTTTGGAAACCGGCTTTGATCATGACACATTGGCCGTCATGATTTGGTCGATGGTGCACGGGTACGCTGACCTCCGACTGAAGGGAATGTTTGAGGAGAGGCAAGATCAAAAGACTGGGCAGGATCGCTTGCCAGCAATGATTGATCTTATGAGAAATGCCTTTTTCAAAAGCTCTTGAAACTAGTAATCGTGTTTGTCTTGGTCCTGCCTCTAAAACGAGTACCCCACTTAGGGGTTCATACCTGACAGCGTTACCTTGCCGATCATCCGCCCTGTCTCAACGCGTGTATGGGCTTTTCTGATGTTTTCAGCTGAAATTTTGCCCAGACCTATGGTCTTGGTGTGTCGGATTGTACCTGCATCAATCATTTTAGCAATCCGTCGCAAGACGGTACCTTGGACGGGCATCTTGTCAGTTGAATACAGTGATCGAGTAAACATCAATTCATAGTTGATACGCACGCTCTTTCCCATAAACAGATCAAGATCCAGCTTGGCTTTGGTGCTGGCGACCAAGCAAATCGCACCTTCGGGTGAAATGATATCAGCCATGACTTCCCAATACGGAATGTTGTCGCTGAGATTCAATATCAGTGGAACTGTATCATGACCCAAAACGGCCAATTGATCCTTTAGATCAATGGAATGGTCAATGACGTGATGTGCGCCCATTTTGAGGCACCAGTCTTTGCTCTCTTTACGTGACGCAGTCGCGATAACTTTGCATTTGGAAAGCTGCCTCGCAAATTGAATGGCCATAGACCCAAGGCCGCCCGCACCGCCAATAATGAGAAGTGCAATATTATCATCTGTGATGCGGTCAATCTCCAGACGGTCAAACAGTGCCTCCCATGCCGCAAGCGTGGTGAGTGGAACACAAGCTGCCTCTTGGGGCGTAAGGCTTGCGGGTTTCGGGCCGACAATCCGTTCATCAACCAGCTGCATTTCTGCGTAGCAACCGGGGCGGTTTATCTCTCCTGCATACATAACCATGTCGCCAACTTTGTAGGTTTCGACGTTTTCACCAACGGCTAAAACCTCGCCGCAAGCATCCCAACCCAAGATCAGCGGCTCCGCCAACTTGCCAACAACATCGTGACGTTCTTTGAAATCCACAGGGTTAAGGGAAATGCCATCGATACGCACAAGCAAATCTTTGCCTTTAGCAACAGGTGCTGGCAATTCAAAATCGACAAAACTTGCCTCATCGGATGTGGGGAGGTCTTCAATAACGCCAACAGCTTTCATTTTGTGCTTTCCAATTTACTGCCGCAACCAACGCGACGTTCCTGTTGGCTTAACGTAAATTTGGAAACTCTGTTCCCTTGAAAAACTAAAGATGGTGTAAGATTTTCTAATGGTAAAAATCGTGCTAAGTGTTTGACTTAGGGGATCGTCAAATGAGAAAACTACCACCTTTGAATTCCATGCGGGTTTTTGATGCCGTGGCACGCAATGGTAGCCTCTCAAAGGCAGCTTCAGAGCTTTGTGTGAGTCCATCTGCCGTAAGCCAGCAAATCACAAACCTCGAAGACTGGCTGGGGGTTCGATTGCTAGAGCGGTCTACCAACAGTACCAATTTAACGCAGAATGGTTTGCAATTTTCCAAGCACATAAAACAAACATTCAACAAGCTTGAAAAGGACGTGTCCAAGATTCGTGAACACGGAAATGGTGAGGAAATCAAGATTAGTGTATTGCCGTCATTGGCGTCACGCTGGCTGATCGACAGACTGCCTCAATTCCGCGTCTTACATCCAAATTATCGCGTGATGGTAGAAGCCTCCTTTGAACAGGTAGATTTCAATCAGCGCGAACTTACACTTGCCATCAGATCCGGTACAGGATCTTACGCGAGTTGCCATGCGGCAAAACTGTTTGATGAATTTGTCGCACCCGTTTGCAGCCCTGAGTATTGGCGCAAAAACGCTGTTGCCCTAAAAGACATCGGGAACCGCACGCTGCTTGCAGATCATACTTTTGGAACCCAGAATACCAATTTGGATTGGTGTACTTGGATGGATCGCGAGAACATTCAATCAACTGGCATCTTGGAACCAACACAATCATTTACTGACAGCAACCTGACAATTCAGGCCGCGATCAATGGTGAAGGGTTCATGCTTGGCAGAAGCGTTCTGATCAGCAAAGAGATCGAACGAGGTACTCTGATTAAGCCTTTTTCAAACAGACAGGTTTCTGACTGGCCATATTTTGTAGTTTACCCTGAACAGTATCATCCACCGCGAACTGCACTAAAATCAATCGTCAACTGGCTCTGTGAGCAAGCCGCCGGGACGCCAGGAAGTATCAACTACGATACCACCTTGTTGAAACAGATATGACCGCAAAATTCCAAAAAATACCTCTACTCGGCAAGAGGAACGGCATGAACGCGCAACAATCTACCTTCTAAGCTTGTCCCAGATTGATTGCGCAACAATGCCAACATCTTTGTCGCGCTTACGCATTTGAAACAGATGCGATTGGCGTTTTTGGTACCCTTCAACATTGAGAGGCACCAACGCACCCTGAGCCAATTCCATCTCAATCATATGCGTAGGAACACCGCCCCACCCTAGCTTCGCCAACAATATCTCCTTTTTTGCTGCAAAGTCCGAAACAGTCCAACGAAGACCACCAGGAAGCAAATCCCTGCTTTGCGTGAACTCACCACTACTGCTGTCGGCAACGACTACTTGTGTATAGCTTTGCATCTCACTGATCGTTTTCATGTGTGAACTTCGCGCGGGTTCAAAATCGGGGTGCGCCACTGGTACAATTGTGACCTGTGAAAATGACAACGCCTCTACCTGTTCAACAGGAACGCCATCCATTGTCGCAATGATAATGTCGGCATCATTTCGCAAAAGCCGTTCGATCGGCCCCCCCATACTTTCGCGCGACAAACGTATATGAGTGGCCGGATATTCATCTCTGACAGAGCCAATAATCTCAAGAACTGGCTGCAATGGAAATGTGGCGGTCACGGCCAAAAACACCTCTGGCTCCTGCTTGGCATTCAGGTTCTTCGCAACGATATTCAGCTCTTTCATCTGCTGCATAACCCGAGTTGCTTGTCGATAAAACACCTCTCCCGCTGGGGTTAAGGTTGGCCTGTAGGCTTCACGCGACAGCAAAACGATATCGATCTGGGTCTCAAGCTTTTTAAGCATGTGGCTAATTGCAGATTGGGATTTATTCAGCCGTTCAGCTGCACCTCGAAAGGTCCCCTCTGTGACGATGGCGTGCAGCACAACCAATTGTTCGTATGTTATCATGCCACACAATCTTTCACACTAAATGATTAGTATTTTAGATCATCATATTGAAATTTCAATATTATTAATGGGGCAAATTCATTGCTACCCCTTCCTAAGTCACAAACCTGTACCTTAGAAAGGCGACCTCTTATGAAACTTCATTACAAACCCGGTGCTTGCTCAATGGCTTCGCACATCATCTTGAACGAGCTCGGCATGTCTTTCGACCTCGACAAAACAGACACCGATACTGGCAAGACCGAAGCAGGTGAGAACTTTTTGAAGATAAGCCCGAACGGCTATGTTCCGGCTTTGATCACTGACGACGGTGAGATCATCACAGAAAATCCTGCCGTCCTGCAATATTTGGCTGATCAGTCACCTGATGCAGGGCTTGCACCACCAAATGGTACACTGGCACGCACTCGGCTTCAGGAAGCACTGAATTTCGTATCATCCGAACTACACAAGTCCTTTGGCCCATTCTTTTCGGGTAAGGAACTTGATGACGTAGCAAGGCAAAAGGCCGAGGACGGCGTGAAACGCCGCGCCGCGCATGTCGAACAACGTCTTGATGACGGTCGCGCGTTCCTTCTTGGTGACACTTTCACTGTCGCGGACGCCTATGCCTTTGTGGTGCTCAACTGGGCGGGGTTTGTCGGAATTAGCCTTGCTGCACATCCCAAAACCCAAGCCTATGTGGCGCGTATTGCAGCGCGTCCTTCTTCTATCAAAGCAATGATCGCGGAAGGTCTTATGGAGCAAGCAGCATGAGCGCGTTTGCCGCCGTAGCTGGCGTGTTGGAGACCTATTTTGATGGTCTCTATTACGCCGACATCAAAAGGCTGGGAACCGTGTTTCATCCAAAAGCGATCTATGCGACGGCAGATGAAACGCCGCTTCTTTATCGCACGATGGATGAGTATTTCCCCGTGGTTGCAAGGCGCGTATCCCCGGCATCACGCGATGAACCCCGCTGTGACGTGATCGAATCGATAGATTTCGCAGGCGAAAATACCGCGTTTGCCCGCGTGCGATGTTCCATCGGAACAAAGGATTTTATTGACTTCTTGACCCTTGTGCGAACCGATGGCGCATGGCGGATCATGTCCAAGATTTTCCAAATCACTGAGCGTGAAGGCTGAAAGGAACTGATATGCCATATGTAAACATCAAGGTGACCCGTGAGGGCGTCACCCCCGATCAAAAAGCCGAGCTGATCAGCGGCGTCACCGATTTGCTCGTCCGAGTTCTCAACAAAACTCCAGCGACAACTTTTGTTGTCATTGACGAAGTTGCGCTTGAAGATTGGGGGGTCGGTGGCTTGCCGGTCGAGCAATACAGACACAACGCGGCACGTTGAGAGAAATGTCTATTCGCACACCTCTCTGTGATCTGTTCGGTATCGAACATCCTGTTATTTTGGCACCAATGGCGGGCGTCAGCGGCGGTGCACTTGCCGCAGCGGTCAGCCGGGCTGGCGGTTTGGGTTTGATCGGTGGTGGCTACGGCGACGCCGATTGGCTTACCCGCGAGTTCGATTTGGCGGGAAGTATGCGGATAGGCGTGGGCCTTATCACTTGGTCTTTGGCGTGTCAGCCGCACTTGCTGGATCTTGTCCTCGACCGCAAGCCCGCCGCGTTGATGCTCTCATTCGGTGACTTTCAACCGTTTTTTCACACGATCAGAGACAGACAGACCAAACTAATCGTTCAGGTCCAGACTTTGAACCAAGCGCGGGAGGCTGTCGACGCTGGCGTCGATGCTATCGTGGCGCAGGGCACCGAAGCTGGCGGGCACGGCGGTGCCAGAGCCACATTGCCTTTCGTTCCTGCGGTCGTAGATATCGCGAATGAAATACCAGTGATAGCGGCAGGAGGCATCGCAGACGGACGTGGTTTGGCAGCGGCACTGGCCCTTGGGGCCTCAGGAGTATTATGTGGAACTGGCTTCTTTGCCAGCAATGAATCCCTCGCCAGTTACCACGCAAAACAGGCCGCCTTGAATGGCAGCGGTGATGACACGGAACGCAGTTCCGTTTTCGACATCGCGCGCGGGCTAGATTGGCCAGCCAACTGGAACATCCGCACAATGCGCAATTCTTTCACCCATAAATGGAGTGCAGATATTGGTGGCCTGAAACACAACCTTCCCGAAGAGCAGGCCCGCTTTAAAACCGCTCAAACTATGGAAGATACAGACATAGCCCCAGTGATTGTTGGTGAGGCCGCTGACCTTATTCGGGCCATCGAACCAGCACAGAACACACTTCATCGAATGGTTTTGCAAGCTCAAGATCGTTTGCAACGCATGAGCAATCTGATTGAGCCAAATCATAAAGGACCAGAAGAATGAACAAAATCAAAGGCCGCTGCCTGTGCGGAGCGGTCTCATTCGAAGTCGCTAACGCGTTCGAGAAAATGTTTATCTGTAGCTGCGATCAGTGCCGCCAAATCACCGGATCAGCATTTGCATCTAATCTGTTCGTGGACATCAAAGGGTTCGATTGGCTTGGGGGCGCTGATAATATCAATATCTACCAAGTGCCCGGCCGCGATATTTCCAAGTCGTTTTGCCGGAACTGTGGGGCCGGTGTACCGTGGAAAAATGGGGATGGAACAAAAATGGTCGTTCCGGCGGGTTCGTTGAACGCAGCCGTGAACGTTGCCGAGCGGATCAGGATTTTCGCCTCAGAACTGCCTTCATGGGCGTCAGATCTGGAGCATGTCACCACATATGCGAAATTCCCGGAATCTTTAGAATCCGACCCTATCGTTGATCAGCAAACATAACGCGCCTTCGTCGACACAGAGTACCACGGCTGTTCACCATTTTTAATGCGACGCATACTGAAATTGTACTTTTTGACTAACGGTCGCCGAGACCAATAACCACTTCCGCGCTGGTCGCTTAAGAACTCATGGCATCGATTGGCTAATGTTATCTGACGCCAGTACCTATTGTGAGTCCACCACTACCAATTTTTACCAAAATGAGTGCTTTTTGGATGCTCTTACGTCACCCGAGCAGATGATGTCAGACTGACAGTAAAACCTCAAAATTAAACACTTGCTATCTAGCGCAGCTATTTTGAAAAAGTGGTGCCCAGGAGAGGACTCGAACCTCCACACCGTTGCCAGTACTAGCACCTGAAGCTAGCGCGTCTACCATTCCGCCACCTGGGCAGGTCACGTGAGCCGTGCATCTATGCGCGAGATGGTCAGGTGTCAATTGTAATTTGCTGCAAAATGCCAATTCAAATCGGTTGTTACGCAATAAGCTGTAATTGCTGCTTGTCCGAGCAAGGCGTGACAGGTACATCCTATTGGTGAGTTTTATACGCGCAGGAGCATCATCATGTCCAAGCTGGTAACCATCTATGGCGGGTCTGGGTTTGTCGGCCGGTACATCGCAAGACGCATGGCCAAGGCAGGCTGGCGTGTGCGTGTTGCTGTGCGCAACCCCAACGAAGCGATGTTTGTGCGCCCCTATGGTGTTGTGGGTCAAGTTGAACCGATCCTTTGTAATGTACGCGATGACGCCTCTGTGCGGGCGGCGATGCAGGGTGCAGAAGCGGTTGTGAACTGCGTTGGTATCCTGGTCGAGAACGGCAAAAACAAGTTTGATGCCGTACAGGCAGAAGCCCCCGAACGCATTGCACGCATTGCCGCAGAAAGTGGTGTGGCGCGTATGGTGCATATTTCATCAATTGGGGCAGACACCGAATCTGATAGCGATTATTCGCGCAGCAAGGGTGAAGGCGAGGCAAACGTTCTTGTTCACATGCCGAACGCTGCAATATTGCGGCCCTCTATCGTGTTTGGGCCAGAGGATGGGTTTTTCAACCGTTTCGCCGGAATGACACGCATGGGTCCAGTTTTGCCAGTCGCGCATGCAGAGACCAAGTTTCAGCCCGTTTATGTTGATGATGTCGCCAAGGCCGCCGAGATGGCGATCAAGGGCGCGGCGAGCGGCGGGATTTATGAGCTGGGCGGACCTGACGTTGAGACTTTCCGTGAACTGATGCAACAGATGCTTGATGTTATCCAGCGTCGCCGCCTGATCCTGAACTTGCCAAACTTTTCCGCGCGCCTCATGGCGTTTGGCTTTGATATGATGCAGGCCATAACTTTTGGGTTGTTCACCAATACAATGCTGACACGCGATCAATTGAAGAATCTCAAGAATGACAACGTCGTCGCAGAAGATTCTCTTGATTTTGATGCCTTGGGGATTAAACCCGTATCAATGACGTCGGTATTGCCTGACTACCTGTGGCGCTTCCGGCCCTCTGGTCAATACGATGCCATCAAAGATTCCGCACGGAACCTGCGTCGCGGCTGATGGACCAATCAACCACGCTTGTTGCCGCCTTTCTGGGATTGCTCGAGGGGCTAACGGAGTTCATTCCCGTTTCTTCGACAGGGCACGTGCTGCTAGCAGGATATTTTTTAGGATTTGAAAGCGCGGGCAAGGCTTTTGAAGTGGTGATCCAACTCGGGGCTGTGCTTGCCATTCTTACGATTTATTCTGCGCGTCTTTGGGCAGTGTTCAGCAGCGCGCCGCATGATTCACAGTCGCGACGATTTATTCTCTCTATCCTGATTGCATTCCTGCCAGCAGTGTTCATCGGCGTTTTGGCGCATGATTTCATTAAAACGGTCCTGTTTGAAACACCCAAACTGATTGCCATCATGCTGATCTTAGGTGGCATTGTATTGGTGTTCGTAGATCGCGTTGCCCCTGAGCCATCCCAGAATGACGCTATGAAATTCCCCCTACCCATGGCACTGAAAATCGGCTTTATTCAATGCCTCGCAATGGTCCCCGGGGTATCGCGGTCTGGCGCGACCATTGTTGGGGCCTTAATGTTGGGTGCCAGCAAACGCGCAGCGGCGGAATTTTCGTTTTTCTTATCGATGCCTACAATGGCCGGCGCATTTACCTATGACCTGTATAAGAACCGCGATGTGCTTGATGCCACTGCCCTCAGTGAAATTGCCATCGGCTTTGTTATGGCCTTCATCACAGCCGTCTTAGTCGTGAAATGGTTGCTAGGGTACGTCAGCAAGCATGGTTACGCGCTCTTTGGATGGTGGAGAATCATCGTTGGGACAGTAGCGCTGCTCGCCTTGAGTATGAATATATAACCGAACCGGACCTAAATTAACAAAATAGAATTCGAATTTCAAAGTTTTGGCAAAATATTTATACATATAGGTCAGTATTGCTGCCTTTATCTTTTGTTCCGCATGTAATACCCCACAGTTCTGATGATAATGTAAAAGGGCAGAACCATGGCTAAGCAACCGATGCTAAAATTTGTAAGCGTTGAGCGGGATATGCCAGAAAAGCGTCCGCCGAACCTGCGTCGTACCGATTTCAAAGAAATTTATGCAGAATACGCAGATGCCAAAGCCAAAGAGCAGTCCAGCAGATGTAGCCAATGTGGTGTGCCTTATTGCCAATCGCATTGCCCATTGCACAACAATATACCAGATTGGTTGCGCCTGACAGCTGAGGGGCGTCTGAAAGAAGCTTACGAAATCAGCCAAGCCACCAATACATTCCCAGAAATTTGTGGCCGCATCTGCCCACAGGATCGCCTGTGCGAAGGCAATTGTGTGATTGAACAATCCGGCCATGGCACCGTGACCATTGGGTCGGTTGAGAAATACATCACCGACACCGCATGGGAAGAAGGTTGGGTGCAGGTCATCAAGCCAAATGTTGAACGCACCGAAAGTGTTGGCATCATCGGCGCGGGCCCCGGCGGGTTGGCCGCCGCAGACGTGCTGCGCCGTCAAGGTGTTCAGGTCACGATTTATGACCGCTATGATCGCGCGGGCGGGTTGCTTACCTATGGCATTCCCGGTTTCAAGCTTGAAAAAGACATTGTCATGCGCCGCAACGATCAGTTGGCCGAAGGTGGCGTCGAATTTGTACAAAACTGCGATGTAGGCACTGATATTTCGTTTGCCGACATCCGTGCCAAGCATGATGCAGTAATCATAGCCACAGGTGTTTACAAAACCCGCGAAATTCAGGCACCGGGCGTGGGTGGTCTGGGCGTCGAACGCGCGATTGATTTCCTGACAGCAAGCAACCGCAAAAGCTTTGGCGATACCGTCGAAGAGTTTGAAAATGGTCGTTTGAATGCCAGTGGCAAAAAGATCGTTGTGATCGGTGGCGGTGACACTGCAATGGACTGTGTGCGTACATCGATCCGCCAAGGTGCGGAAAGTGTGAAATGTCTTTACCGCCGTGACCGCGCCAACATGCCGGGCAGCCAGCGCGAAGTCGCCAATGCCGAAGAAGAAGGTGTTGTGTTCGAATGGCTTAGTGCGCCAAAGGGCTTTGTTGGTGATCCAGTTACTGGCGTGATGGTGCAAAAAATGCGTTTGGGTCAGCCAGATGTGTCTGGCCGTCAAGCACCTGAAGTGATCGAAGGCGCGGATTATATCGAAGATGCCGACATGGTGATCACCGCCTTGGGCTTTGAACCCGAAGATCTGCCAACGCTCTGGAACGAACCCGACCTTCCTGTGAACCGTTGGGGCACAATCAAGGCGGATTATGTGACAGGTGCGACATCCCTAGATGGTGTTTATGCTGTCGGTGACATCGTACGTGGTGCGTCACTCGTTGTTTGGGCGATCAAAGATGGTCGCGATTGCGCTGAGGCAATTCTAAAGCGCCTGGATACCCCCGCTACAATGGCGGCAGAATAAACATGGTTGAGAGTAGAGACATAAGCGGCAAATGCTTGTGCGGCGCAGTGACGGTCACTGCACAGATCACAGACCCCATTTTAAGGGCGTGTCACTGCGACATGTGCCGCCAGCATACATCATCAATGTTCATATCTTTGGCGACGGTTCCGCATAGCGAAACCTTTACCGGCCCCGCAAAATCCTTCTCGTCCTCTGAATGGGCCGAACGAGGGTTTTGTGAAAAATGCGGGTCGACGCTTTGGTATGGCACCAAACATGACAACGTTAAAAACCTCTCGGCTGGCCTGTTTGAAAACGCAGCAAATGCGACACTAAAACTCGAATTTTTCGCTGACAATTGCCCGCAAGGGTATGCGTTCGCAGGTGAGCACAAACGCCTGACCACCGACCAGACAATCGCGCTTTTTGCGCCTGAAGAAGGAACTACCAAATGACCGTATATGATGATGCATGGGTAGCCCGCGAAGAAGCAAAACGCGCAATGATGGCAGAGCAAGGCCTGTATTCACCCGAGGAAGAGCATTCTTCCTGTGGTGTTGGATTGGTCGTAAACATCAACGGTTCCAAAAGCCGGAATGTCGTCTTGAACGGTATCAAGGCCCTAAAGGCGATCTGGCATCGCGGAGCTGTGGATGCAGATGGTAAAACCGGCGATGGTGCTGGTATCCACGTGCAAATCCCGGTCCCGTTTTTCTATGATCAAGTACAGCGCACCGGCCATACGCCCCGTGAGGATGAACTGATCGCGGTTGGACAAGTCTTTCTGCCCCGCACTAACTTTGCGGCCCAAGAAACATGTCGGACAATCGTAGAAACCGAAGTACTGCGCATGGGGCATTACATTTATGGCTGGCGTCACGTGCCCGTCGATATTTCGGTTCTGGGCGAAAAAGCCAATGCAACACGTCCAGAGATTGAACAAATCCTGATCTCAAACGCCAAAGGCGTGGATGAAGACACTTTTGAACGCGAGCTTTATGTGATCCGTCGCCGGATCGAAAAGGCAGCCATCGCCGCGCAAGTACCACAAATGTATATTGCGTCGATGTCGTGCCGCAGCATCATCTATAAAGGTATGATGTTGGCGGAACAGGTCGCAGAATTTTATCCAGACCTGAAAGATGACCGGTTCATCAGCGCCTTCGCGATCTATCATCAGCGTTATTCAACCAACACTTTCCCTCAATGGTGGCTGGCACAACCGTTCCGTATGTTGGCCCACAATGGTGAAATTAACACCCTCAAGGGCAACCTGAACTGGATGAAAAGCCACGAAATTCGCATGGCATCCTCCACGTTTGGCGATATGGCAGAAGACATCAAGCCAATCGTTGCCGCAGGATCATCTGATTCCGCTGCATTGGATGCGGTTTTTGAAGTACTTGTACGTGCCGGACGCAACGCGCCCATGGCCAAGACAATGCTGGTCCCAGAAAGCTGGTCACAACAGGCAGTCGAATTGCCGCAAGCGTGGCGCGACATGTATTCTTATTGCAACTCTGTGATGGAACCTTGGGATGGCCCTGCGGCCTTGGCGATGACCGATGGTCGCTGGGTCTGTGCGGGACTTGACCGCAGCGGATTGCGCCCAATGCGTTATGTAGTGACATCAGACGGCATGCTGATCGCCGGCTCTGAGGCTGGTATGGTGCCGCTGAACGAGGCCAATGTGGTGCAGAAGGGCGCGCTTGGGCCCGGGCAATTGATTTCGGTCGATATGAAAGAAGGCAAGCTATTCCACGACACTGAAATCAAGGACAAGATGGCCGCCCATCAGCCTTTTGGTGATTGGGTCAGCAAGATCGTAGAGCTGGATGAAGAGCTGGCTTCAATCACTGAGAAGCCTTTGTTTGAAGGGAACGAATTGCGCCGTCGCCAAGTTGCGGCAGGCTATACCATCGAAGATCTTGAACAGATTTTGGCACCAATGGCGGAGGACGCCAAAGAAACATTGGCCAGCATGGGCGACGACACGCCCTCTGCGGTGTTGTCTGCGCAGTATCGCCCTCTGAGCCATTTCTTCCGCCAGAACTTTTCTCAGGTGACTAACCCGCCGATCGACTCCTTGCGTGAATTCCGGGTGATGAGCCTGAAAACACGCTTTGGTAACCTTAAGAACGTGTTGGACGAAGACAGCAGCCAGACCGAAATTTTGGTGTTGGACAGCCCCTTTGTTGGCAATGCCCAGTTTGATAAATTGGCCAAAAACTTTAACGCTGATCTGGTGACAATCGATTGTTCGTTTGAACCCGGTGGTAACAATCTAAACACCGGATTGGCCCGTATTAGAGCCGAAGCAGAAGATGCTGTGCGCTCTGGTGCTGGGCATTTGGTATTGACGGATGAACAAAGCAGCGAAGGCCGGGTTGCGATGCCAATGATCCTCGCAACCAGCGCAGTACATTCGCATCTGGTACGCAAGGGCTTACGGACGTTCTGTTCGCTGAATGTGCGTTCTGCTGAATGTGTTGATCCGCATTACTTTGCCGTGCTTGTTGGGTGTGGCGCGACAGTCGTAAATGCCTATTTGGCCGAAGATTCTCTGGCCGACCGGATTGAGCGTGGTTTGCTTGATGTGTCTCTAACTGAGGCGATTTCACGATACCGTACAGCCATTGATCAGGGTTTGCTCAAGATCATGGCCAAGATGGGGATCAGTGTTATCTCGTCTTATCGTGGTGGTTTGAACTTTGAAGCCGTTGGATTAAGCCGTGCAATGTGTGCCGAGTTCTTTCCCGGTATGACCAGCCGTATTTCAGGCATTGGTGTCACAGGTATTCAGCGCAAAGCAGAACAGGTACATGCCAAAGGGTGGCAAGGTGACGGCGTTGTCCTTCCTATTGGTGGCTTTTACAAAGCACGGCAATCCGGCGAGACACACGCATGGGAAGCATCCTCAATGCATATGCTGCAAATGGCCTGTAACAGAGCCTCATATGAGATGTGGAAGCAGTACTCAGCCAAGATGCGGTCAAACCCGCCAATTCACTTGCGCGACCTGCTGGACATCAAACCGTTAGGTGCTGCGATTGGGTTGGAAGAGGTTGAAAGCATCACGTCGATCCGCAAACGCTTTGTGACACCCGGCATGTCCTTGGGTGCTCTTAGCCCAGAGGCACATAAAACGCTGAACGTGGCAATGAACCGGATCGGTGCAAAATCTGACAGTGGTGAAGGTGGCGAAGATCCGGCGCACTTTGTCCCGGAGCCAAATGGCGACAATCCATCGGCCAAGATCAAACAAGTCGCATCGGGCCGCTTTGGCGTGACTGCGGAATACTTGAACCAATGTGAAGAATTGGAAATCAAAGTAGCCCAAGGTGCCAAGCCCGGTGAAGGTGGTCAGTTGCCAGGCATGAAGGTCACCGACCTGATTGCACGACTGCGCCATTCGACCAAAGGCGTAACGCTGATTTCACCGCCACCACACCACGATATCTATTCGATCGAGGACTTGGCGCAGCTGATCTATGATCTCAAGCAGATTAATCCGCGCTGTAAGGTCACTGTGAAACTTGTAGCGTCGTCCGGCGTTGGTACAATTGCGGCAGGTGTGGCCAAGGCAAAAGCAGATATCATCTTGATCTCTGGCCATAACGGCGGGACGGGTGCCAGCCCTGCGACCAGTATCAAATACGCAGGTCTACCTTGGGAAATGGGCCTCACCGAGGCGCACCAAGTTCTGTCAATGAACAACCTGCGCGACCGGATCACTTTGCGCACCGATGGCGGCTTGCGCACCGGGCGCGACATTGTCATGGCCGCAATGCTCGGGGCCGAAGAATATGGCATCGGCACCGCCGCACTGATTGCGATGGGCTGTATTATGGTACGTCAATGCCAGTCGAATACCTGTCCTGTTGGTGTTTGTACCCAAGACGAGGCACTGCGCGACAAGTTCACTGGCAACGCGGACAAAGTGGTCAATCTGATCACCTTCTATGCCACCGAAGTACGTGAAATTTTGGCAAGCATTGGTGCAAAATCTCTGGATGAAGTGATTGGCCGCGCCGATTTGCTGACGCAGGTCAGCCGTGGTTCAGCGCATCTTGATGATCTTGATCTTAACCCGCTGTTGATCACCGTCGATGGGGCGCATCAAAACGTCTATGACCGTGATAAGCCCCGCAATGTTGTGCTTGATACGTTGGATGCTCAGATCGTGCGTGATGCCGCGCGGTTCCTTGAAGATGGCGAAAAGATGCAGCTCAGCTATGCAGTGCAAAATACGCATCGTACCGTCGGAACACGGACGTCCAGCCATATCGTGCGTAACTTTGGCATGAACAATTCTTTGCAGGCGGATCACCTGACGATCAAACTGACTGGATCAGCCGGACAATCTTTGGGGGCATTCGCCGCCAAAGGACTAAAGCTAGAAGTATCCGGGGATGCCAACGACTATGTCGGCAAAGGGTTGTCTGGTGCCACAATTGTGGTCCGTCCGCCGATGGCCAGCCCCATTGTTGCCGCTGACAATACCATCATTGGGAATACCGTCCTATATGGCGCGACAGCGGGCTACCTGTTTGCTGCGGGTCGTGCGGGTGAACGGTTTGCTGTGCGCAACTCGGGCGCAAAGGTCGTGATCGAAGGCTGCGGCAGCAACGGGTGTGAATATATGACTGGCGGTGTTGCCGTGATCTTGGGCAGTGTCGGCGCGAACTTTGGTGCCGGCATGACGGGGGGTATGGCGTATCTTTACGACCCTAACGGTCAAGCAGCGGCATTGATGAACAACGAAACGATTGTGACCTGCCCTGTGACTGTGGATCTGTGGTTGGGTCAACTCGAAGAGTTGTTGGAAGCACACCTTAAAGAAACAGGAAGCCGCAAAGCCGCAGATATCTTGCAACATTGGGACAGTGAAAAACATCACTTCCTTCAAGTCTGCCCAAAAGAGATGTTGGCCCACCTGCCTGCACCTTTAAGCCATGATAACGCGGCAATACCTGCCGAATGATAGCTAGACTGATCTCCCGCTCCGATGCATCGGGGCGGGAAGGCTATACATCAAAGACACCACAGTTTTAGTTATTCGGCTTAGAATTTTTGAAAACAACTGCTGGACCCAAGCGCTTTACCTTTGCTCCGCTTGGGCTAAGTCCCATTTATGGACATAAAAGCCCTCATCTTAGCACCACTCAACAGACTTCGCGTCTTTCTCTTCTTGCCACTCATCACACTGGCCGTTGCTTGTACGGATCAAGCACCGCGCGGTGGAGGAGATGTGTTGGTTATTGGTGACTCCGTTATGGCGTGGAACAGTTCCTCAAACGCATCGATTCCAGATGTAATGGGCCAAGCCTTGAACCGAACAGTCACAAGCAAGGCAGTGCCCGGCGCACAGTTTGACAATGCATCAGGTATCGCCGGTGCTGTGGGTTTTGACATTCGGCGGCAATTGCCAACCGGGCGTTGGAATTGGATTGTGATAAACGGTGGCGCAAACGATTTGGGTGCTGATTGTGGCTGTGGTGCGTGCGGGTCGGTCGTCAATGCGTTGATTGGCCCCGATGCGAACAGCGGTGCGATCCCGTCATTCATACTTAAAACAAAGGCCAGCACCGGTGCGAATATCATTTGGATGGGATATTATGCTGGCTCAGGACAGGGTTCATTCAAAGGATGCCGCGATGATCTGGTGCAAATGGAATCGCGGATCGCGCGTTTTGCAGCATCCCAAAATGGTGTGTATTTTGTGGATGCAGAGGATGTGATCAACCGAAAGGATCACACATTATTTGCCGCGGATAACACCCATCCTTCTGCCAAAGGGTCAGCGTTGATTGGAACCTATTTAGCGGATCAGATCAAATCGCGCTAAACACATCCAAGCATATTCGGGTAATCATTGAATTCTCAGGGGTTTTCGACCTATAGCTAGGCATGGCCAAACGCGCGAAGACATCAAAAAGCAAAGTCAAAAGTCCTGAAAAACCGTCGATCAAACGGCGGATCGTTCGGCTTTTACTTCGGACGATTTCAGTTGTGTTTTTGCTTGCGGTGCTTGTGACCATCCTAGGTGCATTCATTAATCCCCCCACCAATATCTATATGTCATCAGAAAGTCGCCGCTTGGGAGGCATCAAACAAACGTGGGTCGCGCTAGAAGATGTGGCCCCGGTTATGGCCCGATCTGCCGTCGCCGCAGAAGATGCCAATTTTTGCAAACACTGGGGTTTTGACCTTGCAGCAATCAAGATGGCCATCGCCCAAGGTTCATCACGCGGAGCATCAACGTTAAGCCAACAAACGGTCAAAAACGTTTACCTCTGGCAAGGTCGATCATGGATACGCAAAGCCATGGAAGCCCTAATGACACCACTTGTCGAAGCAATCTGGACCAAGCGGCGCATTGTTGAGGTCTATATTAATATTGCAGAGTTTGACGAAGGCGTGTTTGGCGTTGACGCGGCAGCGCAACATTATTTTGGCGTGAAACCTTCGCAACTGACCGCAACACAAGCGGCACGCCTTGCCGCCATCCTGCCTTCGCCCAAAACACGCTCTGCCTCGCGCCCGTCAAACGCGGTTCGCAAACGCACACGACAAATCATCAGCGGTGCGGCAACGATTCGCGCGGATGGCCGCGCAGATTGTTTCGAGAGTTGAATTGCTTAGCGATACGGGGCATTGAAGGGAACCACCCCTTTTGCTCCGGAACCTGATCATGGCACGCTTGTTTCACGTCCCCCTTTCCCCGTTTTGCCGTAAAGTGCGCCTTAGCCTTGCGGAAAAGAAGATCGAAGTTGAATTGGTCGAGGAACGGTATTGGGAACAAGATCCCGATTTCATGCGCCGCAATCCGGCAGGCAAGGTGCCTGTCTTGCGGTTGGATGGCATCATGATGTCAGAAAGCGCCGCAATCTGTGAATACATCGAAGAAACACGGCCTGAACCATCGCTGTTACCAAGCGATCCTGTGCAAAAATTAGAAGTTCGCCGCTTGGTCAGTTGGTTTGACGACAAATTCCATGCAGAAGTGACTTCAAAGTTGCTGTATGAACGCGTGAATAAAAAGGTGATGAAGCAAGGCTACCCAGACAGTAAGAATGTCAAAGCGGGTGCTAAGGCGATCAAGTATCACTTGGATTACATGGCGTGGCTATTGGATCACCGCCGCTGGTTAGCTGGCGACAAAATGACATTGGCCGACTTTGCTGCTGCAGCGCATTTGTCGTCGCTTGATTATATCTCAGATGTAGATTGGAACCGCAGCGAAGGCGTCAAGGATTGGTACGCCAAGATCAAGTCGCGCCCTGCGTTTCGTGCATTGCTGGCCGATCAGGTGTCGGGGTTTCCTCCGCCGAAACACTATAACGATCTTGATTTCTAAGCGGTGATCGCTGGGGGTTTCCCCCAGACCCCCAGAGTTTATTTGGCCAGATGAATATGGAACAGAGCCTAAAAGACAGATTGGTCGAACAGGCACTGGCCGAAGGGTTTGTCGCCTGCAAAATTTGTAAACCTTGGGATGTGCCAGAAGTTCCTGATCGCCTATCTGCATTTGTTGATGCTGGATACCACGGACAAATGGCTTGGATGGCTGAGCGTATGGCCTGGCGTGGCAACCCGGCAGCACTTTGGCCCGAAGCCAAGTCAGTGATCATGCTGGCCGAGTCTTATGCCCCGGATCATGACCCCCTTTCTGTACTGGAACATTCTGAAAAGGCAGCGATTTCAGTCTATGCACAAGGGCGCGACTATCATGACATTGTGAAAAAGCGGCTCAAGCGATTGGCACGCTGGTTGATTGAACAACAGTCATGTGAGGTTAAGGTTTTTGTCGACACGGCACCCGTGCCAGAAAAAGCGTTGGCGCAGGCATCTGGTTTAGGATGGCAGGGTAAACATACAAATATATTAAGCAGGGATTGGGGAAATTGGGCCTTTTTAGGCTCTGTTTTTACCACCCTCGACCTAAAGGCTGATGCCCCCGAAGTAGATCACTGTGGCACCTGTACATCCTGTCAGGATATTTGTCCAACCGACGCTTTCCCCGTGCCTTACAAATTAGATGCCCGTCGTTGCATTTCATATTTAACCATCGAACATGCTGGACCTATTGACCTGGAGTTGCGCGCAAAAATGGGCAACCGGATTTATGGCTGTGATGATTGTTTGGCGGTCTGCCCATGGAACAAGTTTGCCGTTAACGCAAGTGATATGCGATACCATGGGCAAGACGTGACCCCCTCTAATTTGGCAGAATTAGCTGTCTTAGATGACACCGCTTTTCGGGCACGTTTTTCAGGATCACCAGTCAAACGCATTGGCCGCAATCGGTTCGTACGCAATGTGCTATATGCGATTGGAAATTCCGGGAAATCAGATTTACGAAAGGTCGCACAGAATTTGCTTCAAGACCCTGATGCAACTGTCGCAGACGCCGCGCGTTGGGCAGTTCACCGTCTGTCTTAACCTGCCTGCGAACGGACTGGACCTGTCGCAAATAATCTCTAAACCTCTGATAAGTTTTACAAGGAGAAGCCTGTGGCGTTGCTGTTGGGTGTGGATACAGGCGGAACCTATACTGACGCGGTGTTGATCCGCGACGAAGATACGGTGATCGCTTCTGCAAAGTCACTGACCACAAGGCATGATCTGGCGATTGGTGTGGGTGGTGCCGTGCGCGCCGTGCTGGCAGAAGCAGGGGTAAAGCCCGGCGAAGTCTCACTCGCGTCACTGTCCACAACCCTTGCCACCAACGCATTAGTAGAGGGACAAGGTGGGCGCGTCGCGCTAATCTATATCGGCTTTAAAGAACGCGATCTGATGGCGCATGGATTATCAGAGGCGTTGAAGGGTGACCCCTATATTGTGCTTGCCGGGGGGCATAACCACGCTGGTGGTGAGGCGCTTGCGTTAGATGAAGATGCTCTAATTGCATTCTTGGAAACCCACAAAGATGACGTCAGTGGCTTTGCAGTCGCCAGCCAATTTGCAACGCGAAACCCAGCGCATGAACTACGAGCCGCCGCGCGGGTCGCAGAAATCACCGGGCGACCCGTATCATCCTCGCATCAGTTATCGGCAAAGCTAAATGGACCAAAACGGGCCATGACTGCGGTGTTAAATGCACGGTTGATTGGGATGATCGATCGATTGATCGGTCGCACTGAGGATACCCTCAAAGGTTTAGGCATTACGGCACCCTTGATGGTGGTTCGAGGTGACGGCGCACTAATATCAAGCGCGCAAGCGCGGGAACGGCCCATTGAAACGATACTAAGCGGTCCAGCAGCATCGCTTGTTGGGGCCAAATGGCTGACGGGGACTGACTTTGCTTTGGTAAGCGATATCGGCGGCACAACAACAGATGTCGCTTTGTTAAAGGATGGACGGCCTGCTATTGATCCAGCAGGCGCGCGCGTGGGTCCGTATCGTACCATGGTCGAAGCCGTAGCAATGCGCACCACTGGTCTAGGTGGTGATAGTGAAGTTAACTTTATCTCCGAAGGCTTGACGGGCGGCGTCACGCTGGGACCAAAGCGGTTGTTGCCTGTTTCCCTCATTGCCGTTGATGCGCCTGACGTTGTGCACACCGCGCTCGATTCCCAACTGCGCAGTGCCACGCCCGGCGAACATGACGGGCGATTTGTTCGCACTGTGCTGGGGCAAACGCATGAAGGTGTCGGCCCCAGAGAAACTGCATTGCTTGAACGGATCGGAGAGGATGTACACCCCCTTGGCGACATCTTGCGCGCGCGCGTTGAGCATGGCGCGCTAAAACGTTTGGTCGAACGCGGATTGGTGCAGATCGCTGGTGTAACACCATCAGATGCCAGCCACACATTGGGCCGCGTGTTGCATTGGGACGCAGGTGCAGCGCGCAAAGCATTGCTGTTGTTTGGGCGCAGACGCACAGGGGCGGGCAACATGCTGTCGACTAGTGCCGAAGCGGTTGCTGAGATGGTGATCGATCAACTGACACACCAAACCGCTTTGGCCTTGTTAGAGACCGCTTTTGCAGAAGAATCCCCTGAATTTGATTTACCACCAGAAGTTCTTGCCAGACATGTCCTTATGCAGCGTGGCATGAAAAATCATCGTGGTTTGGTCAAGTTAGAGACTGGTTTGAACGTACCCGTCATTGGTTTGGGTGCATCAGCGCCCAGCTATTACCCGGCTGTCGGGGAGGTCCTTGGATCAGAGATGATTTTGCCAGAACACGCAGGCGTGGCAAACGCGATTGGCGCAGTAGTAGGGCGCGTGACCATGCGTCAAAGTGGAACGGTCACCTCACCAAGCGAAGGAAAATTCCGCGTTCATTTGCTAAGCGGACCGCGCGACTTTGGTGATCAAACCACTGCGATGGACATGCTCGAAACCACGCTTCGTGACATCGCAGAATCGGATGCCCGTGAGGCTGGCGCAGCAGATATTCAAGTCAGTGTGACACGCGACATCCGCACAGCAGGCGTAGAATCACGTGAGGTGTTTATTGAGGCAACAATCACGGTCGAGGCAACAGGGCGACCACGCGTGGCCGAAGGGTAAGGCGAGGCAAAACCCCGCCTTACAAAATCATTCAGCGGCAGCGCGTTTTGGCAAAACCCAATCTGCACGTGGAAAATGGCATGTATACCCATTTGGCACCCGCTCCAGATAATCTTGATGCTCTGGTTCGGCCTCCCAAAACTCGCTGACAGGTTCAACCTCTGTCACAACTTTTCCGGGCCAAATGCCAGATGCCTCGACATCAGCTATGGTGTCCAAAGCGGTGGCTTTTTGATCCTCATCCACATAGTAAATCGCAGAACGATAGCTCATCCCACGATCATTCCCTTGGCGATTTTCTGTTGTCGGATCGTGAATTTGGAAAAAGTATTCCAACTGTTCCCGGTACGACGTCTTTGCAGGATCAAAAATAATCTCAATCCCCTCAGCATGGGTGCCATGATTGCGGTAGGTTGCGTTCGGCACATCACCGCCCGTGTATCCCACACGCGTCGAAATCACACCGGGACGTTTACGGATCAAATCCTGCATGCCCCAAAAACATCCACCTGCCAGTACTACGCGTTCGGTTGTCATGCTACGTCCTCCACCTGATTCAAATATTCGCCGTATCCTTCGTCTTCCATATCATTACGGTGCACAAATCGCAGTGATGCAGAATTAATGCAGTACCGCAGCCCACCTCGGTCAGCAGGGCCATCAGGAAATACATGACCCAAGTGACTGTCGCCATGGGTGCTGCGGACTTCGGTGCGTACCATACCCAGCGATGCATCTCGCAATTCGGTTACATGGGCGGGTTCAATCGCTTTGGTAAAGCTTGGCCAACCACAACCAGATTCGTATTTGTCAGAGGATGCAAAAAGTGGCTCACCTGATACAATATCAACGTATATACCGGGCTCTTTGTTGCCCAGCAGTTTGCCAGTACCGGGCCGTTCTGTTCCACTTTCTTGAGTCACATGGAATTCTTCGGGCGACAGGGCAGCGACGACATCGGGGTGTTTTTCATAACGGGGCATGGCGTTCCTTTCGCACTATGTTGCTTGGTATTAGATGGGGCGGCGCACAGAATATCAAAGGGTTTGTCATATTCGTGCAACTCTCTGTGATCTGAGTTCGTATATATACCAAAGAGGACCTATATAAGAGGGATGATGATGCGCTGGATTTTGGTATCTGTGATTGGGCTGTTTATGGTAAATGGCAGTATGGCCAGCACCCAAGACATGACTTTTGCAAACATCGATGGCGGTACGCATAACCTAGCCCAATGGGCCGGTCAGCCCGTTCTTGTTGTTAACACCGCATCGCAATGTGGGTTTACCTATCAGTACGATGGGCTTCAGGCGCTGTATGATCAGTACAAAGCGCGTGGTTTAGTTGTGCTGGCCGTGCCTTCGGATGATTTCAATCAGGAACTGGCCAGTGCAGAAAAGATCAAAGAATTCTGCGAGATCAGTTTTGGACTGGATTTGCCGATGACTGACATCACGCATGTACGCGGTGAACAGGCGCATCCCTTTTACAAGTTCGTTCAAACCAAAGTCGGATTCGTGCCGAAATGGAATTTCAACAAAGTTCTGATCGGACCTGATGGAAATGTTGTCGATACATGGGGGTCATCGACGCGCCCCCAATCGGTGGACATCTTGAATGCCATCAAGCCATTGCTGAAATGAACGGGTCTGCGTAGGTTCGCCACAAATGGGAGCCTATAATGCCAGACAAAAAACCAGATCTAAGTGCTGCATACGCATTGGAGACACCCGAAGATAATCGTCGTCTTTATGCAGATTGGGCCAAGACCTATGATGATAGCTTTGCCACTGACATGGATTATCAACTGCCACGGATGGTGGGGCTGATATTTTGCGAAGCATTCAAAGGATTGGGCCCTGTTTTAGATGTTGGTGCTGGAACGGGTTTACTTGCGCAGAACATTCCAATCCGTGGGATGCTGGAAATTGACGCGCTGGATGTATCACCAGACATGTTGGCCGTCGCTGATCAAAAAGGTCTGTATCGATCCACAATTGAAGCCGACCTCACGCAGCCCTTGGATATAGCGGACGAAACCTATGGTGCCATCCTAAGTTCTGGCACATTCACCCACGGGCATGTGGGGCCAGATACCTTGGATGAACTTATGCGGATCGCTAAGCCCAAAGCGATCTTTGTTATAGCCATTAACGCAGAACACTTTAAGGCGCGTGGCTTTGCAGCGAAATTTTCCCAATTAGAGACTGATATCGAAGGTTTGCAGCATCATGATGTTAACATCTACGGCGCAAATGCGGATGCAGCGCACAAAGATGATCTGTCATCGATTGCCGTCTTCCGTAAGCGGTAGGTGCTCAAACCTCCTGTATAGACCTATTTTTTTGCGGCATCGGACCACAAAACCTTACCATCAGAGGCCTCCATACCCGGCGGGATACCAAATGCCGAACGGTAGCTTTTAGAAAAATGAGAGAGAGATCTAAATCCACAGGCAACGCAAACGTCGGTCACTGATAGATCCGTTTGACGCAACAGATTGCGCGCCTTTTCCAGTCGTAGATGCAGATAGTACCGCTTGGGCGATGTGTTCAGATACTTGGCAAACAAGCGTTCAAGCTGGCGCGTTGAAAGCGTAACAACGCTCGCGATCTCATCTGGCGCCAGTGGATCCTCAAGGTTATTTTCCATGATCTGCATCGCCAGCAACAGCTTGGCATTTCGGACTTCGGGACGCGATTGCAGTGACATGCGTTGGCCGTGACTATGGGCACGCGGCACCGTATAGACCATCTGATCAGCAACCCATGTGGCCATATCAACGCCATAGTCCGCGTTGATGCGGTGCAGCATCATATCCATAGACGCGGCCCCACCGGCAGAAGTGAACACGCGCCCATCAACAGAATAAATGGTATCTTCCATGATCACGTCCGGCAACATCTCAGCGAGGGCTGTTTTATATTCCCAATGCGTCGTGACCCGTTTGCCCCCGATCAAACCAGCCAAGGCCAGTGTGTAGGTGCCTGACGACAATGCGCCATAGTCCATGCCCTTTCGCACTTCACGACGCAGCCAGTTCAGCAAAGCTTTGGTACTGCCTTGCCCTGCATTCTCTCCGGCACAGACAATCAGTGTTTCTTCGCGGTTCAGTTCTGTCAAACCGCTATCAACGGCAACCGTCACGCCATTGTAGGCAGAGACAGGCCCCCCGCTTTCAGAAAGCAAACGCCATTTGTAAAATTTCTGACCAGAAGGGTGATGATTTGCCAATGACAAAGCATCAAGAGCACAGGAAAAGCCCAGTGTCGAAAACCCCGGAATAAGCAGAAATGCATATGCCTTTGGTGCGGGATGTGGGTTACTTGCCGGTGAATCAGTCATGCCGTTAATCTAGACAGATTTTTCAGTACTGAGTGACATCATCCAGCGGCAAGAAATGTCGCCTTTCACTCTTAACCCTGCTTTTGACGCGATATCTGCACGGCCAGAATGCCGCCAGCGATAACAAACACCCCCAGTATGTCACGTGCGCCCAATGTTTCGCCCAACAACAACGCAGCGATAGCCACGCCCAAAAAGGGGTTTAGGAAATGAAAGGTCGACGCGCGTGTTGCGCCGATACGGTTGACCAACCAGAACCACACCACAGTTGCCGCAAGGCCCGGCACCAGACAAGTGTAGGTAAATGCGATGACCAAAGGCCAACTGGGATCAAGGCGAGGTGTCTCGAATAGCAACGTCGCAAGCGAAAGCGTGACACACCCACATAGCATTTGCAGCCCAACAATCATCATGAAATTGCCACCCGATGTGGCACCGCGCACCAGCAAAGTTGCAATCGTCAACGCGACAACACCAATAGCGCACAACATCACGCCAAACATATCAACACTGCCATCAAGGCGCGCACCCATGATCAATGCGACACCTGCAACACCGGCGATCAACCCAACCACCCCCAGCAGACGCAATTTTTCACCTAGAAACACCCATGCGGCCAATCCAACCAGCAACGGCATCGTTGACGCAATGATGGCAGCCAAGGACGCCTCAATACTTTGCATCGCAACAAAATTCAGACCCAGATAAACGGCGTTCTGTAATATGCCAAATATGATTGTGGCGCGCCATTGTGCCTTTGTTAGTCTCCAATTTTGACCAAGATACAGCGCGATACCGACACCAATCAGACCAGAAATGAGATACCGCAACGAAAGCGCAAATAGCGGCGATGCGTCGGCCACAATGATACGCGCAGAAGTAAACGCAGATGACCACATCATCGCAAAAGCAAGGCCCACCAAAATCGCGCGAATGTCCATTTTTGCCCCAGCTTTGATATCATCAAAACCGACATTTCAGCAGAACGATGCCAAGGGCAAGAGCAGAGACATGACAAACAAAAAAGGGCCGCTCGAAAGCGACCCTTTAATCAATCTGATAAAGTGTCAGACTTAACCGTTAACGCTGTCTTTCAACGCTTTGGCGATGGTCATTTTCACAACCTTGTCAGCGTCTTTTTTGAACTGTTCGCCTGTCGCAGGGTTACGCACCATACGCTCAGGACGCTCGCGGCAATAGATTTTGCCAACGCCGGGCAGTGTCACTGCACCGCCACCAGAAACTTCACGTGTGATCAGGTTGCATACCGCATCAAGCGCTGCGCCACCGGATTTTTTGTCTACGCCCATTTCATCTGCCAGTGCGGCGACGAGCTGAGTCTTTGTCATTGGTTTGGTTGCCATCTTTTTATCTCCTTAGACTGCCCGAATTTAGGGCCTCACCAGCGGAATGTAACGGTATGTAGTGGCATAACACAACGAATAGTGGGCCGAAAAATGCTAAAACATGCGTTTTTCTTCGGTTTTACGCCTTTAAAGAAAGGCTGTTTCGTCAAATGAGCGTAATTTCCGGCTATGGATGCGTTCAAGTGGTGTGCTGCGCAACATTTCCATTGCACGGATACCAATCATCAAATGCCGCGAAACTTGGGTTTTATAGAAATCTGACGCCATACCCGGCAGCTTTAATTCGCCGTGCAGAGGCTTGTCAGACACGCACAACAGCGTGCCGTATGGCACCCTAAAGCGATACCCATTGGCGGCGATTGTTGCGCTTTCCATGTCCAAAGCCACCGATCGCGACTGGCTCAATCGCTGCACAGGTCCCGATTGATCACGCAGTTCCCAATTGCGATTGTCGATGGTTGCGACCGTGCCTGTCCGCATGATCCGCTTAAGTTCATAGCCTTCCAATTGCGTGACCTCAGCCACCGCTTTTTCCAGCGCGATCTGTATTTCAGCAAGCGCTGGAATTGGCACCCAGACCGGCAGGTCATCATCCAATACGTGGTCTTCGCGAAGGTACGCGTGGGCCAGTACAAAATCACCCAAAGCCTGCGTATTGCGCAAGCCCGCACAGTGACCAACCATCAACCAAGCATGAGGGCGCAAAACGGCGATATGATCCGTGGCAGTCTTGGCGTTACTCGGGCCGACACCAATATTCACCAAGGTGATTCCAGACCCATCGGCACGTTTCAAATGATACGTGGGCATCTGCGGTGTCTTTACAGAGGCTTCGATCACTGTAGTGCCATCTGTGATCTCAACATTGCCTGTTGAAACAAAAGACGTGTATCCGCTGTTTGGATCATCCAATTGCGTGCGCGCAAAATCTTCGAACTCGGTCACATAGAACTGGTAGTTGGTAAACAACACATGGCATTGAAAATGCTCTGGATCTGTCGCTGTGTAATGCGCCAACCGAGCCAGCGAATAATCAACACGCTGGGCAGTAAAGGGCGCGAGCGGGCGAACCTCATCTATCGGTGAATAGGTGCCGTTTACGATGTCATCATTGGTTGTACTAAGGTCAGGCACATCAAAAACATCACGCAAAGTGAAATCCGCAGCACCGTCTTGGGGTATGTTGACCGCACTATCACCCGTCATCGCAAAATGTACCGGAATGGGCGTATCAGAAGGGCCGACAAAAACCGGTTGCCCATGATTTTCGATCAACAGACCAATCTGCTGTATCAAGTAATTTCGAAACAGATCGGGCCGTGTGATGGTCGCTGCAAAAGTACCGGGCGAAGAAACATGTCCAAATGAGAGGCGGCTATCAACATGAGCATAACTGGACGTACGAAAACGGACCTCTGGGTAAAAAGCGCGAAACCGAACATCGGTTGGTGGCTCGATCATCACTGCGGCGAACTGTTCCCGAAGAAACGTCGTCGCCTCGACGTATAGTTCGGTCAGTCGATCAACAGCAGCAGTTGCGTCATCAAATCGTTCTGAACTTGCAGCGTTAGGGGTATGTATTTTTGTCATGAAAGCGGCTCTAATAAGGGGATAAATTCAAAATTGCGCACATCAACAAGGCCAAGGTCCGAAATCCGAAGTTCGGGTATTACGACCAATGCCAACAAGGAATGTTGCATATATGCGTTGTTTAGGGTGCATCCACAGTCACGCATGGCTTGCATCATTTGATCAGCCTTTGCAGCAACTTGGGTGGCAGGACTGTCTGACATCAAACCGGCAATTGGCAGTTCAACCAGCGCCAATTCTTCGCCATCTCGGTAAATGGTGATACCGCCGCCAACCTCGCGCAGGCGGTTTGCCGCCAGCGCCATTTGATCAGCATCAGTACCAACAACAATCATATGATGACTATCATGCGCAACCGTGGATGCCATCGCCATCGGGCCGTCGTAGCCAAAGCCCGAAACAAATGCATTCACCACAATCCCAGTGGCGCGGTGCCGTTCCACCAACGCAATCTGACAAACCTCACCCGTTCCTTGCACGCGTCCTTCTGTGACTGGCAATTCAAACTTCAACGCCCGAGTGGGGGCCTGATTTTCGACAACACCAATCACATTTGCAGTGACGGCATTTGCACCCTCTGGTGCAGGGACATGGAAATCCTGTGCAGTCAAAGCTTTGCCCATGTTCACCGTTTGGCGCGCAGTTTCAGGCCAATCATAATGCGGGCAATCAACGAGGCATTCACCATCCTGAGCAACGACTTTACCGCGTGCGATAACAGTCTCAATTGGTAGTTTCTTTAAGTCAGATGTCACGATCACATCCGCGCGCCTGCCCGGTGTGATTGACCCGATGTCGCGTTCCAAACCAAAATGCGTGGCAGTATTGATCGTGGCCATTTGCAAGGCAACCAACGGGTCACACCCACATGCGATGGCGTGACGGACAACGCGATTCATATGACCGTCGTTCACTAAGGTGCCAGAATGGCAATCATCCGTGCACAGGATCATATTGCGCGAATCCAGACCCTTTTCAGTGATCGCAGTGATCTGAGTTTCAACATCGTACCAGGCAGAGCCAAGCCGGATCATCGACCGCATTCCTTGGCGCATCCGGGCAATCGCATCTGCCTCACAGGTACCTTCGTGTTCGTCAGCAGGGCCACCTGCAACGTAGGCCGCAAAGGCATGGCCAAGGTCAGGTGATGCATAATGCCCACCAACCGTTTTACCAGCACGCTGGGTTGCCGCAATTTCGGCCAGCATCTGCGGGTCTGCATTGATCACACCCGGGAAATTCATCATTTCCCCAAGTCCTATGATGCCGGGCCATTGCATTGCCTCTGCAACATCCTCAGCGGAAATCTCAAACCCAGTGGTTTCCATTCCCGGTGCAGAGGGCGCACAAGACGGCATTTGGGTAAAGATGTTGATTGGCTGCATCAACGCCTCATCATGCATCATCTTTACACCCTTGAGGCCAAGTACATTGGCAATCTCATGCGGGTCGGTGAACATCGATGTAGTGCCATGCGGGATCACCGCACGTGCAAATTCTGCCGGGGTCAGCATCCCGGACTCGATATGCATATGACCGTCGCAGAGGCCGGGGATCATATATCGGCCATGCGCCTCGATAATCTGCGTATCCGCGCCGCGGCAGTGATTGGCGTCTGGCCCAACAAAGGCGATACGCCCCGATACAATAGCGATATCATGATCGGGCAGCGTTTCGCGCGTGTGTACGTTGACCCAAATGCCACCCTTGATGATTGTGTCAGCGGGCGCACGTCCAGCCGCAACATTCACAAGTTGCGCAGCAATATCAGGCCATGTTGGAAAAGTTTCTTGTGTCATGGCCAAGGGTGTCACAGTGTTTGCAAAGGTTCAAGCGGGTGCGACGCAAAGGAAAGCCAATGGATTACGAAACAGTAAGCGCAGAGGACTTTGGAGCCAGTTTAAGAGGCATTGGGTTGAACCTTTTGGTGCGCGACGTGAAACGTGAAGTCGCCTTTTTAGAGACTGTTTTTGACATGAAATTACATCAAGTCAGCGCAGATTTTGCGATTGTACTTTATGGCGCACAAGTCTTTCAATTGCACAGCGATAGCACATACCATTCGAATCCCTTGTTGGGGCTTTTGCCAGAGAATCCGCCACGTGGCGCCGGCATTGAAATCAGGCTCTATGAAAGTGATCCAGAGGTTGTTTGTGCCAAAGCCGAAGCCGCTGGCGGAACGATTCTACAAGAACCAACTGACAAACCACATGGGTTAAGAGAAGCCTTTATACTGTGTGAGAATGGCTATGCTTGGGTGGCAAGTCGGCCGCTATGAAGGGGAGGGAATGAAATGAGTGTGACACAAATCAAACCGAACATGGACCACTGGCAGGAACGCGTTGACCTTGCGGCGGCATTTCGCTGGACGGCGCGTCTGAACATGCACGAAGGCGTGGCAAACCACTTTTCCTTGACGATAAATGACGCAGGAACACAGTTTTTGATGAACCCAAATCAGGTGCATTTCAGTCGTATCAAAGCGAGTGATCTGTTGATGGTTGATGCCAATGACCCTGAAACACTGTCTGGCCCAAATGCCCCTGACCCAACCGCTTGGGGTCTGCATGGCGGCGTGCACCGCGCCTGCAAACATGCGCGCTGTGTGATGCATGTGCATTCAATCCACGCCACGGTTCTGGCCTGTCTTCAAGACAGCCGTCTGCCGCCAATCGATCAAAATTGCTGCACCTTCTACAACCGTGTTGTGATTGACGAAAATTATGGCGGGTTGGCATTTGAGGACGAAGGCGCGCGCTGTGCAAAACTGCTAACCGACCCCAAACAAAAAGTCATGGTCATGGGCAGCCACGGCATCTTGGTGATTGGTGACACAGTCGCTGACACGTTCAACCGCCTCTATTATTTTGAGCGTGCTGCTGAGACTTATATCAGAGCATTGCAAACCGGGCAGCCGTTGCGCCGTATCCCTGATGACATCGCGGAAAAGACGGCCCGCGAATTAGAAGAATATCCAGAACAAGATGCGCGGCATTTGGCAGAACTCAAGGCGATTCTAGACAGTGAAGGATCTGACTATGCGGGGTGAAACGCGTGGCTGAGAGACAAGAATGGAACCATGAACCCACATTGCCTATTGCGGTATCACCGCTATGGCAATGGCCCCCAAAACCTCTGGCGGCCTTGAAATGGTACGCAGATAGCTGGTTTTTTCTAACCATTAACATGGCCATCCTTGGCCTTGCCTGCGCGAGTTATCTTTGGTTCAGCCCGCGACTGGAACAGACACTAACATTGGGGTTCTCATGGGTCTCGCTCATAGTCTTACGCAATTTCATCATACTTTGCGTCGTCGCCGGTTCGTTACACTTGTGGTTCTACAGCTACACCATGCAAGGCACGGATCGTAAATATGATCCACGCCCCTACCCCCGTAAGGGTCGCATGTTCAGCTTTGATGCACAGATCAAAGATAACATGTTCTGGTCACTTGCCTCTGGCGTGACAATTTGGTCCGGGTTCGAAGTGTTATTCTGGTGGGCGCTCGCCAACGGATACGCGCCAACAACCACATTCAGCGCAACGCCCATCTGGTTTGTCGCATTCTTCTTTCTGATCCCCGTATGGGAAAGTTTCTATTTCTATTGGATACACAGATTGCTGCATACAAATCTGTTTTATCGGTTTCATGCCCTTCATCATCGCAACACCGATATCGGCCCATGGTCCGGCCTGTCGATGCACCCTGTTGAGCATCTGTTCTATTTTGGGACGGTCATCATTCACTTTGTCCTGCCGACCCATCCAACCCATCTGATTTTCCATCTGATGTTCTATGCCCTGTTGGCGGTCACCTCACACACCGGCTTTGAAGGGCTGTGGTTTCGCAATGCGAAACGCGTGCATCTGGGTAATTTTCATCACCAAATTCATCATCGATACTTTGAGGTGAACTATGGCAATCTGGATGTGCCTTGGGACAAACTGTTTGGCTCGTTTCACGATGGCACACCTGAAGGCAAAAGCCGTATGAAAGAGCGGTTAAAGACGCGCAAGCGTTGAACCGTTGCTAATCGCCCATTGCTTTGGTTATCTGGCACCGATCAATGACCAGTTAGGCAACGCCAGATGAATTTCCTTTTTGTGCACCAAAATATGCCGGGCCAATACCGTGAGTTGGTGCAGTGGCTCGCGGCACAGGAAGCCCATAAAATTTATTTCCTGACGCAGCGCAAAAATGCACCAAATTTGACCGGCGTAGAAACACGTTTGTACAAACCACACCGGACGCCAACTGCTCAATCTTATGGCCTGTCCCGTGTGTGGGAAGAAGCAACAGGTGCAGGTTTCGGCGCGGCGATGGCAGCCAAGCACATTGAACAGCAAGAAGGATTCAAACCTGACATTATCATTGGCCATGTCGGTTGGGGTGAATTGACCTTCTTTAAACAGATATGGTCGGATGTGCCGATCATCGGTTTCTTTGAGTTTTACTATAATCTTACTGGGGGAACCGTTGGTTTTGACCCCGCCGAACCCATCTCGGAACATGCGCCTTTCCTCATGCAAGCGCGCAATGCGACACCACTGGCCAATATCGAAACAGTTGATCAAGGGCATTGCCCCACAATCTGGCAACGTGACCGTTTCCCCACCAGTTTTCATGATCGTATGTATATCTGTCACGATGGCATCCGTACCGATCGTCTACTGCCCAATCCAAAGGTTAAATTGGGGCTGGGTCGGCTGGGCCGTCAAATGACCCGTGACGATGAAATCATTACCTATGTCGCACGAAATCTAGAAAAGACCCGTGGCTATCACATCTTGATGCGTGCACTGCCACGTATCCTCAAGGAACGGCCAAATGCGCGGGTATTGATCGTTGGTGGGAACGACACGTCTTATGGTGGTAAAAGTAAACATCCCGGCGGTATACGCGCCGAAATGGAAGCGGAGGTTGGCGCCAATGTTGATTGGGATCGGGTGCATTTCTTGGGGCAGGTCCCTTATCCAGACTATCAGAAACTCGTCCAGATCAGTCGATGCCACATCTATCTGACAATGCCTTTTGTGCTGTCTTGGTCGTTACTTGAATCAATGTCGATGGGGGCCACGATTGTGGCTTCAGACGTGGCACCCGTACGCGAGGCAGTAACCCACGGTGAGACTGGCCTATTGGTCGATTTCTTTGATCCAGAGGCATTGGCCGCGCAGGTCATTGATGTAGTGAAACGGCCCAAAGATTTTGCACATCTAGGCGTTGCGGCGCGCAAACATGTTGTGGAAAATTACGACTTCCTCACCAAATGTCTGCCAGAACACATCGCGCAAATCAACGCGCTGGTGCCAGCCGAAAAACAGATAGAAATGCCTTAGTTAGAAAGGTTATTCGCCGAACCCACCAGACCAAATGCAGATCCAACCAGACCCAGAATTGTTCGGGTATTAGTGATCGGGCTTTCCGTCGCCAGAACCAGATCACCAGACTGGATGTGGAAATTGCGCGCCGAGAACAATCCATCAGATGTGGTCAGATCAAGCGTGAACACCACACGGGTTTTGCGCGGACCACGGGTACCAGCACTGATTGCGCTTGGCTTGTATTCACGCAGGATCAGGATGCCTTGTGGATCAGCACGATTGTCATTCACGCCACCAATAATCGCCAATGCATCCAACGCGGAAACATCATCGCGATTGAACGGGTGTTGTGCCTCACGACCAGCAGCGCCAAGCGATAGGAAATAACGGCGGTCATCTTCTACAATCACTTTATCACCGCCACGCAATCGCGTGTCGAGGGTCGGATTATCATAAAGGCGGTCAATAGATGTGGCATAGATATTATGGCCACGCACCAGTTTTACCTGCGGATTTTCCATAGAAGCACTGACGCCACCGCCTGCTGAAATAGCGGCAAGTACGGAAAAATTCTGGTCTGGCATTTTGATATTGCCGGGATTGTTCACGCCACCAACCAAATCGATTGAGTTACCGCGCCCTTCGCCCATAGCAAGCTGCACCTGAG
>JBARCK010000091.1:0-5283 GCA_049794015.1 Sulfitobacter sp. | reverse complement strand
ACTGACGTCGGTATCATTGAATGACCGCTTCTGCGACTTGGGCTGCATCGCAGTATGAGATTTGCTGCAACTGCGAGGAAATGCTGCGTGAGCAATAGCCGCACATGCACAAGTCCGGTTTGTCCGCGTTGTGTCAGTTCGTGCGGGCCGCAGCGAACGGCTGCGCTGCCCCGATTGCCATCAAATGGGGATGTGCTTCACATCTCTGCAACGGGGAATATATGTCAGCACTACTGACTTATCGCATAAGAACAGTTATGTTAAATAAGTCAGTAGTACTGACCTTAGTTTATCATTTTCGATGCTCTGCATTCGTAAAGATTATTCGTAGATGACATTCTCACACTTGCCATCTTTCCACATCGGAACGAGTGCGCCGGTGTTCCATTTGTAAAGCCACCCAACGACGTCCCGAGTCTCCTGATCAAGAATGAACTTGATCGGTTCGGCGGTTTTACGCGCCTCAGACTCGCTTCGTGTCGTCTTCGAAACTTTTGGCATTACTTTTAGTTTTGTCGTGGTTGCTGTGTCAGCAGAATTTGTCACGTTAAGTTCCCCGCAGATTTTGGCTGAAAAGCGCCGAATAAGGTTCGCGCGTCAGTTGTGCTTACTATCTCCGCGGACGCACGATAAAGAATGCAAAATAACGAAAGAGAACGAAAAAAAGAGTTGCAACATTTTGAATATGAACGGGAAATATTTTGTCGCACCGCAGCGAAGTCGGGACAACTTTAAGCGACTTTTTGCTCGTCTTGCGGCGGAGGGTGCAGGACGGCCATTGGACCTGCATGGCTTCCCAGATGGCCCATGGACGCCTGAAACGCTAACCCAAGCCATTTGCGATCTTAGCGGCAACAACAAAGGTATCGACCTGCGCACTGTTCAACTTTGGTTCCAAGCAAACGACAATGGTATAGGTGCAGATAACATACGTTGGCTTGCACAGATTTTTGGGTGTCGCGATCCCGAAGCCACTAGTCTCTGGCAAGCTGAACTTACGGCAGCCAAAGAGCGACTGAAAAGCCAAAGAAGAGCCGCGAAGAAAAAGCAGGCAACCGATCCGCCGGAAGAAAAGAGCGCAAAAACCATTGTTCTTCCAGAAAAAATACGAGGCTTTAGTCTCGCAAGGCGTTCCGAAGCGATTTTCTCTGGTTCACCACTAGACCTACCCTCCTGCATCTTTGCGGGCGCTGTAGCGCTTGGGCTATCGTCGTATTTCTTAGGTATCCATAGTGTTACCTATGGCGATACAGGTGCGTCTTTGAAGCAAGTCGGTTTCATCTGGGCACCAAATTGGACGATCTTATTTATGGTCTTCCTACCGCTGTTTTGTGCATTCGTTATTGAGTTGATCCATTTCTGGAAAAATGAAGGACGTTTGACGTTTTTGCCGGAGGGTGATCGAGAGAGAAGTGTGATTGATTGGTCTCGTAGGATTAAGGGCTCATCCTTAACGTACTGGTCTGTTTTTGTCATGTGCGTCGGCTTTGCGGGTCTTTTTCAATGGATAGGTGTTCGCTTTACCTCGTTGACCAGCGGAGGGGGCGATTACGCTATAGACTGGGGGACTTTGGCGCTCGTGCGTCCAGACGTCATATCGGTGCCGCAAGCTCTTGGATTCACAGGGTTGGCCTACCTGTACATGTGTCTCTGTTTCTATCTTTTCTTTGTCGGGCTCATATTGCTCTATACGCTGGCCTACGACCTCTGGGACATTGCCCGTCACTCAGAACATGCCTCAGAAAAGGACACTCATGATGTGAGCTTGCGAGTGATGCGTGGGATATTCCGCTGCACTCTTTTGGGGATCATGGTCGCAACATGCATGAAGTTACAAAGCTTCTATTTGACATCGAGCGGAACAAGTTTTCCACGTTGGCTGGTGGACGACATACTTTCAGCGTTGGGCGGATCAGAGGTAACAAACCCTGAGAATACACTAAGTCGGCCGACACACTACACTAGTCTGTTGGTTACATTGGCATCCTGCATCCCATTTTTGTATGGATCCATAAGAATCGGTTTTGATAGCTCGTTTCATCGTGCCTGGGTGAAAATGACTTCAATCATTTCTCTCTTAACAATTAGCTATCTAATGATCGGGGCTTTTACCGGCTTTTCGATCCTACTGTTTTTTGGAATTATGATCGCTGTGTATGGCCTCTTTGATCCCGATTTAGGTAAACGAACAGCGGGCGGACGGAAGGGTGATCAGATTGTATCATAAATGGTTGGATAATTGGGACGAACAGCGGGCGCAGCGCGGCGATGAAGTAAAGAAAATTGCCGAATTTGAACTTGACGCTAAGGTTGCGTTTCCGCGCGCAGGGGAAACGTCCAGCCTCGCCGATTTTTGTGAACTTGCAGGAGAAGCCGTAGACGATAGCACGTTCTTTGATGATCCTAGTTCAAGCATTTCCGGTTTTGAAATATTCAATGGGTGGATCAAATTTCCCTCAAGTATTTCTACAGAAATCGAGGAAAACAACCTAGTTTGGGCGAAAGTGACAGAAAGCGGATCATTCGATCATGCTCTAGTGGTTTTCCATCACTGGAATGCAAGCAAGCGTAACCGTCAGATCGCGAGCTTTTTCTCAAAACGGGGCATCACGGTTGTTGAGATTGCCATGCCTTACCATTTTGAGCGCAGTCGCCCAGGTTCAAATCATGCCGACTACATTCTTAGTTCAAACCTCGGTCGAACAATGCAGTCTATGCGGCAGGCAGTGCTTGATGGGCGTAGATTGATAGGCTGGTTAAAGTCTGAAGGATATGGCGATGTCTCGGTTCTAGGTATGAGCCTAGGATCATGGGTTGCGGGACTGGTAGCAGCGCACGAACCATCTGTAAAAAAGGCATCGTTGTTTTTGACTGCGGGTAGTCTCGCGGACATGGTTTGGACAGGTCGTGCTACGCAAAAGATACGCCAAAGTCTTGAACCAGAGATTGATCTTCCTACTCTCAGATCGGCTTGGGGCCCACTCAACTTGGAAAACTACGTTGATAGATTGGCACGGCCTGACTTAGACCTCCATGTCGTTTTGGCAAAGAGGGATACGGTTGTACTGCCAAACATATCGAAGCCGTTCATTGAGAAGTTGCTAGAAGCTGGAGCCAAACCGAGCTTATCGGAGCTAAATTGTGGTCACTATTCTTTGGCACTACCACCCCACATCCTTGTGGCGGGATGGGGCTTGAAGCGGTTACTTAAGCGACCCAGCTTGTAACCTAGGGTCCATTGCGGGAGAGTGTGGCATCCTACGCTAAGCAAAAGCCTACGTTCATTGGCGTCCATTGCTGAACAGGGTGAAATGACACATTAGCCGCGAACTGACCCACGACAATCACTTGATTTAAGTCCCTTCTTTCGATTAAACAATATTATAAGAGCATCGCGTCGTTATAATATCTTACTTCGAAAGGGGAACATCATGAAGAACATTCTCCGCACAAGCGCACTGGCACTGGCAACCGCCGTAGTCGGCATCGCAGCGGCATCGGAACGCGCGCAAGCCCAGACCTATCAGATTGATTGCGCAATTTTGTTATGCTTATCGGGAGGCTGGCCCGCATCTGTCCCCTGCGCTCGCGCCCGCGCCGAGTTCATCCGCAGGATCACACCTTGGCCTGTTGAACCCCCGTTGCAAATCTGGCGCTGTCCGATGGGCGCGGCCTACACTGTTGATCCTGAAACCCTGACTGCCGACCGCATCTACGACATTCTCCTAAAGTTGGACGATGTAGCACCACAGCAGTCGTACCCAAGCGCACCACTCACGGATTTCGCGCTTGAGCCACAGCCCGCCGTTGTTCGACGCAGCGGCGGGACTGCGGCCCCTCTCCCAGAAGGCTACGCATTGCAACTTGTTCAAGACGGGGGCGGCGCTGACATCGACATTAGCGGGCAAGAGTTCAACTTTGTGAGGTCCATCCGGGTCTACAACGTCACTTATGCAAGCCAGCGCGAAAGCGGGCGCGACGACGATTGCAACAGATCATTCTCCATGCGCGTCGGGACCTATGGGACACAGGGCGATTTTCGCTGGACCGGATCAAGCGACTATCGCTCACTTCCTGCAGCGCACACGGGGCTTGAGAACTATCCAAGCAACTGCCCGTCAATTTTCCATCGCTCTGTTTTCGTGGAATGGCGGGATTATGAAGGCAACTACGGCTTCGAGCAGGTCAACTACTAGGCGTAGTATGACGCCGAACGAACAATACTATAATTGCGACAGGCATCCAGACGTTGTATGCCTGTCTTCACAAATAATAAGAATCAACAGGCAGAGGAGCAGTTCCCGCCGTACAACGAGAAACCCCCGCAGAGGGGTTAACCTGTACGGGGGGTTTAGAACCAAGGGATTGGCGTCCCAAGCGGCTACAAGAATTTTCAAGTCCGGTTCTAACACCCCACCCACATGGCAAGCAAGAAAAAAACGCATTTGTGCGCTCGCTACATCTGCATCTTGGTCTGACCCTTCCAAACGCCACAAGAGTTAGACCAAGGCGCATCATACAGTAGGTACTATAGCCGAACGGCCAATACCCTGTATTCTAAGAGCGTCGGAAAACAGAGAATCGAAAGGAGAAAACAGCCCTAAAAAGTAGAAACCCCCGCAAGGCGGAAACCTAACGGGGGGGTTCTGAAACCAAAGAACGCCAATTCTTTAGCAGATCAAAAAAGCTGTTGATCTCGGTTTTATCACCCCCTTCCAAAGCTGGCAACAAAAAACGCATTTGTGCGAACCATAAAGACTTGCCTGCTTCCGCCCTGCTTAAACCGAGCAAGGACAGAGACATGCACAGCATTGCAGCTCGTATTGAGCAATACGATCACCACACCAAAGGGTTTCCCACCCTACCAGACGGCATGGAGCGTGACGGCTTCATACGTTTGTTTGAGAACGTCGCACCGACGATGTTCAGTCTAACTGACGCGGAAATTTCCACTTTCGTCCGCATGGCCGAAGATCCCCGGCCAAGCGACTGGAAGTCGCCGGATCGCGAACCCTGTTGCTACCGTAGGCAGGGCGAGATTGCCGCGAGACGCAGCAAATCCCGTTACAGTATCGCCCGACACGAAAAGCGGCTTGCCGACGTGGGCCTGATCGACAAACGCACAATGGCGCATGGCGGCAGGTCGGGGTTTGATGGGTGCGGTGTGTTCTTCTCGTGCGCAATCGCACTGGTCCCCGCCATGCTGGCGCACCAGCACCAACAGGACGCGCTAAACAAAGAGCGCAACCTCCTGTGCAACACACGCAGCATCCACAAGGGCCA
>JBARCK010000090.1:0-13730 GCA_049794015.1 Sulfitobacter sp. | reverse complement strand
TCGCCGACGGATGCGTATTTACGCTTGGAACCACCCAGTACCTTGATGCACTGAACTCGGCGAGCGCCTGAGTTGTCAGCAACATCCAGGTTGGTCTGCATCTGGATCATTTGGTTTCTCCCGACCTTTGGGGCGCGATGCGTGCGTGACCCCCAGGGTTTCGATTAATAGGTAGTGCTTTAGGCCTCAGCGGCTTGCAGCACTTCCCAACGTTTGGTTTTCGACTTTGGCGCACATTCAATGATGCGAACGCTGTCGCCCACTTTGAATGTGTTGTTCTCATCGTGCGCCCGGTATTTCTTGGACTTACGAATGGTCTTCTTCAGAACCGGGTGCGTGAAACGACGTTCCACGGATACGGTGACTGTCTGGGCGTTGGCGTCCGAAGTTACGGTGCCTGTCAGGATACGCTTTGGCATGGTCTAGGCTCCTCTTACTCTTCAGATGCTGCGGCGGCAGCTTTTTGGTTCAAAACAGTGTGCACACGTGCAACGTCACGCTTGACGGTGCGGATGCGTGCAGGGTTTTCCAACTGGCCTGTTGCTTGCTGGAAACGCAAGTTGAACGATTCTTTTTTCAAGTTAACAAGTTCATCACGGAGCTGGTCCGGCGTCTTGTCATGCAGTTCGCTGGCTTTCATTGCCATCTTTCCTTTTCAACATCACCGGAGGGCCGCAAAAGCGTGACCCTGATTCCCGATGGAGTGGGGTGAAGTGCGCCGTATAGGAGGGATACTGTTAGGGCGCAACCCTTATCTGATAGGCGTTTTTACGCACCTAAAGAGCTTTGCCTCATCACCGACACTGGAGTATCACTGGCCCATGACAAATATCAAATCACTCTTCACCACCCGCCTCTATCACGCAGCCCTATCCGAATACGGCAATCCAATCGATGCTGATGAGTTGGAAGACTCCTGCCTTTCTGTCGCAGAAGACGATGAAGCGGGCCAAAACTGGTGCGCGGACAATGATTTTCCCGGCTACACCTCTTATGCCTCTCTGACTGACTTGCCTTGGCGTTTCCCAATTTTCAAGGACCTGAAAAAATCACTGGATAAACACGTAAAGGCATTCGCCAAGGATTTGGCCTTTGACCTAGACGGCAGAAAGCTGAAACTTGAGGACTTGTGGATCAACATCCTGCCCCAGGGCGGCATTCACACCGCCCACATCCACCCTCATTCGGTCATTTCCGGCACCACCTATGTGGCGATGCCCGAAGGCGCCAGCGCGATCAAATTCGAAGACCCGCGCCTTGCCATGATGATGGCCGCCCCTGCCCGCCTCAAAGACGCCCGCGAGGAAATGCGGCAGTTCAATTATATCGCGCCCAAAGTTGGCGATGTCCTGTTATGGGAAAGCTGGCTGCGCCATGAAGTGCCTATGAATATGGTGGAAGAAGACCGAGTATCTGTCAGCTTCAACTATAAGTGGGATTAGCCCTGCTTTATCTCAATATTCAGGACAATCCTTTAGTTTTTAGACCATTAGCCTAAAATCGGACACATTTGCCACCTAGCAATAGATCATCACGAAAACGATCTAATTGACCAATGCTAGGAATATCACATGCTTCGATCTGCGCACTTTTTGCCCCTTGTTTTTGCTGTTGCCGTTTCAGGTTGCGCGCAAACTGCAATCTCTCCGGCTGAAGTAACCCGCGCAGACACATCAACATTGGCATTTCAAGCGACCGACAAAAGCGGTCTCGCCCTCCAGTCACAAGCGGACAGCCTCAACGACATGGCCGCTGGGATCGTGCGCGCCTCAACTGTCAAAGGTGCGATGATCGGTGCCGCCGTTGGGTGCGGCATTGCAATTGCCACGGCAAGTGGATCTGAAAAATGCGTCACTGGCGCGCTGGTGGGCGGTGCTGGCGGCGCGGCTGTTGGCAATATTGTTGGTAAGAAAGATGTGGCCCGCCGGGTAGAGATCGCAAACCCCAACGCCTTGGTGCGCAGCATTCGTCGATCAAATGATAAATTGGCCAAGGTTCAAACTGGTCTGCCCGCACATCTTGCTGCACAGGATGCTCAATTGAAGCGCCTGAAAGCAGGATTGGCGAATGGCACGGTGTCGCAAGAAGGTTACGATAAAAGCGTTGCTGATATCCGCGACAACCGCGCCCAATTGGCAGAAGCGTTAACGTTGACTGCCAGCCAAGCACGCACAGCAACAACAAATCTGGAAAGCGCCGCAACCCAAGGTCAAACCGGGTTGGAATGGCATATCATGGCAACATCAAAGCTTGAGCGCGACACAGTGTCAGCGCGTTCATCAATCGGGTTGCTGTAGACGCAAAGTATCGGGCAGACGCTAAGTCGATCTGCCCTTTTTGATATCTTCATCAAGCGCCTTTTTGTGCGCTTTTTCCTCTTTGGTCAGCTTATTGCCCCATTGGTTGTTGCTAAGACCAAGGTCGTCCGGCATCGGCTTAGTCTTGCCTTTTTTGACAGAGCCCCCTTTGTCGAGGAAGGCTTGGATTAGGTCTTCGTCAGTGGTGGGTTTGGGGACGTGTTTCATGGGGCTGGCCTTTTCAGATCGACAGTAGGCACCCTGAAAGACCCACAAAAACCTTTGTTGGGCATTCATTCCGTATCAGAAAAATCGCAAATACTCCGCGATCTAACTTACCACGTGGGTCACGATGGCAACAACTTTGCTAACGCTTCTCGAAGTGTGCGGCTCGCCTAAGTGATCCGGATAAAATGAAATAGTACCGGTTTCATCAATTGCGCTGATCCGCCGAAGTCTCTTCCCGGTTTCCGATCCGGCGGCTATATCATCAATCACAACAATATCTTCTGGTGAGAGAAGTGCCTTCAACTCATCCAAATTCGCCTTTTCAGGCATGTAATTACCAAAGAACTCATCTCCATCTTCGATCCCATAGCGAACCATAGATGAACCGAGTGCTTCGCCATAAAAACGGCCCTTCCTCGAAAATGCCTTCCCCAATGCGTCCCGATACGCCATCGGCGAACCGACGCGCCTACTGGCATGGCGGTTCTTAGGGAAATTCCGCGCGCGCGCTGCGTGTACCAAGTAACGGCGCGGAGCCACCCTGAGGTGTACGGCTAAAAGTGTTAGCGCAATCAATAGAGTCAATACGATCATCTTCAGTTTCCTTAATCGGCAACCACCGGAATCGGCCCGGCTACCGGTCTTACTTCTTTGATCTTAATATATGATAGCATTCTTACCATAAAAAGGAGGAAAAGTGCGAATAATGTGGCGACTCGCATGATTCCCGGCATATCATCGCCCAAAAATGTCGCTCCGATGCTAGCGAAGAACGTAACAACACCAAATAGGACCACCATCCCCCAGCTGAATCGCCTGTAACGCCAGAAGAACCCACTTCTGTTTCTTATCACATAAGTATCGAGAAATATGTCGACGACAATCAGTACACCAATAAGAAGCGGAACATATCGAGAAACAATATGCCGAGCTATTAGATCCAAATCAAAAGTCAGGCCATCAGCATGTATTACAAGCAATATCGTAGCAGACATCCAGGCAGTTGCTGCCAAGACTGAACAAATAATAGTAGAAAACAATTTTTCTTCCCCAAGTTTATTTAACAAAGATGGCAGTTAACATCGCAATAGCCAAGTAAAAAAACACGTATTAGCTGAAGTAATTGGTAAAAAACCTCAAAAAATACCCCCACTGATTACTCAGCAGGGGCTTTCTATCTCACCGTGACGGAACGCGCATTCTCAAGGGAATGCGCTGCCTCCGCCTTCGTCGTTCCCCCGAAGGGGAAACGATGGGATTACCAGTCTTCGCGTACAACAACCCGTGTCTTGATCGGCAACTTCATCGCCGCCAGACGCAAGGCTTCGCGTGCGATATCGTCGTTCACGCCGTCGATTTCGAACATCACCCGGCCCGGTTTCACCCGGCAGGCCCAGAAATCGACAGAACCTTTACCTTTACCCATACGGACTTCGGTTGGTTTTGACGTCACTGGCAGATCCGGGAAAATACGGATCCAGACGCGACCTTGACGTTTCATGTGACGCGTCATGGCACGACGGGCGGCTTCGATCTGGCGTGCAGTGACACGCTCAGGCTCAGTCGCCTTTAGACCATAGGTGCCAAAGTTCAGGTCAGACCCGCCCTTTGCCAGACCCTTGATCTTGCCTTTGTGTTGTTTGCGGAATTTCGTCCGTTTTGGCTGTAGCATCTATCTACTCCTTAACGCCGACCGCCGGCACCGCGAGGTGCTGGGCCGTCTTGAAGTTCCTGTAACCGGCGATCATGCGCGGATGGATCATGTTCCATGATCTCACCCTTAAAGATCCATGTCTTAATGCCGATGATGCCATAAGCAGTCATCGCCTCGACGTGGGCATAATCGATGTCGGCACGCAATGTGTGCAATGGCACGCGACCTTCACGGTACCATTCGGTCCGCGCGATTTCCGCGCCGCCCAAACGACCAGCAAGGTTACAACGGATGCCCAATGCACCCATACGCATGGCGTTCTGCACGGCACGTTTCATGGCGCGACGGAAAGACACCCGGCGTTCCAATTGCTGTGCAATGCTTTCACCAACCAATGCTGCATCCAATTCTGGCTTGCGTACTTCAACGATGTTGAGGTGCAAATCAGACTTGGTGATCTTGGCGATTTTCTGACGCAGACCTTCGATGTCTGCACCTTTTTTACCAATGATCACACCGGGGCGTGCTGTGTGGATCGTGACGCGACACTTTTTGTGCGGACGTTCAATGATCACACGGCTGATGCCGGCTTGCTTACATTCGTCTTTGACAAAGGCGCGGATGGCGAGGTCTTCGAGCAGAAGATCACCATAGTCCTTCGTGTCGGCGTACCAACGGCTATCCCATGTACGGTTAACCTGTAGGCGCATGCCGATCGGGTTTACTTTGTTACCCATTATGCTTGCTCCTCAACTTGACGCACGACGATTGTGATTTCCGAAAACGGCTTGATGATCTTGCCGAAACGGCCACGCGCACGTGGGCGACCACGTTTCATGATCAGGTTCTTGCCAACATAAGCTTCGGCAACGACCAATTCATCCACGTCAAGGTTGTGGTTGTTTTCGCCGTTCGCAATCGCGGACTGAAGGCATTTCTTCACATCTGCTGCGATCCGCTTTTTAGAGAAAGTGAGGTCGGTCAACGCCTTGTCAACTTTCTTGCCACGGATCAATGCGGCAACGAGGTTCAGTTTCTGCGGCGACGTCCGCAACATGCGCAATTTGGCACGTGCTTCGTTGTCTGCCACGCGGCGGGGATTTTTATCCTTGCTCATGGCTTATTTCCGCTTCGCTTTTTTGTCGGCGGCATGACCGAGGTACGTCCGTGTTGGTGAATATTCACCAAACTTCTGACCAATCATGTCTTCGCTGACGTTTACAGGGATATGCTTGCGACCGTTGTACACACCAAACGTCAGGCCAACAAACTGTGGCAAGATCGTTGAACGGCGCGACCAGATTTTGATCACTTCGCTGCGACCGCTTTCGCGGGAGGCTTCGGCCTTTTTGAGGACATAAGAGTCAACAAAAGGACCTTTCCATACTGAACGAGACATAAATTAACGCCCCTTCTTCTTGGCGTGGCGTGACCGGATAATCAGTGCACTTGACGCTTTTTTCTTGTTCCGGGTTTTTGCACCCTTAGTCGGCTTGCCCCAAGGCGTAACCGGATGACGACCACCAGATGTCCGACCTTCACCACCACCGTGCGGGTGATCGATCGGGTTCATCACGACACCACGTACAGACGGGCGGATGCCCTTATGACGCATGCGGCCCGCTTTACCAAAGTTCTGGTTGGAGTTGTCGGGGTTGGACACGGCACCAACGGTGGCCATGCATTCCTGACGGACCAGACGCAACTCGCCGGATGACAAACGGATCTGAGCGTAACCACCATCACGACCAACGAACTGGGCGTATGTACCGGCGGCACGTGCGATCTGACCACCCTTGCCGGGCTTCATCTCGATGTTGTGGATGATGGTACCGATGGGCATACCAGAGAACGGCATCGCGTTGCCGGGCTTGATGTCTGCCTTGGCAGAGGCGATGACCTTGTCACCAACAGCCAAACGCTGCGGCGCGAGGATATAGGCCTGTTCGCCATCTTCGTATTGAATGAGCGCGATAAACGCGGTCCGGTTCGGGTCATATTCGATCCGCGCCACAACAGCGGACATGTCCAGCTTGTTGCGCTTGAAATCAACGATACGGTAAAGGCGCTTTGCCCCACCGCCTGTGCGACGCATTGTGATCCGTCCGGTGTTGTTCCGTCCGCCAGATTTGGTCAAACCCTGAGTAAGGGATTTGACCGGGCGGCCTTTCCAAAGCTCCGAACGGTCGATCAGTACCAGCCCACGCTGGCCCGGCGTCGTCGGTTTGTACGACTTGAGTGCCATGTTCTCTGTCTTCCGTTTAGCTGTAGGGTGGGTGAAACCCACCATAGTTATAGGCCCCCGTAGGTGCCCGATGTGGTGTGGTGTTGCGGGGTGAACCCCGCCCTACCGAGTGACGCTGCGCCGAGACACGTCCCGACCCACCGTCTGGTGTTGACCGGGATTCATCCCGGCAAACACCCAAAGGCAAAGCCCCGGAGGAATCCGGGGCCACTGCCGATGGGGTCGTTTAGGGGGGATGGGAGGTGGGGTCAAGGGTAGATGATTTGCTGAACTATTCCGAACCAAGGCTCATTTCATGCTGAACTCAATTCACCGAGATAATGACGTCAGGATATCTCTGGGAAGAGCTTCTTTTGCCGCTCTGACCCTATTAGGTGAAATTGTGCCAAACCACTGTCAGGGTCAAAGTCTACAACACGGACTACCTTGAGATTTCCTTCTTGCGAATTGGGAACATTACAGATCAACACGCCAACAAGCTCTAGTTTTTTCTGACCCTCGTCTGGAAGAAAAGCAGTGTTGAAGAGGTCAGGGGATTGAACAGACCTGTAACACCATGCGCTTTGTTCCGGATAGGTAAAATAGCTTTCAGCTATAATTCTAGTGATAGCATACCGATTTTGATCTGACGGCTCTGCAAATTGTGAAAATTCTTCTTCTAGAAAGCTGTAGAAGGCAGCAGTTCCAGCGTCCTGTGGCAGCCCTGAGTCCAGGTAATCTCCTATAATGGCTACCCTTATTTCTAGTTTTGCGCGATAAACCATTAGGGCGACATAACTACAATCTCTAGCCCTTGCTTCATCGATCGCGAGCATCGGATCGCCGGCGCAAGTATAAAGCACTGCTTGCCCAATCTTGTTCAAACGACCTGGAGAGCAAACAGACTCTGCAGGTGGTTCCCATGCGTCAGAGCGCTTTGCAATTGTATTCAGTGGAATCTGCCGATCATCTTCGGGAAGCTTTCTTGCTCTAAAAAACAGGGTGCCCTTTTCAAATTGCTTCCAGCGGATGGGGAATGTGCCTTGTTTTTCTAAAAATATTGAGTGCAACATCTCAGCTAATTTCGGTTCAGGTATGTTATTTCGGGCTTCTGTGCGGAATTTTTCCAGTCGTTGACGAATCTCGCTTGGGCTCAAATCTGATTTAAATGTTTCCATATGCACAATCCTCGCGGCAAGCTTCTCGATACAAAAAGAGTTCGCTGGGCCAGTATATGTCATAACCCCTTGGGGTGCACACTTATTGCCCGCGTCCTCACCAAACCCGCTCAACCCCAACCATATCAAACGCCGCATCCGGCGAAACCACCGCCAAACGCTCCTGCATCGCTACCGCAGCAATCATCCGGTCAAACGGGTCGCGGTGGGGCCAGTCAAGCAATGACGCCCGCAAACTCACCGAAGCAGTCAGAGGCGCAATTGTTATACCCCGCTCCACCGTGAGGTTTTCCAATTCACGCACGTATGGCGCCATCTCGGACCACTTGCCAATCCGCACCTTCTGCCCAATCTCATAAAACGAAATGGCCGAAACCATGACCCCTTCCGCTGAAAGGATCGCTTCACGCGCCACCTCGGTCAGCCGTGTACTGCCCAGAATGACCATCGCGAGCGGCCCTGTATCCAACAAGAGCACCTAGTCGCGCCCTTCCCAGTCCAGCAGTTCTTCTTCGGTCATGGGATCGAAAAAGGCATCAGGGATTTCACCAACCTTGTCCTTGAGGGTGCCAAATGTCACCTTGCCCTTCTTCGCAGGCACCAGTTCAGCTGCTGGCACCCCATGCCGCGTGATCACCACCCGCTCGCCGCGCTCCGCCGCTTCGATCAGTTTCGACAGATTGGTTTTCGCTTCATGGACCGAGGCTTGCATGGCACCCTCCAAAATTATAACTAAGCTATAGCTAAGTCATTTTCGTCCAAATTTCAACTACAAGCATAAAAACCAACAAAAAAAGGCGCTGCCCTAAAGCCACGCCCCTTCAAGTCTCTCTAAAAACATCAGCCCCCTAAGGAGCCAACCAGCTTACGCCAGTGAAATATTCGTCGCTGATTCACGACCGTCACGGCCGGCTTCGATGTCGAAAGTCACTTTCTGATCATCGGACAGGCCTGTAAGGCCGGCTTGCTCAACGGCAGAGATGTGTACAAACACGTCTTTGCTGCCGCCATCGGGCGCGATAAAACCGAAACCTTTAGTTGTGTTGAACCATTTGACTGTACCAGTGGCCATTGTCGTCTTCCTTTAGATAATGCTGCCCGCAGGATGCGGCAGGTCGGCTAAGTCCTTTATAGATCGAAAGACTGAGCCGTAAGGAGCAGTAATGCCGATAGATGTGGTAACGTCGCACGGCCCCCATGCGCCTTTGTCAGGGCAATAGCAAGTGATTTAGGGTGCCTAGTTTGGCGCACACGTTTCGTGCCGCGACATTGGCGCGTTCAGAGCGCGCCCCTCACGTTGCCTGATCGATCAAAGATATTAACGGGCTTCCAACTGCGATGCCGACTTGACCCGCAGGCGCATGCACCCGATCAGCACCTGACCGCCAATGGTACACACCGCAAACCACCCCGCGAACAATGGTAGCAAAACATCCCAAGGTGCTGTCTTGAGATAGGCACTTGACCCCAAAGCCAACCCAGACGTCCAACAGAACATCGAAACAATGGCAACCTGCGAGGACAGACTAAGCGCACGGCAAGGCAGTTCGACAACCGGACGTCCAATGTTTTGTTTCAACAAGGGCACGACGAAAATACCAATCAACATCGCATTAAACGACATCAGTACCATCAAACACATCTTGACCCACAGCTTGGGTGAAAATGCTGCAAGGTCGAAAGCGGTGCGCACATAGATCAAGGCAATCCCAGTCATCCACAACCCAATGAATGCCAGTGTAATCCAGTCATGAAGGCGCTTTACGGTATCGATGTCTTTTACTGAAATCGGATTGTTGATTGTACGCAAGGTTCGATACTCGTGGTACAATGCGGTGCCCATGCCCGCCGCGAAACACGAAAGATGCGCCGCGCGCAGGATATCTGCATAGACCTGATCCAAAACCATTTAACCTGCTTACAATCGATTGCGTGCTCGTTAAGAGCCGTTAACAAATTGCCAGCAAGGTCGCGAGATTGTGACAAAACCAATTTGCGAAATATCGTTGGATTGATGCCTAACGAACACAGCCGTACGGTTATGTACGGCCTGCGAAAGCAACGTCATCAACCGACACTAGATCCAGTTTTTTGGGATGGGGATGCCAAGGTCAGACAGCTCCCCCTTGATCCGAGTAACGTCCTTGCGAAATAGGTCTGCATAAAAGTCAGGCATAGGAATGGACGCTGATGCCACCAAGCGCCGTTCGATCAACCAACGCGGATAGTTAAAAGGGGCAATTCCAAGGAATTCTTCGATCGCGCGCAGGCTGCCCATCGGGTCCGCATTCATATCCTCGGACGACTGCACGCGCCATGTGCCTTGGGGCAAAGACCTGTGCAAGGTATCACAAGTTTGCCCATATTCGGCTTGGCCCCAGACGTCAGGTTGACGTGCGAAAGCCTCAAAATCCTTGAGCTTCCAACTGTCGAGCAGATGCAGCGATTTGGTCATACCAAGGTGGAATTTGGTGTGACTCCACAACCGTTTTACCGGATCTCTCAAGGTATAGAGCACCCGCAGTTTTTCGGCCTTGGAATAAATTTCTGTCCAGATATCGCCGGGGAGTAACGCAGAAAGATTAGAGAACTCGCAAGCGTAAGTTTCAGTTTCGGAAAGAGGAAACAGGCGGTTGAACCATGCATCATCAACCGGGTTGCTTAGATAGTTCTCTATCCATGCGGCATCTGGCGTGGATAGGCCATCAAGATTGAGGGGCGGTCGTGGTAATAGATGTCCAACCCGATTTTGGAGGATACGTTGCAAACGTGATTTCGGCAGCTCCTTTTGCCCCGGCTCACCGCGAAGGATCGGAATATATTTTTCCCGCGCTCTGGTTTGCCTGACGCTTTTTGCCAAAGATCCCGCTTGGACATGACGATGGTAAAAATAATGCAGTTCTTTTTCCGCAGAAAAGTGCAGTTCGGGATGCCGAGACAGGTTCGCAGACAACGATGTCGTGCCAGCCTTCATCGCCCCAATGTTAAGGAATAAATTACCGAAAGTTTTGTCCATCCGAAAGAAGCGCCGCAGATAAGGGAAAGGGTGTCGATGGAAGTCGAGCCTTGGTTACAGTAACGCCCGGTCGGTTACAGGTAAACAGCGGGGATGAAATATCGGGGGTGAAGGGGGGCGTACTTCGCAGGGGTCCGAGAGCCGCGAAGTTTCGGAACAAGCCCAGGACAACTCGTTCAAAAAATGCACCGCCTTGGACCAAACATAGTCAATTCAAATGAGCTCATTTTAGGGGAATTGAGGTATGCGGCAGGGGAAAACACCACGTTTCAGCCCCCGTGCATTAACACTTACAGAGCGTGATGCTTGCTGAGATCAAACCGTCTATTAATCTTAATTATACTTTGCCGTTTCTTTCTTCCATACGTCAGTCCAGCTAATTCCTACGGCATCGCATTGTACCGCAGAAGGGTCGCGAATACGCTGAGTGTATCTATCCAAAACGTACAGATAATGACTTGGAACCCGCTTAGCGTTGATCTCTTCGGTCAATCGCCCTGCAATAGCGAGGCACTGTTGGCGTATTTTTTCAACAGCCCGCTGTCGCTCCTTGTCAAAACGCGCCTCATTTTCAAGCTTCTTTTGCCGAACAGTTTTCAACGCACCTTTACCGCAGAATGCGACATAGCGTTCACGGCGCTTTTCCGGCTCTGCCCACCTATCGTCAAAACGCGACTCGTCTTCCAGACCACACGTATAATCCATATCCAACGCAAAGCAGTCTGATAGCACAGCGACCACCGGGTCATCAGAAGGCGTTGTCAGAATCGCATCTCTCAACCTCATCCACCCCTTCCTGCCTGTCATGCACATCAACCTGACTGTTTCAACGTCGCCACTGTTTACAGATCGTAAAAAGTCCGCACGCGAAACCTGATACCCACGATTGTAAAGCTCCCTGACAGGGTCAGTCGCGACAGCATCAGGCAACGCACGTGTGGCTTCAAGGATGGCACTGGTATTATCCGAAATATCTGTGACACCCTGATCGACAGACTCGGATCGTTCATCAAGTTTTTGCAAAAATTGAACAACGGTTCCCGGCTGTAGGTAGGCATAAAAAGCCACAACAAAAGCACCAACTGTGGAGATCCCGATCAAACCTCTCCAAATGAACTTGACGATTTTCCAAATTCGCCCCTGCTCTCTCAACCATGTGACCATAGCTTTCAAAAAGCCCATACATGCCCCCCTTTCACGAAACGACATGACCAAAGAAATAGCCAGCGCGCAATTAAAAAGCCCCCCGCGTTTCCGCAGGGGGCTTCAAACCTTCACATATCCACCAGAACCTTACAGCCCGGTAGACACATCAATCGTATTACCCTCTTCGAGAGTAACATAAGCCTTTTTAACGTCCTTGCGGCGGCCCATCTGGCCCCGGAAACGCTTGACCTTGCCTTTGGTGATGGTCGTGTTCACGGCCTTCACCTTGACACCAAAGAGCGCCTCAACGGCCTCTTTGATCATCGGCTTGTTGCTCTCGATGGCGACTTCAAACACAACGGCGTTGTGCTCTGATGCCATGGTGGCTTTTTCCGTGATGATCGGCTTGCGAATCACGTCGTAGTGGTTGTGCTTGGCGGTCATTTCAAACGGGCCTCCAGTGCTTCGATACCCGCTTTGGTGATCACGAGTGTATCACGCTTGAGGATATCATAGACGTTTGCACCCATCGTTGGCAGGATATCCAGACCTTCGATGTTACGTGCGGCTTGCAAAAACGCTTCATTCACGGTTGCACCATCAATGATCAACGCGCGCTTCCAACCAAGGCTTTTCACCTGTTTGGCCAAAGCGGCGGTTTTCCCATCAGATGCAGCATCGTCAATGATAACCAATGATCCCGATTTCATCTTGGCAGACAGCGCATGACGCAGGCCAAGTTTGCGGAACTTTTTGGTCAGCTCGTGGCCGTGGCTACGGGGCGTTGGGCCTTTATAGATACCACCCCCACGGAAGATCGGTGCAGAACGTGCGCCGTGGCGTGCGCCGCCGGTGCCCTTCTGGCGATAGATCTTCTTGGTGGAGTAAGACACTTCACGACGCGTCTTTACCTTGTGCGTACCAGCTTGCGCATTGTTGCGCTGCCAGCGGACGACGCGGTGCAGGATGTCGGCGCGTGGCTCAAGACCAAACAGGGCCTCGTCCAAATCAACCGAACCGGCCTTGCCGCCGTCGAGTTTGATGACATCTAGTTTCATGCGTCACCCTCTTTCTTTTCTGCTTCGGCTACAGCATCCGGCTTGTTGTCGGCTGCTTCTGCGGCTTCCATTGCGGCTTGCTCTGCGGCGGCTGCTTCTGCGGCTGCTGCTTCGGCTTCTGCTTCTGCGGCGGCTGCTGCGGCTTCTGCTGCTTTAGCAGCTTCTTTCGCGGCGGAGGCCAATGCGGCAGGAACGATGGCATTCTCAGGGAACGGCTTTTTCACCGCATCCTTAACAGTCACCCAACCACCTTTGGAGCCGGGAACCGCGCCTTTGACCATGATCAAACCACGTGCGCTGTCCGTTTTGACAACTTCAAGATTCTGCGTTGTCACGCGGGCGGCACCCATGTGACCGGCCATTTTCTTGCCTTTGAAAACCTTACCGGGATCCTGACACTGACCAGTGGAACCATGCGAACGGTGTGAAATCGAAACACCGTGCGTCGCACGCAAACCGCCAAAGTTGTGACGCTTCATCGCACCGGCAAAACCTTTACCGATCGACGTACCCGCAACATCAACGTACTGACCTGCGAAATAATGATCCGCGATGATCTCTTCACCAACGTCCAGCATCGCATCCGCATCAATGCGGAATTCAGCAACTTTACGCTTTGGTTCAACCTTTGCCGCTGCAAAGTGGCCGCGCATCGCTTGCGACGTGCGTTTCACTTTTGCCGTACCTGCACCAAGCTGAACAGCAACATAGCCGTCCTTCTCGATGGTACGCTGTGCAACAACCTGAAGGTTATCGAGCTGAAGAACGGTCACAGGGATCTGCTTGCCGTCTTCCATGAACAGACGGGTCATGCCCATCTTTTTTGCAATAACGCCTGAGCGCAACATAATATTACCCTCCTACGCTTATGACTGCAGCTTGATCTCGACGTCCACACCAGCGGCGAGGTCGAGCTTCATCAGCGCGTC
>JBARCK010000089.1:0-136474 GCA_049794015.1 Sulfitobacter sp. | reverse complement strand
AATTCCAACACACCATCATCGACCTCAAGACCGGGATAGGTCTTGCGTTGCACTTCAACTTTGCTTTGCAGGATGCCAAGGCGCAGTTCGTAATCTGTTGGATGCAGGTCCACCACCAAACCACATTGCAGGCGCGATTTTACGCGATCCTCTAGGTCTTTGATTTCGCCGGGCGCGCGGTCTGCTGAGATGATGATTTGTTTGTGCTGATCAACCAGCGCGTTAAACGTGTGAAAGAACTCTTCCTGTGTGCTGTCTTTGCCTGCGATGAATTGAACATCATCGACCATCAAGACATCGACAGAACGGAAGATTTCCTTGAAATCCATCATCTTGCGATCCCGCAAGGCCTGCACAAAACGGTACATGAATTGTTCCGCGGACAAATACAGCACGTTCATTTCGGGTTTGCGCAAACGTAGTTCCTGCGCAATTGCATGCATCAGGTGGGTCTTGCCCAAACCAACGCCACCATACAAGAACAGGGGGTTAAAGGTGACGGGCCCGCCTTCGGCAACGCGGCGCGCGGCGGCGTGGGCCAACTCGTTTGGTTTACCCACAACAAAGTTATCAAAGCTAAAGCGCGGATCAAGCGGTGCAGTGTTCAACACGCTAGAGCCAGTCGGCTTTTGAGCGGCACTTGTTTTGCGCGCAGCAGGTGCAGGTTTTTCAGATTGCTTTGCCGCATGCGGGACCAATGCAAAATTCAAGCGCGATACATCTACCCCTTCATTTCTGAGTTCGTGCAAAATCAGATCTGAGAAATTTTGGCTGACGTAGTTGCCAAAGAAATTTGTTGGGACATGAAGTGTCGCAATGCCATCCGCAACAGCGCCGGGGACAAGCGGCTCGATCCAAGTGGTGTAGTTGTTTTGCCCGACAGTCTTTAGCAACCGCTGTCTGATCTCGCCCCATTGATCGTGCGTCATGTTGATCTTCGTCCCACTCATTTTTGCGCATCTAGGCGTCAGCCCAGTGTGCGAACAAATAAAATACCGCAGACAACAGATCAGCATCCCGGTCCCATAGGGTTACCGATCTATTTGTCTTCGTTCGTTTTACAGATTGGCCAATTCGGCAAATCCGCCTCACACGCGTAAGGCTAAGATAACTGCCGGACAAAGCCGTCCGTGTCTTAGTATGCAACAGGGCAAATGTGCTGGCAGCATCATCCGCAGACCAAAAAGTTAGACACAAGAACGACTAACAATTCACCTTCAAATCCAAATATACTGGGCTTTCGCACCAGCTGGATATCAAAGCCTGTCCCCCATGCGACGTGAATCGCAAGACATTGTTAGCAAGGAGTTTGGGTCTGCTTCAACACATCTTCAAACTTGACTCGGCGTTTGGGTGAAAAGAATCTATCGCTGATTTTTGAGACTTAGCTTCCAAAGAAAAAGGCGCCGCTATGCGACGCCTTTCTAATCAATTGATTAGCCACTGTGGGCTGGGAAAACAGATGGCTTTAGGCCAGTGCTTTGACCCGTGCAGACAAACGCGACATTTTGCGCGATGCTGTGTTTTTGTGGAAGACGCCTTTTGTAACGCCGCGCATCAGTTCTGGCTGTGCCGCTTTAAGCGCCGCAACTGATGCATCTTTGTCACCAGATTCGATGGCTTCTTCTACTTTGCGCAGGTAAGTGCGGATACGCGAACGACGTGCTTTGTTGATCGCAAAACGCTTTTCGTTCTGACGTGCGCGTTTCTTTGCTTGTGGTGTATTTGCCATGAGGATCAGCCTTTGGGTTCATATGTTTGTTTCTGGCGCGTGACGCCAAACCCAGTGCCGGAAAACCGGTAAGGTGATTCTAGCCAGAGCGGGCTGCACGCGCATATATGAGGTGGGCTATAGCGGGGATGGGATGCGTTTGTAAAGGATGTCTGGCAAGATAGGGCAACTGCGTGCCCAGTGCGCGACATACCGGGCACTGAGGTTTGCGACTATTGCTCTTATCTTAATGTTTGAACCACAAGATAGCCGATGTAGGTCACATACCCGACTGTCAATATAAACCCTTCGCGTCTTGAGATTTTCCAGCCGCTGATTGCCATCCAGCACATAACCAATGTCGCGCCCGCCATCACCCAGATATCCAGAGTTGCGATTTCGGCAGGCACGACCAGCGGCTTGACCAGAACAGTCACGCCCAAAATACCAAGTATGTTAAAGATGTTGCTGCCAATGATATTCCCAAGTGCCACGTCAACATGACCTTTTCGGGCAGCGATCACTGAGGTCACAAGTTCCGGCATAGATGTACCCACCGCCACAACAGTCAGGCCAATCACAGCTTCTGACACACCAAGACTGCTGGCGACAGAAATTGCGCCTGCGACCAGATATTTCGCTGCGAATATCGTCAAAATGAGCCCGGCACACATCATCATGGCGGCAATACCCAAATGGGTTTGGCTGGCATAATCATTGGCTGGCTCTTCAGTATCGCCGTCAAAGTAGATCGTATAAAACAGATAGGCGATCAGAGCAGCCAAGAACCCAACACCAAACACCCGACCAATCGACCCATAAAGCACCGCAGCAACACAAAGGGCAGTCGCGACTATTAGGACTGACCCATCCCGTCGAAAGCCGGGGACAGTGACGGCTATCGGGGTAATCATCGCCGCGACCCCAAGGATAAGTAATATGTTGGCGATGTTGCTGCCGACCACATTGCCAACTGCGATGCCGGGAGCGTTGCTAAGCGCGGCTTGCACGCTGGTGACCAATTCTGGGGTTGAAGTGCCAAACCCAACCAGCGTAAGCCCTATGACCATTGGAGAAATTTTGAATTTTTGTGCAATCGAGACAGCCCCTTGCACAAGGTACTCACCACCCAAAATCAAACCGACCAGACCGCCGATTATGTAAATGTAATCCATGATTATTCCCAAAACCCTGATGGCATCTAGCGATAAACGTTGCCCTTACAAGTGGCACGGATCACGTATCGTCACAGTATTTTGGGGGCAGAGTTGGGGTGGCTGCGATTGGCGGTTGTCCCACCGCCAATCCAGAAGATTAAAGGCTACTATTTATCGCGGAACTGCGCCTCACGCTTTTCCACAAACGCAGACATGCCTTCTTTTTGATCCTCAGTCGCAAACAGCGCATGGAACGCACGGCGTTCAAACAACAAACCTTCACGCAAAGGCACTTCGTAGGCGCGGTTGACGGCCTCTTTGACGACCATCGCCGCAACCATAGATTTTTCAGCGATCTTTTGCGCAGCGCCCAGCGCTTCGTCCATCAGCTTTTTCACGGGTACAACGCGAGATACCAATCCAGAACGTTCTGCCTCTGCCGCATCCATGAAGCGACCGGTCAGGTTCATATCCATCGCTTTGGATTTGCCCACCAACCGCGTCAGGCGCTGTGTGCCGCCAATGCCCGCAACCACGCCTAAATTAATCTCGGGTTGGCCAAATTTTGCGGTCTCAGAGCAGATGATAAAGTCGCACATCATAGCCAATTCACACCCACCGCCCAGCGCATAACCAGAAACCGCAGCGATGATCGGCTTGCGCACGCGCATGATTTGATCCGTTTCTGGTGTGAATAGGTCACCTGTGAACGCCTCAACAAAGGTCTTGTCACGCATCATCGCAATATCGGCACCAGCGGCGAATGCTTTTTCGGACCCGGTGATCACGATACAGCGTACTTTTTCGTTTTCCTGTGCGCCTTTCAGGGCGGCGGCCAGTTCAGTCATCAATTGATCGTTCAGCGCATTGAGCGCATCGGGTCGGTTTAATGTGATCAGGGCCACGTGGTTTTCGACGTCTACAATGATCGTTTCATAAGCCATCAAGAATGCTCTCGTTTGCTGCGTTCAGACTGCCTTGCTTATCACGGGCGCACCCCGTTTCAAGTCATCTTTGACATGTAGGGCAATAGAAAGACGACCGCCCCGATTGGACGATACGTCCTATGACACTGTTACAATCAGGGGTTCTGCATGGTTCACCCTCGCGGCCATAAACATCAAAGCTGTGTTGAAAATACCCCAACTCGCCATCTGCTTGGCGAAAGTCCTTTAAGGATGACCCACCCGCTTCAATCGCCTCTGACAGCACCTGTCTGATGATCGGAACAAGCTCCGCAACGCGAGCAGATGAAATGCGCCCCGCCTTGCGCGCAGGGCTGATGCCTGCACGGTAAAGTGTTTCACAGACATAGATATTTCCCAAACCCGCGACGATACGCTGATCCAACAGTGCAGATTTGATCGGCATATTGCGGCCCTTGAGGGCGGCCACAAGATGCGCATCATGAAAGTCATTGCTCAGCGGCTCTGGGCCAATGGTTGCCAGTAATTTGTGTTGATCTGCGGTCGCTGTATCCAATAGGTCCATCGCGCCAAAACGACGTGGATCGTTAAACGTGATCCGTGCACCATTTGACATATGAAACACCACATGGTCGTGCTTTTCCGTCGCAGGATGATCATGGACAAATTGTCCTAATGGATCGCCAGAGATCAGCATACGCCCTGACATACCGAGATGGATCAGCAGTGATTCTCCTGATGCGAGGTCAGCCAAAATGTACTTGGACCGTCTGCGCAGGCGTTCGATTTTTTGTCCGCTCAGACGCTTGGCCATATGTTCGGGAAATGGCCAGCGCAAATCTGGGCGGTTCACATCTGCACGGCTGATTACAGCACCTTCCATCACAGGGGCGAGCCCACGGCGCACGGTTTCTACCTCGGGGAGTTCTGGCACAGCGGTATTTCCTTTGGCAAAGGTTCCAATCGCGCAATGAAGCCTGCGGCAAATGGCAGTTTGTATCTATTCATTTGAGGCTATATCCCATGTTTGACAAGGACAGGACCACAGCAATGACCGACAAAACCACACACTTTGGCGCACAGACCGTTTTAGAAAGCGAAAAGGCGGGCAAGGTTAAGTCGTTGTTTGGCGATGTGGCCAGTAAATATGACATTATGAATGACGTGATGAGTGTCGGCATCCACCGCATCTGGAAAGAGGCGATGATGGATTGGCTTGCCCCGCGGCCCGATCAAAAGTTGCTGGATGTTGCAGGTGGCACGGGTGATGTATCGTTTAAGTTTTTAGAACGTGCGGGTCATGGTCATGCGACCGTGTTGGACCTGACCGAGAATATGTTGGTTGAGGGCCGCCAGCGCGCTGAGGCGGACAGTCTGGCCGATAGTCTTGACTGGGTTGTGGGCGACGCGATGGCGCTGCCGTTCCCTGATAATACCTTTGATGTCTACACGATCAGCTTTGGCATTCGCAACGTGACTCGGCCCCAAGAGGCGTTGAACGAGGCCTACCGTGTGTTGCGCCCCGGTGGCCGTTTGATGGTGCTGGAATTCAGCCAACTGCCAAACCCAATGATGCAAAAGGCCTATGATCTCTATAGCTTTAATGTGATTCCAAAGATGGGTGAAATCATCGCGAATGATCGCGATAGTTACCAATATTTGGTGGAATCGATCCGCAATTTCCCCGATCAGGAAACCTTCCTAGGTATGGTGCGTGATGCTGGATTTGAGCAGGCGAAATACCGCAACATGACCATGGGGATCGCGGCGTTGCACTCCGGTTGGAAGCTATAACATGCGTGGCCCACACAACATTTGGCGGCTGATCCGTACAGGCGCGACGCTGGAACGCACAGGCGCCATGAATGTCGTGCTTGATGCGTTTGAGGCGACGCCAGCTTTGCGGTTTGTCGCCCGTGCACTGGGCCTGCCGTTTAAATTCTTGGGGTATAAAGGTGACCCATCGATGCCCCCCGCCACCCGTGCGCTGACGGCTTTGGGGCCAGCCTATATTAAGTTTGGTCAAGTTTTGTCGACGCGCCCCGATGTTGTCGGTGATGAACTGGCCGTGCAGCTGCGTGTGTTGCAAGACAAACTGCCTCCGTTTTCTATTCAGGAAGCCAAGGCGGAAGTTGAGCGTGAGCTGGGTGAACCCGTTTCAAACATCTTCTCTGAATTCAGCGAACCTGTGGCGGCAGCGTCGATTGCGCAGGTTCACAAAGCGCGGCTTGTTGAAAGTGGTGAAGAGGTCGCGGTAAAGGTCCTGCGTCCCGGAATTGAGCGTGCCTTTGCCAAAGATGTAGATGCCTTTTATCTTGCGGCACGCATGGTCGAAATCTTCTCCCCCGGTTCGCGCCGTTTGCGCCCGATGGAAGTGATTGAACATTTCGACGGCGTTGTGCGCGGTGAATTGGACTTGCGGCTAGAAAGCGCCGCAGCATCTGAATTTGCGGCAAACACCAAAAATGACGAGGGCTTTCAGCTGCCCGAGATCAAGTGGAACCATTCGGCCCGGCGGGTGATGACCCTTGGCTGGGCGGATGGTGCTGCGATGGGTGACAATGACGCAATTGATGCCGCGGGGCACGACCGCGTTGCCTTGTCCAATCGGGTGCTGCAATTATTCTTGAACCATGCTTTGCGTGACGGGTTTTTCCATGCGGACATGCACCAAGGGAACCTAAAGGTCGCGCCCAACGGTGATATCATCGCCTACGATTTTGGTATAATGGGCCACATCGATGAATACACACGTCGGGTATATGCCGAGATTCTGTATGGATTTGTCAGCCGCGATTATAAGCGTGTGGCAAAGGTACACTTTGAGGCGGGATATGTGCCTGCTGACAAAGACGTCGATGAATTTGCCCGTGCGCTGCGTGCTGTGGGCGAGCCGATTTTTGGCATGGATGCGACGCGCATTTCGATGGCACGGTTGCTCAGTTATCTGTTCGATGTGACGGAACGCTTTGGTATGGAAACCCGTACGGAACTGATCCTGCTGCAACGCACTATGGTGGTGGTCGAAGGTGTCGCGCGGTCGTTGAACCCGCATATCAACATTTGGGAAGTCGCTAGTCCCATTGTCACAGATTACATAACCAAATCGCTTGGCCCGCGCGCTGTCGTGTCAGACCTTGCCAAAACGGCCCAAGTACTGGCCCGTTTTGGTCCGCGCCTGCCTGCGTTGGTTGAGGGTGCGCTTTTGCGCCAAAGCAATGAAGTTTTGCCCAAGCACCGCCCGTTTTGGCGGTGGGTTCTGTTGTCTTTGATGATCGGTACAACCTTTGGGGCGGTTGTGGTACTGGCGCTTGATAAGATCGGTTAAATCCGTTCAATCGCCAGTGCGATGCCTTGGCCGCCGCCAATACACATCGTAATCAACGCGCGTTTGCCGCCTGTACGTTCAAGTTCATACAGTGCTTTAACAGTGATGATCGCGCCCGTTGCACCTACCGGATGCCCCAGCGCAATCGCGCCGCCATTGGGGTTCACGCGCGCAGGGTCAAAGCCTAGATTCTTCGACACGGCACATGCCTGTGAAGCAAACGCTTCGTTGCTTTCGATCACGTCAAAATCACCAACGGACAGGCCAGTACGTTCCAATAGGTTCTGCACGGCTGGCACCGGGCCAATGCCCATCACCTCGGGCCGTACACCTGCATGGGCGTAGCCTATGATGCGTGCGCGCGGTTTAAGGCCCGCCTTTTCGGCTGCATCTGCGCTGGCTAAAACCAATGCAGCGGCCCCATCGTTGATGCCGCTGGCGTTGCCTGCTGTTACGGTGCCGTCCTTTTGGAACACGGTCCGCAAGCCTGCCAATGCGTCGATGGTTGTGGCTTTGGGGTGCTCGTCCGTTGCAAATGGCACCATATCCCGTTTGACGCGCACCTCGACGGGAACGATTTGTTCTTTGAAATAACCTGCTTTGATTGCCGCAGCCGCGCGGTTCTGACTTTCCAGGGCAAAGGCATCCTGATCCGCACGACTGATCCCATGCTCTGCTGCGACATTTTCCGCCGTGACGCCCATGTGACCCGTGCCAAAGGGGCAGTTCAACGTGCCAAGCATCATATCAACGGTACGCACATCGCCCATCTTTTGGCCCCAACGGGCATCCTGCATGATGTAGGGTGAGCGTGACATATTTTCTGCACCGCCTGCCAAGGCAAAATCTGCATCCCCCAGCATCAAGTTCTGCACAGCAGAGATAATTGCTTGAACACCTGACCCACACAGTCGGTTCACATTCATTGCCGGGACTTCATCTGGCACCCCCGCTTGGCGCGCGGCAACGCGGCTAAGGTACATATCGCGCGGTTCGGTGTTGATCACGTTGCCAAAGACCACATGCCCGATTTGCGCAGGATCAACACCTGCGCGCGACATTGCCGCGCGGGCAACAACGGTGCCAAGATCAGTTGGCGGTGTCGCTGCCAAAGCACCACCAAAAGTGCCAATGGCGGTACGTGCGCCGCCTAGAATGACGATGTCCTTTGTCATGATGCTTTCTCCCTTATGTGTTTGTTCCGCCTATTATGAGAGGTGGTCCTCACCATGTCAGCCAGAACGTGCCGTAATGTTGGACTAAAGATTTAAAAATCCCCTATTTCGGAAATTAATCCTATATGTTAGATATCTCGTATCAAAGGAGCTTTTATCATGACCCAAGCCTATCTCAGCCACATCACCGAAACCCTCGCAGGGATCGACGCTGAGGGTATGATGAAGCAAGAACGCATGATCACATCACCGCAAGGTGGACAGATCGACGTTGGAGACCACAAAGTTATCAACCTTTGTGCGAATAATTACTTAGGGTTAGCTGACCATCCAGATCTGATTGACGCAGCCAAGGCAGCCATGGATCCACGTGGGTTTGGCATGGCGTCCGTGCGCTTTATCTGTGGCACGCAGGATATTCACCGCGAGTTGGAGCAGAAACTAGCCGCGTTTCTAGGCAAAGATGATTCGATCCTGTTTGCCGCGTGCTTTGACGCGAATGGCGGTTTGTTTGAACCCTTGTTTGGCCCAGAGGATGCAATTGTTTCTGACGCGCTGAACCACGCGTCGATCATTGATGGCATCCGCCTATGCAAGGCCAAACGCTATCGCTATGCGAACAGCGATATGGCTGATCTTGAAGGACAGCTGCAACTGGCTCGTGATGAAGGCGCGCGGTTTATCATGATCGCCACGGACGGCGTGTTCAGCATGGATGGCTATCTGGCAAAGCTGCCAGAGATCGTGGCACTGGCCGAAAAATACGAAGCGCTGGTGATGGTGGACGATTGTCACTCAACCGGGTTTATGGGGCCAAAGGGTGAAGGCACCCCTGCGCATCACGGCGTTGATGTCGATATCATGACCGGAACGCTGGGCAAGGCGCTGGGCGGTGCGATTGGTGGCTATATCGCGGGACCACAGCCGGTGATTGATCTGCTGCGCCAACGCGCGCGGCCTTATCTTTTTTCCAATTCCCTACCACCTGCCATTGTTATGGCGGGCATCAAGGCACTGGAACTGGTTGAGGCGGGCGATGATCTGCGCACGCGCCTGTTTGAGAATACAAAATACTGGCGTGCCGGTTTGGAACGGCTTGGCTTTGACCTGCTGCCGGGTGAACACCCGATCGTGCCTGTGATGCTGGGTGAGGCGCAATTGGCCCAAGATATGGCCGCGCGCCTGTTTGAAGAAGGTGTTTATGTCAGCGGGTTTTTCTTTCCGGTCGTCCCACGTGGCCAAGCGCGGATCAGAACACAGATGAACGCATCGTTGAGCCGGGATGATTTGGATCGCGCGCTCAAGGCATTTGAGATTGCGGGCAAAGCATGTGGAGTGCTCAAATGACCACTAATGAAATGAAAGCACTGTCGAAATTGCACGCCCGCGAAGGGTTGTGGATGACCCACGCACCTGTGCCTGAAATTGGCCCGGATGATGTGCTGATCAAGATCAACAAGACCGGGATTTGTGGCACGGATATTCACATTTGGAACTGGGATGAATGGGCTGCAAAGACGGTGCCAGTTCCGATGATCACAGGCCATGAATTTGCAGGGCAGATTGTTGAGATGGGACGCAATGTTGAGGGATTAGAGATTGGTCAACGCTGTTCGGGTGAGGGGCACTTGATTGGCAAAAACTCCCGACAAAGTCGGGCAGGTAAGTTCCACCTTGACCCTGCGACACGCGGGATTGGCGTGAATGAACAAGGCGCGTTTGCACAATATTTGAAATTACCCGCGTTCAATGTGGTGCCTTTACCGGATGAAATTTCTGATGATATCGGTGCGATCCTCGATCCATTGGGCAATGCGGTGCATACCGCGCTTAGCTTTGATTTGGTGGGTGAGGATGTTCTGATCACCGGGGCCGGGCCAATTGGCATTATGGCCGCAGCCGTCGCACGCCATGTCGGTGCGCGTCATGTGGTGATCACGGATGTGAACCCGGACCGTTTGGCATTGGCCGAACAGGTTGCAGATGTGATTCCCGTCAATGTTATGTCCGAAGAATTGCGCGACGTGTTTCCGCGGTTAAAGATGAAACAGGGCTTTGATGTAGGTCTGGAAATGTCTGGCAATCAACGTGCGTTGGATCAGATGGTTGATGCCATGACCATGGGCGGGCGGATCGCGATGTTGGGTATTCCACCCGGTAAATCCCCAGTGGATTGGAGCGCGATTGTGTTCAAAGCGATCACCATCAAAGGCGTCTATGGCCGTGAGATTTTTGAGACATGGTACAAGATGATCGCGATGCTGGAGAATGGTTTGGACGTGTCCAAGATCATCACGCACCGGTTTGGTGTTGATGAATTTGAGGCAGGTTTTGCCGCGATGAAATCTGGGCAATCGGGCAAGGTTGTGCTGGACTGGACGTAACCTCATTTGGTTGCGGTATCTGACAAATCAACGCATCGTCACGCCATGTATGCCGAAGATTCTTTTTACACACTTAGCCAAAATGCGCGGCTTGGCTTGCTGGCTGTGTCTGTGATCCTGACAGGCATAGTGGTGGCGATTGGTGTGGTGACGATGCGCACTCGACGGTGGTCGGTGCGGGTCGCTTTGGCCGTGATGCTGTTTTCGCTGTTTGTGTGGGCCTCGCCGCAAGCCTACTATGAATATTACCAACTGATCCTGACGGGCTTGCCCCGGCAATGGGTTATTGGGCAGCCTCCACCATTTGATGAACTGCTGAGTTTGGTCACGTTTACAGGGCCACAGACGATCTCAGCGCATGGTTTGGGTGGATTGTTCTGGGGGTTGATCTGGTTATCGTGGTGGATCAGGCCAAAGGTGTCAGAACAACCCGACCCTGATCTGTAAGCAACCAACAATCCTGACCTTCAAATACCGCTACTGTCAGGGGTTTCCCGTATCCAGCACCTGTATCAAGGTTAATGCGGTTGCCGTAATGCGTTGCCTGATCGACGGGTGTATGCCCATGGATGATCAGCTTTGGATGGGCATCCGTATGGTTGTGAAATTCTTGCCTGATCCATAACAGGTCTTCTTCGTCTTGATCGGCAAGGGGAATGTTGGGGCGGACGCCTGCGTGGCAAAAAAACAGATCATCGGTCTCATAGGCGAGTGGCAGGGTCGCAAGGAAATCGAGGTGCGGTTGCGGCACAGCCTCGCGGGCTTCGGCGTGCAGGGCCAGCATACGGATTTTTTCATGAAAAGTGACGCCGTAAGATTGCAGCGTGGTATCGCCGCCCAAACGCGGGTCTAACCAGCTTAGGTCGATCGGCAGATAGGCCTCATGCTTGGGATAATCGAGCATGAACCATTCAAACATACGGTCATGATTGCCCTTGATAAAGGTCCAGTTGCGCCCTTTGTCTTGCCCATTGATCAATGCGTCCAAGACACCCCGGCTGTCCGGCCCGCGATCTGTGTAATCGCCAAGGAAAACGATCTGTGCGTCCTTGCCGCCATCATTCTCGATCAACGCAAGAACGCGATCCAGTTCGGCCATTTGACCATGAATATCGCCAATGGCGTACAAAGGTTGCAGCACTATTTCTTCCTCAAAAAAGGCACCCTCCCGCAAGGGGAGGATGCCTTTGGTTTAGCATTGCAGATTCTATCAGGCTACGTCGAAATGCAGCGGCTTCACTTGGGTGAACATACCTGTCGCTTGTAGCTTTTTGATGACAGGGGCGGGGACCTCTTCATCCACATACAACAACGCGATGGCTTCGCCTTTGGCTGCTGATCGACCCAGTGTAAAGTTGGCGATGTTCACGCCGTTTTCACCCATGGTTTGACCCAGCGTACCGATGATACCCGGGACGTCTTCGTTGGTGGTGTACAGCATATGTGCACCAACTTCGGCGTCGATTTGAATGCCTTTGATCTGGATAAAGCGTGGTTTGCCATCCGAGAACACCGTGCCCGCGATGGACCGTTCGCGTTTGTCTGTGACCACAGTTACCTTGATGTACCCATCAAACACACCTGACTTATCTTGATTGGTGGTGCTGATCTGGATGCCTTTTTCGCGGGCAACAACCGGGGCGCTGACCATGTTCACATCTGGATTCGCACGTTTCATGATTCCCGCAACAACGCCACAGTTCAGCGCGTTCAGGTTCATTTCAGCAACCGAGCCATCATAGAGAATATTGATCGCTTTGATCGGTTCGTCCGTCATCTGACCAATAAACGCACCAAGATGACCAGAAAGCTGCAACCACGGCCCCATTACTTTGGCTTCTTCTGCGGTTACAGACGGCATGTTGAGTGCGTTCGTCACAGCACCTGTCAGCAGATAATCAGACATCTGTTCCGCGACTTGCAGGGCAACGTTTTCTTGCGCTTCTGTTGTGGCGGCACCCAGGTGAGGGGTGCAAACGACGTTTGGCAAATTGAACAGCGGGTTTTCAGTTGCAGGTTCAACCGCAAACACGTCAAAGGCCGCGCCCGCGATATGACCGGACTTAAGCAAATCAGCCAAAGCTTCTTCGTCCACCAAACCACCGCGCGCGCAGTTGATGATCCGCACACCCTTCTTGGTTTTTTCTAACGCTTCACGGCTAAGGATATTGGCGGTTTGATCAGTGAAAGGCACGTGCAAAGTGATGAAATCAGCGCGGGCAATCAATTCGTCCAACTCAACCTTCTCAACGCCCATCTTCTCGGCTTTTTCTGCGCCCAGAAACGGATCATAGGCGATGACTTTCATTTTGAGGCCACGCGCACGATCACAAACGATACCACCAATGTTGCCAGCACCAATCACACCAAGGGTTTTGCCAGTTAGCTCAACACCCATGAACTTGGACTTTTCCCACTTGCCCGCATGAGTTGATGCGCTGGCTTCTGGGATCTGACGTGCAACGGCAAACATCATTGCAATCGCATGTTCGGCAGTGGTGATCATGTTGCCGAAAGGCGTGTTCATGACGATCACACCTTTTTTCGATGCGGCGTCTTTGTCGATATTGTCTGTACCGATACCCGCGCGGCCAATGACCTTGAGGTTCGGTGCATTGGCGAGGATTTTCTCGGTGACTTTGGTCGCAGAGCGGATAGCAAGGCCGTCATAGTTGCCGATGATTTCAGCCAATTTGTCCTTGTCTTTACCAAGGTCTGGCTGGAAATCGACATCGATGCCGCGGTCCTTAAAGATTTGAACGGCAGAGGCGCTGAGTTTATCAGAGATAAGTACTTTGGGGGCCATCATTGAGGTCCTTTTTCGGGGGTGGACCATGCGTCCACCTTACAATTTGGGGGGTAAGGTGGGCACATCGCCCACCGCTATTTCAAGCGTTAATTTCGGTCTCAAAGGCCCACGCGAGCCATGGCAGCATTGCCTCAATATCGGAGGTTTGAACCGTACCGCCGCACCAGATACGCAGACCCGGAGGGGCATCGCGGTACGCACCAATATCCAATGCGACATCTTCATCCGCCAACCGCTTGGCGATGGCTTTGGCAAAAGCAGCGCCATCAGTGATGCGTGCATCATTAAACTTAAGACACACAGAAGTATTTGAACGCGTGGCAGGGTCGGTCGCAAGGAAATCGATCCAATCGTGATCAGACACGAAATCTGCGATGGCCTTGGTATTCGCATCCGCTCGGGCGATCAGCCCGGTCAATCCGCCAACAGATTTTGCCCACTCTAGGGCGATCAAGTAATCTTCGACGCACAGCATCGAAGGTGTGTTGATCGTTTCACCCTTAAAGATGCCTTCAATCAGTTTGCCGCCCTTGGTCAGACGAAAGATTTTTGGCAAGGGCCATGCGGGCGTATAATTTTCAAGACGCTGAACGGCACGCGGAGACAGGATCAACATCCCATGCGCGGCTTCACCGCCAAGAACCTTCTGCCAAGAAAAGGTCGTTACATCCAATTTGTCCCACGGCAGGCCCATCGCAAAAGCGGCTGATGTCGCATCACACAAGGTCAAACCAGCGCGGTTCGCCGGGATTGCATCGCCATTTGGCATGCGCACGCCAGAGGTCGTGCCATTCCACGTAAAGCAAACGTCGTTGTCATAATTCAGCGCTGCCATATCGACGATTTCGCCGTATTCGGTGGTATGCACTTGCGCATCAATCTTGAGCTGTTTGACCACGTCCGTGACCCAGCCTGCGCCAAAGGATTCCCATGCGACCATTTCTGCAGGGCGTTCGCCCAACAGCGACCACATCGCCATCTCATAGGCACCTGTGTCAGATGCGGGCACGATGCCAATACGGTAGTCTGCGGGCACGCCCAGAACATCGCGGGTGGTCTCAATTGCCTCAAGCAATTTCGCCTTGCCGGGTGCGGCACGGTGACTGCGACCAAACGGTGCGCCTGAAAGCTTGTTCAAATCAAATGTAGGGATTTTGGCGCAAGGGCCAGAAGAAAAACGCGGGTTTGTTGGCCGCGTGGCCGGAGGTGTCATCGTCATATCTGGTATCCTTACAGATAAATGCCCTTCGTTGGGGAAGGGTGTCCCACGGATCGAAATAGGCGGGTGTGCGGTCTGGCGCAAGCTGCAAAACGCAGCTAGAACGCCGCTTCAATCGATTTTTGCGACATCTTTGACGCGGATAGGAAACTTGGCAGATGTTTACCGTTGTTTTGCTCACTTCACCTGAAAAGCCCACGCTTGATCCCGCTTTGGTGGAAAGCTTGCGCAATGCATGGGGTGGGGGTGATGCGGCTTGGTTGTCACCCGATGAGGCAGCAGAATTTTCGGTACAACAGATACCGGATAATCTGTGGGAGGTTTGGGAGAACTGTCATTCAATGGCGGTTGATCTGATTGTTGTGCCAACAGCAGCGCGTCGTAAGAAGATGTTGTTGGCTGATATGGACAGCACCATGATCCAACAGGAATGTATTGATGAACTTGCGGATGAGGCTGGTGTTGGGGTGCGGGTGAAAGATATCACCGCGCGGGCCATGAATGGTGAGTTGGATTTCGATGGGGCGCTGCGCGAGCGGGTTGGCTTATTGGCGGGGCTAGATGTGAGCGTCATCGACAAGGTATTGGCTGAGCGGATCACCTTGATGCCAGGCGGCAAGTCACTGGTTGCGACGATGAAAAAACAGGGTGGATATGCCGCGCTGGTATCAGGTGGATTTACGGCGTTTACCGCACAGGTTGCAGGGCAATTGGGCTTTGATGAAAATCGCGCGAATACCTTGTTGGTATCAGAGGGTGTTTTGAGCGGTGAGGTCGGGATGCCGATTCTTGGCAAGCAGGCCAAGGTGGATGCGTTGGAAGAGATCACTAAACGTTTGGGTTTGGTTAAAGATGATGTGATTGCCGTTGGCGACGGTGCTAACGATTTGGGAATGTTGCAACGAGCGGGGTTGGGGGTCGCATTGCATGCCAAACCTGTTGTTGCGGCGGAGTGTGATGTGCGGATCAACTTTGGTGACTTAACGGCGCTCTTGTATGTTCAAGGCTATGCAAAGGCTGATTTCGTCGCGTGACGTGGCGATTGACCGGGGGTTGCAGACCCCCAGACCCCCCTGGAGTACATTTGGCTAGATGAAGGTGGGGTGCAGGATTTTATAATTAATACTTTACTTAATTAGCATCTTGGTTAATTATAGTGGATATGAATGATCTATCCCAAACTTTTGCAGCCCTTTCTGATCAGACGCGCCTTGCTGTCGTTGAGAGATTGATGGCGCAGGGTGAATTGCCTGCTGGTGATTTGGTGGCACATGCTAACATGACGGCACCCGCAGTATCCCGACATCTCAAGGTTTTACGCGAAGCTGGAATTATCCGGCAGCGCGTTGATGGGACGAAACGTCTGTATTCGGTCCAGCCCGAGGCGTTGCGCGCAATTTCTGATTGGACAATTTCACATCGTACATTTTGGGAGGCCGGCTTGGACAGGATCGAAGAGATCCTTGCTGCTGACTCGGGATCACCCAATGGCTGATATCCGTGTGGAACGCGAATTTAAGGTTACCCCAATACGGTTGTTTGAGGTGATTTCCTCGCAAGTGATGCTGATCCAATGGTGGGGCCATGATGGGATGACGTTACCGGAGGAAAACTTGGACTTTAGCAAGTTGGGACCTTGGTATTCTGTGATGATCAGTGATGAGGGCAATCGATTTAAGATGTCAGGGCAGGTCACACGCGTTGATCCACCTAACGCCATAAGTTTTACATGGGGATGGCATGAAGATGCGGACCATCGTGGCCCTGAAAGCCATGTCACCTTTACAGTTGTTGAAACGGCCAAGGGTTCAAAGCCGATCATTGATCATCGCGAATTGCCAACACAAGAAATTGCAGCGCGGCATGCCACAGGATGGTCTGGGCCAATGACACGACTTGCGCGTTTCGTGAACCAAAATTAATCAAGGAGAAGACTATGCCAGAATTTATGTTCGCCTTTCACGGTGGTGCGATGCCCGAAACGCCTGAACAAGGGGCCAAAGCCATGGCCGAGTGGGAAGCGTGGATGACGGGTTTGGGCGATAACATGGTGAATCCTGGCAATCCGGTGGGCATGTCCAAAACCGTCAACGCCACGGGTGTGGAAGATAACGGCGGTTCAAATCCGTTGTCTGGATTTACCATCGTTAAAGCAGACGACATTGATGCAGCCTGCAAAATGGCCGCAGGCTGCCCAATGGTTAAGAATGGCACCGGAACCGCCGAGGTCGCCCAAATCATTGAGATGTGAATGTGAGCTTTCGCCGGCGGCGCTTAGGTCAAAGGAAACCTGCCGCCGGTTTCAACATACCGGTTTCGACCCCGCGCCAGTTTTTGATTGGCGCGTTCATACGTTTTAAGGTGGCGGGATGATTTGGGTCTAAAACACCCAACCTAACCAATAGCGCCGCGATTGCACATTCTGCCGCGCGCGTTGTCCCACAAGCGGCTTTAAGGGCAATGCCAAGCTTTTGTTCCGGTAAGATCGCAATAAAATATCCCTCAGCACCGGTTTTTAACGCAACTTTTCCATCCATGGCGCGCATCAACTCTGTGCAGGCGCGGCCTTCGCCTGCGACCAGTTCGGGGTGTAGTCGCATGGCCTGATGCAAGCGCGCCTCAGCAGATCCATCGGGTGCTGCTGCAAAATGCGCCATTGCACGAGCCATGCCGTGCAACGTGCTGGCGTGATTCGGCGCAGAACAGCCATCAATGCCATACCCGGGAGAGGTTTCTTGGGTCGCATTCTCAAACGCCTCAAGGCAAGCGCGTTGCACTGGATGGGATGGGTCAATGTAATTAGCGTCCCCGCCAAGGTGTTTGTTCAACGTCAAGAAACCAGTGTGCTTGCCTGAGCAGTTGTTATGAATTTGGCAGGGACTGTTGCCTGCACGAACCAAAGCTTCGCGGGCATCTCGATCTGAGGGTTCTTGAGGGCCACAACGAAAATCATCTTCGCCCAATCCTAATGTGTCGAGCCAAACATTCACCCGGTCCGTATGTATTGCGGCCCCTTGGTGAGATGCACATGAAAGCGCCAGTTGTTCGGTGCCTAGACCCGCCTTATCCGCCGCACCTGAAGTGATCAGTGGCACAGCTTGGATCATTTTGGATGAGGACCGCGGTAGCACAATTGCCTCTGGATCACCCCATGCCTGCACAATTTGACCGGTATCATCACAGATGACCGCATGGCCAGAATGCACGCTTTCGAGGAAGGGTCCGCGCCAGATTTCGGTAAAAGGGGCTGGGTTCACCATAATTTCATCCTCTCATAGGGCTTTTGTTGGCGAAAACCTGCCAATCAGGGTTTCGCAGGTCGCGTGTTTGACGTTATTATGCTTGTTGTCGGAAAGAATACAGGCACTTGCAAGAGAGCAACCATGATAAGGGTGGCCGACAAGTGTTTGGAGCGATGATTGAGGTTAAGGACGGCTGGAGGCTGTACAGATGGGAATTTTAAAAACGCTGGGATGTGCGACGGGTTTCGCGGCATTGATGGCAAGCGGTGCTCATGCGCAAGAGCAGAGTACAAACAGGGTTGCGGCAAAAACCGATTGGAGTGTTTTTGTTGAGGATAATCCAACCGAGTGCTGGGGTGTATCCACACCCAAGGAAACCGTGAACTCACGTGATGGCCGCGTTGTTGCGGTAAACCGGGGCCAGACATTGTTGATGGTTTTTTACCGTCCATCTGCGGGTGCAAAGGGTCAGGTCGCCTTTACGGGTGGGTATCCTTTTGCGTCTGGTTCAACGGTTAACATGAACATATCTGGCAATACTTTTGAGTTGTTCACCGAAGGGGAGTGGGCATGGCCTGCAACCACTGAGGATGACAATAAGATCATCACTGCAATGAAACGTGGCGCCGATGCGGTGCTGACGGGTCGTTCAGGCCGGGGTACGCAAACGAAAGATAGCTTTTCACTGCTGGGCTTTACCGCAGCGGTTGAGGATGCGGCGAAACGCTGCGGCGGGTAAAACCTGCGACAATTTAAAGCCACAGCCCTGCAATTGCGGGGCTGTTTGCTTTTGATCTGGCGTGCAACCCCTATATAGAGGCACATCGCCGCCCTTACGGAGAATCAGTCATGTCTGACGCCACTGCACCGATCACCCAAGACGTTCATACCATGCCGCGCAAACTGCCGGAGGGACCAGCGAACCTCGTTGGGATGACCCGTGATGCGATGCGGGATGCGTTGATTGGCGTCGGTACACCTGAAAAGCAGGCAAAAATGCGGGTCGGCCAAATCTGGCAGTGGATTTACCAGTGGGGCGTGCGTGACTTTGACGCCATGACCAACCTGTCCAAGGCGTTTCGCGCACAGCTGGCCGAGAACTTTGTGATTGCAGTGCCAGAGGTCGTCACCAAACAGGTCTCTGAGGATGGCACCCGCAAATATCTGGTGCGGATTGCGGGCGGTCATGAGGTTGAGATCGTCTATATCCCTGAAGAGGGGCGCGGGACGCTGTGTGTCTCTTCTCAGGTTGGCTGTACGTTGACATGTTCGTTCTGCCACACGGGGACGCAAAAACTGGTCCGCAACCTCACAGCGGGAGAGATTATTGGTCAGGTGATGGTCGCGCGTGACGACTTGGATGAATGGCCCGAGACCGGAACGCGCACCTATGAGGCACGCTTGTTGTCAAACATCGTACTGATGGGCATGGGTGAGCCTCTCTATAATTTTGAAAACGTGCGTGACGCGATGAAAATTGCGATGGATCCAGAGGGCATCCAACTCTCACGCCGTCGTATCACGCTAAGTACATCTGGCGTGGTGCCAGAGATTGCGCGTACCGCGCAGGAAATCGGTTGTCAGCTTGCTGTGTCGTTTCACGCAACGACAGATGAAGTCCGCGACACATTGGTACCGATCAACAAGCGCTGGAATATTGCCGAACTTTTGGATGCCCTGCGTGAATACCCTAAAGTCAGCAATTCAGAGCGGATCACCTTTGAATACGTGATGCTGCATGGTGTGAATGACAGTGACGCAGATGCGCATCGTCTGGTCGAATTGATCCGGGGTATCCCGGCCAAGATCAACTTGATCCCGTTTAACGAATGGCCCGGTGCGCCTTACAAGCGATCCTCAAACAACCGTATCCGCGCGTTTTCTGAGATTGTGTATAAGGCGGGATATGCCAGCCCAGTGCGCAAACCGCGTGGTGAAGACATCATGGCGGCCTGTGGGCAGTTGAAATCGGCCACAGAGCGCGCGCGCAAGTCACGTAAACAGATCGAGGCCGAAGCGGGCGTAACGCAGTAGCACCATGTCGCCAGAGATTTACCTGATATCGGACAACTTGCCCGGCAGTTTGTTCATCATGCCGTGTCCCTCTGGCGATCATTTGTCCCGTGACATCAAGGCCTATCGTGCGCGTGGCGTGGATGTTGTTGTGTCGATGTTGGATGTGGATGAGGCTGCTGAGTTAGGCCTTTCAGATGAGGCCGACGCATGTGAACGTGTTGGGATTGCGTTCATCCACTCTCCGATTGCTGACTTTGGTCTGCCTGATAGATCTGTGTTTATGCGATTGGTCACTCAGATTGCACAGATGCTAAAGGATGGCAAAGCTGTCGCTGTGCATTGCCGTGCAGGGATTGGGCGGTCGGGTATGGTAACGTCTGGTGCGCTTATTGCGCTGGGCGTTGATGCGCAAAGTGCAGTTGCAAGGATTACAGCCGCACGGGGTCATGTGATTCCCGATACAGTTGAACAAGGCAGATTTATTGCTGATTTTGGCAGGCGCGTTAATCAGTGATTCATTTTAACTAATTGTTTTAAATGATATAATATGAGATTTTATCAAATCTCTTTCCGTTGGGTCAGTCGTGAAATGACCCCTATTCTGCCGTAATCCGGCGAAAATCCTGCCATGCTCTTCAAACAGATTGTTTCCAGAACTTAACCAATCGGGAGACAGCACATGTCTATCATGATCAACAACGATCCCTTTATCACGTCACAGGTGATTGACCTTGTTATTCGGGAACGCGAAATGGCGCTTTCGGCACGAGAATGGAAACATCGCCTTGCTGGATACGGCTATGCCATCAAAGATACTGATCACGGACAGGTCGTCGAAACCCTGCCGTATCATGTTGAGGTTGGTGTTTTACCATCAGAAGCGGAAACCCCACAGACACACTGATCTCTCATTCCAGAATCAGCGCCCGGGAATTTTGTCTCGGGCTGTGGGTGTTTCCCAGTTTTCGATTAACTCCATTGCCTCTGCGGCTGTTTCGACAAAACGGAACAGATCAAGGTCTTCGGCCGAAATGGTGCCTGCATCCGCTAGTGCATCCCAGTTGATGATTTTTTCCCAGAACGCGCGGCCAAATAGTAAAAATGGCACGCGTTGCATGCGTCCTGTTTGGATCAGTGTCAGCGCTTCAAATAATTCGTCCATGGTGCCAAAGCCACCGGGGAACACACAGATTGCTTTTGCGCGCATCAGGAAATGCATTTTGCGGATGGCAAAGTAGTGAAAGTTAAAACACAATTCAGGCGTGACATATTCGTTTGGCGCTTGTTCGAACGGCAATACGATATTCAAACCTATAGATTGCCCACCTGCATCAACAGCACCACGATTCCCGGCTTCCATCACGCCCGGGCCGCCACCGGTGACGATCACGTCTTGCTTGCCACCGCTGTCCATTGATTTCAGCGTCATCAACCGCGCAAATTCACGCGTTTCGCCATAAAACCGCGACAATTCCGCCAGTGTTTCTGTGCGCGCCGTGGCCTTTTTCGAGGGCTCAGGAATACGCGCTCCGCCAAACAGCACGATGGTGGATTCAATGCCGTGCGCATCCAGACCCATTTCAGGTTTGAGCAGTTCCAATTGCAGACGGACAGGGCGCAATTCATCGCGGCACATAAAGTCCTGGTCCGTAAATGCCAGTCGATATTCAGGTGCGCGGGTCTGGGGTGTGTCTGGCACACCTTGGGCGGCGTCGCGGTCAGTATGTGCATCACGCAGCGGATGACGGCGGTTGTCGTCTTTCATCGTATTCTCCGAATATCTATTTCAGGCAGCGTGGCCCGGTTGCGTGCAACATGCAACGGCAGGGCGTGATTGACCACGTCTTTGTGTTTGCGCAAACTGGTTCACCAGATAGGGAGATGATTGATGCTGTTACAGTCTCAAAACTGCGACTTTGGATGGGCTGCGCCGAATTTTGATTTGGCGACACCAGAAGGGGCCCGTCACAGCCGCGATAGTGTGATGAGTTCTAATGGTCTACTGATTGCGTTTATCTGCAACCATTGCCCTTATGTTGTTGCCCTTATCGACCGTTTGGCGGCTGATATGACAGCATTAGAGGCCGACGGTATTGGCTGCGTTGCGATCATGTCGAATGATTATCGCGACTATCCTGCGGATGCGCCTGATAAGATGGCATTGTTTGCGCGCAAACATGGTTTAACTGCCCCGTATCTGGTGGATCATGATCAATCTGTGGGCCGCGCGTATGGTGCGGTGTGCACGCCTGACTTCTTTGGGTTCGATGCCAAAGGTGGCTTGCAATATCGCGGTAGGTTGGATGATGTTGGTATGCGCGGCGACGCCAGCACGCGTGATCCAGAGCTGTTAAATGCGATGCGTCAGGTTGCCCAAACGGGCAATGGACCAAAGTTGCAAACACCTTCAATGGGCTGTTCGATCAAGTGGCGTTGAAAGATTGCACCAACACCCCCTGATCGCTATAGCGCAGTAACAGTTTTCAGCATTCGGAGAATACCCCATGTCAAACGCCCAACTCGAAACAGCAATCGAAGCCGCATGGGACACCCGTGACCAGATCACATCGTCCACAACAGGCGAAACACGCGATGCTATTGAAGCGACGTTGAACGCGCTTGATTCAGGTAAGCTGCGCGTGGCGGAAAAACAGGACGATGGTACTTGGTATGTAAATCAGTGGGCCAAAAAGGCCGTTTTGTTGGGTTTCCGCATCAAGGACATGGAAATGCACGATGGTGCGCCTCAAGGGGCCAGCTGGTACGATAAAGTAGACAGCAAGTTTAACGGCTGGGGCAAAAGTGAATGGGATGCCGCAGGTTTCCGCGCAGTGCCCGGTGCTATCGCGCGCAAGTCGGCCTATATCGCCCCCGGTGTCGTCTTGATGCCATCGTTTGTTAACCTTGGGGCCTACGTCGATACAGGTACGATGGTCGATACTTGGGCCAGCGTTGGCAGCTGTGCGCAGATTGGTAAAAACGTGCACCTTTCTGGTGGTGTTGGCATTGGTGGTGTGTTGGAGCCGATGCAGGCCGGGCCAACAATTATCGAAGACAATTGTTTCATCGGTGCCCGCTCTGAGGTGGTCGAAGGATGCATTGTGCGCGAAGGGTCCGTTCTGGGCATGGGCGTGTTTATCGGTCAATCCACTAAAATCGTGGACCGCGAATCCGGCGAAGTGACCTATGGCGAAGTGCCAGCAGGTTCCGTTGTCGTGGCCGGTTCTATGCCTTCAAAGAATGGTGTGAACTTGTATTGCGCGGTTATCGTCAAACGCGTTGATGAACGTACCCGTTCAAAGACCAGCATCAACGATTTGCTGCGTGATTAAGCGGCGGTTGAAATTTGAAATGAAGAAGCTTTGCTCTAACTTTGTCAAAGCAAGCTTGGATACTGGAGAATAGATGATGGGTATTGGATTTATCGGTGCAATCATTGTGGGTGGCCTTGCGGGATGGATCGCAAGCATCATCATGAAGGCTGACACTGGCCCAATCGCGAACATAGGTTTGGGTATCGTCGGTGCGGTGGTGCTCAACTTTATTCTGAGCTTGTTTAACATTTACGCCAAGAATGCGTGGATGCCACAATTGTTGGTCGGATTGGTTGGCGCTTGCCTTGTGATTTGGGCGTGGCGCAAATTCAAAGGCCGCGGCTGACCCTTTTCAAGTGGACCGCGACAGTTTAGGGCTGCCACTGAACCACAGTGGCGGCCTTTTCTATGTCTGAGCCTAAGAAACCCAAAAAACCTTCGCGCCAACAAGTATACACCTTGTTGGTAGAGATTGGCCGTAAAGATGGTGATGGCCTGCCCGACAAGGCAACGGGTGCGGCGCTGATGTGCTTTGCCTCGGGCGTGGATGAAGCGGAGGCTGTGCGCGAGACAGTCGCGATCCTGAAACAAGCAGACACCAACCCCCTGGATGTCTCTGGATACGGCACTTTGGCTGAACGTGAGGCAGAAGGTCACGAAATTGATGAAGATGAACGTGCTTTGATGCAGCGCGCTTTGGAAGAAAATTCAGTAATTGTGGCTCAAATGACGCCATTTTTCGACTGACTATTTAAAAAACTCAACATAATCAGAGCGTTAAAACCAGGTATTTTCACCTGTTGCGCTGTAATCTCATTTAGTGTGGTTTGGCGAATTTTTCCCGTATGGGTATTGCTTGCCGCAACGTCAATGTTACTAGGGGTGCAGATTCTAATTGGTTGTGGATGACGCTCGTGCAGAAAGTTTTACAGAAGATTCTCATGGCAAGTTCAGTGGACGCTTGTCTTGAAATTCTCGAATCTCATTATGGTTTTGACTACTCAACTTTTCATTTTTTAAGCAATGTAAAAGCAGGGTGTGACAATCCATTTGTGCGTACCACCTATCCGGAAAAATGGGTTTCACAGTATTTGCTAAACAACTATGCGGCGATTGACCCGATTGTGATGCACAGTGTTAATTCCCGAGAACCCTTTGACTGGTCCGAGATAAAGCCAGAACCTAAGTCAATGGTTGTACTTGAAAAAGCAGCTGAATTCGGGCTGGGAAGCAATGGCTTTACATGTCCATATCTGGACACTTTGGGCCGGGCCAGTATTCTGTCTGTGAATTCCAAGATGCCCGATGACGAATGGGCTGCATTGATGGCCGATAAATCGGAAGAGCTGATTTTTATCTCGCAAGATTTGCACATTAAAGCGCTGTCAGAGGTATATACAGATGGTGTGAAGCCACCGCTGTTGAGCCCGCGTGAATATGAGTGTCTGCAATGGACGGCAGCTGGTAAAACCTATTCGGAAATCTCGATTATACTTGGGCTGTCAGAACATACTGTACGGTCTTACCTCAAGGTTGCGCGGCTTAAACTTGACAGTGTGTCGTTGGCCCAAGCCGTTGCCAAAGCTGGTAATATGGGTCTGATCTAACCGGCTTTCTCGAACTTCAGTACCATTACAAAAACTAGGGCACCTTTGGGTGCCCTTTTTTATGACCTCCCCCCGCAATTGTACGTACACAATTTTGGTTCCCCAGCGGCGGACTATTTCACAGCGCTGCATTTCCATAGGGTCATTGCAGCAATAATGCCAAACGTCCGCTGTCTGATTGTCAAAGGCCAGCAGCGTTCAACACGATCAGGCAAATGGGGATCAATGTGGGACACCTAGATATTCAACAGGCCCAAAGCATGGCCAGTACTTTGGCGCTTGGTATGCCGAACTGCCCTGTGGTGGATGTTGACGATTACTTTCTGTCAGAAAAAACGTTGGCGCTGATTTCTGACCTAGACCCTGATTTCACAGTTTGTCGGTTGAACGTAACTGAACGTGACAAACAGATTACGATCGTTAACTGCCCGGACATGGTGCGCGACATTTTGGTCAGCCAGCATCGTAAATTCAAAAAGGGCCCTGAATTTTCCCGGATCAAGATATTGACCGGTGGGGGTCTTATTGTCTCTGACGGTGTCAAATGGCGCACTGGCCGACGCTTGGTGCAGCCCGCGTTCATCCGCACCAATTGGGATATCTTGCAAGAGGCAAGCGACCACCATGCAAAGATTTTGCATGACCGTTGGATGGGCTTGGCGGCACGCAATGCCGAGGTTGATATCACCGACGAAGCAGAACGTTATGCCATGGGCGTAATGATCAGTTCGATCTTTGGGAAAGACGCGGAAAGGTTCTATACCTCCGATACAGAGACTATTTTTGACGCCCTCAAGAATGGGAACGTCAAAAATATTGAAGTGGTGCCAAGCATCCGCAGTGCCCGGCAGGTTGTCTTGTCTGTTCTTGAGCAACGCAAAAAAATAACGACGCCACAACGCGATATTTTGGGCCTGCTGCTAGAGGCGCGTGACCGGACATCGCCAGATTTCTCGGACAAAGAAATCGTTGATGAAATTATCACTCTGATCGTGGCGGGGTATGAAACCAGCGCCATTCTGTTGGCTTGGGTGTTTTATTCATTGGGTGTGAACCCGGCCGCACGGCGATACCTCGGATGCGGCAAAGCAGCACTGTCTGACCGGATCGAAAATCTGGCAAACGAATGTTTACGCCTTTATCCGCCTGTTTGGATGTTCTCGCGCCGTGCTTTAGAAGACGTTGATTTAGGATCTTTGCAGGTATCCAAAGGTGATGTTGTTGCGATCTCACCGTTCTTGCTGCATCGCCGCCCATCAGATTGGTCCGTACCGCTTAGCTTTCAACCGGATCGCTTTGAAAACGTTGATCCGCACCGTAACAGTTATGTGCCCTTTTCTGCCGGACCACGCCGTTGCATTGGTGATGTTTTGTCAAACTACGAAATGCAAACCGTGGTGGGAAGGATTGCGCCGGATATTCGATTTACGGTCACATCACCGCATCACATCGATTTTGAACCGCTTATTAATTTGCGCAGCAAACACGCAATCATGGCGAAGCTTTCTTTGAATGGATTGAATGATGTTTGATACGCTTGTTGAAATGTTCGAGGCGCGCAAGACCTCACAAGCCAGTGTGCAGGTAATGCATGCGACGGATCAAATTCGCAGTCAAAACTTTGCTGAACTATACGACAATGCATTGAAGCGCCTGAATGATTTGCAGGAACGTGGTCTGTCAAAAGGCGGCCATTGCATTTTGTATCTCTACGATGAGGTCGCGTTTCTGGAAGGGTTCTGGGCCTGTATTCTGGGCGGAATCATTCCGGTCCCTGTCGCACCTGGCAATACGCCAGAGCATAAGAACAAGCTGCTGCTGATTGCCACGGAATTGTCAGGTGCCATTATCCTGACAGAAGACGCAGCAATCCGCCGGTTTGAGGGATATGCCGCAGAAGTCGGGGCGGATGAGGTCGCGCATCGTGTGGTATTGTTTGAGCAACTCGAAGGTCATAACACCCGTGCCGTTCCTCATTTCCCCGACCCCGAGGATGTCGCCTATATCCAGTTTTCGTCTGGGTCGACGCGCCAACCAAAAGGTGTGGTGCTGACCCATCGTAATCTGGTCACCAATATTGTCGATTTAAACGCCGCTTTTGGATTTACCCCTGACGCAAAGGCGTTGTCATGGATGCCGTTGACCCACGATATGGGATTGATTGGTTTCCACCTATGCCCGCTTTACGCCGGGATTGAGCATCATATTTTGCGTACTGCGCTGTTTGTGCGCCGCCCGTTGATCTGGTTGCAACATGCCGCTGATGTTGGGGCGACGACGCTTGGCTCTCCCAACTTTGGATACCGTCACTGGCTTAAGGCGCAGGAGAAATCCAATACGCCGCTACCAGACTTGTCGACAGTGCGGCAAATCATCAATGGCGCTGAACCCATTTCATCGGAATTGGTTGATGCATTCATGTCCACACTTGCCCCTGCTGGCCTGTCGTCTGGTGCAATGTGCCCGTCTTATGGGTTGGCCGAGGCGAGTTTGGGCATCTCAGTTGCCAAGCCGGGTGAGGGCCTGCGCGCGGTTCACCTTGACCGGACACTGATGCAAATGCACGCGTCTGTGCCTTATGTGGATGCTGATCACGTCACCGCTGTTAGCTTCCCCATTGAAGGTCCGATTTTTCCGCATAGTCAGGTGCGCATAGCCACCCACGGTGGGCGTGATCTGGGGCAAGCGGTCTTGGGTGATATTCAGATCAGGGGCGATAATGTCACGGCTGGTTATCTGAACAATGCTGATGCCAACGATGAATTGTTCACACCGGACGGCTGGTTGCGCACGGGTGATCTTGGCTTTCTTCATCATGATGAATTGGTGGTTACCGGGCGTACCAAAGACATGATCGTGACCAACGGTCAAAACTACTTTGCCCACGACATTGAAATGATCATCGAACAACACGGATGTGCCGAAACGGGCGAGGTTGCCGCAAGTGTAATGCGCAGCCAGAGCGAAGAACATTTTGTGTTGTTCCTGCGCGAACGTGCCCCTGACACAACTTTTGCGGACCGCGCGGATGCGGTGCGAAAACTTATCTATGCGCGAACGGGACTTACCCTGATTGAAGTTGTCCCCGTGCGTACGATCCCAAAGACGACCAGCGGCAAAATTCGCCGTGCCTCCCTCGCGGTGGAATTTGTTGCTGGCGTCTTTGATACGGAATTAACGGCTGCATATGGTCAGCCCCCTTTGCCCAGAACGGAATTTAGCATGACACATAAATCCACAACCGACGTTGTGATCGAAAAACTGACAGCGATGATCGCGGCAGAAAACCTGCCCACGCGCGATCTGACGCCAGCGACTAAATTTTTTGATGTTGGTCTGTCTTCCATCAACCTTGCTGAACTCACGGACGAGTTGAACGAAACCTATCGTGACGTAGTTGAGGTCACTGATTTCTTTGAACTGGAAAGCGTTGAAACCTTGGCGCAAGCTATCGAAGAACGCCTGCGCGAAGAGGTCGCTGCCTGATATGAATGATCGTCGCGGCACTGCCATTATTGGACTTTCAGGGCGCTTTCCCAAAGCTGAAACAATGGATGAGTTTTGGGATGTCCTCGCGGGCACCCAAGCCGCGACGTCACCTGTGCCAGCAGAGCGTAAAGAAGTTGCAAAATGGGCGGATAAATACAAAATCTACGGTGGTTTTTTGAGGAATGTCGCTCGGTTTGATGCGCCGTTTTTCGATATCACAGCCGAAGAAGCGATCGCAATGGACCCGCAACAGAGACTGTTTTTGCAAATTGCATGGCATGCCATCGAAAACGCCGGGTACACGCCCCGCACCTTGCCTCGGCGTACCGGTGTCTTTGTAGGAGCCATATCCGCAGACTACGCAACATTGGCTGAACCTCATGCTTTTGATGGTGGTTTGTCAACGCGCGCCACGGATCGGTATCAGATAGCCAATCGGGTCTCTTATCAGTTTGATTTCACAGGCCCTAGCATGACCATTGATACGGCATGTTCTGGGTCTGGTGTCGCGATCCACACAGCGATCCATGCGCTTGAATACGGGGATTGCGATGTCGCGATTGTAGGCGGGGTCAATTTGTTCCTGCACGCCAGTCGTTTCGCCCAATTCCGAGAACGCGGGATATTGTCAGATGATAATATTTGCCGACCCTTTCGGGATGGCGCAAACGGTGCGGTTTACGGCGAAGGTGTAGGTGCGTTGGTTCTGCGTCCTGCCAAAGCTGCACATGAAGCCGGCGACCTGATACGTGCCTATGTTGCAGGAAGTGCGGTGAACTCTGCGGGACAGACGCCCGCGTTTACTGTGCCAAATTCTAGATCACAGACCGATGTAATGCAGACTGCCTTGGCCCAAGCCAAGCTCAGCGTAGCAGATATTGATGCAGTAGAGGCGCATGGCACCGGTACGGCGCTGGGTGACCCAATTGAAGCGCGCGGCATTGCAGATGTTTTTCGTAAAGCCGGTATCGATGCCACCGCCAACCCTGTCAAAGTCGGTACGTTAAAAGGCCATTTTGGACATATGGAATCCGCAGCTGCGATTGCGGCGGTCACCAAAGTTGTCGCACAAATGGAACATGAACAGCTGGTTCCGACCCTGCCTGATCTGCCACAAAGCCGCTTGGTCAGTTTCAAACGCACACCGCTTTCATTACAAAACAGCCTGTCAGATTGGCCGCTTCGATCAGGCGCTTCGCATCGCTGTGTCCTGATCAATTCGATTGGGGGGGGTGGTGTAAATGCGAGCCTTGTGTTGACTGAAGGGCCAAAATCAGTGCCACAGACGACAGCACCCTATGGCGACCTCTTTATCTTTTCTGCGCGAAATACTGAGCAGTTGCGTGACAACGTTACCGCAGTTGCCGATTGGTTAGAAAAGCAGTTGGCTGCGCCGGATATGCACAGGATTGCCACCACTTTGCAAATCGGAAGGGAAGCTTTTGCCCAACGGGTGGTTTTCCTTGCTTTGGATCGTGGGGAATTGTTGGATCAAATGCGCGCCTATTTGGCTGGCGACATTGCATCATCAGACTTGCCTCAGATGGCGATAGATTGGGTATCCGGCAAAGATGTCGATTGGACTGCGGGACGGTCCCGCGTTGAGCTACCTTACATCTTACCATTGCCCGGCTATCAATTTGGTGGCGAAGATTATTGGCTGGCCGAAAAGGTAAAAGTCAAAGCGCTGGAACCGGCGATCTGACTGTGCTTATTGCGTGGTGTCGTGAAGAAGCCACGTCAACACATGCCCATCATAAAGTCGCATTTGCACCTCAAACGCCCGCCCGATGGGCAGCGTCGCGTGCAAATCTTGTGTTAACTCCATACGTAATGTTGTGTCATTCACCCCAATACAAGCGGCTGCGTTGAACCCAAAAAAGCGCTGAACAATCGGATATAAAGCCTTGAAGAGTGTTTCCTTGGCTGAAAAGATTGCGCCAGCAAGCTGTGGTTCGGGCAACTCTGTATACTGAGCAACAAAATCACGCTCGCTGGGTTGCAGTGTCACCTGTTTCACAGACTTCAGACCATTCTCAGACAGGTTCTTTTCAATATCGATCCCGACAAAATGCCCTGGCCGCTTTGTCAAAAGGCAGGCAACGCGGCCTTTGGTATGAGAGATCGATCCGTGAATCCCCGGCGGCCAGATCGGTGCGCGGTCTTGGCCCATTGGGAGCTGAACTTGATCTACTTTTAGATGTTCAAACGCATGTTGCACCAATGCGCGCCCGGCCAGATATTCGGCCTGTCGTTTGTTAACGGCTTTGGAAAGAGTGTCAGGCTTATCAATCTGAAACTGATCATACAGTCCGTTGTCAAAGCGGTTTATATCAAAAGTTGCGAGCAATAAAACGCTGTTTGAATCATTCAGATCTAAGGTCGTTGGTGCGCTTAAAAACACGGTTTTATCTGAAAAAGTCACGCAATAATCCAAGCTATTGTATCCAAATGAGCCATAACAGACCGATGCGCAGATGGATAGAATACTAGGGCGAAACCCATCGACCTTTAACGTGTTCAAACGTCATTTAGGTCGTATTTTCACGTAAATTCACCCCAAAAAAATACAATATAAACAGTAGGTTATGATGTTCACATCGAAGCAAACGACCAACATCATGATATGGTCGAACTTTATCGCGTTGTAGGTCGAAAGGCTGTGCAGAAACCGTCATTTTCATTCTCGAACTTACTCGAAATGGATGCGGTGACACACATGCTTGATTCAGAACCTGTACTTGAACAATTGAAAATGCTGGCCATCGATCGTGATGATCCTTTGATTGGGCAAGACAACAACGATGATTACGAAAGGCCAAAGGGCCGCGGCAAATGGCTTTGGGCAGGTGTTGCACTTTGCGTCGTCACGGGCGCGACTTGGGGCGCGTATAAGTATGAGCTAGGCGTTAACGATCTGACGTCGCAGGTTGCAGCCTTGGTAAAGCCTGAAGCAGAAACGATTGCGCCGGTACAAACCACGACGGCCCCCAGCGAAGTCAAAGTGCCCACCGTCCTTTCGATCACGGCCCACGTGGCAACACCAACGATTGTTGGCTCAGGGTATGTATTGAGTGAACGTGAGATTGGTTTGAAATCCGAGATCGCAGGACGGATCACCGAGATGCCGTTTGATATTGGTGACAGTTTTGCCAAGGGCGATGTGTTGGTGCGTTTGGACGATAAGGCGTTTCAGTATGAATTGAGCCTTGCAGAGATGCTGATTAATCGCGCGGAACTAACAGTTCAGCAAGCGACGCTAGAATTGAAGAACACCCAGATTGACGCAGATTTGACGCGCAAGAAGGTCGAACGGGGTCTGTCCCCTAAAACTGAGTTGGAACAGGCCGAACAACAACTATCTTTGCGCGAACATGCAATCGTGTCTGCGAAAAGCGACGTTGCTCTTGCGACATTGCAACATGCGCAATTGGCCGAACAGCAGTCATATTACACTGTTGAGGCACCCTTTGACGGGGTTGTCGTTTCAAGTGACGTGTCGGTCGGCGACCTAATCCCGTCAGGCGTTGATGGTGGTCCGGCTGGCATCATGACGCTGATCGATCCAAGCGCCTTGATTGTTCAAGTCGATGTCGCTGAATCAAACCTTGGCAGCATCTTTGCAGGCCAAAGTGGGCAAATCTCGCTTGATGCGTATCCGGGTAAAACCTTTGACGCGACCGTGGTTGCGATCCTTCAACAGGTGTCGATCCAAAAGGGAACGGTCGCCGTTCGTTTGCGCTTTGACACCCCACCGATGGGCGTGTTGGCGAATATGTCAGCTCGTATAGAATTCTCTCCCAATACCTAAGTACTTCGTTCCTGAAAGGACCTCGATATGACCACCCAACCCCAAGAAAACACCGGTGTCCGCCTGCAAGGCGTGAACAAGGGCTACCGGATTGGCAATGAACAAGTCACGATTTTTGACGATCTTGATCTGACCATCCCCGAAGGCGACTTTGTTGCCGTGATGGGGCCGTCCGGTTCTGGTAAATCAACATTGCTGAACATGATCGGCGGCATTGATCGCCCTGATAGCGGCACAATCACCTGCGGCTTTTCCAAGCTGAACACGATGAGCGAAGGGGCCATGGGCCGCTGGCGTGCATCAAACGTTGGCTATGTGTTTCAGTTCTATAACCTGATGCCGATGTTGTCTGCCGCGCAGAATGTTGAGCTGCCTTTGCTGTTGACCAAGCTGAACGTCCGCCAGCGTAAAGAGCGTGTTGAGACAGTTCTGAAGCTGGTTGGTTTAGGCAATCGCGCCAAACACCTGCCTTCCGAATTGTCTGGCGGTCAGATGCAGCGCGTCGGCATTGCGCGTGCCTTGGCGGTTGATCCAAAAATCCTGCTTTGCGACGAACCGACGGGTGACCTTGATCGCAAAAGCGCGGATGAAATCCTCGAAATGTTGCGGGTTCTGAACAAGGAATTTGGCAAGACCATCGTGATGGTTACGCATGATGACAGTGCTTGTCGTTTTGCCAAACGCACCCTGCGGTTGGACAAGGGCAAATTTGTCGAATCTTCTCCAATCACCGCACAGGCGGCGTAAAGATCATGAACACATTTAAACTCATACGCCTGAACATGGCCCGCAAGCGGATCCGCTCCGTCTTGTTGGTGCTATCCATTGCCATCGCGTTCTTTATCTATGCGCTGCTGGCCAGTTTCGAACACGGCTTTAAAGGGGCCGACAGCACCAGTGAACGTCTGGTTGTTTCTGCAAAAGCAGGTGCAGCGCAATTACTTCCGATCTCAGCACTTGACCGAATTGCGCAACTGCCCGAAGTGGCAACCGTCACGTACCGCAGCAACTTCCGCGCAACCTATAATGATCCCAAGAACTTTATGGGGGCCAACGCGGTCGACCCAAGCAGCTATGCCGCCTATTTCGAAGGGCAGTATAATTTTGGTGATGGACAGATCGCAGCGTTGGAAACCCAGCGTGACGGATTGTTGGTCGGTGCAGCCATTGCGCAACGCGAAGGCTGGAAAGTTGGCGATCGGATTGTCCTGAACTCACCGTTTGAGCGCAAGCTAGACGGCACTCGCAACTGGCAATTTCAGATTGCTGGTATCTTTGAGGGTACTGGCCCGGCCATCGACACCAACTTTGTGATCATGCGCTATGATTACTTTAACCTTGGACGGCAGAACAATCAGGATACCGTTGCCAACTTTGGTATATTGCCAGCACCGGGCGTGACAGCAGATCAGGTGATTGCAGCGGTCGATGCGCGCTTTGCCAACTCTGCACATGAGACCCAAACACGCACTGAAAACGATTTTATGAAGGCGTTTGTTGAACAGTTCGCGGATGTCACCACTATCGTTCAATTGGTTGTTGGCGCTGCCTTTGTTACCATTCTAATGATCGTTGCGAATACGATGTTCTTTGCGATCCGGGAACGGACGCTGGAAATTGGTGTTCTCAAGGTTCTGGGTTTCTCTGGCGGCTACATCATGCGGGCTGTTTTGGCTGAAACGCTTTGGATTTTCGCCATCGGTGTCACGCTTGGCATTGGTGCGGCATATGGCGCTGGGATCGTTTTGTCCGGGCCGCTGTCGACCATCGTGCCTAGCTTGGCCTTGACGCCTGCTATCATCATAAATGCCACGTTGCTTGCGCTGGTTTTCTCGCTCCTCACTGGTGGTTTGCCTGCGATCAACGCGATGCGCATCCCAACCACCGCAGCTTTGAAAGGGGCATGATCATGTCTCAACTTTTGAAACAATCCTCGGCGCTGTTTGTCGCCAATGTAAAAAGCCTCAAGCGACGCATTTGGATCTCATGTTCGATGATCTTGTCCGTTACATTGGTTGTCTTGGTTCTGCTTGGCTTCTTATCGATGTCCAATGGGTTTGAGCAATCGCTGAAACAGACTGGCGCGGATGATATCGCCATCGCGCTTGGGTCTGGTGCGGCGAATGAGCTGGGCAGTGAGATCATGCCGTCACAATTGCACCTCTTGCAAAGCGCGACAGAAATCGCTCGCACGGCCGAAGGGACTCCGATCTTGTCGCAAGAACTGGTTGTGCCAGTGAACGCGATTGAAAAAGCAAAAGGTGAACCTGCTGTTCTGCCTTTGCGCGGTATCGGTGCCTTTGGTCTAGAGGTCCGCCCGTCTGTCAGTTTGGTTGATGGTCGCATGTTCACACCGGGCGCGCGCGAGATTGTCGTGGGCGCGCGTTTGACGCAAAGCTACCAAGGTCTGGCGTTGGGTGACACAATCACGCTTGGCACGTCTGACTGGACTGTTGTTGGTGTGTTTGCCTCTGGCGGGTCGGTGTTTGAATCAGAGATCTTTGCAGATGCGCAGATTGTTCAAACCTTGTTCAACCGTCCAAATTTGGTGCAATCCGCGCGCTTCAAGGTGAATGCCCCAGCCGATATCGCAACATTGGCAGCCTTTGCAGAAAGCTCAGCACAACTGGCGTTGCCGATCAAAAGTGAACGTGAATATTTCTCGTCACTTGCGGAAAGCACATCAAAACTGATCTTATTCCTGGGCTGGCCTTTGGCGGTGATCATGGCGATTGGTGCCGCGATTGGGGCGCTGACCACGATGTATTCAAGTGTGTCGGATCGTAGTGTTGAAATCGCAACCTTACGCACAATTGGGTTCTCGCGGACTGCGGCCTTTGTCAGCACGTGGTTAGAGGCGATCTTGCTCACGGCGATTGGATGTGTGGTTGGGATTGTGATTGCCTTTCTTGCTCTTGAAGGGCGCACGGCTTCGACTGCGGGCAATGATCAGATGCAGATTGGTTTCCAACTGTCGCTGTCGCCTGACATCATCTTGCAGGCTGTGATCCTGTCGCTGATCATCGGTGCGATTGGTGGTGGTCTGCCGGCACTTAATGCCACGCGCATTCCACTGCGTCAGGCGCTGACGGGTCGTGCTTAAACTGCACTGAGCTAAAACAAACCAATCGGCCTGATGGGGAAACCTGTCAGGCCGTTTTTGATTTCTCGGCTTTGCGCCATTCTGTTGGTGACATGCCAAACCCGCGTTTAAATTCGCGGTTAAAATTCGACTTGGTCTGGAACCCACTGTCCAAGTGAATGTTGGTGATGGAATCGTCTGTGGTTTGCATCAGGCGACACGCCTCATCCAGACGGTATTTGTTGATATACTGCGATACATTGATGCCGTGATGGCGGTTGATGGCATTGGAAATATCACGTGATCCAATCCGCAACTTTTTCGACAGTTTTGCCAGCGTTAGCTCTGGATCCAGATAGATGCGTGTTTCAGCCAAAAAGCTTTCCACCTGGCGCAGTGTTTCATGATCGTCCTCGGTCAGGGGGATCAGCGCGGTGTTTGTTGTCTCATCTTCGTCATCATCAACAGATTTGCCTGAATCCAATCCGACGACTGCCGCAAGGCCAAGAAACATCAAGATCAAGATACTGACCACAGAGAGGATGCCAAAAAAGTTCTGCCCCCCGGTCATTTGAAAATCTACAACAATGCCAATGTCGATCAACGCATTTAGGATCAACAATACCCCAGCAAGCTGGCTGGCGCGCATCGCAGAAAAGGATCGATGCAAGACTGATTGCTGAAACTGGTCTGGTCCGGCGGAGGCCATATAAATCAGCGCAATGCCGTAGCCAAAGAATTGAAGAAGGATGATCAGGTCGACCAGCGGTGGAAACACAGCCATGCAGATGATGACTGTTAACGCAGGAAGTAATCGAACAAGCATACGCCACGAAAGCGGACGTACATTGGATGCTGATAATGTCTTAAACGCGAACCACGTCAGGACCGGCAGTAACGAGGCAACAATTGGCAAGAGCGGGCGTAACGATGTGAACCCGTAGGCCCAGACCAAGCCATTGATCAGCCCATGAAAGGTGAACAATGCGATCAACGCGGCAAATGCGCGTTTGGTTAATGTCCAAGGGCGGTCGTCCATGATCAACCTGACAAGGAACATTGTCAGGAACAAGACGACGACAATCTGGGAAGGTATTGAGATCACAAATGCGCACTTTGGTTAATTCCGCTGTGCGCACTTGATAGTTGAAACCTAGATAGCTGCCAAGCGTTCCGTAATTTGCTTGCGATCAATTTTGCCCGCTACAGTCAGAGGCATCAAATCCTCACAGTTGATCCTGGACGGGACCATGTATGGCGGAAGTTTATCCGCAAGATGGGCGCGCACATCGTCGCTTAGGTCATGACCGGGCGTTTCGGGGGACACGACCAGTACCAAATCTTGGCCTGTTGGGGTTTGGGACGTCAGTGCAATTGCGAACTTCACACCTTTGACCTGTTGTGCGGTTCGTTCAACCTCGCCCAACTCGATCCGATAGCCATTCACCTTAACCTGACCATCACTGCGGCCAAAGATCTTGAGGTTGCCGTCGACGTCGATTTCGCCAATATCGCCTGTGTAAAATGCACGACGCCCCCGGACATTTACGAACTTTGAATTGTTGGGGTGGTCAAGCGGCAGGTAACGTGTGGCAACCTGATCACCAAGCAGCACAACCTCACCTTTGCCATGCGGTTGCAACCCATGTGAAGTTGCGATCATCGCGTCACATCCGGCACGGGCGGGTCCAAGGTTAAGTGGCCCTGTGGTGTTGAGATCGGCATCGGTCAAAAGCTGAGAATGCGTGACGCATGTGGCCTCTGAAGGGCCATAGGCGCAATGGATTTCGCAGGATGGAAACCGAGATTTCAATTCACGTAGCAAAGGTTGTTGCACCACATCGCCGCCGATCCAAAAGGCGGATAGGCCGGGCAGTGTTTTTTCGTTGAACTTGGGATCGCCCAGCATCATTGCAAAGAACGCAGGTGTCGCGGTGAACGTGCCAACAGGCGTGTCGTCAATGCCCGTGATCTTAGTCAATGTGTTGCGTGGATTTAGCGTGTCTGCGTGATCGACCAAATATAAGGTGCGCCCCGCAAACAAGGCGGTCCAAATATCGCTCATCGACATGTCAAATGCCATGCTTGCGTGGTTCACATGCGCGCGCGAACCGCCTTTGGATCCGGTGTTCAGGGGTTCAAACCACCCTTGGAAAGATGCGAAACATGCGCGCGTCGTGGGAATACCTTTTGGTACACCAGTCGATCCCGAGGTGAATGTGATGTAGAATAGTTCGTCTTCATCAGTCTCTAACAAGTGCAAATCGCGCAGCGGCGTATCCGGCAAATCGAGTGTATCTATTGTCGGGAAATCTTGTGCGTTGGCCGCAGGATTGGTGCGCAGGATAACGCCAATATTGCATAACGTGTTCATCTGCTTGATGCGTGATGAGGGATAAACCACTTCGGCAAAAGCAAAGCCGCGTCCCGCGAATGTCGCGGCAACCATCGCCGGAATGATGTCCAAATCCTTGTGGCCATGGATCAAAACAGGCCCCTCAGGCGCATCCGCCAGCGCGTCAAATATCGCTTGGACACGCATCCCAAACTGGCCAAAATTCAGGACCTTGTGATTAAAGACCAAGGCCACTTTTTCAGGTTGGGTACGACACAGACCAAGCAGATCGTCGAAGCGTTCACATAGCAATTTGTGCACCGGGGGTCCTCCGTTTTAGACGGGATTAGGGGTGGCAAGCAGATAAACAGGGCCGCGCGGTTCCAGATTGATTTGGAACAGCGGGGCCAGATCACCGGGCCGGGTTTCGGGGTTTGGTTGCAAGGTCAGAGCCTTGGCAGTCATCGATATCGCATAGGCCACTTGTTGGTTCACAATCGGTGAGCCGGGGCACATGCGCGGCCCAGTGCCAAAGGGGAAAAAGCTGCCGTCGATGATGTCCGCTGGCGTTTGGAAGCGCGATGGATCGAACGCCAAGGCATCCGGCCAAGCGGCCTCATCGCGCTGGGCGAACCAAGGCGAAAACAACACCGTTTCGCCTGCTTCGAATGTGTATCCATCCAAGGTGAAACGCTCGCGGACCTGTCGTTCGATAAAGGCCATCGCCGGGCGCAAACGTTGTGTCTCTTGCAACGTCGCATAAGCATAGGGTGCGTTTGACAGGCGCCGCGTTACATCGCCCAAGGGGTTTGCCTCGTCATGGAGTCTGCCTTGAACGTCAGGATTGTCTGCCAATTGAATCAATGCCCAGAACAATACCAACGCATTGATATGCAAGCTGGCGGCGAGCAGGCCAATCACATGGCTGTCAAATTGGTCGGTGCCATGGGCAAGGGCTGCGATGCTGTCTGGGCCATGTTTGGCGCGCGCTTGATTGAGTAGGTCAGCGGCACGGGCTTTGGCCTCTTGACTGGCTGCATCGGCGTTGGGTGTGCCCATATCCAAAAAGGCACGGTTCAGCGATTGCACCAAATCTTCGGCGTCTTGATCAAGCGTATCAGTCCCTAACAAGGCATCAGAGGTCATGCGGACAGACCATGCAACGCAGTGATCCAGAACTGGTGTTTGTTGCTGCGTGCGCAAACCTTCAATCAATTCTTTGGTCGCGCTGCGCAAGGATCGGTCAAACCATGGCTTGGACGTGTTGATGACGCGCAGTGTATCTTTGCGCATCATGGCCCATTCGTCGGTATCACCAGCGGTCAAAAGGTTCTTGCCCAGCACATCGCGTGCAGCGGATACGCCGGTTTGTGGATTTACGATGTCCTTATGAAACAAGTGACCATTCTTACGCCAAAACGCGGTGTGACGTGGGGCGACCAACAGCGTTGATTTGCGATCTCCTTCAAACGCCAATGTCACAACTTGACCATGTGCGCTTACCGCTTTTTGGGCGACCTTGATCATGCCCAGTGTTCTGAACTTGGTGTCAGAGATTGGGAAAACCGGGCGGGCTTTTATGTCTGGTTCTGCGAGATCACTCATAGACATAGCGAACCCCCTCGGCTTGCGCGACACGTGCAAAATCAACGCGATCTAGTTTGGAATTTCGGTTGATGGTGAAGTCAGGATAGGCATACCAAAACCGTGGCACCATCCATGTGGGCAGTGAGGCCGCTGATGCACAGGCAAGGTTTTTCAACTCGCCCTGATCCTTGGGACCACAGACAAAAGCATTGATCGCGCGGATAGAATTGTGAATGAGATGTGGTTCAACATGCACTGTCTCAACCCCAGTTTGATCACAAATATGCGCTTCAATCTCGTTCAGGTCGATACGGATGCCCTGTAGCTTAATCTCGCGATCTGCGCGGCCTGAAAAATACCACAAACCGTCCGCGCCCAAGTGCCCGATGTCACCTGTCAGATATTTATCTGGCTCAGGAAAAACAGCGGCCTGTTTTTCGGGTAAGTTCACATATCCCAGACCAACGACATCTGAGCCCACAATAGAAATCTGTGATCCTTCTTGCACCAGTTGGCAGCCGGGTCGCGGCGTGCCAATTGGAAGGGGGCGTTCGGTGGCAATGTGTTCTGCTTTGATCTCAACCGACGTAACTGCAACGGTACATTCTGTTGGACCGTAGGTGTTGATCAGTTTCACACTTGGGAAGCGTTCGAACAACTTTGCAGCAGTACTTTTGGGCAGGATTTCTCCGCAGAATAGGAACGTCTTGAGTTCGGGCAGTTCCGTCCCATTGAATTTTTTGTCGCGCAGGTAGAACTGAAGCGCGGATGGTGTGGAGACCCACAGGCCAACATTGTGTTGGCTATAACGGGCGATGCATTGGCGTGAATTTATGAAGTCTTTGAGGTCAAGCGTCGAGATTGGCACGCGCCGGGTCCAACTGAACCACATCTCGAACAAGGAGACATCAAAGCAATACCGCACATTGCCCGATACGGCCAGGCTGTCATCATTTGTCAGTAGGTCAGTTTCCAGCCAATCCACAAAATGGTAAAGGTTGGCATAGCTGACTTTGATGCCTTTAGGTTTGCCCGTTGTGCCGGACGAAAATAGGATATACGCCGGATCAATGTCTGCGCGTGGTACGGGTGCGAAACCATCCTGAACGTCATCAAAATCAACGGCATTCCAGATGTTCAATCCAGTTTGCGTCAGGTCAATTTCATCCTCATGGGTGTTCACAAGCAAAGATGTTTCGCAGGTTTCTGCGATTTCCACGACACGTTGAAGCGGTGTATCGGGTTCAATCGGAATGATGGGCCGCGCGGTAAGCAGGCAGGCCCAATAGGCAATCAAAAACTCTACCTCTTTGTGACCGCGAACAAGCACGGGGCCTGTTCCATCGGCAAGCATTTCGGCCAGCGCACAGGAGCGATGATACAACTCATCAAAGGTCAGATCGCCCCGCGTATGAAATGCCGCTGGGCGATCCAGCCCGCGAAAGCCGGTATGAATGGCCCCCAAAAAGGACTGGATCCGTTCCATCAGGCGAGTTCCTCAACTTTTACGTTTTCGTCGATGTAGGTGCAGATCGTGTCGATGGTTTTGAACTGCTCATATGAAATCTCGGCTTGATCAATCACCAGATTGGGCACGCGTTCTTCAAGTTCCATGATCAACTCAAGCATCAGACCGCTGTCCATGCCCAGATCGGCCTCAAGCCGGGTGGTTGGGGTCAGTTCGGTGCCAGATTGAAATTCAAGCACGGCGTTGATTGCGGTGACGACGAGGGGGAAATTAGCGTTCATTTTAAAGCTCCTTCAAGGTGGGGAAATTACGACGTTTGCTGTCAAGTTGCGCACCGTTATCGCGCGGTTCCAGCAGCACACGGTACGTCGGTTGCCAGTTGGAAAGTGTGACGTTTTTAGGTGGTGTGAATTCCAACCCATGGCAAATTTTGGTGATGGATCGTCCAAGTTGGTTTAAGGCCAAGTTGGAGCCGATACAGGCGCGGTGACCCAAGCCAAACGGGAACCATTTGGTCATGTCCACGCGTTCGATATTGAGAAACCGATTGATGTCAAAGCGCAGCGGATCGGCCCATGTGTCGGGGTCGCGATGCACAAACCATGCGGACATGATGATCGTTTCGCCCTTTTTCACAGGTACGCCACATAGGTCCAAATCTTGGGATGCTTTGCGTTCGATAAATGGCAAAACAGGATGCAGGCGTAGGGATTCACGCACGGCGGCCATGGCGACTGGGGCATTCTGCATATGCCAATCATCGCCAGCTGTTGTTGCCGCTTCTTGTGCAATGCGCGCCGTTGAAGACTGGGACTGCGCAAGGTTGGTCATAAGCCAGAACATCGCCAGCGAATTGTTATGTACGGCGGCAGCGAGCGCACCCATCAGAATGGGCTGTAGTTCTTTGACCAATGCGTCATTGGCCTGTGTGCCAAAGGTGTGATCGCGATCCCGCAAAAGCGTTGCAACCATAGTAGGATCATCAGGTTTGCTAAGGTAAATGGCGTCCCGGGTGATTTGCACCAAGGTTTGGCGCATTTCCGTCAGAACCTTATCATTCAGCAACGTCGGGTGATCCACATTTGCGGATTCTTTGACCAGATGGAACATGGTGTGGCGCAGGCCATTCACCATATCGAGCACCATTGCATCATCAAAGCAAACGCCAAGAACCGGATGACAAACCGTCATCGCAGACCATTTTGCGCAGATGTCCCACAGCGTTTCTTCAGGGCGATCCGCCAGCAAAGCGTCGATCATGTAATCTGATGCGGCTTCAACCGCATCGGCATATGACGTCATCTTATAGCGCATCAAGGGCGAAACTTGCACACGCATGTCTTCCCATTCGTCGCCTTCGCGCGCGGTGGTCAGGTTGTTATCAAGGATCATCCGCGCCAGTGATGCAGGTGCAGGATATTCATCGACGTCCTTGACCAAACTGCGAGAATTGCGCCGCCACGCCTCAGAAAACTCTGGGCCGATCAACATGATCTTGCGTTCGTCATGTTCAAAGATCAGGCGCAACCGCGGCCCGTGTTCACGCACAGCACGTTGGGCCATGCGCAGAAAACCAACACTCTTGTAGCGCTCTGTATCCATGTTCACGACAGGTAGGTCTGCCGCCAGATCAGCACTTGGTTCAACTTTGTTTAAAACAATTTCCATCATCCGCTCCTCAAACCTGTTGGTCGATCAACGCGGTGCGATCGATTTTACCATTGGCATTGCGCATGAATTTTTCATGCACCACGATGCTTTTTGGGACAGAGATGGACGCCAGATGCGTCTGGCACCAATTACGCAATTCATCGACTGATATCTGTGCGCCTTGAACAAGCGTAATACAGGCATGCACAACTTGGCCTTGAATGGCGTCAGGTTTACCAAAGACAATCGCCTCGCTTACGGCTTGATGCGATAGCAGGACGTCTTCGACCTCTTTCGGGGCAACTTTTTCACCACGAATTTTCAAAACGTCGTCTGAGCGTGATAAGAAATATAAATATCCATCGGCATCAATCCGGCACAAATCCCCTGTGTAGAGTACGAATTCACCGGGAAACCTGCCCGGTTTCAGTCGTTGCAAGGTTTTCTCAGGATTGTTCCAATAGCCTTTCATCACGGTCGCACCGCGAATAACCAATTCACCTGTGGCATCGGATGTGTGGATGTCGCCGTTGCTATCCGTGACCCACATCTCTGTGTTCGGTATTGCGACACCAACGCTACCTTTTTTACGTTCCAGGTCAGCAGGCGGCACATAGGTGCAGCGGTGGCATTCGGTCAGGCCATACATCGAGAATATCGTGGCACTTGTGAATACATCGCCTAGCTGATCGATGACTTTGGTATGCAAAGCCGCCGCAGTCGAGGACACCAACCGCACAGATGAGAAATCAAACCGATCAGCAAGGGAAAAGATCAGCGGCGCCATTGTCGGCACAATTGGGAACACGGTTGCGCCAGAGGTTGCAAGACGGTGCAACGCATAGAGCGATGAGGAAAAGTTTGTTTCGACAATAACCGAAGCACCGACAAGTGCGGCCATGGTTAATTGGTGCATGCCATAATCGAAGGTCAACGGCACCGCGACAAACAATGTATCGTCATTGCGATACCCAAGATAGGTGCAGACAGACCGTGACGCCGCCGTCAGGTTTTGGTGGCTTAACATCACACCTTTGGGATTACCTGTTGAGCCACTTGTGTAAACAATACAGCCCAAGTCCTGATCAATGGTTTTGCCTTTGCAGGGGATATCAGCTGTTTCATCCAGCGTGATCTTTTCATCCATCGACAGAACAAATGGATTGATTTCCTGATCGTGAATGACGTCCAAAACATCCAGCTGATCCCCTTGCGCGATGATGGCGGCGGGGGTGCAATCGCTGATGATCCACGCAAGTTTCTTGGGCTTTGTTTCGATGCTTAGCGGTGTGACCGCAGCACCTGCATAAACAGCACCCCAGAATGCCTGAACAAACTCGACTGAATTTGACAGATACAAAATCACCCGGTCACCCGGTTTCACACCATTTTCCACCAGCTTATGGGCGATGGCAGATGCAGATTGATGCAATGCGCTATAGCTCAGCGTTGTTTGGGTATCCTGCGCGGCCATCTTGTCGGGAAAATCCGCCGCAGACCGTTCAAGGTGCTGGTAGAGAAATAGGTGGTTCGGGATCATGTTACGTATCCTTAGAAATAATGACCGCTGCGTAAGAGCCGGTCATCCCAGCAGCAAAAGACAGCACGCGTTGAGGTTGGTCAGACTGTGCAGCACCTGACAGCCAAGTTGAGGTATTGATGAACAGGTCTCCGCAGTAGCAATGGCCAATCTTGTCCAGATTTTGCTTTAAAACGCGGCCGCCGCCTATACCCACGATTGTGGATATGCGATTGAAGGTGAAAGGTGATAAGTGCGTCGGCAAAACCACGTTCACATCGTCGGGGGACAGGCCCGCATCACTCAACGTGTTGGTGACCAGATCGGTCATTGTGGGAATGAAGGCCCGGTCATAATCAGCCAGCACTTCTTTGCTCGCCAGACCCAGCAATTCGTACACATCCTTGAAAGCACCGGATCGTGTCACATCAACTTGCAGGCCTTGTTTGCTGTTGGGCCGCAGATATGTGGCGCTGGTGGTTTCACCAAACAACCCGTTGTTTTCTGCGTAATCCAACAGGCGAAAGAAACATTTTTCCCCTGTTAAAACCACAACGTTTTCATAGGCATCGCCCATTCCGGCGACCCATTGCATCGCCATAATCGCAGATGAACAGGACCCCATGGTGATTGACATAGTTTCAGCCCCGTCACTGTCGAATACGCTATGCGCGATGTCTTCGAGTGCAGTTGTAGAAAACGGCATGACGTCATTCACCGCATGGCAATAGACGATCAAATCAACATTGCCAGACAGTTCTGGATTGGCATCAACAAGCTGTTGTGCGGAATATTCCAGCGCTTCATGCAAAGTCATATTGTCGTGCAATGATGTGGATTTTAGATGGAACAAGCGGTCAAAAATCTTGTGATTCCGCTGATCCCACCCATAGCGCGTTTGCAGGGCGTCCAGATCAGGGAACTGTGCGCGATCCATTGAGTGTTTGATGTCTACAATTTGCATATCTCAGCCTCTTTTCGCAGGACACAGCCACCCAGAAACCCACCTTGGCCTACGGAAAGCATGGTGGCGTCCATTGTGTCGCTCTCGAAAAAACGATCCAGATGTGTGGCGGCATCAACGGTGTAGCAATGACCAACGTCCGGCAGCAGGTCCAACCAGATGTCTTTGCGTTCAATGCCGGATTCCTTGGCGAACTTTTGCCAAGTCAACATGTTCACATTATGGGGTAGGATCGCGGTTGGGCGTGACCCAGAACGGTCCACATTATCCAAAATCTGCTGAACCAACTCAGAGTGATGCGTGTTGAACTCGCCTGTTTGTTTGGCATCTGCGGTACGACCACGATGAAATTCAGGCCGCATATCCAAATAGACATCATCAAACTGTGTGCCGTTTGGTGAATCATCCAGCATTATCGCAGCAAAAGCGTCGCCAACCGCTGTTACACCCAATGCGTGACGTTCTGTCAGGGGCATTTTTTCGACGCTGTCACCGGCAAGGATCAAAACCCGTTCTGTGCCATCACGCAGCAACCCTTGTGCCACGTCCAACGCCCAGAACAGTGTTGAACAGGTGTGCTGATCCAACTCAAAAACATGCTCGACGTTCTTTAACGCAGGATGCGTTTTTACCAGTTCTTCAACGGGTGACAGATCACCTGTGTATTGGACTGGATTGCCGTGACAATAAATGACCGCATCGGGCAGATCAGTTTCAATATCCAAGCTGCCCAAGACCGTTTCAAACGCATGTGTCAGCGTTTTGTCAGCAAGCGTTGCAACGTTTTCAAATCCGAACAAGCGGCCAAAGGCCTTGGCCTCATAGATGCTCTGACCGTTTGCCAGAATGGCATCGGTGATGGATTGGCGCGTATCCGGAATGTAATGCGCCTGAGAGACCAGTCTCATGCCGGCGCCCCCTGAAAGCCAAGAGCGCTTAGACGATCACCGTCTTTGCAAACCAGAACATGGTTAAGCGACAGGTCTGTGACTTTGCTGAGTTCGACAAACGGTGCGGCGCACACAAGGCGTGTATCAGTGTTGATTGTACCAGCAGCACTTTCAACACTGCGCAGCACATCTTCTGGGCCGATGAAAACCGTATCCTTGGCCGCAAGGCCAAAACCTTGTGTGATATCCATCAAACATTGTGCTGGGCTAGACCCGGCCGCAACGCGTTGGCGGGCATAACCGACATAGCCAAGGCCATCTGTATTGCCGAGGTCGATCGGAACGATACACGCCGCATTCAACGGATCGAGGCTTTGGATGATATCGGATTTATACATCGCGTGCTTCTGATCCGCGATGATCAACAACCCGCGCTGACGGCCCTTTGAGAGGTATTTATAGAGACTATCAAAAGCAAAAAACGGTGCAGACAACCCACGATCTGAAATCGCAAAACCCAAACAATCCTTTAGGCCCAGTTTGTGCATGGCAAAGTTTGTGACCGAGGTGCCGAGGTGAATGTCAGGCAGCCAATGTGCGAATAGAATCGCATCGGCCTGTTCATTCTCTTTCGCCTCAGCCAGCTTTGGCAGCAACTCACGCACCATGTCGACAAACGGTGCACGATCATCTGACATCAGCCAGTTTTCGACGTTGCTGTCCTCGGCGTGAAATTCCATGCCGTTGGATTTAAAGAACTTGCGGGCATAGTCTTCCCAATAGGCGACTTGTTCCTGCCATTCAGGTTTAGCAGGCTCTAACCCGCCAAAAGTGTCCCAAACGATAGATTGTGTGTTCAGTGAAAAGTTCATCATGATGCCCTTTGTGCGGTGTAGCTGCGGAATGATTGCAGCACGTGAATGTTGGTGGTGCCTTCCATGTATTCGTACCCCTTGGCGTCGCGGCATTTCTTGAGCAGCGCCGGGGATTGGAACAGATCGACAGAGGGCACATTGCGAAACAGGCAGGACACGACGTCATCTGCAAACTGCACAGCTTCAAGTTTCATGCGCGACGTTTCGTGTACTTTGGCGGATCCGGTTTCATAGGCCATGGCCACATCATGCAGCCGCTGCTGAAAAACCTTGTGACGGATGAAGTACGGTTCCAGAATGTCGCGGCGCACGCCCATGGCGAACATCTGGTCCAAGATGCCGCGCGACACGCCAATGGCCTGTGCGGATACAATCGGGCGATAGCGTTCGAACACTTGGTTCATCGCGAAAAAGCCGTTGCGCAGACCACTTTGAAGCCCGTGACCAAGTACCTGCGTTTCGTCAATCACGACCTTATCGGCAATGATTTCGGATAGATCAGCAGCGGCAAGCCCATGCATTGGCAGACGGATCAGCGTGAGTTTCGCCAGAGTCTTAGCATCCGCGATGACCAGTTTATGCCCAGCAGCACGTTCGTCTTTGACAAATACCAGTCCATAGTCAGATTGAACCGCGCCACCGACAACTTTTTTGTGGGCGTCCAGCACCAGATCAGAACCATCTTGGTAAATGCGTGACGTGCCAGCGGTTGCATCGGACCCGACTTGTGGCTCTGTTACTGCGAAAAAGCTACGTTCAGGGGGCTGCAAGAAGCGGCTCCAGAACTCATCTTTTTGCGTTTCATTGCCCAAGATGCTGACGGCATGACCTGGCATTGATGGCGTTGGCAGCGCCAGGATGCAGCCCGCATCATAGCGCGATGTGCGTTCGGCCATCGCCATTTGCAGGGCGTAACCGACCTTTTCCTTGCCAAACAACCCGCCACAATTGGGCATTGGGTTGTAGGGCTCAGGCACTTCCATAAGCGTCAGGGCGCGCAACAGATCATTTTCATAATAGTCGCGCCAATCGGTTGGGTCTTTTTCAACCTTCAGGCCCGTTGCGGTGATAAAACCCGCGATATCATCAAGCTGTTTTACAGCGGCGCTCTCAAAAATCAGCAAGTTCAAGCTCCCTTGTGGGTTGGGTCTTGCGCCAGATTGTTTCGGCCTGTTGTTGCGCAAGATGTTGGTCGACGGTGCCGGGTTTGCGGATCAATCGCAGATGATCATTCTCAACCAACACTTCGGCAGGCGACGGGAAGCTAAGGAACTGGCAGGGCGAAAACGTAAGCCCATAGGCCCCAGAGTTATCGACCCGGATCAGGTCGCCTGTTTTGAGCGCCGCCATTTCGACACCTTGACCGATCAAATCTGTCGGTGTGCAAAGGGGCCCGCTGATGTTCCAAGGTTCCTTTCCCGTGTCATTGGGCACGACCGGATAAATCGGAAAATTGCGTTTGAAACTGGCAGCCTGTGCCGCCGCTGCATGTTGGTTTGATCCACCATCACACACCGCGAATTTTTGACCTTTGGACTCTTTGACGTACTGGACACGCGTCAGGAAAACGCCCGCCTCAGCGACCATGTAACGGCCAAGTTCAATCAATACTTTGGTCTGGGATTGTTTGGCTTTGAAAGCACCAATCAGCTCTGACACACCTTTGCTCAAAGCCTGCAAATCCAGCGTCGGTTCAGCAGCAGAATATGGCACGCCAAAACCACCACCGATGTCGACAAAATCAAAGCTTCGGCCCAGTTGGGTGATCAGATCGTGCGCAAGCTCCAAAATGTTGCGGGTGTTTTCCAGCACAACATTGTGGTCCAAAATCCGCGTACCCATGTAGACATGGATACCCGCCAAATGCATGTGAACCGACCCTTCGACGCGGGCAATTGCCGTATCGGCATCTGCCGCATCAATCCCAAATTGCGTTGGTTTGCCACTCATCGAGAGCCGCGCGCCCTTGGTGTGGAAGGTTGGGTTGATCCGCAATGCGACGTTAGGCACTTTGCCCGCCGCCTTTGCGATATCCTCGATCATGTCCAACTCTTGCAAAGACTCTGCGATGATCGCCTTGAGGCCACATTGAACGGCCCGGCGCAGATCGCCATCCGACTTTGCAGGACCCACAAAAATGATGTTGCGGGGTGCAACACCTGCGGCCAGCGCAGTTTCCAATTCGAACAAGGAACAGACCTCAGCACCGATGCCCTGATTGGCCAGAACTTCGACGATGGATTTGTTTGGGTTCGCTTTCAGGGAATAAACAAAGCCAGCCCCCGGAATGAACGTGCGCAACTGGTTCGCCCGGTGTCGTAACGCCGCAGCGCTGTAAGCATACAGCGGCGTTCCAACCACCTCGGCGGCCTGTTGCAATTGAGAAGCGGTCAGCGTCTTCATGCGACTGTCTGCAATTTGTCAGCAGTCACGCGCTCAAGAAACGCAACCAGATTTGAACGGTATGCAAAAGCATCAATCGCTTCGACATCCAATTCAACCATCATGTCGAACATGTCGATATCGAGTTCTTCAAACCCGGTGGAAACGGCAGAGATCAGGCGCACCAAGCGTAGGCTATCAATCAGACCGGCCTTGCCAAAAATCTGATCGCCATTGTTGATCTTGGTAATTTCGCTGCGTGACAGACCAGCCATCACCATTGCGTCGTTGATTTTTGTATCCAGATTGATCATTTTAAATCCTCACTTTTTTCAGCGTTTGCTGCGTTGACTTGAAAAATTGCACAGGACGCGGTCGCGCCAAGGCCGACGCTGACGAGCGCCACGTGATCGCCGGGCTGCAACACGCCTTCGCGGTCGGCATCCAGCAGGTTCAGAAACGGGTCGGCCCCAAAGGTGTGGCCATAGTTTGGGATGTTTTTCAGGTAGATTTGATCGCGCGCGGCACCGATGCCTTTGGCGATGGTTTCCCAGCTGGGAATGTTGACATTGTGGGGAAACACAAACCGCAGCGTGTTGATATCAACGTCAGCGTTTTTCAACGCCTGTTGAATGCATGCGACGGTCATCGAGATGTATTCATCCGCGAAATCTAGGTCGGTTTCTTCACCCACCAGACCGGTGATCACACTATATGCACCATGACGGCTGGTGGCGCTGGCGATGTGCCGGAACCGACCTGCGCCGCGCCCCACAAGCATCGCAATTGCACCATCACCCATGATTGTGGTGTTCTGGATGTGCTGTACTGCCGGGTGAAATGCTTTGTCTGAAATCAGGACTAATGCGGTGCCTTCTGGTGACAAGATGCCGTCAAGCATTTCAAAAACCGCAACACCACCAGCGCAGTGGCACATTGTTGCACTGAAAACTTCGGTGTCGTCACTCTTGAACAGAGTCACAGGATGCCCTGAGTCGCTGCGCAAAGGACCAGCAGACAAAAGCGTATGACAATGCACCACAAATTCTGGTTTTGGATGCCCTTCCCACAGACGCCGAAGTGCCTGTTCGCTCATGTTCAATATGGTCTGTTCAGGGTCAGAAGGAATATTTTTAAGACCAAAGAACCGATCATACATCAATGAATTTGTACGGCTCAGTTGCAGCGCGCTTGCCGCCTCTGAGATGTGCAAGTGCTGTTCAGGCACTGCTTTTTCAATGTCTAGAATGTCTAGCATGTTGTGATTTCCTCGTTCAGGAAAGACACGATTTTTTCATGTACTTCCGGTGCTTTGAGAATGTTGAGGTGGGTGCGACCCGTCGTCAGGAACAATTCGCCATTCTTGGCGGCACCGGCCAAAGCATGGGCGTTTGAAACCACAACCTGCCAATCGCGTTCTTCATGGATGATCAGAGTTTTGACATCCATGTTGGCAAGGGTTGCAGCGCCTACTTCGACGGGGTCCATCAAATAGCGGTCGTTGTAATACCGCTGAATATAGCGATAGGACCGTGCTGGCATCTGCGTGACGTCCACATAGGATTTCAGAATTGCCTCAAGCGAACTTGGTGAACCGATGGGGATAAAACGCTCTGCCTTCAGGCCGTTATACAAGGCCAAGAGCGCCAGCAAACCGCCCGCAGAATGTCCGATAACCGCTTTGAAATCCGTCCGGCGAAACACGTCAGCGATGATCATGCCAAGGTCATAGAACGAATACCGCGATCCGGTGCTTTTGCCATGACCCGGCAAATCAGGAACCACCACGCCAAAGCCCTCATCCATCAGCGCCTTGACCTGTTCGGCCAACATACCTGCGTTGCCATTCCAGCCGTGCAATACCAAGACCTGTGGCAGATCTTTGGACCCATATTGGCGGACATAGATTGTGTTGTCGCCGTGGATCACTGCCTTTTCATCATAGGCCAGTTCTGCGTCCAACGCGCTGGGGCGCACTGTGCCTTGGCGGATTGTTTCAAACCGTTCGACACTTAGGCGGGCGGCTTTGCTGGGTGAAAACAACATCGCACAGTGCACATCGATCCTGCGCAAGCGCCAGCATGTAACCCGGTACAGCGTTTCTGGTGTATAGACGATCTTGCCTGTCTTTCTGTTCACCAGCCCCGTTTTGGTTCTGGCGCGCGAAGCCAGTTGTGTGGTCTTCGCGCCTGCAAACAGCATTGGGTATGCTAGGTTATACAGCATCTTTGCCCCCCATTGATTTGATGAGTTTCACGAAAATGGCGAGCATCAAGATAAAGCTGATGATAGCTGCGCCGTTCATCACCCAGACCAGACCGGACAAGCCGTAGTTTTGACTGATGACCCAAAGGGCAACCGCGATGGTGATCAGTTCGACCACAACGGTGATGATCAGGACCTGCACACCTTTGCGCAGGTGTTCGAGAATGACCTGCAACATGGTGGACCCTGCCAAGAGCGCAAAGGTAGCGATCAAAACAATCAGCAGATCAATCGTCGCAAGGTAGAGGCCTTGTTGCTCAAGTGGAACGATCAAGGACACGATGCCAAAGCGCAGGGTAAAGAGCACAGCGGTTGCGATCAGATACAGTCCGATCACTCCGGTAACCCCGGTTTGCAGCACTGAGCGTTTTTCGTCGTTCGCACCGTTTTCAGGCAGCTGGTTGATCAAAATTGCTATGGCCGACCCGATGGCAATCGCGGGGATGATGAACAGAATACGCAGACGTACGATGATAAAAAAGCTTGAGGCGGTGTTTTCACCCAGACCTGCAAGGGCAGGAAAGATGATTGCGGCGGTGACTGAACTGGCAACCATTGAGGCAAACACCGGGATGGCGACACCAATGCTCAGGCCGATCACGGACTTTTTGAATGCTTCGCTGTCGCTGTGCGCGCCATCTTTTGTCTTTGCGCGCAGCATGGCCATCACGATGGGCAGGGCGACAAGTGGACCGACGATGTTACCAAGTAAAACCGCGTTAAAGCCCAAACCGAAATGGTGAACACCAACCCATGTCACAGCGAGATCAACAAGGATCAACACAGCGAACGGCATCAAGGCTTGTCCAGTAAAACCAAGACCACGCAGCGCGCCATTGCGCATTTCAAACAACAGGAAAGGTGCCATCGACAGCACGAACAACGCCATCTGTGGCATCAATCCTCGCCCCTCTGGCCAGATCGCTTCGGCGGCGAAAGATCCACCGTAAAAACTGGCGGCAAGGATCGCGACAAGGACAAGACCCATGATCGAATAGATGCGCGTTGCACGCGGGATATCGCCAAAGGTCTTGTTTGGTACAGTGCGCGAACTGAACACCTGATTGGTGATTGCCAGCGATTCCAGAAACGCCAGCATCAAGATAAAGGCAGGCTGGATCATCGACAGTGTAAACAAGGCCTCTGTTTCACCTGAATAGGTCAACACCGTAGTCTTGAGGATGTGTAAACCGGCGGCAGCGACCGACCCCAGCATAAGCGGGAAGGCCAGCTTTGAAATCTTGGCAATTGTCCCCAAATGCGTACTGGATTTGGGGGGAAGGTCCATTTCTATGGAAGTCATCTGACATCTCCTGACCGGGGTCCGCTGTGCAGATCCGTGTTGTGAAAGGTTGAAAATTGAATGGGTGCGCCCGACAGCGTGCCTTTTGGCCCGATCCGAATTTGGTGGTCATCAAGGACCAAAGCGCATGCACCCACTGGCGTGACGGCACGCGCAAAACGCAAAAGCGCGGTCACGTCGGTTTTGTGCTTTTGCCGCAGCGCGTAAGACTTGCCTTGATGGTTCGTGTAGGCGTGAAGACTGGCCAAAAGCGGATGGATTGCATCAATCTGAACGCCGCGATGGGCGTAGATCAGAACGAAATCCTGTGGTAATGCAGGGCTGATATCGAGGTATGCTTTGATGACTTCTGGCGCATGTGTGGTTGATCCATCACGATAAATCGCAACGTCGATCTCAGTGCCATTCAGGTCCATGACAGATTGCCAAGCAGCAGCCCTGTCCAATTCACCCGAAGTTGCCGAACGGATCGTAACCTTTGGGTTCAATGTCACCTGCGCCACAAGCTTTGCATCGGCGTCCGTCAGAACAGAGGTGCTGATTTCGTGGCCATCTTGAATAGGTTTATCAATTACTTGCCCATCCATCACGCAGCATCCCGGCGCATAGGTAGGCTTTCAATTTGCGAAAGCTGGCTGAACATCGAAAGCGAAAACATCTCGAGTGAGTTGACTTGACCCATCAGGAAACCGTGGCCGCCCATCAGTTTTGAAGCCTTGATAATTGCGGTGTTTAACGCTTCGTGATGTGCCGTCAGATCGATGGTTGTGTCGGTATCGATCAAATGACCCGCTTCAAGGCGGATCGTTTCAGCAAGTGAGAAGCTTTCGACAAAGGTGGCTTTGACCAATTGGTGATGCATGGTTTTCTGGCCGCCACTTTCACGTGCACTCAGATGAGCAAACGATGTGTCCAGCATTTTCAGAAGAATACCGGTACGGTGAAGCAATCCACCAACCTGGCACAACCACGTTGCATCACTGCGCGGCGCATCCGCCACGATTATTTCGATGCCAAGGCCGGACAAGGCGTGATCATTGCGAACGTTGAACTGACCGCCAAAAGGGTCACCTGCACCATTCACAAGGTTCACTTTTTCGCCTGCTCCGCGAAAACCGATGCCATTGGTTACAACGGCGCAGTCAGAACCAAACGCAAATCGGCCCAAGGCATACAGCCCTTTTGCGACGCTTTGCGTCCTGACGGCACTCAGAAATGCGTCTACTTCCAACTGCGCCACCATGTTATGCGACCTCCATTTGCTGGCTGGATGCTTCGAGGAACTCGAGCAGTTTGCCGACATCGTTGAACGCAGCCTCGGCCAAGTTTTCAGGGTCAAAACGCAGACCTGGAATGCTGTCTTCGAGGCACAGCAAGAACTGGATGAACATCACAGAATCCAGATCGAATTCAGCGTCCAGTTGGGTGTCTTCTGTGAGTACTGTCACGTCTGTTTCCAGTACCTGTGCAAGTGAGGCGCGAACGACCTCAAGGTTAGGGTTAGTCATGGTTTGGTCCTTTCGGGTTGGGGTAAAATGGTGGCTGCGCTGCATCCAACAGCACAGCCGAGTAGGTGACCCCCATGCCTGCGCAAAACAGGAAAATAGGGGTCTGGGGAGGAACGTTAAAAAGTGTGAGGTTCAGAAAATTATCTGAACAAAACGTGTGACCGAACTGCCCGGAATGGCCATCGACGATACTGTCGGCCAAATCCAGATTGCGCAGCAGCCGTTGCACCAGCGGCACATTCAAATTGTACGGAACAACCACGGGTTTGCGGTCAAAGAAGTCCTGATGCTGCGCGACGCAATCAGCCAGAAACGTGGCGAACCCAGATTCAAATTCCGACTGCAAGGCATGACGATCATCTGCCGCCATATCATCAGGGTTCAGATAATAACGTGGCAGGTGGCGTACCATGGAGCCAACCACGGCGCGAGATCCGTCGGCATTGAACAATGCGGCCAAAGGCGCTTCGCCCAACAGGCCAACGGATAACCGGTTGCCTGCCATGTGAAATGCTTTTTCACCACTCAAGATGATCATCGGGCGTCCACCTTGTTCAAAGGCGTGCACAGCGGCCAAAGCAGAGGCGCAATTTGTCATGGAAAGGGTCAGCCCTTCCCAATCGGCGGCATCCAGATCAGCGAGGATTTCAGTCAGCCAATCCAATTCAAACGGCGTGTTATGGGTTTGTGTCTTTGTATAGATCACGACGCCGGGGGTGGCGCGCAATTCAGGGCGTTCCCTGAACATCTGCGCCAGCGTGTCACGGATCATTTCTGTGTGTGATGCCTCGTGCATCAACACAGAATCCTGACCGAAAAAGCGCGAATACATGCGTGATGCACCAGCGTTGACGCCGTGACTGTTTTGCAAATCAGCTAGGGCAACGGGGGTAGGGGCATAGGGCCCGCGCACGATCAAATCCAGGGCGGTCATAGCGCATGAACCTCCGCGATTTCGACCACGCCAAAATGTGGATTGTACATATGGCTGGCCCGGCATCCGGGGGTCATGCCGATGAACGGCATGGTCAGTGGCATCCAGCCACTTTTGCGCATGTTCGAAAACACGGCATCAAATTCGGTCACGTTATAACAGATATGATACAGCACGCTTTGCTGGCCTTCGCGGTCCAAGCGCGCCTGCATCACATCGTTTTCAGCAAAGGGTTCGACCAGTTCGATCTTTTGTCCAGAACGGGAATCCTCAAGGAATGAAATATAGACGCGCTGCACGTCTAGTGCTTGACGATACATCGTGACGACGGGGGCCATGTGCGAAAAGGCATCAATTGATGCATCGGTGTCGCGGACCAAATAGGCCACGTGATCAAACGCCATTTGATCTGTATTAGCGTGTAGAAAATCTTTCATGATGTCACTCGCTTTAGCCAATGGGCATAGATGTCAGAGGCTAGATTCAAATCGATCGTGCCGGCCTGCTGGAACAGTGAGCCGGCCATGGCATCGCGCCCTGCACGTTTGAGAACGCCAGATGCCAAGACCAGGCAGCGCACGCGCTCAAAGGAGGCTAGGTTTTCAAATTCGGGACGTTGGACCAAGACGGTCAAAACTTCGGCGGCTTCGTCTACGTGTTCCGCCCAATCAGGACAGATCGCCAAGGTCGTTGCATAGATATAATCCAGCTCAACCCGGTGACGTGATCCTTGGCCTGCATCAGACAACACCTGACGCATCAACTTTAGACCTGTGGCGACATAGATCGCGTTTTTCGCCTTAGCTACTTCTTGTTCACCAAGGATGGTCAGCAAACTGCCCTTGCACATCAAAGCCAGTCGATCCGCCGGATTGCGGGCCAATTGTGCTTCGATCAAGCCCATGGCGCGCTCAATGGCGTCACGGTCCCCTTCGACAGCGGAGTTGAATAGATCTCGTAAGTCCACGAATAGCTCCGGTGGTTGAGGGTGGCAGAAGTGGGCTAAATCAGGCACGGACCAGCTCGGCGGCGGTTGTGACAGGTGCTGGTTTGACCATGGAACGGAAGTCGGAAGCTTTTTCCAAAAGCGGCAGATCAACACCGATTTTGTCGCGCATTTTGTCGATGACGGTTTGGTTCACTACGAACGAGGCGCAATAGACGGGCTTGCGACCGTAGCCATCTGCGTGGCCGTGCAAGTCATAAGAAAGGCCAGCGCGGCGATAGATGCGGCTGAGTGGCGCTTCAAAGTTTGACACAAGGCGTTTGATGCCGTGGGCGAATGCTGTTTCGGCCAGTGCAAGTAGCAACAAGGACATGCCGCGGGCTGCATCGAGAGCTGGGAAGTCTTCTAGGATCGCATCTTCGTCGATGCACATCCGTGTGCCTTCGAAAATTGCGTGATCAACCAAGTCCTGATCATTGCCGTGTGTTGCGTGAAAGATATCGAACAACAGTGTAGGGCCATCTGTTGGCATCAAGCGAAGCGAACCGTACAGGCGCTGCTGATCATCGCTGCACCACACCAGATAGGCGCAATCAAGATCGTCGTAGTGATCGATCTCGCAACCATCAATTGAATCAATGCTCCACTGCAAATCATCGATGAATACTTTTTTGCGAAGCTTGAACATCGCCGTCATAAGGCTTTTGTTCTTGCTGAATTCGTGTGGCTGAATGGTCTTAAACATCGGTCTGTCCTTGTTCGAATTTGATGTCCTAAACCTACATTTTTGGAAAATTTGAGATAGTCCACGGCTGGGGTACACGGTTTGACCACGTACAATTGTGGGGGTCAGTCAAACTTCCTAAATCTCTGAATATTATGCATAAAAAATAGAAGGCATTATAATCATACACTTTATTCGGGTGTGTGGGGGTGCCGTGGCAGTGGGTTGGGGTTGCGTCTTGGGCAGGCTTGAAAACTGCAAGCGAATTCGTAAAAAACAGCCCCCCACAATTGTGTGTCTCAGTTGAGATCACCACAGGGGCGGATCGTGATTCAAAATCGCTGTGAAGTTAGAAAAGCGGCAATGAACACAACCCGACTACGATCATGGGGCGATGCAAAAAATCAACCAAGGGTTGGTCATTCAAATCGCGGCCCATGAACGACATCTGAACTGGAGAAAAGATATGTTGGACGCGAATACCATCGAGAAGCCGCATGGCGCAGACGTCGATGCCCCTTGCACAGATTGTCAAAACGCTGGCTGTAGCAAAGTTAAGGCCCAATCAGCCGAGGCACCATTCTCATACGTTGAAGTTGACGCTAACTTTGACATCGAACGTATCGCGGACCTGATCCAGTTTGGTCATACAGAAGGTCACATTCTGTATGTCATCCGCAACGCGCTTGACCCCAAGGTCTGCGCGACAATCACAGAGAGCTTTCACAATCTGATTGCCAGCAAAGGCAGCAAGCGCGGTGAAGATGGATTTGTGAAAGTTGAACAGATTGGTTCATCGCAATTTCACAAAGATGGCGAAAGCTATATCCGCTCAACCCTTGATCAAGCCCAAGACGTGCTGGACCTGTTTTCCTGTGCCGGGAACGACGTGCTGTCTGATCTGTTTCTGGATGACAGTCTTGAAGATTTCTATCGCAAGCGTCGCATCACCTATCGTGCATCCAAACACCTGACTTCAACGGGCAACTTTGCGACCACACGACGTTGGTTAAACAACGGTCAGATGTCTTTAATGCCGCACGAAGACACTGCGCAGCTGATGTTTGCCGCCCAAGACGGCTATGAGGTGCATGAAGGTCAAAACACGATCGCGGTCAATCACTGCTTTGCCCAGGATGAAGAGGGCAGCGAGTTGATGGTTTGGAACATCAAACCTGATCTGGCAATGCGCCAAGGTCTGGGCGTTGAGACCACGGGATATCCTTATCCATTGGACGTGTTGGCCCCCTACGAAAGCGTTAGCGTCAAACTGAATGCCGGGGACATGTATTTCTTGAATGCGTCTTATGTGCATGGCGTGAGCAATTCCAAAGGCAACTCGCGCATCTCATCTGGTCGGTTCCTGACCAAGGTTGGCGATAAAGTGGTGTATTGGACATGAGCGAACATTCCATTGCCACGGCCCTGCATGATGGGGGCTATGCCCGATATAACCCAGCCACGTTTGGCGCTGCGTTTGATAAGGCTGATGAAGCGGATCAGATCAAAGCGTATTTTGGTGATCTCGCACTTGATCCTTATTCCAAAGGCAATCGTTTCCGCGCCTATGCACAGTTCAAAAGTGAAGGCGGTGAATTGGTTTTTGGCAAGTTTGAAGACTACTTGCAGACCAAGAAATACAATCCCGTAACGGGGGGCATCATCCGTGATTATCCGCCTATTTCGCCGGATATCCTGCAAACAGAAACCATGCAAAAGCTGCTGGAACAAGACATCGAAATTTGTCGCCAACTGCCGGGCATTCCACCTTTGGATGAGATGATGAATGGCATCCACTTTTTCCGTTATCGCGCGGATGTGGACACGCCCGCCTACAGCTCACCTGCGTGGTTGCACCGGGATGATGAAACCGTTGTGTTCCTACATCTGATTGATCGGTCCGCTGACCTTTTAGGCGGGGATAACATCATTGCCACGTCTGGGGCTGATATCGAAACAGTACTAAGCCTTGATAGTTTTCTGGATACGCTTGTGGTCAATCAAAAGAAGCTACATGCGGTGACGCCCATGGGCACGCCGTCGCACTATAAGCCGGGTGAATTTGTCTATCGTGATATTATTCTGGTGACATTCCAAGTGCGTGATGCAGATGTTTGATCAAACGCAGACACGTGTTGCTATTGTCACGGGCTCTGGTGGATCCATCGGAAAGGCCATTTGTGAATGGCTGCTAAACGATGGATTCACTGTCTATGGCCTTGATCGTGACAATACACTTGAACACGCAGGGTTTACATTTCTGGCAACGGATTTAACCCGCTATGCAACGCTTCCTGCACTGCTGGAATCTGAGGTCGAATTTGGCGATGAAAACCTGTTGGTCAATTGCGCGGGCATCCGTGAAATCCTACCGATCAAGGATTTGACCCTTGAGGTCTGGGAGCAGGTCATGGCCGTCAATTTGACGGCACCCTTTGTGTTGTCGCAATATTTTGGCACCAAGGTCAAAGAGGCTGGGTTGCAAGGGTCGATTGTCAATATCGCGTCTGTGGCTGGCACCTTGGGTGAACCTGAACGCACCGCTTATGTGGTGTCAAAAACGGGTGTCATTGGATTGACCAAACAGCTTGCCATTGAATTTGGCGATGCCGGTATTCGGGCCAATTCCATCTCGCCCGGTGTGACGCGCACCAACATGACCGAACAATATTTCGATGATCCAGAACAAGTGGCGCTGATCCACAATGGTCTGTGTCTGAACCGTGTCGGGCAACCCAATGATATCGCATCGATGGTTGGCTTTCTTGCCGGTCAAAATGCAGGATTTATCACCGGGTCGAATTTCATCGTTGATGGCGGTTGGACCGCAGGAAAGCAGCTATGACCAAAGATATGCTGGCAAGCCATGCAATGTCTGACAACCGATCCTTTGTGATGTCCCCTGATCTGATGGCGTTCCTCGCTGTGGTGATGTGGTCGTTTTCCTTTCCTGCGTCAAAGGTTGCGCAGGCTGATTTGTCCCCAACGGGTATTGTGTTGTTGCGCTATATCGCAGCCAGCCTGTTCTTTGTTCCTTTCCTGCTAAGCGGTAAGATTGCGCGTGTGCCTGTCAGCGATTGGTTCCGCATTGCGCTGCCTGCCCTGATTGGTGTCACGGCCTATCAAATACTGTTCGTGAGCGGTGTGGCACGTGTCACACCGGCAGCGGCATCTATGATCATCTCGACCACACCGATTTTCGCGGCACTGTTGGCCTACCTGATCCAAGGCACCAAGCTAAGCAAACGTCAGGTGAATGGCACGGCCCTGGGCTTTGTCGGGGTTGCGTTGATCTGCACCTCAAACGGCACCGATGGTGATCTGTTTGGGTTTGGTATGATGCTGGCGGCAACGCTGTGCATGGCGGCGTATTTCTTGCTGCAAAAGCCGATCCTCACGAAATACACGTCCTTTGATCTGGTCGCCTATAACACATGGATCGCAACGATCAGCATGTTGGTTTTTGCGCCCTCAATGATTGCGGATCTTTCCGCAGGACCAAGCACAAGCAGCCTGATCTCTGTTGTGATCATGGGCGTGTTTTCCAGCGGTCTGGGGTTTGTGTTTTGGTTCAAGGCAATAGCCTTGTCCAACCCCACGCGCGTTGCCTCTTTTATGTACCTCCAGCCCGTCATCGTTGGTCTGATGGCTTGGGTATGGATCAATGCTGTCCCCACGTTTCAGGCCTGTGTGGGCGGTGCCCTTGTCCTGTCTGTCTTAATTTACATGAACCGAAAGTGAGAAACTAAATGATAAACCGAGTTTGGATGTCCTGGCGCGAGCAAAAAGACCTTGCCGCCTATGTGGAAAAAATTGGGTCTTTTGATGAACCCACCTTGTTCCGCATGATGCCGGAAATGCGCGAGATGCTGCGCAATATTCTAGAACCTGCGACCTTCGAAGCGATTGCCGGATTTATGCAATCCGATGGTACCATCATTCGCGTCTGTGGCTTGCCATTCGACAAGGCGCTGCCAGAAACGCCCTATGATGGCTATATTGCAAACGAAGAAATCCCAGTCGCAACAGTGATGCAATTGGCCTTGTTCGCAGTTGCTGGGATCATGCCGATTTCTTACAACCGCGAAAACCGTGGCTTGTTGTTCCGTCATGTTGTTCCGACCAAAACAGCGGCCAGCAAGGTAAGCTCGCATGGCAGCAAATTCACCTTGGATATGCATGTGTCCAACCCGATCTTGCCCATCACACCAGAAGCCACTGATGGCGTGTCTGCCTCACCCGAAATCTTGTCTTTCTATGGGTTGCGTTCTGATCCTGATGTGTTCACCGAAGTGGTAGAATTGGACGAGGTGTTGGAACAACTGCCCCAGCACGTGATTGAAGCCTTGCAAGAAAAGAAATACCTGTTCCGTATGCCATCCTCCTTTGGTGGCAGCGAAGTCAAAGGCCCGTTTTCCATCATTGGGATGAAGGACGGTAAATTCTTTAACCGCACCGATATGGATACGGTCATCCCCACCGATTATGCCGCCTTGCAGGTGTTGAACGCCTTTATGCAGGCCACCAAGAAAGTGCGCAATTTGCACCGTTTCCAATTGGGGACAGGCGATATGCTGTTTTTCAAAAACCAGCGCACGTTGCACGCGCGTCAGAAATTTGAAGTGCGCTACAACGGTTTGGACCGCTGGATGATGCGTCTTTACGGCACAGCCACACCAGAACGCCACCACTGGGTACCAGACCAAGAACCCTTCGTTGGCGCAACATATTAATAGGAAGCATGAACATGACACATGTATTGATTATCGACCAAGATTTCACCGCTGAGCAGGTGCACAACCATGCAAAAGGCCCATTTGTAACCGCCAAGGGGCATTGCCCGATTGAAATCGTCAAAGCCTTGGACGTTCAGACATTTGATCGGCTTGATGAAGCTGTGAAAGGTGCTGATGCTGTGACGATTGCAGTGGGCTCTGAACAGTGGGACAAGGTTCTGCTGGGTGCCGATGGCATCCTGACTACCATCACAGAAGGTGCAGAAATTTACTGTGCTGCTGACTTGGATGATGCAAAGCAAGCGATCTACGCATCCTTCTTGGCATCCAAGAACTTGTCGTTTGTGCCGATGACGGCATAACTTTTCTGGCGATATTCCTGCTGCTGCACAAAAGCGGCAGCAGGATAACGCATTAAACCCGGTTGCGCGGGATCACTTCGTACCCCGGTTCTTCAGGCTCATCATCGGTCATTTCATCCGGGAACCCGTCAGCTAGAATAGACAGACCCGTCGCATCTTCTAGGCGACGGATAATGTCGTCAGATTGCGCGCGATCACCGTACCGTTTTTGACCATCTTTGAATATATCGATCATCAATGGGCTGATCTCTAGCGGGATGTCGTGTTGTTCAGCAATCTTGTGAAACAACCCAATATCCTTGAGCACCAAATCCATTGTGAATGATATATCGCGGCTCCCGTTCAAGATCACTTGGCCTTCGGTTTCTGCGACGAATGATGTCCCCGATGAGATTGTGATGGCCTCATAGGTGGTCGCCATATCCATCCCGGCGGCCTTCATCGTCACCATCGCTTCGCATAATGTCAGCAGGTTTGCAGTGGCCAGATAGTTTGTCATCACCTTGAGGATCGAGGCCGATCCAATAGGTCCGGTGTGCAATACCCTGCGCCCCAAAGTGGTCAGCATCGGGAGCATCCGTTCAAACGTATCGCGCTCACATCCAGCAAAGATTGAGATATTGCCGGTCGCGGCGCGGTGGCAGCCACCTGAAACGGGGCATTCGATCGGCGCTGCTCCCTTGGCTTCGACCAATGCGGCGATGCGTTTAACTTCGCTTTCATCTGTCGTGGACATTTCGGCCCATATTTTACCAGCGCTAAGGCCCGCCAAGATGCCGTCGTCGGCTTCCATGACTTCGCTACAGGCGGCGGGTGACGGCAGGCACGTGATGACGATATCACACATCTCAGCCAGCTCTTTCGGGCTGTCAGCGCGCCCGGCCCCGCGTGCCACGAAATCGGCAACCAGATCTTCGTTCAGATCGCGAACGGTCAGGTCAAAGCCATTGCGTAGGATAGACCCAGCCAGCTTTCCGCCGACGTTCCCCAAGCCAACAAAACCAACTTTCATATGTGTTCCCCTGTAAGAGACTATTTTCGAATTTCTGTTATGCGTTTTTTACGATCAGCAAGACTCGTGCCTCGCCTTGGGCGCTGATCGAATGGTCGCGATCTGCGCGGTAGCGCACCGTATCACCTACTTCTGCTGTGGTTGTTTCCTGGTCGGACATGACGACAACAGTTCCTGACAAAACGGTCAGGTTTTCCTCGCAATTGGTTTTGTGTGGTGCGCTGTCCAACATGGCATCGTGTTGAAAGGTGATGTCGTACACTTCGGTTTTTCCGACATCTTCAGGCGCGCTTAAAATACGAATGACACAGCCACCAGCCTTATTGGTGATCTGTGGGATCTCAGCAGAGCGCACCACATCGCGGATGGATTGTGGGGTGTCTGCGGTTGCATCAAGCAACCCGGCGAAATCAACATTCAGGGCGCGTGTCAGGTTCCAAAGACTGGCTACCGTCGGGCTGCTTTCGCTGCGCTCAATCTGGGATAGCATTGAACGTGATACGCCAGATAATTTGGCCAAAGCCTCAAGGCTTAGTCCCTTTTTCTTACGTTCTTCCTTTAGCCGCGAGGCAAGGCGCTCTGCAATTTCTAGGTCGGCTGGCACGTGATTATCTCTCTGACGTCAGGCTCAATTCACTGTTTGAATGTGCGCAGAGAATCTAAATTTGAAAAGAGATAGTTTTGCCGCCCTTATGCCGCGCGTTGGCGGGCAAGATGAATGGCGTCGTACCAGCGCAATACATGATGCATTGGCCGCCCATGTTCGGGTAAACCGCCACGGTCTAATCCGTGCAGAATACTGCTTTGCAGATGGGTCGTGTTACGCCTGATCCGTCCGATATAGAGGCTTTCCAGCGCGGTGCCTGCCGCAAGCATCGTGTCATGGCCGGGTAGCAACAGCTGTGAGTAACGGATGGTCGGCCCACATGGTTCATAAAGGGCCGCAAATCCGTTCACCAGATGGCGGGCAGGGACCAAAACCGCCTCTTCGTTGAAAAGGTATTCCACTTCGGGTCCATCAATCACAAGCCGCTGATCTGGCGACACGATGATATCGTCCTGCAAGCCAAAATATGGGGCACGCAGACGGATCGGTCGAAAGCTACCGCGCGCTGGGACCATGCGATTGACCCGGTGCAAGACAGGCACGACACCTGTGCTTTTGGTCAATACCGTATCACCGCGTTGCAAGTGTGCTGCGGGTTTATATCCCCAAGGCGTGGCAAGCGGTGTGCTGGGCAGCAATGTTGGCGTGGGCCCTATTGGTTCGATTTGATCGGAAAGTGCTGCGAATATCATGTCGGGCGCAAAGGTTTGCTCGTTTCGCCCCAGCATCAGATCACGGATGTCATCCAGCGAAAGGGGGTGTGGGTTATCGACTGCTACGCTGACAACATGTGTGTCCTCGGGTTGTTCCAGCGTCATACGCCCCCATTTCGCAATGCTGTCCCACGAATAGGTGATGCGCACAACGTCGGTCCGGCCCGCATCTTTATGGTCGATGGCAGCGTGAGTGATATCTTTGCCTTGTACCTGCACCATCGCGACGCCGCCGCCGGGTATGGCTTGAAACGTCAGGCTGCGCAGCCATGGGTGGGTGGTTTTATATCCAAACAACACCTGCGGGCGACCATCGGCAGACAGGCGGGTTTCAAACATTATTGTGCCACGGGTCAGCATGACGCGGGGGTCATCCTGCAACACGGGCTCTGCTTTTTTGTCAGATCCTAATCCGCGCAGGGAAAAGCGGCGGTCGTCGTGATCACTGAGGGCAAGCCATGTCATGGGTCAGGCCGCCTGTGTCGCGCGAAGCAGGTCTGCTTCGTAGCGTTTCAAGGTGCGCCGCACGGCCGGGGAATATCCCAGCCCTGTCGTAGGGTCCATTTCAGGAAAGATCGCGCAAATCTCATCGACGATCTCGCGTTCAAAACTCTTGGTGGTTTGTGGGCCAGGGAGGAAACTTTCAGTCTCTAACCCTTCGGAAAACACCACTTGATGGCGGTCAAACATCAGATGGACATAGGTCACGTCGCCTCCTTCGCGACGCAAAACTGATCGGTCATTGACCAGATCACGTGCGGCGATCAAAACTTCGGCCTCACCAAACAATAACTCAGCCAAATTGTCGCGAATTAAGACTCTGTGTAAGGGTGAAACCAGCAGGTCGCGATGTGTGCCAAAAGTATTCGCACGAATGTGAATGGGGGCAAAATCACCAGTCGCGGCAACTGTTCGTGTGCCAAGCCAGCGCAAGGGTTGCGCGCCATCATCTTTGGTTAGTACCAGATCACCGGGCTGCAATGCCTCTGCCGCACATTCACCGTTTGGCGTTGCGATCATCGTGCCGGCAACAAAACACGGCACACCTGTGGCGTTAACAAAACCTACGTCAGTGTCGGTGCCATTTGAAACGGTATAGGTGAAGTTAAAGTTTTCAACATCGCCGTCACCAGTGACAGTAAATGTGCCATCAGCATTTAGCCGAACGGTTTGTCCTGTGGGCAAGGTGATCGTATCGCCAACTGAAACCGCAACACCATTGATGTGGGTGATCGTTAGCGTACCACCACCGTTGTTGATATCGTTCCCAAGAACGTCAATATCACGTTCGCCCGTTGGGAATAGATCAACGTTGTCGGAAAGCGCGACCAGATCGGTTTGAACTGAGTCCCCAGCAATAAGCAGGTTGGAATCATAGCTGCTGTCTGACACGTCAGCGATGGCGATACGCATCGAGTTTACAACACCCGGATTGACAAACATTGTCAGGGTCAATGTGATGGTAAAACCATCCATCTCGGTGTTGGCTTCGTCGTTTTGGTTGGACACGTACATGTTGATGTTGTTCGTCGTGTTCACGTTGCCCGGGTCAACATCGCCGTTACCCACATCCATTGGAACAAGTGTGCCGTTGATCCACACGCCTACGAAATCTTGATAAATCGAATTTTCAAATTCGGGATATTCTTCGGATGAAAACACAAACTGCATCGTCATGATGGACGTGTCGGGGATAAAGTCGATGTCCAGCGTTGCGGCGTCATAGGTCCGTGCACCAGCAGCGGTGTTGTACTGGTTAAAGTTGTTGGTGCCGGAGGTATTTGTCGAAGTGTTGGTGTTCTGATTTGCTTGGCCATTAGAGTTTGTGAAGTCTTCGGCGTTGCCTGTTGACAGGATCACACCTGTGTCACCCGGCACGACGCCCGGCGAATTGCTCAATCCGCCCGAATAAATGCCAGCGCTGTCATTGTCACCGTAATAGGTTGCCCCGGTCACTGTGACGCCATTGCCAAAGATGGCATTTGCCATGTCTTCGGCGGTCGTGCCTTCACGCACTGTTTCAATCGGAAGTTCCGACGCTGCAACCATGTCTCTGCCTCACACCTTTGGTCGAAACAGCCACATTCAGCACAGCAGGGAATTGCCCCATGCTTTTTGGATTTAATGATCGAATTGCCCTGTTTTCAGGTGCTAAATCTGATCGTACACTGCTGATGCCCTGCCTCGGGTCATATTATTAACACAATCCTAACATGGGAAACGCGAAACTGTTAAGTCTTTCCTGCATCCACCCCCTTGGCATCGCGATTTTTTAGCCACAAAAAGGCGTCGACCGCCCATTTCCAATGTGAAGGAGCCGCAATGTCTGGCTTGGACCCTGCTGAATTGACCGCAAAATTGGTGCGCTGCGCATCTGTCACGCCCGCGAATGAAGGGGCGTTGGAGATTTTGCATGAATTGCTGACGGATGCCGGGTTTGAATGCGCTTGGGCGGATCGGGGTGGCATTCGCAACCTCTTTGCGCGCTGGGGTAACAAAGGCAATACAAAGTCCTTTGGGTTTAACGGCCATACCGATGTTGTTCCGATTGGGAACGAGGCAGATTGGTCAATGCCGCCCTTTGGTGCCCAGATCAAAGACGGCATCATGTACGGGCGCGGCACCACCGACATGAAATCTGGTGTGGCGGCGTTTGCTGCCGCCGCCGTTGATTTCGTCCGTGATACACCGCCCAATGGATCAATCATCATTGCGATCACAGGTGATGAAGAAGGTGACGCAGATCACGGTACAATCGCCTTGCTTGAATATATGGAAAATAATGGCGAACGCATGGATGTGTGTTTGGTGGGTGAACCAACCTGTCCTGATACCATGGGTGACATGATGAAAATCGGGCGGCGTGGTTCATTGAACGCGCATTTTCGTGTGGTCGGCAAACAAGGGCACGCTGCCTATCCGCACCGCGCGAACAACCCGTTGTCTGCGATGGTACGATTAATGGATGGTCTGGCATCCCATGAGTTGGATACAGGAAGCGATCATTTTGATGCTTCAACTTTGGCTGTTGTCACAATTGATACGGGCAATCCTGCGACCAATGTGATCCCGGCAGAATGTCGTGCTGCGGTGAATATTCGCTTCAACGATCTGCATTCTGGTGCCAGTTTGTCCAAGTGGCTTGAACAACAGGCGACCAATATTCAGGTAGAATTTGGCGTTCAAATCGAAGTGAATATCAAAGTATCTGGCGAGAGTTTTATCACCCCTCCTGGCGCGTTGTCTGATTTGGTAGCAAATGCAGTTACGGCGGAAACGGGCGTGACGCCAACGATGTCCACCACGGGTGGCACATCTGATGCACGGTTTGTTAAATCCCATTGCCCGGTGGTCGAATTTGGTTTGGTGGGACAATCCATGCATCAAGTCGATGAACATGTCCGGGTTGAGCATATCCATCAACTCAAAGCGATCTATGGACGGATATTAACGGATTACTTTGCGTGAGCGTTAAGGTTGTACAAACGCATGATATCGACGCATGTTTGGCATTGCGTCGGATCGTTTTTATCGATGAACAAAACGTCCCAGAAGCGGATGAGTTAGATGGCCTAGATGGTCGATGCCTGCATCTTATGGCAACTGATGATGCCACCCCAGTTGGTACTGCACGGATCTATATTCAGAACAGCGTAGCAAAAATTGGGCGTGTGTGTGTTCTGAAATCGCATCGTGGAACGGGTCTGGGGGCGGCATTGATCAATGCCGCCTTGGATTTAGCTAGATCACAGGACGGTGTTCGCACTGCGAAATTGGGTGCGCAGGTGCATGCGACTGCCTTCTATCAGGCGCTTGGATTTGCAGAGACTGGTCCGATTTACAAAGACGCGGGCATTGATCACCAAGATATGGTGCGCGCTCTGTGACAAAAACCCTGATCATTATGGTCAAAGAACCAAGACCGGGTCGTGTCAAAACCCGACTGGGACGCGATATTGGCATGACGGCGTCGGCGTGGTGGTTTCGCCATCAAACACGCAGGCTGTTGCGTCGGGTCCAAGACCCGCGTTGGCAAATTGTACTGGCTGTCGCCCCTGATGTGGAAGGAATGAAAAGCCGGGTTTGGCCCGCAGATCTATCCCGCTGGCCGCAAGGGCGGGGCGATTTAGGTGACCGTATGGCCCGGATGTTGGGGCAGGTTTCTATTGGCCCTGCTTGTGTCATCGGTGCGGACATCCCTGGTATTACAAGAAATCATGTTGCGCAGGCGTTTCGCGCGCTGGGCAACAATGATGCGGTTTTTGGCCCAGCACCGGACGGTGGCTATTGGCTGATTGGGCTCAAGAAACCCTGCCGCCAACCACCAAGTATTTTTAACGGGGTAAGGTGGTCCACGCGGCATGCATTGGCCGATACCAAAGCAACGCTGCCGGGTTACCGCATTGCTGATGTCGCAACTTTGGCTGACGTTGATGAAGTATCCGATTTGCCATGACGCGCATCCGTCTGCGTGCTACCTGATCCCCATGAACAAATTACCGACAAAACCCGAGATCCTTGAATGGATCGAGCAGAACCCGACGTTGACCACCAAGCGTGACATCGCCAAGGCGTTTGGCATCAAAGGTGCGGCTCGCATCGATTTGAAACGCATGATGAAAGAACTGGAGGCCGAAGGGCATCTGGAAAAGCGCAAGCGCAGCTATCAAGATCCTGATCGATTGCCGCCTGTGTCGGTCTTGATGGTCACGGGTGCTGACAAAGATGGTGATCTGTTTGCCAAGCCGATGGAATGGCAAGGCCAAGGTGTTGAACCAATCGTGTTGGTGATACCGCGTGCAGGTGATCCGGCGCTGGGCGAAGGTGACCGCATTCTGGCGCGTGTGACGTTGGTCAAGGACGAGGCATTTGCCTATGAGGCGCGTCTGATCCGGCGGATTGGCAGCAACCCAAAACGCATCATGGGTATTTTCCGCAAGTCCGCTGAGGGTGGCCGCATCCATCCGATCGACAAGGGCGCAGATCGTGAATGGATTGTGGGCAGTGATGCGACGGGCGGTGCCAAAGATGGTGAGTTGGTAGAGGCTGAACAGGCAGGGCCAAAGGGACGCATGGGCCTGCCGCGCGCGCGAATTGTCGATCGTTTGGGTGATCCATCTGCGCCCAAAGCGGTGTCGTTGATTGCCATTCATCAACACGGCATCCCTGATCATTTCCCTGACGACGTGATCGCAGAGGCGGACGCTGCCAAACCGATGGGTTTAAAGGGTCGTAAAGACCTGCAAGATTTGCCGTTGATTACGATTGATCCATCTGATGCACGCGATCACGATGATGCCTGTTATGCACATGCCGACGATGACCCCAAGAACCCCGGCGGTCATATCGTTTGGGTCGCCATTGCCGATGTAGCGGCTTATGTGACGCCTGGCTCTGCATTGGATGTTGAAGCACGCAAGCGAGGCAATTCTACATATTTCCCAGACCGTGTTGTGCCAATGCTACCGGACCGGTTGTCTGGTGATCTGTGTTCGCTTCACGAAGGGGTGGCGCGTGCCTGTATTGCGGTGCGCATGGTACTGAACGCCAAGGGTCAAAAACTGTCACATGATTTCCATCGTGGCTTGATGAAATCGCCTGCATCATTGCATTACGAAGAAGTACAGGATGCGATTGATGGCAATCCGAATGATAGAACACAGCCTTTATTAGAGACTGTTTTACGCCCTCTCTATAATGCCTACGCAGCCCTCAAAGAAGCGCGCGCCCTGCGCCAGCCACTTGACCTTGATCTACCAGAACGGCGCATTGAATTAAGTAAGGACGGCAAGGTTAGCTCGGTTAATTTCAAAGATCGATTGGACGCCCATAAGCTGATCGAAGAGCTGATGGTTTTGGCGAATGTCGCTGCTGCTGAAACCTTGCTGGAAAAGAAAACGCCGTTGCTTTTCCGGGTGCATGAGGAACCAACCCCTGCAAAGTTGGAAAGCTTGCGCGAGACTGCACAGGCTGCTGGTTTTAACTTGGCGAAAGGTCAAGTTTTGCAAACCGCGCATTTGAATAGACTATTGAATGATGCAGCAGGGACTGACGATGCAGAATTGATCAACATCTCTACATTGCGCTCAATGACCCAAGCCTATTATGTGCCGGCGCATATCGGGCACTTTGGCCTTGCCTTACGATCTTATGCGCATTTCACCTCACCGATCCGACGCTATGCGGACCTTATCGTACACCGCGCGTTGGTCACGGCGCATGGCTGGGGCAAGGACGGCTTGCAGGTCGAAGAGATAGAAACACTCGAACAAACGGGCGCGCATATCTCTGACACTGAACGTCGCTCAATGGTGGCAGAACGCGATACAACAGACCGCTATTTGGCGGCTTTCCTATCTGAACGGGTGGGCAACGAATTTACCGGTCGGATCAGTGGCATTGCGCGGTTCGGTGCTTTTGTAAAGTTGGACGAAACCGGTGCGGATGGTTTGCTGCCGATGCGATCACTTGGGCGCGAATATTTCCATCACGATGCAGACGCCCAAACACTGATCGGCTCTGACACTGGCATGACGATTAGCATCGGCCAGCGCGTTACGGTGCGGCTGGCCGAAGCAGTGCCCGTGACCGGGGGTATCGCACTGGAATTACTTGAGATCGAAGATCAAAAAGTCACGCAAGGCAGCCGCAGCCCAGCAGGGCGCAGCCCCCGTCGCAAAGGCAGCAATGCCAAGCGCAAGAAGGACAAGATCAAGCGCAAAGTGACACGGACGCGGCGTTGACGCGCGGCACTGACATCGCATCCTCGGCCCGGTCGATATAGCGGCAAAGTATCTCATCCTCAGCGATCCGTGTTTTCAGCAGGGTTTTGCCCGGTGTTGCACGCATTCCCGCCAACATCGACGCAACTGAAGCATCGGCAGCGGTGGGATGATCGCCAAATAGGAATTTTCCGTGCCACAACCGGGTTGTGATCGCTTTCAAATCGGGTTCGATTTTCTGTAACCGCTCTTGGGATGTCAGACGCCCTAGCCCTTGTCGATCCATGCCCTGCAAGCATGCTTTGCGGATCTTATTTGTGACAAAGCCGCGCAAGATTTTGGGGATGGCGCTAAAGTATTGATCACGAATAATGGGCCAAATTGCGTCTTCACCCCAGCGTTGCATCACGCAATGAAAATAAAGGTGTTCTTCTGCTAAACGGATAAAGGCACGCGATGTTGCTTTTTCCATGTCGCTTAAACCGGCGTCAAAATCTGCGCCCTGCTGTTCCAGATATGTACGAATATTATCGCTATCGTGAATGAGGTCGCTACCAACCCGGATGACCGGCAGTTTCTGTTTAGGCATTTTGCGCGGGTCCATGCTGTCTTCGCGCTGCCATTCTTGGCCGGACATATTCAAAAGCCAAATCGCCTTGACACAAAAAGGGCTGGCAGCGGTTTGACCAAATGCTGGGGCAAAGGTGATAAGGGTGATCATTGGATTGTCTCCTGTTGAGTATGTGGCAGATGTATCAGGCAGTGCTGTCAATTTCTGTCAGTATCTCGTAGTGTCATTGTATGAATCGTACACATCGGCTTTTCCAAATGATGACCGCACTACGGCGTATGCCTGCCCCTGTGCGTGCGGTACAATTGGCAGATGAGCTAGATGTGTCATTGCGCACGATTTATCGGGATATCGATGGGCTGCGCGGTCTTGGTGCGGTGATTGATGGTGAGGCAGGGTTTGGCTATACATTGATCGAAGACGCGGCACTGCCACCGTTGGGTTTTGAGAACGATGAATTAGAAGCCTTGGTCCTTGGCCTGCGCGATGTGGCAGTTATTGGTGACCCTGCTTTGGCCCGCGCGGCACAGTCTGCTTTGGCAAAATTGACGGCGCGTGTTCCGCCACGGCAGGCACATCGTTTGCAGCACGCAATATTGGATGTACGTCGTTTTAAACGACCAAACACACCTCGCATTGATGTTGCCAAATTGCGCGCTGCGACATGGGATGAGGAAACTGTCAGCTTTTCATATACAGATGCAAAAGGGTCTTCATCACAGCGCGAAGTTGACCCTCTTGGCATCGTGTACATGCAAGACACCAATATGTTGATGGCATGGTGTCATTTGCGATGTGATAATCGGGTGTTCCGATTGGATCGAATGGATGACCTCACCCGTACGGGCAAAAGCTTTCGACCCAGACGTGTCTCTATGCTGCGCGATCACCTGGCCAAAATCAGGGCAGAGATCGAAGCGATGGCGGAAGGCCGCGCGCAGGTGGAGTGAAGGCTTTAGTACTGACGAAAACCCGACTAAAGAGTGCCAAAGTATAGCAAAAGAAACGGAACGTTCATGTTGAGGCAGTTAAGCGCGGGCATCATATTACTGGGCACTTGCCTGCCACAGGCGTCGTCAGCCGATATCATTGAGGCATCGTTGCGTCCTTTGGCACGCGGCGAAAATATCCAAGAAGACATTGCGCTGACACCAACACGCCCGCCGAAAAAAGGAACTGATGCGGGCTTAACAGCATGGATCGTCGAATTTCGTGCCCGCGCACTGGAATTGGGAATAACCGCCCAAGTTTTTGATACCGCGCTCAACGGTGTCACATACGATGAGAAGGTGATCCAGCGGGATCGCAATCAATCTGAATTTACAAAAACCATCTGGGATTATCTGGATACAGCAGTATCGGATTTACGCATCGCAAATGGGCGCAAAGCTTTGGCGAAGTGGGGCGGCACACTCGACAAAATTGAGGGCCAATACGGCGTTGATAAAGAAGTGGTCGTGGCGATCTGGGGCCTTGAAAGTGCATATGGAACATTTCGCGGAAGCGATGGCGTGATCAATTCACTTGCAACCCTTGCTTATGATGCGCGACGCGCTGACTTTTTTGAAGAAGAGTTGATCAACGCGCTGCGTATTTTGCAAAGCGGTGACACTACAGCAGATCGCATGACGGGTAGTTGGGCGGGGGCTATGGGACATACGCAGTTCATGCCGTCCTCATTTAACAAACTTGCGGTCGATCATGACGGCGATGGGAAACGCAATATCTGGGGTGATGATCCGACAGATGCGCTGGCTTCGACCGCTGCATACCTCAAGCATTTTGGCTGGAAACTAAACCAACCTTGGGGCGTTGAGGTGCGTATACCGGAGGGGTTCGATTATCTGCTCGCGGATCGTTCTGTGACCAAATTACCAAGCGATTGGGCGGTACTTGGCGTCACCGATGTGAATGGCACGTCAGTCAAAGATTATGGTTTGGCTTCCGTGCTGTTGCCGGGCGGTGCAGAAGGCGCGGCGTTTCTGATCTTTTCAAACTTCGAAGTGATTGAGCATTACAATACTGCGGATGCCTATGTGGTTGGAATTGGGCATTTGAGCGACCGGATCAAAGGCAAAGAACCGTTCAAACACGGATGGCCTGTTGGGGATCGTGCGCTGACATATGATGAACGGGTTGAGTTACAAGAACGGCTAACCGCAGCTGGTTTTGATACAGAAAAGATCGATGCAAAAATGGGGCCGTTGACTGTTAGCGCCGTACGCAGATTCCAAAACGCAAAAGGGATTGTGCCGGACGGCTATCCATCGTTGCGTCTGTTAGAGCGCCTCAGAGCGCTTTGATATTGTGAGCGAGCGTTAGAGCCTTTTTGGCGCTAACGCTCGCAAGATATTATGACGCTGCTTTGAACATGTCTTTGTCTTTTAGGTCTGCATAAGTTGCATCCAACGCCTTTTCTGCGCGTTTGGCAAAAATCGCGATTTCTTCGGGTGTGATCACCAGCGGCGGAGAAATGATCATGCGGTCGCCAACGTGGCGCATCACCAGATTATTTTTGAAACAATGCTCGCGGCACATGAATCCCACAGTGCCCTTGTCAGACGCAAATGCTGCACGGCTTTCCTTGTGTGGGGACAAAGGCAGGGATGCCATCAGGCCAGACACATTCACGCCACCAACCAATGGATGTTCGCCAAGTTTTTGCAGCGCTTCCCCAAACGCTGGGGCTGCTACATTGCGCACATGGTCGAGGATGTTTTCCTCTTGCATGATGCGTAAGTTTTCCAAGGCGACGGATGCACAGACGGGGTGACCTGAATAGGTGTAGCCGTGGTTGAATTCACAAGCGTCGATCACTTTGGCGATCTTGTCACTGACGATTGAGCCACCGATGGGCGCATATCCAGAACTTAACCCCTTGGCTATGGTCATGATGTCAGGCGTAATGCCCATGGTTTCGGAACCGAACCAGTTGCCCGTACGGCCAAAGCCGCAAATCACTTCATCTGCAATCAGCAGAACATCGTATTTCTTACAGATGCGCTGAATCTCAGGCCAATAGGTGCTGGGGGGGATGATCACACCACCAGCGCCTTGCACTGGCTCTCCGATAAAGGCTGCAACGTTGTCTGCGCCCAGTTCAAGGATTTTTGCCTCAAGCTCTTGCGCGCGAGCAAGGCCGAATTCTTCGGGTGTATGATCACCACCTTCGGACCACCAGTCGGGTTGACCAATGTGGTGGATGCCAGGGATCGGCAGGCCGCCCTGTTCGTGCATATAGGTCATGCCGCCCAAGCTGCCTGAGCCAACAGAGGACCCGTGATAGGCGTTTTTGCGGCTGATGATGTGGCTCTTTTCTGGTTGACCCTTTTGCGCCCAATAGACCCGGACCATCCGAAGGTTTGTGTCGTTCGCTTCTGATCCCGAACCTGCATAAAACACATGGTTTAGATCGCCGGGCGCAAGATCTGCCAATGCCTTGGACAAGGCAATTGCGGGCACGTGGCTTGTCATAAAGAATGTATTGTAAAAGGGTAGTTCGTCCATTTGACGTGCTGCGACCTGACCCATCTCAGGGCGGCCATAGCCAAGGTTCACACACCATAGGCCCGCCATTGCGTCCAGAATTTCGTTACCTTCACTATCGGTCAGATACACACCCTTAGCCCGCGTGATAATACGTGCACCTTTTTCAGCCAATTCATCATTGGTCGTGAACGGGTGCATGTGATGGGCGGCATCCAGCGCCTGAAGCTCGGCTGTGGGTAGGTGATTGGTGATAGCGGTCATTGCGCGTACCTCATGGAATGTGGCGAAAAGATATGCGCGCAGAATATGATCAAATTATTCGAAGTCAAACCGAATCGCTTGGCAGATCAATCTGATTGCAGGGCCGCACGTACCTGCCGAATGCCCTGTTCAACATCTTCTGACATCGCCTTGGCCGCGGCTTCGACATCACGTGCTGAAAGTGCCTCAAGTAGGTCTTTGTGTTTGTCGGGCAGATTATTGGTCCCGAACCGCCCACAGACCACCCGCAAGGATGGTCCGAATCGCAACCACAGTCGATCAACGGTTTCGGTAATAATAGACGCTTCAGCACAGCTGTAGATGTAGGCATGAAACCTGTAGTTGTGGGTCAAATACCCACCAATATCACCCTGCGCGATGGCCTTGTTCAAATCATCATCATACAGACGCAATTCGTCCAATTGGGTGGTGGTCATCCTTACTGCGGCCCGGCGGGTTAACTCAGTTTCAAGTGACTTTCGCATAAAACCAAGCTCTTCAACGCTTTTTGCTGTCAACACGGGTACGCTGACACGGCGATTGCCCTTATGTGTTAATGCCCCCTCAGCGATCAATCTTCGGATTGCTTCGCGCACTGGTGTCATGCCTGCGTTCAATTCAGACGTAATACCTTGAATTGTCACGGCCTGGCCCGGCGCAAGATCACCAAACAAGATCTTTGATCGCAGTTGTTCATAGACATGCTGATGGATTGGCGTTTTGCCAGTGTCATCCGTGGTAAACGGATTTGATGGGGCGGTTATTTCCACGTTCATCGCCAGTCGCCTACTTTTTCGTCGAATTTCGACACCTTGCACCATCGCGCCTTGCATGAAAGCATAAATTATCTTGCCGTAAGAGGCAAAACTTGATCAAATTAACCAAAGGCGGGGACCAACCCTGTCTACCTAACGGGAGTTACACATGAAGTACGGAATTCTGGGCAGCGTCGCTGCGACGGCCCTTATCGCATCGACGGCCATGGCCGAAGAAGTGCGCGTTTATAACTGGTCTGACTATATCGACGAATCACTGCTTGAGAAGTTCGAGACAGAGACAGGCATCGATCTGATCTATGACGTATTCGACAGCAACGAAGTGCTGGAAACCAAAATGCTGGCTGGTGGGTCAGGCTATGATGTCGTGGTACCATCGGGCACATTCCTGCAACGCCAGATTACAGCGGGCGCGTTCCAGAAATTGGATCAATCCAAGCTATCCAACAGCGGTAACATGTGGGACGTCATTAACACGCGCGTTGCAAAATACGACCCTGATAACCAATATGCGATCAACTACATGTGGGGCACAACGGGCCTTGGCGTGAACGTCAACAAAGTCAAAGAAGTTTTGGGTGACGATGCGCCTATCGGTTCTCTGGATTTGGTATTTAACCCCGAGAACATGGAAAAGCTGTCCGCCTGTGGTGTGCATTTCCTTGATGCCCCAGCTGAAATGATCCCGGCGGCATTGGCCTATCTTGGTGCAGACCCGGACAGCCAAGACCCCGACGTCATCGCCACAGTTGAGCCGACGTTGACGGCAATAGCGCCATTTGTGCAAAAATTCCACAGCTCTGAATATATCAATGCACTGGCAAACGGTGACATCTGCGTGGCGTTTGGTTGGTCTGGCGATATTTTGCAGGCACGTGACCGTGCGGCAGAAGCTGACAACGGTGTCGAAATTGCGTACAACGCCCCAAGCGAAGGTGCATTGATGTGGTTCGATAATATGGCGATCCCGGTGGATGCGCCAAACCCAGATGGCGCACATAAATTCCTGAATTTCATCATGGACGCGCAAAACATGGCGGCAGCATCGAACTATGTGTATTACGCCAACGGCAACTTGGCCTCTCAAGAGTTCTTGGAAGAAGACGTGATCGGTGATCCGGCAATCTATCCTACGCCAGAAACACTAGAAAACCTCTACACCACATCGCCTTATGGCCCCAAAGTTCAACGTGTTGTCACGCGCCTTTGGACCAAGATCAAATCAGGTACCTAAATTACTAAGTAGGGCGAGGCCAACAGGGTCTCGCCCTTATTTGACGACTGCGAACAGAGTAAAAGAAAGAAACATTCCATGAGCCAAACCGTTTTCGCACCGTGGGATGACCCGAACCAAGAGCCTTTGATCAGGTTCCAGAACGTGACCAAGAAATTTGGCGAATTTGTTGCGATTGATGATCTGACACTCGACATTTACGCGCAGGAATTTTTTGCGCTGCTGGGGCCGTCGGGCTGCGGCAAAACAACGATGATGCGAATGTTGGCCGGATTTGAAAACCCAACAAGCGGACGTATGGAATTGGCCGGGCAAGACATTGCCGATGTGCCGCCCAATAAACGTGCGGTGAACATGATGTTCCAGTCCTACGCGCTGTTCCCGCATCTGAGCATTTGGGAGAATATCGCCTTTGGCCTGAAACGCGACAAGCAAAGCAAAGACCAGATTGCCGCGCGGGTTGAGGAGATGCTTAAACTCACCCGGCTTGAGAAATTTGCGCAACGCAAGCCACACCAGATTTCTGGGGGTCAGCGGCAACGGGTGGCGCTGGCGCGTTCCTTGGCCAAAGCGCCGAAACTACTGTTATTGGATGAACCCTTGGGCGCGCTGGATAAGAAACTGCGCCAAGACACGCAGTTTGAACTGATGGACATCCAAGAAACCACTGGCACGACTTTTGTCATCGTGACCCATGACCAAGAGGAGGCGATGACTGTTGCCTCCCGTGTGGCGGTGATGGACGAAGGAAAGATCATTCAGGTCTCTACGCCTGCCGCGATTTATGAATATCCGAATTCAGTCTATGTCGCGGACTTTATTGGTGAGGTGAATATCATCGAAGCGACCGCCAGTGCGGCTGGCAAAGATGAATACCATTTGGATTGGGCCGCTGGCGAAGCACCTATTTTGGCCGCTTCAGAGCGAACATTTAGCGAAGGTCAAAAGGCGCATCTGGCGATCCGCCCCGAAAAAATCACGATCACCACAGACAAGCCCAAAGACGCGTCCAATGCGTTGCAAGGCAAGGTTTTGGACATTGCTTACCTGGGCAACCTCAGCACCTATCACGTCCAACTGCCGGGTGGTCAAATCATCAAAGCACAGACCGCCAACACCCGCCGCCTCGCGCGGCGTGACATCACATGGGAAGACCCCGTTTGGATTTCATGGAGCGCGACCGCTGGCGTGTTGTTGGACCAATGATGCGGCGTTTCACCCTTATCGCGGTGCCATACGCTTGGTTGCTGGTCTTGTTTCTGGTCCCGTTTATCATTGTATTTAAGATTTCGCTTTCCGATACGGCGCTGGCGATCCCCCCATATACACCAAATATGCGTGATGGATTGGGCGCGCTTTTGGCTGAGTTGGATTTTGAAAACTTCGCCTTTATCGCTTCAGATGATCTCTATTGGAAAGCTTACCTAAGCTCATTTCGTATTGCCCTCATCTCTACCTTCTGCACGTTATTGGTTGGTTACCCGATTGCATACGGCATGGCCAAAGCCCCCGAAGAATGGCGGCCCACGTTGATGATGCTGGTAATCCTACCGTTCTGGACCAGCTTTCTGATCCGCGTGTACGCATGGATGGGTATCCTCAGCACCGAGGGGTTATTGAACCAACTGCTGTTAAGCATAGGGATTATTAGTGAACCGCTGACAATTTTGAATACGAACACTGCCGTCTATATCGGCATCGTTTATACGTACCTGCCGTTTATGATCCTCCCAATCTACGCGGCCCTGGATCGTCTTGATGAATCCCTGAATGAAGCCGCAGAAGACCTTGGATGTTCTCGTACGCAGGCCTTTTGGCTGGTGACAATCCCACTGTCTAAGAACGGCATCATCGCTGGCTGTTTCCTGGTCTTCATCCCGGCGTTGGGTGAATTTGTGATCCCATCGCTGCTGGGGGGCTCCGGTACGCTGATGATCGGCAAAGTCTTGTTCGAAGAATTCTTCAATAACCGCGATTGGCCCGTGGCAAGCGCGGTTGCTGTGATCCTGTTGCTGATCTTGATCATTCCGATTGTGCTGTTCCAACGGAACCAGCAAAAACAAGCGGAGGTGGACCAATGAAGCGTCTAAGTTGGTTCAACATTACCTCACTCACGCTTGGCTTTGCGTTCCTCTATATTCCGATGATTATCCTAATCATTTACAGCTTTAACGCCGGTAAATTAGTCACTGTCTGGTCTGGGTTTTCGACCAAATGGTACGGGACGCTCTTCCAGAACGAGGCGTTCATGGATGCTGCTTGGGTGACGATTAAGGTTGCCGTGATATCCTCTACGTTCGCCACAATCCTTGGCACCATGGCTGCCTATGTGTTGGTGCGCGGCGGTCGCTTTTTGGGGCGCACGTTGTTTTCAGGTATGATTTTTGCGCCTCTCGTGATGCCCGAAGTGATCACTGGTCTGTCGCTGTTGTTGCTTTTTATCGGAATCGGATTGGATCGCGGCGTTCTGACCATCGTGCTGGCACATACCACCTTTTCCATGTGTTACGTGTCGGTCGTTGTCTCTTCGCGGTTGGTGTCCTTTGACCGCTCACTGGAAGAGGCCGCACTTGATCTTGGATCATCGCCTTGGGATGCTTTCCGGCTGGTCACTCTGCCGATGATCGCGCCCGCGGTGATCGCGGGTTGGTTGTTGGCGTTTACACTTAGCCTTGATGATCTGGTGATTGCGTCCTTTGTGTCGGGCCCGTCATCGACCACGCTACCGATCAAGATTTTTAGTGCTGTGCGGTTGGGCGTTTCGCCCGAGATCAACGCGTTGTCCACGATCATGATCGCGATTGTGACCGTTGGCGTGATCAGCGCGTCATTGGTCAGTAAACGCAATTCATTGAGGGCGCAAAAGGACGCGCAAGCGGCGGAACGTACCGCTGAATGAAGCGCATCTATCCAGACTTTGCCTATAGCGATGCGCCTCGTGCGGGGTGTTGGTGGGATGAAACATGCGATGCGCCTGATCGTATTGCCTTGCAAGGCACTCACCGTTGTGACGTGGCCATTGTGGGGGGTGGCTTCACAGGCGTATCAGCAGCATTGCATCTCGCACAGGCAGGTGTTGCAGCCAGCGTATTGGAAAGCCGATACGTGGGTTGGGGTGCTTCGGGTCGCAACGGCGGTTTTTGCTGTCTTGGCGGCGGCATGTTGGACAACGCAGCGTTGGATAAACTGTTTGGACGTGATGCGCGTGGCGCATGGCGACAAACCGAACATGAAGCCGTCAATCTGGTCGAAAACCTGATCACGCGTTTCAATATAGATGTGGATCGTCATTCAAATGGCGAAACGCAATTCGCGCACCGCCCAAAAGACATGGAGGTTTTGCGCGCTCAGGTTGACTACTATGGCGAAAGTTATGGTGTGGATGCGCGGTTGACCGAAAAGGCCGATCTTGAAGGTCAGGGCATGAATGCAGGCTTTCACGGCGCTTTGACCGTGCCGATTGGCTTTGGTCTAAATCCGCGTAAATACATTTCCGGGTTTGCCAGAGCCGCTGAAAATGCGGGCGCACAGATATTCCATGAAACGCCGGTGACTAAGATCATCCGCAAGAATGGGATGTTTGAAATTCAAACTCCCGGCGGCACTGTGGCTACCGAAAAGGTTATTATTGCTACCAACGGATACTCATCCGAAGACCTGCCAGAGTGGTTGGCGTCGCGCTATATGCCAACACAATCTAGCATCATTGTAACGAGGCCGATGACCCAAACTGAACTGGGCGAACAGGGTTGGACAAGTGGTCAAGCGTCATATGACACGCGCCACTTGCTGCATTATTTCCGCCTGATGCCTGACAATCGCATGCTGTTTGGGGTGCGCGGTGGCCTGATGGCAAATACTGGATCAGAAGCGCGTGCAATCAAACGCGCGCGCGAGGATTTTGATGCGATGTTCCCTGCATGGCGCGAGGTTGAGACACCACATGCATGGTCTGGTATGGTCTGCATTGCCCGTAACATGATGCCGTTTGTTGGTGAGGTTCCAGATGAGCCGGGTATGTTCGCCAGTCTGTGTTATCATGGAAACGGTGTTGCGATGGCAAGCTATTCTGGTGCGCTGCTTGCGGACTTGGTTCAAGGTAAATTGCCAGCGCGGATTTACCCGGATGTGATCAAACGTCCACTGGCGCGTTTTGAATTAGGTCGGTTTCGCCGCGCAATCATGCCCTTTGCCTATGCTGGTTTTGCGCTGTCTGATCGCTGAAACAAGAACGGAACAGTTGACAGAACGCGACACTTGCCGCATCCGAGTAGGCAAAAAGTGTAAAAGGTGAGCAGATGAAGATTGCGATGATTGGGACCGGCTATGTCGGGCTGGTATCTGGGGTGTGTTTTTCGGACTTTGGCCATGATGTGATCTGTGTGGACAAAGATCCTGCAAAAGTATCGCAATTGGAACAAGGTGTTGTACCCATTTACGAACCGGGCCTAGAAGAACTGATGGCCAAAAATGTGGCCGCTGGCCGTTTGTCATTTTCTGGTGATCTGGCGAAAGCCGTCGATGGGGCCGATGCGGTATTTATCGCCGTGGGAACACCGACGCGTCGTGGGGACGGGCATGCTGATCTGACATATGTCATGGCCGCGGCAGAAGAGATCGCGCATGCGCTTACCGGCTATGCTGTCATTGTCACGAAGTCGACCGTTCCCGTGGGGACCAACCGGCAAGTCAAGCAAACGATCCACAAAGCAAACCCCAAGGCCGAATATGATGTTGCCTCAAACCCCGAATTCCTGCGGGAAGGGGCGGCGATTGATGACTTTATGCGGCCAGATCGCGTTGTTGTTGGTGTCCAAAATGATCGTGCCACCGAGGTGATGAATGATATTTATCGCCCGCTGTATTTGCGTGATTTTCCGATCATGGTGACTGATCTAGAAAGTGCAGAGATGATCAAATATGCGGCCAACGCATTTTTGGCGACCAAAATTACGTTTATCAACGAGATTGCATCGCTGTGCGAAAGGGTTGGTGCAGATGTGAAAATGGTGTCCAAAGGTATGGGCATGGATGGGCGTATCGGATCAAAGTTCTTACATGCAGGACCGGGCTATGGCGGTAGCTGTTTTCCCAAAGATACCAAGGCATTGGCGCGGATCGGCCAAGATCACGGGATGCCGATGCAACTGACCGAAACTGTCATCAAAGTAAACGATGAAGTTAAACGGCGAATGATCGACAAGGTTGTCGATATTTGCGGTGGTAATGTGAATGGCAAGATCATTGCCGTGCTTGGCGTCACGTTCAAACCGAACACAGATGATATGCGCGATGCACCGTCGCTGACCATTATTCCAGCTTTGGTTGGGGGTGGCGCAAAGGTGCGTGTCGTTGATCCGCAGGGCCAACGTGAAGGTGAGGAACTATTGCCCGGCGTGAATTGGTCGGAAGATGCCTATAAAGCTGCCCAGAATGCCGAAGCGATCGTGATATTGACTGAGTGGAACGAATTTCGCGCGCTGGATCTCAAGCGCCTGGCCAAGCGGATGACAACACCCGCAATGGCTGACTTGCGCAACATCTACACTACGAAAGATGCCAAGCGGGCCGGGTTCACATCCTATGTTTCCATCGGACGTGAGGGTTTTGGCGTCTAGACAGGTTCACGCAAGCCACTGACGCTGCTGGCTAAAACTGCTGAACCGCCTTCGAGGATTAGCAAGGTTTCACCGCCCTGCGTTCGAGCTTCTGTGATGCGGGCATAAGTCTCTGCTGGGTCCGTCAACAGAAGCTCTCCATTGGCACGGCTTTCCACCTCGAAACTATAAAGCCCCGCTTCAAATGGAGTGCCATCATCTGAAACGCCTGCCCATTCGATGGGGTCAGCAGAAACCGGGATTGAGGATCGTTGTACTTCTTGTCCGTCACTATCATAGACCACAAGGAAGACTTCATCTGATATTGCCACTGGATTGGGCGTAATTGTAATGGGGCTGCCGTCAAACTGAACGGGGGCTGTTGTGCGCGCTTCCATCCCAATCCAATTGGCCATTTGCGCCATGTTCCCCGAACCCAATTGTGCGGTAAGTGCCGCCAATAGATCATTTGATAATACCTGTTGTTCTACCATCGAAAACTGCGCCAATTGGGCGGCATATTCAGATGAATCAATGGGTTCAAGCGGGTCTTGATACTTGGCTTGTGCCGTCAGCATTTTCAGGAAAGTTTCAAAATCTGAGGCCAAGACAGGGTTGTTTGCTGTAACTGATCCACCGGTGCCTGTGGATGTGGTCGAAGCGATTGAATTTGACGCAATGTCCATGTTTTGTTTTCCTTATAATCTGAGATCAAGACCGGCAGCGGGGTCGGCTGACAGATGTATTTGCGTTGCTGTTGCATCAGTTTGATTAACGTCTTTTGCATGAGGGCCTGAATGATCCTCGGGTTGGGTGTTATCGCCATCATTGTCTGTGTCTGTTCCGGCCCCAGCAAAAGAAAAGGCGATATCTTGATATCCAAGATCCTGAAATTCTTGCGATAATTGATCAATGTGACGGCGCAGCAGGTCCAATGTCTCTGGTCGTTCGGCCAAGACGTTTACAACAATCCCGGTTTCGCTTGTCACAACAGAGAGGCGCACGCGCCCTAACTCTTCAGGGCTAAGCGTGATTTCAACGGGCCGTGATGGCATGTGTTGAACCACCTCAGCCAGTTGTCTTGCCACGTGGATTGGTAAATCTATGCGTCCCGTGCCAGTGATATGTTGAAGTTGCGAAGGCGGCAGGACCTCAGTTGATGTGGTGAAAGAAGTCTCTGTTTGGGCGAAAATATCGATCTTTGAGTGAGGTTGGATATGTACTGCCGGGGTAGTGATGCTGGCTGCTGAAGAAATAGCAACTTGTTTTGCCGGTGGTGGTGCTGGCATCACAGTTTGCTGAAATTCCATCTTTGCAAAACGCGTTGGATCAACTGGCGTATCTTTGGTGAAAGAAGCCTGTAATTTTGAACTTATGGGTGTGGGGGCGTACGTAATATTAGCCCCATCCGTCAACTGAGCACGCACGATAGGTATCGGTTGGGTTTGTGGCACCAGATGTTCCGAAGACTTCGGAGTTGGTCGATCAATATCTGCATCCGTGTTAGCAAAGGTATTTTTGCTCGTCTGATCCACTAGGATCGCGTGTCTAGTCGGGTCAACGGGCTTTGCCCGTTCTATGATAGTCGGCTGTGTCGGTTGGCGAATATCTGATGGTGTAGCGATGGATGCTTCACTCAAAGAAAGTTGTATTTTCTCAGGTTGAGTTGGCGCTGGTGTCAAGCCAGCACTTCTTTTCAGCGCGGGCAGTGACATTATCAATTCCAAGCTGCTTTGTACTGGCCGCTGTCGGGCACGCATCTCTTTGACAGGTACAACCTGTGAACCGTCTTTGATCGTCGCGCCATGAATCGGCAGCGCATCTTGGGTCTTAACGGGTTTGTCAGGAATCTGGGCGCTTTCAGCTGGCGCTTGTGTTTGACGTTCGCTCATCACCGATAGGACTGGCGATTTCCCAGTCGGCAAAGGCGTTTCGTTTGTTGGATTTGAATACTGGGTTTGGTGAAGCGAGATATCAGCATTCCCAACCAAAGTGCGGGGCAGGTTCTGGCCTGGTAATAGCGGTTGGCTCGCAAATAAGGTTGGAGGATCTGTTTGATCTGCGATGCTTTTTTTCACCGCTGGAACTTCATGCTCATCAATAGAATCAAACGTTGGAAGCTCGGGGTTTGGTTGCTCATTCACACCTACCTGACCCGCTGTTCGGTTCCTAACCTCTGAGGTCTGTTCAGGTGCAATAATTGCATCAACATTTTCGGTGATAGGCATCTCTATTTCAGGTGCATCAATCGCATTGATTTCAAAGAAATGTTGAAAACTCCTAGACTCTTTCTGGCCACTGCCAGCTCCTCCAGCAAAAGAGGGCAATGTGTGAGACAGGTCTTTTGCATCTGTTGGGTGTTTATTTGTTGACGCACTTTGCTGCGTTAATTGCGCTGTAATGGGATGCATAGTCGACCTCCGGGAGTTCTTCTCCGATTTGGGCACTATGCGCGGACATCCTTACCGCTTGTTTACTGATTTCGGCGCAAGATCACAAAAATAGAAAGCAATTTAAGGAATCGAAGATGATGATCCCTCCACTAAGTACGGCTGTACCGCCAACGGCTAAGGATAAGGCGCTTATAGAGGCTGCTCAAAAACTCGAGGCGACTTTTCTAGCGGAAATGTTGAAATCAGCTGGCCTTGGCCAAACAAGCGAGAGTTTTGGGGGTGGCGCAGGCGAAGATCAATTCGCGTCATTTTTGGTTCAAGAGCAAGCGATGCAAATGGTTAAGGCCGGTGGCATTGGCCTGAGCGAAGCGATTTACGAAACTTTGAAGGAGCGTGAAAATGTCGGATGAAGCCGTGAAAATGAATTTTGATGCGTTGGATGATCTGCTCGAAGCGGAGCGTGATGCGCTGCTAAAAGGTGATTTGGAAAAGTTGACAAGCATGCTGCCACGCAAGGAAGCCCTTATTGACGCATTAAATGAGGGTATTCATACGGATCTGTCGACCTTGGAATCTTTGGACAAAAAGGTGAGGCGCAACCAGCTTTTGTTGGATGGCGCGATGGAGGGAATTCGGAATGTGGCCCAACGGCTGGCAGAGTTACGCCGCTTACGGGGATCGCTGGAAACCTATGGTTCCGACGGTAAAAAGCGAAACATTGATGTTGATGCTGATCACACCGTTGAAAAACGTGCATGAGCGTTTGAATAAAAAGCCTGCTAATGAACTGGGCGGTATTTAGAGGACGTTAAGGTAAAAAGGGACATGGTGGCGATGCATCCGAGGTCGGGTGGCGCATCGCATTAAAACGTAAGCGATTGCACAGGTCAGAACGACATTTCGTCTAGCCCCGTGGGGGGTGGGACAACAACGGACGCAAAGCGTCAATGACTGAAGGAACATGCTTATGTCGAGCATTCTTACAAACAACAGCGCAATGGTTGCCCTCCAAACGCTGAAATCCATCAACATGAATCTGGCCGGAACACAAAGCGAGATTTCTACAGGTAAATCTGTCGACAGCGCGAAAGACAATTCCGCTGTGTGGGCAATCTCAAAGGTGATGTCTTCAGATGTGAAAGGCTTTGAAGCTATTTCTGATTCACTATCATTGGGTGAATCCACGGTGGCTGTTGCGCAAAACGGTGCCGAGGCAGTGACCGATTTGCTTACTGAAATCAAAGGTAAGATCGTCAACGCTCAAGAAGGCAACGTTGATCGTACCAAAATTCAGGCCGATATTGTCGCGCTGCGCGATCAGATTACTTCTGTTGTTGGGGCCGCTCAGTTCAACGGCCTAAATATGCTGTCAGGCGGCGATAATGTCGATATCCTGTCGTCCCTTGACCGTGCCCTAGATGGGAGCGTTTCAACAAGCAGCATTACAGTCACAACACAGGATTTGACCACTAAACAGGTCGTTGTTGCAAGTGATGCTGCCTATGTAGCGGGTAGCGGTACGGCAGGTGCTGCATCTGCAACGCTGAACGCGACGCAAACAACAAACCTTGCGATTGCCGGCGTCGCTGCAGGTCTTGCATTCAGCATCGGTTTGACCGGTACAGATGCCAACGCCAGCGAATTCACCCCAGCAGATTATACAACGGCTGGGACCGTCGCAGGCGCGTCAGAGATTGTGTACATCGCTCAAGAAGGTGATACTGCCGCTGACGTTGGAGCAGGTCTGAAATTGGCCTGGGACCTCTACGCTGGTGCAAATGATCTGGATAAAAACGTCCTTGATTTCACAGCTACGGCAACTGGCCTAACGGCGACATCTGGGGTTACCTCTGCGACTGATACGATTGCCGTTCGGGTGGACACGATGACATCTGCCACAAACGGCCACGAAGCGGGTGGCGGTATGGCAGCACTTACCCAATTGGATGTCACATCGGATGCGGGCGCTGATGCAGCTTTGGGTGCCATTGAGGGCCTCATTCAGACAGCAATTGATGGTGCTGCGGCCTTTGGTTCAACCCGAGGTCGGATCGAAACGCAGTCTGATTTTGTCAGTAAGCTGAGTGACTCTTTGAAGTCTGGTATCGGATCGCTGGTGGATGCGGATATGGAGGCGGCGTCTGCACGTCTTCAGGCGCTGCAAACGCAACAACAGCTTGCGGTACAGGCGCTTTCAATCGCCAACCAGTCGCCACAAACGATCCTGTCGTTGTTCCGCTAAGACACTTGAAGGGGCGCGTTAGGTCGCGCCCCTTCGTCCTAGGCGTACTTCCATCTTGAACAGATAGGTTTCACAGTGAATTCATATGCTATGGCACAGCGCGCTTATGCGCCAACATCCGCCCCGACAAGATCGCCGCGCAGTATCGAATATGACGTCATTGCACGCATAACATACCGCCTCAAGTCCGCGATTATGAAAGACAAGCTTCCGCAATTGTTAGAAGCGCTCCATGAAAATAGAAAACTGTGGCGTACTTTGGCAATTGATGTGGCTGATGTCGACAATTCTCTCCCTAAAAATTTGCGTGCCCGTATTTTTTATCTGGCTGAGTTCACAGATCATCATACCAACGAAGTTATTCGCAAAAAAACCTCGGCCGTTCCTTTGTTGGAAATCAACACCGCCATCTTGCGCGGCCTAAAGCAGGAAGGAACAGAACAATGAGTGGTCTGGTTCTAAAGCTTAGCCCGAAAGAACGCGTGTTGATTAACGGGGCAGTCATTGAAAACGGGGATCGGCGTAGTCGATTGGCAATTATGACACCTGACGCAAACATTCTGCGTCTTCGAGATGCCATTCATCCCGAAGATGCCAAAACGCCTGTTCGGCGTGTTTGTTTTGCTGTGCAATTGGTTCTGTCAGGTGATAGCGATCCGACAAATGTTAAACACGGGCTGCTGCGTCAAATCGAAGAATTGAGTCAGGTTTTTACAGATCCAGACAGTCGTTTGATCCTGGCAGAGGCAAGCCAGAGTGTGATCGATGGGCAGCATTATCGCACGTTGAAATCTTTGCGTGTATTGTTGCCGCGCGAAGATCGGTTGCTGGCTTTGAGGCCAAACTGATGTTTCAGCCCATTATTCCGACATCAGGCCTTTCTGGCTGGCGCTTCCTTCAGCAAACCTACGACAGCCAATTTGAAACTTTCTCGAAATCTTCGGCGTTACAAAGAGACACTGACTATTTCAAAGAGAAGATTGGCGCGGTCACTTCGGCTGAAGAGCTGGTCTCTGACCGTCGCTTGCTGAGCGTTGCATTGGGTGCCTTTGGTTTGCAGGATGATATCGACAATCGATACTTCATTCAAAAAATCTTGGAAGAAGGCACGACAAGCGATGACTCCCTCGCGAATAGATTTTCTGATACCCGTTACAGTGAGATTTCCGAGGCATTTGGGTTTGGTCCTTCGGAGTTTCTGAAAGTAGGCGAAGCTGATTTTGCATCTGCAATTGTTGCGAGATTTCAAGCCAATAGCTTCGAGATTGCCGCCGGCGAACAAAGCGATTCTATGCGTGTCGCGCTTTATGCTCAAAGAGAGCTGTCGCAGATTGCACAGTCCGAAAGCTCCACTGATGCAAAGTGGTTCACGGTTCTGGGAGACCCACCAATGCGACAGCTGTTCGAAAAGGCGCTGAACCTTCCGGCATCTATTGGCCAGATCGATATCGATCAACAACTCAAAGTGTTTAAAGATCGTGCTGTATCAGTGTTTGGGTCTGACAAGTTTGATCAATTTTTGGAAGATGATGCACGGCAGAACGTCATCACAAAATTCATTGTCAGAGATCAAATAGATAGTCTAGGAAGCGGGCTTTCAGCCGGTTCAATAGCACTCACATTGCTACAGTCATGAGTTTACGGGGTTTCGCTAGTAATGCGGTTAACGCGTTGAACATTCTGACCCGTATTCTTAGCGCGACGTAGGATAAGTTCGAGCTGCTGGAAGCTATGCGCACAGTCTTGCGTTTCAACTTTTGCCAGAAACGCATCAAGGTCGGGCCATACTGCGATCGCCTGGTCCACTTCAGGATCGCTGCCCTGTGTGTAAAGACCCGCCTTGATCATCATCGCATTGCGATCATAATTCCCCATCATTTTGCGAGCCTGAGTGAGCAGCATATTTTCTGCATCATTTGCAGCGGCAGGAAGGCTTCGGGAGACTGATCTAAGCACATCAATTGCCGGGTATCGGCCGCGTTCCGCAATGGCACGATCCAGTACGATATGTCCATCCAATACACCACGTAGGATATCAGCAATCGGTTCGTCCATGTCTGAACCTGCGACCAAAACGCTAAAGAGTGCAGTGATGTCACCCTGTCCGATTTCTCCGGGTCCGGCACGTTCACAAAGCGACATAATAAGGTGCGACGTGGATGGTGGATACCCTCTCAAAACGGGCGCTTCGCCCGCAGCTACAGCAACTTCGCGATGCGCTTCTGCAAAGCGAGTAATCGAATCTGCCAAGAACAAAACCGATTTGCCTTGATCGCGAAAGTGTTCGGCAACAGCCATCCCACTCCATGCACATCGCCTTCGTTGCAAAGGTGATTTGTCTGACGTCGCCGCAACAATAACGGTGCGCTTTAACCCGTCTACTCCCATCACTTCTTCGATGAAATGACGAAGCTCTCTTCCGCGTTCGCCGATCATTGCAATCACAACGACATCGGCTTCCATGTGCTTGGCAAGGTGACCCAGCAAGCTACTTTTACCGACACCTGATCCTGCAAATAAGCCAACACGTTGGCCACGAACAATCGGCAACATCGTATTGGTTACGGCCATTCCGGTGTCTAATCGTGGGCCAAGGCGACGTCTGGCACCAGCTGGAGGTGGAGGGGCCCGTAACGCGCGGGAAATGGCACCTCGCAGCAACGGTTTGCCGTCAAGTGGATTGCCTGAAGGATCTATTACACGACCGACCCAACTATCTGCGGGTGCGATATGACCTGCGTCCATGAGGATAACGCGATCATTAAGGGCAACGCCATCTGGCGATGTGTCAGGCAAGGCGACCAACAAGTTATTTTCTAATTGAACGACCTCACCAGACAAAGGGCCGGCAGTCTTGCGTTGAATGTTGATCCAATCACCGATCCGCGCCTGTCCGGTTAGCCCTGCAATGTGCACGACCCCCGCCTTCACGGCGACGATTCGCCCGACGGCCCGCACCGTTTCAAGTGTGTCGATCTGCGCGGTTAACCCTGAGAGCTGTGATGAAAGAACCATGTCATTCCTTTGATGTCTGCAAACCCTTTCTAAAGGAATCAGGGTTAAGCCTTGGTTGAAATCGCATGAGGGAGAAGCCCGGATGTTTGAAAATCTCGATATCTTCAAGATATCTACCGCCATGGCAAAACACGCTGGACAAAAACAGGCTGTCGTCGCGCAGAACGTGGCGAATGCAGATACGCCTGATTATGTGGCGCGTGATCTACCCAACTTTAAAGAAACGTATCGCCCGACGGATGGTGCGGGGATGCAGCGCGCATCACGAGCGCAGCATCTGCATGGGGTAAAGGTTAATGGAGCCTTAGCGGCCGCATTCAAGGCGAAAGACGATGCAACGCCAAACGGAAATCAAGTGTCACTGGAAACAGAGATGCTGAAATCTGTTGCTGCAAAACGGCAGCATGATCGTGCTTTGGCTATCTATAAGTCAGCGTTGAATATTTTGCGCAGCACGATCCGTAGTTGAAAGGATAGAACATGAGCGAGTTTTCCAAAGCACTGAGCGTTTCGTCCAGCGGTCTGCGTGCACAAGCGACACGATTGCGTCATCTGTCTGAGAATATCTCAAATGCGGATACGCCGGGATATCGCCGAAAAACGATATCATTCGAGACTGCATTTTCTGCCGGAAATGGCGTTGCTGAGGTTACACCAGGTCGGGTGCGTTTGGACGATACTGATTTAGAAAAAATCTATGATCCAACACATCCTATGGCTGATCAAAGCGGTCACTACGACGGCACAAATGTGGATTTGATGATTGAACTGGCGGATGCACGCGAAGCGCAACGTAGTTATGAGGCGAACCTCAAAATGTTTGAACAAACTCGGAAAATGTCTTCGGGGTTGATGGACCTGCTGCGGCGGTAAAACCACCTAAAATTTGACAGATACAAAGGAGATCCAGAATGGATATCAAAGGCCTTTCGGCAATTCAAAAATATGCTGCGGCAAAACCTGCGACTGAACCCAGCGAAGGTGCAATAGCTTCGGCAAAAGGCATTGCTCAGGATTTTGCAACGACTTTAGCGCAAGGTGAAAGCACTGCAAAAGCCGCAATGATTGGCGATGCTGATCCGCACTCTCTGGTGACGGCGTTGGCCCAAACCGAACTGGTCGTGGAAACGGCAGTGACGGTTCGCAACAAAGTTGTTGAAGCCTATCAAGAAATTCTGCGGATGCCCGTTTGATGCTGAATGAGATCATCTTCTTTGACACTCTTCGGCAAGGCCTATGGGTTGCAGTGGTGATTTCCATCCCGATCCTGACAGTTGCTTTACTGGCAGGGGTTTCAATCGGCTTGGTCCAAGCGCTGACCTCCATTCAGGAAATGACCCTTACATTCGTCCCCAAATTGGCGGCAATTGGCGCAGTTTTCTGGCTTTCAATGAGCTTTATGACCCAAACTTTGGTGTCTTTTTTCCACGAACGCATCATCCCCCTGATCATCGGAGGTTAAAATGGAAAATGCAGGTTACACAACTTTATCGCGGCAATCTGGTTTGGCACGAGAAATGCAAATTGTTGCGAATAACATTGCAAACTCAGCGACGACAGGTTTTCGGGCGGAAGGGCTGATCTTCTCAGAATACGTCAAACCGGTTGATCGCGGCGCTTCTCTTTCTATGGGGCAAGGCAATGTGCGCAATACCTCGTTTGAACAAGGTGCCCTTACACAAACGGGTGGTACATTTGATTTCGCCATTGAAGGTGATGGCTATTTCCTTGTTCAGACACCATCGGGTGAACGCTTGACCCGAGCGGGGGCATTTTCACCCAGCGCTGAGGGTGATTTAGTAACGTACGATGGCTTTCGCGTTTTGGATGCGGGTGGTGCGCCTTTGTTCGTGCCGCCGGGTGCCAACATCGCCGTATCCGGTGATGGTACATTAAGTGCGGATGGCACCCCGTTGGGTCAAATTGGTCTGGTGCGCCCATTAGATACCTCTGACATGGTTCGCGAAGACGGCGTGATGTTTCGGACTGAGGCAGGCTATGAGCCTTCGGAAAGTGCACGCATTTTACAAGGCTTTGTCGAAAATTCGAACGTAAATGCAGTCAGTCAACTTGCCCGGATGATCGAAGTCCAGCGCGCCTATGAATTGGGCCAAAGCTTTCTTGAAAGTGAAGATGAACGAGTCCGGGCCGCGCTCAAAGCTTTGAATACATGATGGTAAACCCTCAAAAAGGAGTCAGCACATGCGTGCACTGAAAATTGCAGCCACAGGAATGTCTGCACAGCAAATGCGGGTCGAAACCATTTCAAACAACCTCGCGAATATGTCCACGACTGGATATAATGCTCGGCGCGCTGAATTTGCTGATCTACATTATCAACAGATGTCTCGCGCTGGTGCGGTCAATGCATCTGATGGAACTGTGTTGCCGACGGGTGTGCAATTGGGTCTGGGTGTGCGTCCGGCGGCTGTTTCAATTCATCTTGCCCAAGGGTCGCTGTCAGCAACGGGCGGTGATTTGGATGTTGCAATCGACGGGCAAGGGTATCTGGAAGTTACGCTCCCTTCCGGCCAGACAGCATATACACGCGACGGTGGGTTAAAGCGCACCGGAGAAGGCGTAATCGTGACCTCAGATGGGTATCCGGTCGCCCCAGAAATTGTGATACCCGCGGATACTAGAAACTTATCAATCAATGGTGAAGGTGAAGTATACGCATACTTTGAGGATAACGCAGAAGGGCAATTGCTGGGGCAGTTTACCTTGTCAGGCTTTACCAATTCAAAGGGCCTAGAAGCACTTGGGAGTAATTTGTTTGCCGAAACCGAAGCGTCAGGGCCAGCACTGGTCTCGACTCCCGGTCAAGACGGCTTGGGCACATTGCGTCAAGGGTATCTTGAGGACAGTTCAGTAGATGCGGTCCGCGAAATTACCGAACTGATCGCGGCGCAACGCGGATATGAAATGAACGCCAAAGTGATCTCTGCGGCTGATCAGATGATGGGCGCAACGACGCAGGTTCGCTGATGTTGTTTAGGTTGCTTTTTATCTTACTGGCATTTCCTGTATTTGCTGACACCGTCGTGCCCGCGCGTACGATCCGTGCAAATGCTGTAATCACTGAAACGGATGTTACGCTGGTCGCGAGCGCTAAGGCACATGGATACGGTCGCATCGCGGATGTCGTAGGGCAAGAAGCGCGCGTGGTGCTGTATCCGGGTCGACCGATCTTGCTAGACGATATCGGACCGCCCGCGCTGATCACTCGGAACCAATTGGTTCGTGTTCGGTTTCTTGGCAATGGCCTTAGCATCGTGACGGAAGGGCGGGCGCTTGAACGTGGTGCCATTGGTGATCGGGTGCGCATCATGAATCTTGCCTCAAGGGCAACTTTGTTTGGCCAAGTTCAAGAAGATGGCACAATCCAAGTAAAGCAGTAGGAATTTAAAATGAAATCACTTGTGATGATAACCTTAGCGCTTTCAATGACGGCGGCATGTGGGCGCAAAGATCATTTGGGCAAGGCTCCGTCCTTCTCGCCACCAACGGATTCCCAGGAACATGCAGCAATGATTTCACCGGGATTGCCACTGCGTCTTGAAGAAAAGCGTCTGGTCGATCAGGCATCACTATGGTCTGGCACGCGCCAGTCGTTATTAGGCGATCGACGTGCAGTCCAACGTGGCGACATTTTAACGGTTGTAATTGAGATTGACGAAAAAGCTGAAATATCAAATGCAACTGATCGATCGCGTTCAGGCACGGAATCCTTGGGTGTACCCGGATTGTTTGGCTTGCCTCAGCGGTTGGATGAAAAGTTACCGGAAGGGGCGTCTTCATCTGAATTGGTGGGCATAAATTCATCCAGTAATTCATCCGGTGACGGATCGGTCAAACGTAAGGAAAAGCTGACATTGCGTGTTGCCGCAACAATCGTCGACGTCCTTCCAAATGGTGTGTTGTCCATCAGTGGATCGCAAGAGCTACGGGTGAACTTTGAACTAAGAGAATTGTTGGTGACAGGCTACGTGCGCCCTGCCGATATCTCGCGGCAAAATGAAATCACATACGACAAGATCGCATCAGCACGCGTTTCATACGGTGGCCGTGGGCAGATTACCGACGTGCAACAACCTCGTATCGGACAGCAAGTCTTGGACGCAGTCTTACCATTTTAGGAGAGAACGAATGCTTAAGAAAGTTCTACCGATTGTTTTGCTCTTTGTTGGATCAGGTGCAGGTGTTGGCGCTGGTATTTTCCTACGCCCCGCGCCGCCTGAAGCCAAAGTGGATTTAGAAGAAACTGAAGGTGAGGCTGCAAAAGAGGGCGTCGCAAAAGCGCATGACCCTGATAACCCGCCGCCCCTGAAAGAATACGTTAAGCTCAGCAACCAGTTTGTTGTCCCGATTGTGAAAGACAAGAGTGTTGTCTCTTTGATCGTTCTGGCACTTAGTCTAGAAGTGGCCGAAGGACAAAAAGATGCGGTGTATCTAAGGGAGCCAAAACTACGCGATTCCTTTTTGCAGGTGCTTTTTGATCATGCAAATATTGGTGGGTTTGATGGTGCGTTTACCGAGGTCAACAACCTTGCCGTTCTGCGCAACGCACTGCGAGAAGTTGGGCAACGAGACATGGGTAAAGACGTCGTGCACGATGTTCTGATTTTGGAAATTGCCCGACAGGATTATTAGAAATATGGGATCACGCTTGAGCACAAGTAAGGGTGATTAAACTTGTAAAGAGACCTGAATAGCCTGAGACAAAGTGTCTTGGGCTTGTTTCTTTTTGACCATTCTTTGGGTTTTATCCAGCAATTCGTTCACAACCAAAACCTTACCATAGGCGCGTTGCACTTTCGCAAGATGATGCAACTTTGTTGCAAGAACCTTGGCCAGCTGCAAGTTCAATTGAGATTTTGATCGTCCTATCCATCCCTGCCAAAGAATATCTGCGCCTATGGCTCTCATTTCGCGGGCATCCGCTGTGGTGGATTGTGCCTGATGCTGCAATTCATCAAGCCGCGCCAATTCGCCGCGCAGATGATTTTCTTGTGTGACAATCTTTTGAAAGCTCTGTTGCTCCAACTGATACTTAGCCTCCGTAATGATCAGAAGCTCATTAAGCTCATCTTGTGTATTCATGCTCTTCCCTTTGCTTTTTGACGCATTGCCTCAGCAAAACGAATTGCGGCTGCCACTGCCCGGAATTGTTCTGGAGGGATCTGTTCGCCAATAGCAGTGGTTGCATGCAAAGAACGGGCTGTCGGAGGGTCGCTGTGGATTGGGACGCCAGCAATCATTGCTGCTTCCCTGATATTTTTTGCGATCTCATCTACGCCTTTGGCGACGCAAACGGGCGCCTCGCCAGGAGTGCGGGACCATTTCAGTGCAACCGCATAATGTGTGGGATTCACAATGATGACGTCTGCTTTTGGGACTTCAGCCATCATTTGGTTTTGTGAGATAGCCATGGCGCGTTGGCGGCGTTCTTGTTTCTGATGCGGATCACCTTCGGCGTTTTTGGTTTCGTCAGTGATTTCTTTACGCGACATTTTGTTTTTTCTTAGATGTTCAAAGTGCTGCCAAAGCGCATCGATTGTCCCGATGGCTCCAGATACCAAAACAACCACAAACAAGAAGGCGATGCACATTTCTGTCAGTAGCGATAAGACAAGATGCGGTTCGGTACGTAAGACAGAAAGCATTTCTGGCAGCCACGCTTTGATGAAAAGTGCGACGCAAATGGAATAGATGCATAGCTTTGCAAAACTTTTGAAAAACTCAAACAGCCCGTTGCGACCGAACTTGTTTTTGGCATTTGAGATTAACGAAAGACGAGACAGCTTTGGTACAAGTTTGCTGGGTGCAAAGACCAATGCCCGTTGTGCAACGATTGATAAAATGACCGCGACGGCAGGATAGCCAAAAAACGGTAACATTCCTAGCGTGATTTGATGCATGAACTGGCCCATTGGTGCTGCCACGGCCCCGTCAAAAAAAAGTGGAGCCAGCTCAGATGACTGATCGAGCATAATCAACAAAGCCGAACCGATCTGTTCAAGCCCGCTGACCCCTGCCAGTAAAAACGCAGCCAATAATCCAGTATAGGCGGCAGCTGTCATCAGGTCTGTAGATTTCGCAATCTCGCCCTTTTTACGTGCCTCTAATAATTTCTGCGGGGTTGCATCAAAGGACTTTTCGGTGTCTTCGTCTTGCCCACTCATGGGCTCACCGAAAATGGTGCTTGTAAAAATCCATCAAGCGCAGACAGCCACATGGCCAGCATCATCGGGGAAGCCAAACAAAGTATAAACAGACCGCCTGCCGTGATGACAGGAGCACCAACGAAGGCGACCATGAGTTGCGGCATGGCTTTGTTGATTACGCCAAGCGCGATATTGTATAAAACAGATAAGATCACAAAGGGCGCAGCCAATGTGAAAGCAAGTTCAAATGCGCGTTTGATCTGATTTACGCCCCATGTTGAAACGCTGGATCCTGATGGCAAGGAACCAATAGGTAATAAATCGTAAGATAAGATGACGAGTTCAGCAGCTTTGACATGCAAGCCGGTCATAACTGCAAGTGCTAGACCTCCCACAATCAATACATATCCCATCGCAGGCATTGGCGTTGCTACCACCCCGCCTAAAATTTGAGACAATGACGTAGATTGAGCCGCGATTGATGCGGCCGTCTGTAGCGCCAATACGAACATTCGTATACCAAGCCCAATGATCAAACCCGACACGGTTTCTGTAACGGTGAGCCATGCCAAAGTATCGAGATTGGGTAATACAGGGCTTGGGTTCACGGCAGGTCCGATAATCAGAACAAAGGCAAAAATCACGACCAATTTTATACGAGCAGGAACAGATTTTTCGCCAAAAGCGGGCATCAATAAAACAACAGCGCCAACGCGTAAAAAGACGATGAACCCATGCCAAAGTGTAACGCTGATGAAAGGCATTAATTCTGCCAGAGCTGCGTTCATGCGGCGATCACTCCCACAAGAGAAGGCCGCGCTTCTAACCCGATCTCTTCGAAAGAGAAAACTGGATTTGATATGCCTTTGGCACGCATCACTGTCCGTAAAAAACGACGTCGGCGTGTGTTGGTAACGAGAGCTGCGTAGATACCGTTTTGACTTGCCGCCTCAAGTTTTTCAGATGCCCGTTCTGCCAATTGGTTGAACACATCTGGCGGCAAGGCGATATCCAAACCACGGTCCGCATCTACTTGATAAGTGGCAAACGTATCTTCCCATTCTGGTGCTAACTGAACCAAAGGCAATGTGCCGTCGGCCCGACGCATTTCAGCGACCAATTGAAAGCCCAATCTCTGCCGTACATGTTCACAAATTGCTTCGGGCTGTGCGTTTTGACCGCGCGCTTCTGCCGTTGCCTCCAAAATAAGCGGCAGATTTCGGATGGATACCTGTTCGTCTAACAAAAGGCGTAACACAGCATGGAGAATATCTATTGGAACCTTGTCTGGGATTAATTCATCCAACATCTTTCGGTTCGCCTCTGCTCTTGCCGGTGCAGAAATGTTTACCATTTCATTAAGAATACGGCGAAGAGATTTCAGCGTAAGCAGTCTGCTGAAGTTACGTTTTACAACTTCCAACAGGTGTGTCGCCAAAATCTCAGTTGGGGTAACAAGTGTTATGCCAGCAAGTGCCGCGTCCTCTTGATCTTTTCGGTTAATCCAACGGGCCGGCGCACCATAGACAGGTTCTGTCGTTTCGGTTCCCGGCGGCAGGGCACTTCGATCTTCTGGAATAAGAGCAAGAATTTGATCAGGGTTAAGTTGCGCGCGGGCTTGTTCAACGCCCTGGATACGCAAAACATATGTTCCAACAGGCAATCCTGGATGATCAGTTAGGCGAATTTCTGGTAAAATGACACCAAATACCGATGCAACATGCGTTCTCATATTTGCAATTCTAGCATCTAACCCTGTCCCAGGATCGAGTACCATATTGACAAGATCGGGGGCAAATTCGACGTGAATATCGTCAAGTTCTAATACATCACCCAATGATTTTTCCACAGGCTTTGCTTCTGCTGTCGATGAGTCTGGCATCGCTTTGGTCGCCCTTTGTGCCTTGCGATACATAAAGAATGCCGCGGTGCCCAAGCCCGTTCCACCGATAACAAAAGGTAGAAAAGGTAATCCGGGAAATAGAGCAAAGGCCACCATCAAAACAGCGACCGTGGCCAAAGCAGATGGGTGTTTGCCGAGTTGGCTAAAAACAGCAAGGTCGGTTGCGCCGTGCGCACCACCTCTCGCCAGTAATAATGCTGACGCGATCGAAATGACCACAGCTGGTATTTGAGATACCAAGCCATCCCCGACTGTCAAAATTGCATAGGTTTCAAAGGCAGCGCCCATCGGCATGTCGTGAACCACGACACCCATCACCAGCCCGGCAACCAAATTGAGCAGTGTGATCAACAAGCCCGCTATGGCGTCACCTTTAACGAACTTTGATGCACCATCCAGCGATCCGAAAAAAGTCGTTTCTTGCTGTTCACGTTCTCGCCGCTCTTTGGCTTCGGTGTGTGTTATGGCACCGGCAGACATGTCACTGTCGATTGCCATTTGCTTGCCGGGCATTCCGTCCAATGCGAACCGGGCCCCGACTTCGGCCATGCGCGTAGCGCCCTTGTTTATAACCATAAAGTTTACGATCAAAAGTACACAGAAAACGACAAGGCCTAAAAATACCGAGCCGCCCATGACAAATTGTGCAAAACTTTCAATTACATCGCCAGCAGCGTTTGTTCCAGTATGTCCCTGACCTATTATCAGTTTCGTCGATGATACGTTTAAAGATAACCGAAGCATCAATGATGCCAGCAAGATTGTCGGGAATGCGGAAAAATCTAAAGGCCGTTCGATAAAAAGTGTGACTGTGAATATTAAGATAGCAAGTGCAAAGGATGCCGCAAGTCCGGTATCGAGAACCCAAGACGGCATAGGCAAAATCATCATCACAATTATGGCCATTAATGCCATAGCAAGCAATATTGTGGGGTTAAATGCGGTTTTTAGTGAAAATCCGCCCATCTACGAAACCCGCTTAACTGATGTGCACGGTACGGATTTAACAAATACATTCCGGCATGCAGATAGATGTTCATATACCCTTGGTGAGAGGAAGTAATAGAAATTTGTATTATGATGTGTTTTAATTTTTAGATGTATTTTCAACATTTGCATCTCCCAAGCCACATTCTATGGCTAAAGAAATGCTACGAGATTGAGGTTTATATTCTGTAACTACATACTATCTAGCCGATTTTAATCGACTGAAACTTGATGATTATGGTTTCAATCGTGATGTTGCCAAGAGATCAGTTAGCACCTGTCGCGCGTTTGCGCTCTCGCTCACGGCTTCCTCTGTTCTGTTTAGCAAGCCGACACCCCCTTCTTCGGATGTTATGTCATTCGGTGCGACCAATGTCGCAGCGACATGATTCGGCGCTCCGGGCATAACAAGCTCTCGCCAGTTTTCAGATAACCATGCACTTTGTTCGGCCTTTTCTTGGTTGTTTGCATTTTTATAGAGTGTGAAAGCTTCCTGATAAGCTCCAGTCATCTGTTTCGCATCTGCAAGAATGGCCAGCGCCGATGGGCTCGTTATTCCGATTAGTTCAGCTTGTGCTTGAAAAGGCTTCCCTGAACTTATTGCAACTTGAGCCGCTAGAATTTGCCGCGCTTCATTTTTAGGTTTATCAGGTATGCTGTCGATAATCTTCTTCGCATCTTGTCCAAAACCTATATTCAATAGACGGGAGGCTAGATCAATTTTTAGTTCTGGACTTACCTGTTGAAGAACTACATCAGATTTTTGAAGCATCACATCCAAGAATTCAATATCACTAGATTTTTTAACAAGTTCTTGTAGAAAGTAGTCCCTTACAACGTCGTTTTTTTTATCATCTTTTTCAGGGCTAGTGAAGTTTATTTGTGATATAACGCTGCTATATTGGCCCGCGCTAATCAAGGATAAAATGTATGCTCTATCCAAGTCAGGGCCAATTTTAGCTTCTCGTAGTTCACTACGGTATGCTTCAATTAGATTTATGGTTTCAGGATCTATGCTCTCACCAGATGCAATTTTACTATCGACCAAAGCTACAAGCGCGTTAGCTGACTGAGAAGAGTTGTCATTTGCAACATCTTCGAATTGTTCTTTGGCGGTAATATTATTACCATTTTCTAGATTAACTTTTGCCTGCGCCATCTTTCCCACTGGTTCTAAGGACTCCGGTGATCTTTCAAGACTTCGCATTGCCGTGGCAGCATTTTTATGGTCGCCACGTAAGAGAAAAATATCGCTTAACATAGGAGCGATAAACTTGCGTAAGTGTACTGGCAAACTATTTGTCGCTAGCAGGACAGGAGTTGCATCAATGTTCGGGCTTTTGGCATCTGGATTTGCAAGAGTGGCCCACAAAGATGCATTCCCTCCACATTCAGCAAGAGATATAAGGTTATTCGGTACCTCAATGGTTCCTTTTTCTATAATGTCAGAAATTTCAAAAAGATTTTGGTTACCTTCTCTAATATTTGAATCCAAATTTAGCACTTGTTTTGCTTCTGCACCAAAGCCAAAATACAAATATAGACGCGCTAGTTTGACGGCTGCTGAAGAATCCAATCTGTCAAATTCACCATAAAGGCTTTCCCGTGCTTCACTGACCTGTATGTCAAATGGGCGATTGTCACCCCACCTACTTATGTCAAGCTCTTTTTCCTTGGGGCAAGCTATGTCTGTAGGAATTTTTGCAATTTTATTCTGGCTCGTTGTATCAAGACTAGTCGAAATACGAATATTTCCATCTTTAGGGAAGGTATCTGTCGAAGGGATTTTCTTTTCAGGTATAGGTTCAGCAGAAAAAATACGCGTATCTATTTGAGGTTTTCGTATCTTTGGCATGACATGCGCCGATTCCAAAACGCCGCGGGTGGTGGCGCTGCCGAGTTCTCGAACAAGATTATCTTGAACATCTGATAAAATAGCGATTTCTGCAAGGTTTAACGGATCCCAACTCTTGATCGGAAATAGCGGTTGGCTCGTTGTTGCAAACACATTTTTTTCGGAAACTTCAAGCATGGGTTTCTGCAACGAAGGTGGGCGTAGCCGAGCAAGTACGGGGGCGACCGGTTCCACTTTTGATTTGGGTGATGCAACATCGATGGCAACATGGCCGCCATCGACAGCAAACGCTTCTACCTCACAGTCACAATCAAGTATTAATGATAGCTGACTTTGCGTAGCTGCAATTCGTGTCACACGTGATCGTGGTATAAAGTCGAATACTCGGCTTGTATCAAACCCATCGCTATGTCCCTTGATGTTTATAGCAACTTTTCCCTCTGTTTGATCAAGGCCCCAGCTTTTTCCTTTAGGAATTTGTATGACAAATCTGGAAAAATCTTCGTGCTCTCCTGATTGAACAAATATGGGTTGTGAGAGTACGGTGCTTGGTAAAAGAGCAAGAAAACACAGTCTTAAAACCAGATTGGTCATCAAGCGGCCCCCTGCTTGATGGCCTTCAATGCCTCTTCAAGGTCAGCATAGCTGGGACGGCAGTGGGATGGTGTATTTTGTCTACCAACTTCAATGCAAATATTCGTTGCGTGGTTATGAAGGTTTGCAACTAAAACTTCTCGAATGAGTTTGTAAAAATGGGCTTCATCCTCCGTTACGTCTTTGACTTTGGCAGCAAACGGACCGACTAAGCCATATGCAAGAAAAACGCCTAGAAATGTACCGACGAGAGCGCCGCCGATCAATTTACCTAATATTTCAGGTGGCTGATCAATCGATCCCATCGTTTTAATGATCCCCAACACCGCAGCTACGATCCCAAGCGCAGGAAGGCCGTCTGCAAGTGTTTGTAATGCGTGGCTAGAATGTAGTGCATGATGTGCATTTGCCTCCATGCGTTTTTCTAAAACCTCTTCGACCTGATGAGGATCATCGTAATTCATTGACGCAGAGCGGAGTGTATCACAAATTAAAGCGATGGCTTCACTATCGGTTAAAATTTTAGGGTAGTTTGAGAAAATGGATGATTCAGTTGGTGCTTCGATGTGTTCTTCAATAGCAACTGGATTCTGTCGTGCAAGTCGGACCAATTCAAATAGTAAACACAATAGATCTCTGTAATCTTCGTGTTTCCATTTTGGGCCTTTGAATACTTTTCCTAAGTCTTTGATTGTGTGTTTTATGGCAGGCATGTCGTTGCTGATTAAAAAAGCCCCAACACCCGCCCCCCCAATCATAATAAATTCAAATGGCAGGGATTTAAGAATAATCCCCATTTTGCCGCCTGCGGCAAGGTAGCCGCCAAACACCATGACGAAAATTGTGATGATGCCTACGATACCAACCATGTTCTTTCCTCGGCTAATTACTGCTTGGCCTACAGTCGCAAACAGGCGTTAAGAAAGCCTCAGCAAAGATCAGCTTTTTGGCACATTTGCATTACGACTGGCCAAAATAACGCTGATTGAATAAGCGGCATCCGGTGTAAGCCCAGCCATCAATGCTGCTGCTGCATCAGGACGCATGCGCGCTAGAAACCCGGCTGCAAAATCCGGCTCCATCATTTCGAAGAGGGCGGATGCATCTTTAGGTTTCATACTTTCATAAACTGAGGTCAATCGCGCCAAATCATCTTCTGCAGCACCATCGGCCAATGCCAATGTACTGCGCAATTGTATCTCAGCGTTTTCAAGAGCAATTAGCCGTTTCGCGATTTCTTCATCGGCCACGGCAAGAGCTTTGCTATGCATCTTGATCTCAGTTTCGCGTTTTGAAACGCGCGCCTCACGTTCTTGTAGGGCTACCAATAGCCTGCTCATTTCCGCAAGGTTTTCTGGCGTGCGCTGTTCGTCTTTGACAACGCCTAATTTACTTGAATGTGCTTCTGTATTGCCGCTGTCCGCAGTGGCGCCAGCTGTTGCGACACCTGCTCCAGATGCTAGGCGCAATACTGCTGATGTAACCAATAACATTGCAATCAATGCCACCGATCCACGTCCTGTGCGCCGAATACGTTTGGTGTTTGATCTGATTTTCATGCTGCATCACCTGTCGCGCGATGGCGCGTAAACATAGGTTCTGATAGTTTCACAGGACTTGCTTTAGAAACCGATGGTGGTGCAGGTACAGTGGCGGTCTCTGCTGGGGATGGAATATCGTGCAATGATGCCATCTGAAGCTCTAACCGTCTTGACGCCGCTTCTGCTCGGGCTGCCAATTCCGTCAGTGTATTCGCTGATGTGCTCGCAGTTTGTTGAGCCGCAGAAAGTGTCTTGGATAGGTCATCCACCTGAGCAGATAAAACTGCGACAGCACCGCCAACACCTTTTTCAAGGTCGTTGAATCGGTTCAACCTGCGACCAAGCACAAAACAATAAAACCCAGCGCCAACGGCACCAGCAATCATCAAAATATCCGCAATCATCTCCATGACGCCCTCTCAGTTCAGTACAAATTCCATGATCAACAAGTCATTCACGCGGCCCGGCCCGGTGACAACCTGAACGCGTCGCAACATCTGTGCGCGCAGACGAAGCAAAGCTGAAGCATCCTCAAGCGAAGCCATATCCAAGGCCCTAAGATAGCTGTTCAAAACATCAACAACACGGGGCAGCAGTTTTTCGACCTCTGGCTGGAATGTTGAAGGGACTTCCAACTGGGCACGAAAGCGCAAATGGCGCGATTGCGATGGGGCACGCATCGAAATGACCAATGGTTCGATCGGCACAAAAGCTACATCAGGCATGGTTTCGCCTGGCACTTCTTCTTTCGCGTGAGCTTCTGATTCGGATCCCAGAATAAGTCCTGACCAAGTGGCGTAAAAACCACCTCCCGCGCCAAGCAAAGCAAGCACTATGCCAAGTAACATTGGTAACTTGGACTTCTTCTTTGGCGCGTCAGGAATTTCTGTTTCTGGTTCTGGCATGCTGATTCCAAATTGATGATCTGCAAACAGATATAGACGCCATTGCACTAACCGAATGTTAAGCCTGTTCGTTCATCTCTGTGATCAGTGTCAGGCAGAACGCCTTGGCAAGACGGAGGGAATTGTGCAGCAATTACTAAATGTCTGGATGCAGCTTAATCTGCGTCGTCAGATTACTGTTATTCTTGCGACAGGACTCATGTTTGTCGCCATTTTGGCTATGTCACGCATGGCCACTGCACCTAGCATGACGCTACTTTACGCCGGGCTGGAAAGTGGTGCTGCGGGCGATGTTGTCCGTTCACTTGAGCAACGCGGTGTCATTTTCGAGGTGCGTGGTGGATCGATTTTTGTTGATTCGCAAGAGCGTGATGAGCTGCGTCTGACGTTGGCGAGTGAAGGATTGCCTGCGAATGGCAATCGTGGCTACGAGTTGTTGGATAGTTTGACAGGCTTTGGCACCACGTCGCAAATGTTTGATGCAGCTTACTGGCGTGCGAAAGAGGGTGAACTTGCTCGAACGATCGTTGCAAACCCTCAAATTTCGATGGCGCGAGTCCATATCGCAAGCACTGGCTCAAACCCATTTCAGCGCGGTGTTACTCCAAAAGCTTCAGTTTCAATAACGCCGAATGGTGGGGGTGTAACAGCAGCGCAGGCAAAGGCAGTGCGGTATCTTGTTTCCTCAGCGGTTGCCGGGCTGTCTCCGGATGATGTTGCCGTCATCGATGCAAATGGTGCGTTGATTGGCCAGACCGAAGATGTCGTGCCGGCCATAGGTGGTGATGACAAAGCACAGGTGCTGCGCGAGCGCGTTCAGCGATTGCTTGAAGCGCGCGTAGGATTTGGCAACGCCGTTGTTGAAGTAAGCGTCGATACCGTGACCGAAAGCGAATCCCTGCGAGAGCGTCGGTTTGATCCTGAAAGTCGTGTCGCGATCAGTACTGATACAGAAGAACGCAACAATACCTCCAAAGATGCGGGGGGTGGTGATGTCACAGTAGCAAGTAACCTGCCTGATCAAGAAGGTGGCGGTACAGGCGATAGCTCTTCCTCACAAAACACAGAAACGCGTGAGCGTATTAATTATGAAGTCTCCGAAACGGAGCGAGAGGTAGTTCGCGCACCGGGGGCGATTAAACGGGTGACAGTTGCTGTATTGGTCAACGAACCGACATCACTTAACGAAGAAGGTCAGCAAGTTCCTACTCCGCGTGACGAGGCAGAACTTTCGGCGCTGCGTGAATTGGTTTCCTCAGCTGTGGGTTTCGATGAAGCAAGGGGCGATATCATTACGATTAAATCTATGCAATTACAGGCTGTTTCGCCAAGCGGAACGATTGCAGGTACATCGCTGTTGGATCAATTCGATCTAGATTTAATGTCCGCAATACAGATGGTCGTGTTGGCCCTTGTAACACTCATTTTGGGGCTCTTCGTTGTAAAGCCGGTGTTGTCCAAGCAACCAAGTGCAGAAACTGGCACACTTCCGGCGTTGCCAGCAAACGCGCCGGGTACGGGAACCACGTCAGCAGATATGGCGCTCTCTGGTGAGCTAGACAGCGATGAGTATGATCTTCCTGATCTTTCTGGTGACTTACCGATTGCGCAAGATATGGGTGATTTGCCTGATCTCCCTATGATCGGAGGTGATTCTGCCGACCCGGTCGATCGTTTGCGCTCCATGATCGGAGAACGCCAAGAAGAGACAGTCGAGATTTTACGAAGCTGGCTTGAAGATAAAGAGGAGAGCGTTTGATGTCGCTGTCCCACCGCTATCATGATTTCGCTGATCTAACTGGAAATGGCGATGTATCCAAAGATCTGAATGAAGATTCCGGAGATGAAACGAAGCTACAATTCTTTGAAGAAGGGTATCAGGCCGGTTGGGAAGACGCGGTAAAGGCGCACGAAACAGCCCGAGATCGGGTTGCCACAGATTTTGCTCAAAATTTGCAAGATATGTCTTTTACCTATCATGAAGCTTACGGCAAGCTGAGCAGTGCGATGCAACCTCTGCTGTCGCAAATTATCACAAAATTATTGCCGGATTTACGCTCAAAGATAATTGGCGCCCATGTCCTAGCGCAGATGACCGACCTCATGAGGGATCAGTCTGACAACGCGATCGAAATTGCTGTTTCTCCCACCAATCTCGATACTTTGAACGAGATATTGAGTGTCGGAACAAATGTGCCCTTCATGATCACAGCTGAGCCAGCCCTTGGGGATGGGCAAGTTTATCTGCGCGTTAATCAAGAAGAACGCGAGATTGATTTCGATGCTGTGACATCCGGCATCTCAGAAGCGCTTGACGCTTTCTTTCAAGAAATAAAACAGGAATCGTAAGATGGTTGATACCTCAAACGCTGCACCGCCTGCGGCTGACCCCACAAATCCGTTCACGTCCGTCCCGATTGAGATCAACGTTTGTGTCGGCAAAGCGCGTCCTTTGATTCGCGATCTGGTCATGCTTGGCGAAAATGCGGTGCTCACATTGGATAGCCGTGTTGATGATCCCGTTGAACTTTATGTTGGGGAACGTTTGATCGCGCGCGGGATGCTCGAAGAGCAAGAAGGGGATGCAAATGGCCAACTGGTTGTTCGTTTGACAGAAATCGTTGATCTGCAAAAAAATCTATGAAGAACACAATTCCGACCTCTGTGACCGCAATCATAATTCTGGTGATTTTGCTGGCTTTTCCGACTGTAAGTGGTGCTCAAGACTTATCTATTTCATTAGGTGACGAAGGGTCTATCAGTGCGCGCACCATCCAGTTGTTCGCATTGATCACTGTGCTTAGCTTGGCGCCGGGCCTTGCTATCATGGTCACATGTTTTCCATTTTTAGTTACCGTTTTATCGATATTGCGCCAGGCGATTGGCTTGCAACAATCGCCTCCGAATATGTTGATTGTCAGCCTTGCTTTGTTTTTGACGTACTTCATCATGGAACCTGTTTTCACCGCGGCTTGGGAAAACGGAATCGAGCCTTTGACAAATGAATTGATCGACGTTGAAACAGCGTTTGTGCGTACGTTAGAGCCATTTCGGAGTTTCATGGCGGCGCGTCTGGATCCAGATACTTTTCTCGCAATGGCCGAATTACGACCAGATACAATTGATGCAACGCCCACACCAGACGCGCCGCTTTCGGTCTTGATTCCCAGTTTCTTACTGTCAGAAATCTCCAGGGCATTTCAGATTGGGTTTTTGGTCTTTTTACCATTCTTGATCATTGATTTAGTCGTCGCCGCGATTTTGATGTCGATGGGTATGATGATGGTGCCGCCCGCAGTGGTCTCATTGCCTTTTAAATTGGCATTCTTTGTTGTGGCTGATGGTTGGAGCCTGATCGCTGGTAGTTTGGTACGTAGTTACTTTTAAGACCGGACACACCAAAATCGAATAAAAAGCAAAGATGATTTCGGCGCGGCGTTAAGAGCTGCGCAATCTGCTTGGTTGCATATTGAGCCTGGTGCTGGGGTGGCACATAGCTGAAATTGCGAGCGTTACTTGTGGGTCATTCTGTATATTTATCAGTTCATTCTAGCGGACCTTCGTGATGACAGGTGCCCGTTTTCTGTTGCCCGAAAGTACTGTTTCTAGCTTAACTATGGCGGGCAGTTGGGTGTTCGTGACCATCGTTCTGTATCAATACGTTGATGCGGCCACCTTTTCCATTTGTCTGTTCAGCCTGTTTTTTTCAGAACTGTTGAGCGACTTCCTCCTTGCAGGGGTACATCGGCAAAAGTTCGGCTTTACCAACGTTCTAAGTTGGGAGGACACTGTCGGCCACATCATGATGCGATGGATACTTCTCACAAGCCTTTTGGTTTTGGTCTCATACGCTGATTTACTGACATTCTATTGTAATCACCACTTTACGATACTCTGCGTAATGGGTCTTTGCCTTACCTTGGCACTTATCAAAAGCGCGGCAACCCGTCAGAGAAATGTTAGAAAATGGGTGCTGCTCATTATGCAGGCTCGCTTACTCGTGATCGCCTGCGCGATAGCCGTTGCGACAAAGTTTGGCCCCGTAGATTCTGACCTCGTTATGACGCTTACTGTTGCTATTCTGCTCTGTTTATTGATCGTGTCTTTTTGGAGGTTATCACCTTCAGCAAAAATAGAATCGAAACCAATTCAAGGATCCGTCCTCCTAGGTCGCTCAGCGGTCGCTGGGGTGCCTTTGTTGTTTAAGAACGCAGATCTCTTGATCTTACCTTGGATATTCCCACCAGCGCAGGCACTTTTCTATCTTCTGGTGAGGGGGATTGCAGGGGCAATCGGACTGATACTTGGATCATTAACCAGTATACTGAGGGATCCTTTATACTCTGCTTTTGAACAAGAAAACCGATCTGCATTTGTGGCAATGGCTGCGCGGGCCAATCTGGGCTTCTTGTTGATTGGTGGCGGCGCATGTCTGGTTGTGCTTAGCGCTGGTCCTTACCTCTTAGACTTCGTCAGCATCAATTCTAGCGAAATGAAAAAGGTACTGGCCTGGGTTGTCGTCGCGCAAGCCGCGCCCGTTTTCTTCGGTGCAACTTCGATCTTGTTGGACGTAACTAGAAATCAGCGGGACAGTGTTTTGATAGCCGGCATTGGTGCTTTAGCTGTCTGGATATCAACAGCAGTCATAGACATCATAAGTATTTTAGATCTGGCAATGGTGTATGCGGGTGTTCGCGTGGTTGCATCTGGTGCCGCAGCAACAATACTGGGTTTGCGATTTGGTATCTGGCCTGGGCTGACTGCGATTTTATTCCGTCAAATAAAACTATTTTGACAGCAACTTATTATCGAACAACGAATTCTGCATGTAATGCACCAGCCGCTTTTATGCTCTTCAAGATATCGATCATGTCGCGAGGCGAAACACCCAAAGCGTTAAGCCCAGCAATGACTTCTGAGAGTGAAGCACCAGATGGGACTTCCGCAAGGCCTATTCCTGGCTCTTCCTGAATAGCTGCGTTTGTTCGAGGAACCACAATCGTGGCACCCTGCGAAAAAGGGTTAGGCTGTACTACAATAGGTGCCTCTTGAATGCGCAAAGTGAGATTACCTTGCGATACGGCAACTCTCGAAATCCGCACATCTTCGCCCATTACGATTGTGCCCGACCGCTGATCAACAACCACGCGGGCTTTTCTTTCCGGCTCTACAGCAATATTTTCAATGCGGCCCAGTGCGTGAGCGACGGAGGCCATGCGTGTTGCGGGAACATTCAGTTGGACAGTACCGCTATCCAACATGGTTGCGACACGGCGTCCAAAATCGCGGTTTATAGCTTGCTCGATCCGTCCCGCAGTTGTGAAATCTGCCTCCCTCAACGCAAGCCTTAAATCATCCATTGAAGAGAGTTGAAATTCAATTTCCCGCTCCACACGACCGCCAGAAGGGATGACCCCTGATGTAGGCACTCCTTGTGTCACACGACCGGCGTCACCTTCCGCAACAGCACCTCCCGCAATAATTGTACCTTGAGATACCGCGTATATTTGCCCATCGGCGGCATTCATTGGGGTCATAATCAATGTGCCACCCATAAGACTTTTTGCATCTCCAATAGCTGAAACTGTCACATCGATCTGGCCACCAGCGCGCGCAAATGGAGGCAGCGTTGCGGTTACCAACACTGCCGCCACATTTTTTGGACGGAACTGTTCACCGGTAACATTCACGCCAAGACGCTCAAGAATATTGGTCATGATGTCTTCGGTAAAAGGTGCATTGCGCAACCCATCACCAGTGCCATCAAGGCCCACCACCAACCCGTATCCAACAAGATCGTTGCCACGGACACCATCAAAATCAACCAAATCTTTTATCCGGACAGGACTGGCAATAGTGGCAGTCGTGAATAAGGAAAGTGCGAAAAACAGGTATACAAAACGCATCACAGGAAGTTCACCAATGAAAGTTGTGACATCCGGACCGTGACGGAATAGAGGCTTTGAAGCTGAAATTGAACTTCCTCCAATTGGGTTGCTGATTCAAACGGATCCACCTCTAGCAAAGCTGATTTTGCAAAGCTTAAACTGGTGACCTCTGCGGCGTTGCGGGCCGCGATGTTTTCGACGCGCGCTTCTACGAAACCAATATTTGCGCGTAATGCAGTTATGCCGTTTTGCGTGGCTAACATTTTCTGTCCGGTCACAGCGAAAAGCTCAGCTTGGGCAGGAACATCTAACGCAAAAGACGGATCGTCGGCTAAGGCCGCGACTGCTGCCATGCGCAGCATTTTGCTAAGGTCCGGGTCTGTTGCACGCACGTCCAAAGAGACATTTTCAGTCGGAGACAGAGCAAATGGTGCAAGCGGTTCATCCGCGCCAAGATATGCAAATGCAGGAAACCCCGTAGGGGATTCAAACCAAGATTTTGCCGCAACCATAATGTCAGTTGGGTTTGTTGCCCCTGCCACCGCCGTTTTAACAGCATCCAAGAGCGCATCAGCATCAACAAGTGGGGGTTGATTGGTCGCTGTTCCAGCAAACGTATAACGGCCTGCTATATCCGTATTTAGCGTGCCAACCATCGCATTCAGCGCGTTTCGCGCCTCGTTCGCAGTGTCTGTGCCGCTAGGCCCAATCGCACTGGTGCCTGCTGTCAATAAGCTGCTTGAAAGAGTTTGCGCCAACTCGTCAAAGCGACCCAGCGATGTTTGCATTGTGCTGGCAAAATGCGTGGCTTCGGTTGTGGCAATGCCGTAGCCAGCCAGTATGTCACTCTTGCGCTCAATATCTGTGAGATAGCTGTAATTCCCACCCAGAACCTGACGTACATCAGCGACTTGGCCCGTCGCCAGTTCGGTTGTTAGGCGACTCATTTCATGTTTCAGCGCCGTATTGCGTTGGCGCAGCATGAACGATTGCGCAAGATCACCCAAAGAAACAGCTGTCATTTTTACAACCTCAACATTGTTTGCATCATTTCATCAACCGCCTCAATCACACGGGCATTGGCCGCATAGGCCTGTTCGATCACCATCAAGCGGGCAATCTCGTCATCGCTGTCGACGCCATCGGCCAATTGTCGTTCTGTTAATTCTGAAAGTCGGGCGGATGCATAACTTTGAGATTGTTCTGCCTGTGTTCGATTTCCGCCAATTTCTGATACAAATGTCGACACAAGGTTAATTGCAGAAAATGCACCACCGCCAAAGCTGCCGCTTGCTGGACTGCGTGTATTTGTTAACGCATCGGTAAGGTTGCGCAATAAACTGGCGTCACCAACATTGCCCTGAGAGGCAGCATTCATGCCGTCACGTAATCGCCATGCTTGTCCACCTTGATCAGGGTCAACAGCGGCGTTTAGCATTAACCGTTCAGACAATCCAATTTCATCTAAAGGATCGAACGCGGCACCGTTGTCGGTGAATAAACCAGGATCGCCCACAGAAAGTGTTGGGTCGACAGATGGATCTTGAAACCTCTCCACCAAATCGCGCGCCAGCGCATCCAACTGAGTTTGTGCTTCAACAGAAAACTCATCTCGGATTGCAAATTGCGCACCCAAGGCACCGCCGCGCAAAGCCCCTTTCTCTGAATCGGTTCGGATTGCCGTGCCATTCAACGTCAGCCCCGAGAGGGTCCCGGAAGATTGGGTCATGTAAGGCGTCACTAGATTAACAGTTTCAAAACCAAGTGTTGCGGCGCTGCCGTCAATCAATACGGCCCCCCCTGTGGTATAAAGGGCAATTTGACCATTATCGCGTGGGACCTCGCGTATCGGTACTAAAACACCGATCTGATCAACAACTTGTTGCCGTTGATCTAGCAGGGCTGCCACATTTCCGTTTTGAACCTGTGCCGAGGTAATCTGTGAATTCAGGGCCTGTATTTGTTGCAGGGCCCCGTTCAATTCGTTCACCTGACTTGCGATGGTCCGGTCGGCTTGCGTACGCGCATCTTGAATGCCCGCTGATGCTTGACCAATGCTGGTAATCAAACCCTGCGCAACGGTTACTGCCCCACTTAATCTTTCGGGCGCGTCCGGGCGACTTGCTGCGGTGATCAGGGCGTTCTCAAATCCAGATAGTTGAGCAGATAATGATGCAGAATTATCCGGCGTGCCTAGCAAACCTTCGATACGCGCAAAGAAGTTGGCCGACAGGCTCGCGTTGCTATTTTCGGCATCAGCTAGCCGTCGATCCGACGCCAGTCCTGCATCAACAATCCGGGTAATACCATTGACTTGCACGCCACCATAGGACCCCACGCTGGAGGACGACAGCGATAGCACGCGCCTTCCATACCCGGGGGTCAACGCGTTCGAGATATTGGATGATACCAATTCTGCCCCGCGTCCTGCTGCACGCAAGCCAGACATGGCGTTGGACAATGCCCCGGATATGGTCATGACATGGTTTCCTTTGATTGGAGGTTGTTAGATTACAGCAACATCAGCGTTTGATGTTCGTCGTTTCCTGCAACATTTCATCAACAGTCTGAATGACTTTGGCGTTAGACGAATACGCCCGCTGCGTTTGGATCATAGAGGTCAATTCACCCGCAACATCGGTTGAGGATTCTTCGAGTGCAAAAGACACAACATCGCCTGTTGGCCCATCACTCGCGTCCCACAAAAAGAAAGATCCGCTGTCTACTGATGGCTGATAGGTCTGATGATCTAACGCCACCATGCCATTTGGATTGGGAAGATCAACAAGGGGGATTTGATAAACCGTGCGGGTAATACCTGTGTCAAAATAGGCATGGACATACCCGTTCGCATCCACCTCAACTGACGTCATATTGCCCACAGGCGAGCCATCTTTTGAGATCGAAACAGGTGCGAAACTATCTGATAATTGTGTGATCCCATCGCTTTCACCAATCATGCCGATATCAATTTCAATTGGCCCACCAGCAACGTTAACGATCAAATTCCCCGTTGCCGGATCATAGGCACCACCACTAAGCGTTGTTACGGACGCCAGCGTCCCACCAGCCGTTTGGTTGTCAGTAAAGGTCATGGTGTATTCGCCAATGACTGTGCCAGGGTTCACTGAATCCGTCAGGGTCATCGTCCATTCGTTCGATGACCCTGTTCCGGGCACAGTTGGTGTAAAGTTGATGTTGATACTCTCAGAAATGCCGAGGTTATTGTAATATTCGACCGAAAGCTCTTGGACATCGCCACTGGCCCCTGCGACCGTTGCTGTCGCTGGCAGGTTAACCCCGAGGGACATGGTTGTGGTCGGCTCACCAGAGAATTGGTTGACGTTGATCTGGACGGGCTCCAATCCATCTGCAGTGTCGCGTGGAAAGGTCGGGATTGTGCCATTCGCCTGTGCTGGCCAGCCCAGCAGCACCAGTCCTGACGTAGATCTCAGGTATCCGTCAGAATCGGTTCGGAACGATCCGGTTGTTGTTAAAAGCATTGGTGTGTCGCCGTTGCCAACGCTGACGTCAGATGCTTGAGTAACAGGTAAAAATCCTCGTCCGCGTACCGCAAGATCAGTTGCGTTGTTGGTAGGAACAAGCGGACCACGCTGATCAATGAGGCGCTGTGTCGTTGCGCGCACGCCGCCCGCGGAATAGGTGCCGCCATGCGATGAAATCACCATAGAATGGAAATCAGTCTGAACGCGCTTGTACCCGTAAGTCGACGAATTCGCGATGTTATCGGAAATTGACGCAAGCCGTGTTGCGTTCGCTTGTAAACCGGCAACCCCTGCGTTGAGCGAAGATGAAATTGTCATAGACACGCCTTTCTGCTGTATCGATCAAAGTTGGATCAACAGATAGGCGCGTCCGACTTAACACCGCGCTAACAGATAAAATGCATCCTATTTGTCTGCATCAGTTACGTTTTATGTTGCGCAGCAAAATGACCTCAATTCGGTTATTACGACGGGCCATTGTATTGGGCAGCACAGGATCGCGATCGGCGTGCCCGGTCACCCGCTGAATACGCGTTGGCGTTATACCTACGTCTTGTAAAAGCAGCCGCATCCGTGATGCACGTTGGGCGGATAATTCCCAAACAGGACTGTTGCGCAACACAACGGCATTCGCACTAACATGACCACCAACAGCTATTTCGTTGGTAACAACTTTGATGCTTCCGGCAATCACGGTCGCCAGATCGCGCAGCAATTGGGTCGGTTTATCTGTACCATCTTCAAACAACGGCACATCATCCAATTCGAACAACTCAATCACCAAACCTTCGTCGGTTATACGTGTGACGATGTGTTCTAGGGCGTTTTCCATGACCATGGTTTCGCCGCCCCGGCCCATCAACGCCTGTTCAACCTCTTTGAACACTTCTTCTTGTTCGCCTTCATCCGAGGATGTGCCACTATCACCACGCGCATTCACTTCGCGTGATGAATGATCCGCCGTGGCACCTGTGCCCATCTTAGGAAGGGTCCGTTCAGAGAAGATACTCTCTCCCCCAAACGCGCCATTGCCGCCCCCCGAAACCCGGTTGATCGCAATCGTCGGCGCGAAATAATCCGCAAGCCCTTTGCGTTGTTGTTCAGTCGTCGCATTCAACAGCCACATCAACATAAAAAACGCCATCATCGCGGTTACGAAATCCGCATAAGCGACTTTCCAGGCACCACCATGATGCCCACCGCCTTTAATGATCTTTTTACGTTTAATGATGACTGGTGCCACATTGCCTTGCGCACCCATCTCCACCACCTTTTATTCACCCAAGACCTTTGTAACGGGCCAAGGTTTACCGCCCACTTAACAATTCCAAATGTCGCTATTTCTTTTGAGGGCTTGTGTAGGCCTGCACTTTGGCAACAGATGTCAACCAAGGAGCACACCATCGGATGCAGCAAACGATCACAGATAGCAGGTATTCATGGTTCCGATTGGTCCTGACCTTGCTGGTGGCGACCGTTGCGAATGCGGGCATGTGGGCAATCATCGTGATCATGCCTGCGGTTGAAGTAGAATTTGCGACCACGCGCGCAGATGCGTCGCTGCCCTATACTTTGACCATGATCGGTTTTGCGCTGGGCAATTTCTATATTGGACGCGCGGTAGACCGCTTTGGTGTAACCTGGTCACTTATCTTTGCGGCTCTGGCAATTGTAGCCGGGCTGGGCCTTGCCATCTTGTCACATTCGATTGCGATGCTTTCACTGGCGCAACTGATTGTCGGGTTTGCGTCGGCGGTTGGATTTGGCCCCCTAATCGCAGATATATCGCATTGGTTTGTGCGTAGGCGCGGTATTGCGGTCGCCATTGTCGCCAGTGGAAACTACCTGTCAGGCGCGATCTGGCCCTTGGTTCTGGCGGGCGTGTTGCAAGACAGTGGTTGGCGTGCCGTCTATGGCGTGATGGCGGTCGCAACTTTGGTGTGCGTCATCCCACTTTCACTGGCTTTGCGCCGTCAGGTGCCAGAAGAAACACGTGATGCAGCACAAGTCGCCTCAACGCTGAATGCCCAATCTTCAGGCCTAAGCCCACGCGCGTTGCAATACCTATTGGGCCTTGCTGGCATCGGATGTTGTGTCGCGATGTCGATGCCACAGGTCCATATTGTGGCGCTTTGTGTGGGTCTTGGTTTTGGTCCAGCGGTCGGTGCGCAAATGCTGTCGCTGATGCTGTTTGGCGGTGTTGCATCGCGAATCGTTTCGGGGCTTTTGGCAGACAAGCTTGGCGGGGTACGCACGTTGCTTATCGGTTCAATCCTCCAGTGCATTGCGCTGTTCTTTTACCTTCCAGCGGGCAGCATGGTATCGCTTTATGCGGTCAGTTTGATCTTTGGCCTCAGCCAAGGGGGGATCGTTCCCAGCTATGCCTTGATCGTACGCGAATACATGCCAGCACGTGAGGCGGGTGCGCGTGTGGGGTTTGTGCTCATGGCAACCATCATGGGCATGGCGTTAGGCGGGTGGATATCTGGCCAGATTTACGACGTGACCGGTTCGTATCAATGGGCGTTTATCAACGGCATCGTTTGGAATGGCCTGAACATCGCGATCATGCTGTGGCTACTCAACCGCAGCCGCCCCCGCGCCCCACGAATGTCTGCTCAACCGCTCTGAGCGTGCTTGCGCGCTTTGGTCAGCAATATCTGTTTCTGACGTTCGCGGAACCGATCTTTGTCCCAATCAGATGTTTCACCAAAACAATGGTGACAACTGACCCCAGCCTCATATTCGGACCTCTGGGCGTCCTCCGGCAAGATCGGCCGCCGGCACCCGTGACATAATTCATGCGGCCCCTCGACCAACCCATGCCCAACGCTCACGCGGTTATCAAAAACAAAACAATCACCCTGCCACGTGCTCTGATCTTGCGGCACGTCTTCGAGGTATTTCAGAATGCCACCCTTAAGGTGAAACACATCCTCAACACCTTGGCTCAACAGGTAATTCGTTGATTTCTCGCAGCGGATGCCCCCGGTGCAAAACATCGCCACTTTCTTATTGTGAAAGCGATGTTTGTTCGCCTCCCACCAGGCGGGAAAATCACTAAAACTTTCCGTTTCAGGGTCAACAGCACCTTCAAACGTGCCAATCGCAACTTCGTAATCGTTACGCGTATCGATCACAGCAACGTCCGGACTTGCGATCAGGTCGTTCCAATCCTGCGGGTCAACATAGTTTCCAACACGCGCCAGCGGATCGACGTTTGGTTGCCCCATCGTGACAATCTCGCGCTTCACTTTGACCTTCATCTTGCCAAAAGGCTTGTTCTCGCTGGTCGCCTTTTTCCATTCCAGATCGGCACAACCGGGCAGGGCGCGTAGGTGGGCGATGACTGCCTCAATACCAGTCTCTGGTCCAGCAATCGTGCCATTCACACCTTCATGCGCCAGTAACAATGTCCCTTCGACGGCTTGCGCCTTGCACAACTCAAGCAATGCAGGCTGCAACGCGGCAGGGTCTTCAAACCGGGAAAAGTGATAAAGGGCGGCAATTGTATACATGGCAGACGAAATAGGCGCTGATGGGTCTGTTGTGCAAGGGGCGGCTGCGCTAAAATCAGATCAACGGCCATTTTCCAAAAGGATACCCCATGCAGGCGCTTATCGTGATCGACGTTCAGAATGATTTTTGCCCCCACGGTGCGCTTGCTGTGCCAGAAGGGGATGCGATCGTGCAAGGCATCAACGCGTTGATGGGTGATTTTGATGCGGTGATTCTGACCCAAGACTGGCATCCGGCAGGACATTCATCCTTTGCGTCCTCTCATGAAGGGCAGGCACCGTATGACATGATTGATATGCCATACGGGCCGCAGGTTCTGTGGCCAGATCACTGCATACAAGGCAGCATGGGCGCGAAATTCCATATGGAACTGCAACAAGACCGCGCTGATTTGATCATCCGCAAAGGTTACAATCCTGCCATCGACAGTTATTCTGCGTTTTTTGAGAACGACCAAAAAACGCCAACCGGATTGGAAGGCTACCTGCGAACACGTGGCATTTCAAAACTCACCATGGTTGGCCTGGCCTTGGACTTCTGCGTGAATTTTTCAGCAGTGGATGCGGCTAAATTGGGATTTGAGGTGACTGTCCATCGTGACCTATGCCGTGCGATTGATTTGAACGGATCACTGGATGCGGCGATTGATGGCATGACCAAAGCGGGCGTTGTGCTCGCGTAAGTATCGCTTAAAGCCCATCCAATATGGGCCGTCCGCTGGTGATCACGCCTTTCACAATCTTGATGCCCTTTGCCAGTTTGGACCGATCCCCGTACCTATCGTTCGACAAAATCGGCAAACCTTCTTTCTTGGCGAATTTCAGGATGAAAACATCGGCTTCTGTCCCCGCAGGGCACACCATGACCCGCACTTGCGGCAGGCCCAACGCTTGGGCAAATTTCTTTTCGCTCAAGGATGGGTCCTTTAGATGATGCCGCGATGAAGCATCCAGAAAGACGATTGGATTGATATCGCGTTTGCGCAGGTAATCAACAACACTACGTAAGCTGTCCAGTTGCGCCGTTTCGCCATCCCAATACAGCACATTCGTCCCATCGATCACGATCTGACGCCCTGCATATCTTTGCCACTGTGATGGCTCTTCTTTGTGGTTCTTAGTGAGTGGTTTCTTTGCAGGTCGATTGAGCCACCTGATAGAAAGTGTGCTCAATATGATCAGGATTGCAGCACCCCAATAAGGCATCGTTTGTGCATTAAACGGAATCTGCCCGCTGAGATACGCCAAGACTGCCGCAGTGAACGCCAGCGTGATCCAGTAATGTCGTGCCAGACACGTGACATACCCGATGATCGATAAAGCCAGAATGAGTAGGGCAAGGATGTGTAGGGGGTCCAATCTGTTCTCCGTTTTTGCACAACTTTAAGGTGTTGGGCGGGTTGCCCGCAATCCCAAGTCTCCAGCTTGGATGTAAAAATGCTGCGATTGCCCTTGCCCTTTGGGGTTTGTCCTTGGCACTAATGTCTCAACTGCAAAGGACAAGCCCCATGGTCGATATCGCCTCTCGCGTTTATAATCACAAATGGAAGATCGACCCGATTGTCCGGTCTTTGATTGATACAGATTTCTATAAGCTACTGATGTGTCAGTCGGTGTTTCGTAACAAACCTGACACCCAGGTTACGTTTAGCCTGATCAACCGTTCACACCATATCCCCTTGGCTGACTTGATTGACGAGGGTGAACTGCGCGAACAATTGGATCATGTCCGCTCGCTTTCCCTCAGTCGTGGTGAATCCACATGGCTGCGCGGCAACACGTTTTATGGCAAACGCCAAATGTTCCGCCCTGATTTCATGGAATGGTTCGAGGGGTTGCGCCTGCCGCCCTATCACCTTGAACGCAAAGGTGATCAATACGAGCTGACGTTTGAAGGGACGTGGCCAGAGGTGATGCTGTGGGAAATCCCAGCGTTGGCGATCCTCATGGAATTGCGCGGTCGTGCGGTGCTGAACAAGATGGGCCGCTTTGAACTGCAAGTGCTTTATGCCCGCGCGATGACCCGCGTTTGGGAAAAGATCGAACACCTCCGCGATATCCCTGATCTGTCGATCGCCGATTTTGGCACCCGCCGCCGTCATTCATTTCTCTGGCAAGATTGGTGCGTCCAAGCGATGCGCGAAGGGTTGGGTGACGCTTTCACCGGGACCTCGAACTGCAAAATCGCAATGAGCCGCGAAGTCGAAGCAATCGGAACAAACGCCCACGAATTGCCGATGGTCTACGCGGCCTTGGCCCAAGATGACGCGGCCCTTGCCCAAGCACCCTATGACGTATTGCAAGACTGGCAAGACGAACACGAAGGCAACCTGCGCATCATTCTGCCCGACACCTATGGCACACAAGGTTTCCTTGATAACGCCCCTGACTGGCTGGCGGGTTGGACAGGTATCCGGATTGACAGCGGTGACCCCGCAACCGCGACGCAAATCGCGATTGATTGGTGGCGCAGTCACGGCGAGGATCCCAGCCAAAAGCGGGTGATTTTCAGCGATGGTCTGGACGTGGACAAGATCAAAGAACTGCACACGCAATTTGCAAGCAAAGTCAAAGCGTCGTTCGGCTGGGGTACGCTGCTGACCAACGACTTCCGCGGCCTGGTGCCGGATGACGCGTTGGCACCGTTCAGTATGGTCTGCAAAGCGGTAGAGGCGAATGGTCAGCCGACAGTCAAGCTATCTGACAACCCCAACAAAGCGATGGGGCCTGCGGACCAGATTGAACGCTATAAGCGGGTCTTTGGTGTGGGCGATCAGGTGGCGCAAAAGGTTGTTGTCTAGCGTCGCTCTGCCACGGTTTCAGGCGTGTCGATAACTTTGTTCGATGAAACCACCCCGTTCATGGCTTCCAAAATCAAGCACCAAAATATCCTGTAGGTCTACATCTGAATGGTCGCTACAGACCTTTGCGAACTCAAGCATTTCTTGCAGGGTGTCGTTTTCATGCCATGTGGTCATCACAAACTGATCTTCTGGGTACGCGCCATACTCATAAAGCGCCAGAAACGCCCAATCGACGCTATCATCCCAAAGTGAGCAGTCCAAACCCCACGCCATCATATAGAGACACCCGTTTTTCACCAAAGTATCACTAACGTCGTTCCGGTAGCTGTCGTTTACGTCACGCTCAATCAGAATGAGGCACTTAAATCTGCTAAACTCAGGTGGAATCGCGATTGGCGTGTCTTTGGGCAAGAATAAATATTTGAACATACGGGCATTAGTTACCACAGGTTTGGCACGTCAAGGCAGTTGGGATTCGCACAGGCAACGGACCTTCACGACTTTTCCAGTACGAACCGAACCCTTGAAAAGTCAGAAACAACCGTTTCCAGCATATATGCTGTCGCAAATCCACCTTGCCTTTGGCCCTGTGAAATGCGTATTTAGAGGGGCTTGGTGTTCCGAAAAGCGCCGTTTGGTGTGGGACCGAAAAGGGAATTCAGTAAGGGTGTCGCAAGATATCCGAAGCCGAAGCCGCCCCCGCGACTGTAAGCGGTGAGCCAAAGTCCATCAGCCACTTGTCCATCCGGACAGGGAAGGCGGGCCAAGGCCACGACCCGCGAGCCAGGAGACCTGCCAAGCGTGAATGAAACGCAACATGCCGTCGGGTGTGACGGTAAGGAGTATAGATATGACAACGATGACAAAGACGCTGAGCGTCACACGTTTTGCCCCAGCCGTATTTGCAGCGATTGCAGGTATTGTGATGATCACACTGACGGGCCACGTTCAGGCAGCCGCTTTGCATGACGCCGCACATGATGTGCGCCACGCAACAGGTTTTCCCTGCCACTAAATTTGATTTAGTCGCGTGACTGTGGCGGGCTTGTCTAATGGCAAGGCCCGACATTTGCGTTTGTGCAGGCCATGATCTGACACGGCACGCCTTGTCGCGCGACGCATCACATCGAGGATCATCCTATGTTTCAGAGGTTTCTGATAACGTCGCTGTTTGCGGGCGCGGCCGCTGGCCTGATCGCTGGCATTTTGCAGCTTATCTTTGTGCAGCCTGTGTTGTTACACGCCGAACTATATGAAGGGGGCGATCTGGTCCACTTTGGCACCGAAGCCGTCAGCGCGCATCCCGATCTGCCCGGCTTTGATGCTGTGCGTGACGGGTTGAGCGTGATTTTCACCATGCTGACCTACACAGGCTACACGCTGATGCTGGTCGCATTGATGAGTATTGCCGAAGAGAACGGCGCGCAAATTGACGGTCGTACTGGAATTCTGTGGGGCGTTGCGGGCTTCGTAACCTTCCATTTCGCGCCCGGTCTGACCCTTGCCCCAGAAGTACCGGGTGTGGCTGCCGCTGATGTAGGTGCGCGGCAAGTCTGGTGGTGGTCAACCGTCGTGTCTGCTGGTGTCGCGATGTGGCTGCTGGCATTTGGCCGCAATTGGACCCTTTGGGGCATCGCTGTGATCTTACTGGCGGCACCACATCTCATTGGTGCGCCAGAACCTGACTATTTCACTGGTCCCGTTCCAACAGAAATTGGCGCATTATTCGCAGCACGCGCCTTTGGCGTTGGCCTTGCCGCGTGGGTCTTGGTTGGATCATTCGCGGGATACTTCTGGAGCCGCGAAGGGGAGCGGGAAAATGGATAGATCGCTCGCGCTTTTTGCCATCGGCCTTGTCTTTGGCGGTGGCATTGGTTTTGTCGTCGCCGCGGGCAATGGCATCACCTTTGATGGTCACGATCACGGTGATCCTGCTGCCCATGGTGCCACACAGATGGATCATGCGGCGATGGGGCATGGTGATATGGATCACGCTTCGATGCATGAAACACCATTGAACGTTCCAGCCGAAAATGCGCCCCGCGTTGCGGTGGTGCTGAAACCCGATCCGATGACGGGCTATAACCTGCACGTCACGGTCGATAATTTTGCGTTCAACCCCCAAGGGGCAAGCCTTGCGCATGTCCCGGGCCAAGGTCACGCGCATGTCTATATTAACGGTGAAAAACTGTCGCGCCTCTACGGTGAATGGATGCACATCGCAGCCTTGCCAAAAGGTGAGGTGACTGTCGAAGTCACATTGAACAGCAACGATCATCGCCCGCTTTCAGTGAACGGCGCACCAATTTCTGCCAGCAGCACGCTGAATGTCCAATAATTGGGCATAACTTGCCCGATACCTTTCAATAGGATAGGCCGCAGGCTTCATCCGCTGACCATGTCAGGACGACCGAAATGACCACAACCCTATACGTCTGCACCACCTGTCGCGCCGGCGAAGTACTGGAAGAGGACGCGCCACGCCCCGGTGCGTTGCTGCATGCAGCACTTACCGAAGCCGACGCACCTGAAGGCGTCAACATTGTTGGCGTTGAATGCCTATCCGCCTGTTCGCAAGGCGCCGCTGTGGCGCTTTCTGAGCTCGGCAAATGGACCTATGTCTATGGCCGTTTGACCAAGGACGATGCGGCAGATATTTTGACCGGTGCCGCTGCCTATGCCGCCACCAGCGATGGCCTTGTCCCGTGGCGCGAACGCCCGGTCATTTTCCGCAAGCAAAGCCTTGCCCGTATCCCCGCACTGGAGCTGCCCAAATGAGCGATCTTGCAAAAATTCCCGTTACTGTGATCACTGGTTTTCTGGGGTCTGGTAAAACCACTTTGATCCGCCACTTGATGACCCATTCCAAAGGCCGCCGTCTGGCTGTTTTGGTCAATGAATTTGGCACAGTCGGCGTTGATGGCGACATCCTGAAATCCTGCGCAGACGAAGATTGCCCCGCAGAGAACATCGTGGAACTCGCCAATGGTTGCATCTGCTGCACCGTGGCAGATGATTTCATACCAACGATTGAGGCGCTGATGGCGATGCCAACACGTCCCGACCACATCTTGATCGAAACCTCTGGTCTGGCTTTGCCAAAGCCGCTTCTCAAAGCGTTCGACTGGCCTGCGATCCGCTCCAAAATCACCGTGGATGGCGTGATTGCCTTGGCCGATGCCGAAGCTGTGGCCGCTGGCACCTTTGCCGCTGATGTGGCCGCTGTTGATGCGCAACGTCTTGCGGACGATAGTCTTGATCACGAGACACCTTTGTCCGAAGTGTTCGAAGATCAAATTTCCTGCGCGGATATCATCCTAATGTCAAAGGCTGACCTTGCTGGCCCCGATGGCCTCGCCGCCGCCCGCAAAGTGATCGAGGCCGAAAGCCCCCGCAAAATTCCGATCCTAGAAATGAGCGAAGGCGTGATCGACCCGAACGTCGTTCTGGGCCTGAATGCGAAAGCCGAAGATGACCTTGCCGCACGCCCCTCGCATCACGATGGCCATGACGATCACGAACATGACGATTTCGAAACCGTTGTGATCCCGATGCCAGAAGTTGACGATGTGGATGCCTTGGTCAAATCCATCGAACGTCTGGCAACCGAACAACACATCCTGCGCGTCAAAGGCTATGTCGCTGTCACAGGCAAACCCATGCGGCTGCTGGTCCAAGCTGTCGGTGCACGTGTGCGTCACCAATTTGACCGTCCATGGGGCAGCGACATGCGCGCGGGACATCTGGTTGTGATCGCAGAACATGACCACGTGGACCTCGCCAAAATCCGCGAAGCTCTGGGCGCCTGATCCATGCATGTCGTCTTCCGCGAAAGCCATGGGCTGGAGGATACGGATACTCCGTTTGATCCGGGGCAGACCCCCGCTGATCTGGTGGTGCTGTCATTTTCCGACAGTGACCTTGGCGCTTTCGCGGCGGGCTGGCATCGCGGTGGGGGGCCCGAGGGGAAACTGCCGACGCTAAGGCTATGCAACCTTGTGGCCCTGCGCCACCCGGCATCGGTGGACAACTACGTTGAAGCGACCCTATCTGGGGCAAAAGGTATTCTAATCCGGCTGATCGGCGGCGAAAACTATTGGGCGTATGGCATCATGCAGGTCCAGGACTTTGCCCGTCGGAACAATATTGCCTTGGCAGTTTTACCCGCTGATGGCCGCGAAGATGCGGCACTTGATGCCCATTCCACTTTGCCCGTTTCAACCCTGCGTCGACTGTCGCATCTGTGTGATGCGGGCGGTGCTGTTGCGGCCCAAGCAGCACTGGCGCAACTTGCCTTGGCAGCCGGGTTTTACGCAGGCCCTGTGCTTGGCGCAAAAACCGTTCCTGCTTGTGGCTATTACGACCCTGAAAAAGGCGTGATACCCGAAGCCACTGGGGATGGAAAAACTGTCGCTGTCACCTTCTATCGCAGCTATCTAACAGCCGCAGACACTGCACCAGTTGACGCGTTGATCAAGGCACTGCGCGAACGCGGATTTAAAGCCGTAGGCATTTTTGTTCCGTCTTTGAAAGCTGAAACCGCACGGCCTTTCCTTGATCACGCATTGGCACAACTCGCCCCGGTCGCGATTGTCAATGCAACTGCATTTTCTGGGCGCAGTGGTGATGGCACTTCGCCCTTGGATGCGCCGGGCTGCCCGGTTTTCCAAGTTGCCTTGTCCACGGCACGCCAAAAAGAATGGGCAGATTCCGAACGTGGATTGTCCCCCGCTGACCTGGCCATGCACGTGGTCCTGCCAGAAGTGGATGGACGCATATTCACCGGTGTTGTCAGCTTTAAAACACCACAAAAGAAAGATCCCCACCTGCAATTCTCGCGCTTTGCCCACAAGGCAGATGATGCGCGCATTGCTGCGGTGGCCGATCGCGTACAGGGCTGGCATCGCTTGGCGCAGACATCCGCCAAAGAACGCAAACTGGCGCTGGTGCTGTCCACATATCCCGGTCGCGAAGATCAGATTGCCCATGCCGTTGGTCTAGATGCATTGGCTTCTGTTGAGGACATGCTGCTGACGCTAGCGGGTGCAGGATATGGTGCCGAACCCAGCATCGGATTTGGCAAAAGCCTTACACAAACAAAGATCGAATGGCCGCTCGCCGCATACCAAAGCGCCCTCGCAACACTGCCACAGAGCTTGTGTGATGATTTGGAAACCGCTTGGGGTGACCCTGAAACAGACCCAATCTTTGCAAACGGCGCATTCCATTTCCCCGCGCAGCTCTGCGGTAATGTCCTTGTCGCGCTGCAACCTGAACGCGGTGCAATCGCCGCACGGGATACTGATTATCACGACCTCGCCCGCGTTCCGCGCCATTCCTATGTCGCGTTTTATCTGTGGCTACGTGCCCAAGGCATGCACGCGCTGGTCCATATCGGCGCGCATGGCACGCTGGAATGGCTGCCGGGCAAGGCTGTCGCACTGTCTGACGATTGTTGGCCAGAGGCGCTGACCGGAAACATGCCGGTTATCTATCCGTTTATCGTCAATGACCCGGGTGAAGCCGCTCAAGCCAAACGCCGTATCGGCGCAGTGACACTTGGCCATTTGCCACCGCCGATGAAAGACAGCGAAACACCGCAAGCGTTGCTGCAATTGGAACGCCTGCTCGATGAATATTCTACCGCTGATGGCCTTGACCCCGCACGCCGCGACCGTTTGATCGAAACGATCCGCTCAGAAGCACAAGCCGCAGGTGTCGAAGGCGATCTTGGCCTGACCGAAGACGCCAGCGCCGCCGAAGCGATTACCCGCATCGACCGCTTTGTCTGTGATATCAAAGAAAGCCAATATGGCGATGGTTTGCACATCTATGGTGCGGGTGAGGGCGAACATGACGGCTTGCTAGCAGCACTTGATGGCAAACGCGTGACCTCTGGCCCATCGGGTTCACCTTATCGCGGGCGCTCTGATGTACTGCCAACAGGACGCAATCTTTATTCGGTTGATCCGCGCAGCGTCCCGTCGCGTGCTGCTTATGCGCAAGGCGTGAAATTAGCCGAAGAACTCTTGCGCAGACACCTCCAAGATCAAGGTGATTGGCCAAAAGGACTGGTTGTCGACCTTTGGGGGTCCGCCACCATGCGCACCGCAGGTGAAGAAGTGGCGATGGCGCTGCATCTGGCTGGATTGGCACCAAAATGGGACGAAGGATCAGAAAGAGTATCAGGGTTCGAAATCCTCCCGCTCACATTGCTGAACCGTCCCCGCATTGACGTGACCTTGCGGGTTTCCGGCTTGTTCCGCGATGTGTTTCCGGGCCTCAGCCAATTGTTTGAGGCAGGTGCAGCGGCCCTCGCAACCCGCGAAGAAGCACCTGACATGAACCCGTATCTGACATCAGCGCCGCGCGTGTTTGGCCCCAAACCGGGGCTTTATGGTCTAAACATGGAAAGCGCACTGACCGATTATTCTGATGCAGGCCGTGCCGCAGCAGGTGAGGCGTGGCTTAAAGGATCAGAATGGGCGATCAACGCCAAAGGTGAGGCGCAACAAGACCGTTCTGGGTTAGAAGCACGTTTGCATGGTGCAGATGGGTTTGCCCACATCCAAGACCTTACAGAAACTGATGTGCTTTTGGCCTCTGATTACGCCAGCCACGAGGGGGGATTTGCCGCTGCGATGGCACATCTGGGTGCTGAAAAACCTGCGATCTATCACGTTGATAGCACCGTTGTTGGCACCCCGCGCGCGCGTACCATGCCCGAAGAAATAGCCCGCGTCGTCCGCGCGCGTGCGGCCAATCCAGATTGGGCCAACGGCATGATGCGGCATGGGTTCCGTGGTGCCGCCGAGGTTGCCGCGACCCTTGATAACCTCGCGGCTTTTGCGCATCTCACGCGCGAAGTCCCAGCACATCTTTTCGATCTATACTTTGACGCCACCTTGGGCCGCGATGATCTGGTTGCATTTATGGAAGCGGAAAACCCGCAAGCCCTCCAAGAAATGCGTGACCGTTTCGCGGCTTTGCGCGATGCAGGACTATGGATTACCCGCCGCAATTATATCAACGCACAGATGGATACGGTCGAATGACCGCTGCGCCTCAGATCAAAGGCTGGTGTCCCGGTGCCTTGCGTCCCATGTTGTCAGGTGACGGGCTGGTGGTGCGCGTGCGACCCTATGGAGGCAGATTGACCACCGGACAAGTTGCTGGCCTCGCAACGCTTGCTGCAACATATGGTAACGGCATGCTTGACCTGTCTTCTCGGGCCAACATCCAGATACGTGGTGTAAGCCAAGCAAGCCATGCGCCGTTGATCGAAGGGCTGCGCGCCTTGTCGTTGATTGATGCCGATCCAAACCTTGAGGGACGGCGCAACATCTTGGTTACACCATTTTGGCAGTCTGGAGATGAAGCTCAGGTCCTTGCGGCTCAGCTTGTCACCGCACTTGCGGCAACAGATGCGCCAGCCTTACCCGGAAAATTTGGATTTGCGATCGACACAGGGGTCCAGCCCGTTTTGCAGACCGCGTCAGCAGATATCAGATTTGAACGTGACGCGCGGGGTGGGCTGATCCTTGTGGCTCAAGGGTGTGATCTGGGCAAATCGGTGACGCCAGAAACAGCAGTAAACGAAGCCGTTGCCTTGGCGCACTGGTTTATGACTGTGCGCAACACCCAGACACGTATGGCGGCGGTGCTGGACAATCACACCACACTACCGTCGGGCTTTTCGGTTCCGCGCCAGCATCAAACATATACACCTAAACCTGGTCACACGTCGCATGGCAGTTTGGTTGCATTGGCATTCGGGCAGATGACGTCAAACACATTTGCTGCGCTTGCCACATATGGCGGGCTAAGAATGACACCTTGGCGGATGATGGTGGTTGAAAATACACAACACACCCCAAGAATTGAAGGCATTATCACAGACCCCGATGATCCATTATTGCGTGTTATTGCTTGCACCGGCGCCCCCGGATGCATTCAATCGCAGGGGACCACGCGCGATATCGCAAGTGTGCTTGCCCCCCATGTGACACAAGGTCAAATGCTGCATGTTTCGGGGTGCGCCAAAGGGTGCGCGCACCCGGGCGTGGCCCCGCTAACCATTGTTCCGACCAAATCAGGGTATGACCTGATCCGAAACGGTCAAGCGGGCGACGCCCCTGAACAAACAAACCTAACCCCTGACACTCTAATCAAGGCGATCTGATGCCCCACACCTATATCACCGATGGCGCTGAGATTTATCGCCAATCCTTTGCCACCATCCGTTCTGAAGCGGCACTAGGCTGTTTCACACCCGAAGAAGAAATCGTGGCAGTGCGGATGATCCACGCCGCTGGCATGGTGGGTTTAGAAGAACATGTGCGATTCTCTGACGGCATGGCGATTGCCGCGCGCGCCGCACTTGAGGATGGCGCGCCGATCTTGTGTGATGCCTATATGGTCAGCGAAGGGATCACGCGCAAACGCCTGCCCAAAGAGAACGAAGTGATCTGCACGCTGCGTGATCCAAAGGTGCCAGAGATGGCCAAGGAAATGGCGAACACCCGGTCTGCTGCTGCTCTTGAATTGTGGCGTCCGCATCTTGCTGGCGCGGTGGTCGCGATTGGCAATGCGCCGACTGCGCTGTTCCACTTGCTGAACATGCTTGAAGACCCCGATTGCCCGCGTCCCGCAGCAATCATTGGCTGCCCTGTGGGGTTCATCGGCGCTGCGGAATCCAAAGAAGCATTGATGCAAGACTTGCCAGTGCCGTCCATGATCGTGCAGGGACGTCTGGGCGGGTCTGCGATCACGGTCGCAGCGATCAATGCGCTTGCCAGCAGGGTGGAATAAACAATGGGTAAAGTTATTTGTGCGGGCCTTGGGCCGGGTGACCCTGAACTGATGTCGGTTAAATCAGACCGGATGATCCGTGGGGCAAAACACCTTGCGTATTTTCGCAAAAAGGGTCGCGCTGGGCAGGCACGCACCATTGTCAAAGATATGCTGCGCGATGATGTGGTCGAGTATCCGATGGAATACCCGGTCACCACGGAACTGCATTTCAGTTCGGATGAATACAAACAGTTGATGATCGACTTTTACGCGGAATGGGCGGACAAGCTGGACGTCCTGGCACGCGATCACGAGGTTGTTGTTCTGTGCGAGGGGGATCCGTTTTTCTATGGTTCGTTCATGCACCTCCATACCCGCCTGCAAGGGCGCGCGGAGGTTGAGGTTCTGCCCGCGATCCCCGGAATGGTCGGCTGCTGGAATGCGCTGGATACGCCATTCACGTGGGGTGATGATGTCATGACGGTTCTGATGGCAACGCTGCCAGAGGATGATCTGGTCAGCCATATGTCGCGCGCGGATGCGCTGGTCATTATGAAAACCGGGCGTAACCTTCCGACTGTGCGCCGCGCGTTGGCCGCCACTGGCCGATTGGACGATGCATGGCTGGTTGAAAAAGGCACAATGCCGGGACAACGCGTTGCCAAATTGGTCGATGTGGATGACGCCGATTGTCCGTATTTTGCCATCGTTTTAGTACATGGTCAGGGCCGCCGCCCAGAGGCCGCAGAATGACGGCCCAGAACACAGGATGGATTGCGATCGCGGGCCTTGGGCCGGGACGTGAGGACCTTGTCACGCCTGAAGTCAGTGCAGTTTTAGCGCAAGCCACAGACGTGATTGGCTACATTCCCTATGTGGCCCGCGTGGCCCCACGTGAGGGTTTAAACCTGCATCCTACAGACAACCGTGTTGAAATTGACCGTGCGCTCCACGCGCTTCAATTGGCCGCGTCAGGCGCGCGTGTGGTTGTTGTATCCTCTGGTGATCCGGGCGTATTTGCGATGGCCTCGGCGGTGTTTGAGGCGGTTGAGAACAACCCTGAATACATCGAAACAGATATCCGGGTACTGCCCGGTATCACCGCAATGCTGGCCGCTGCCGCTGCGGCTGGTGCGCCCTTGGGCCATGATTTTTGCGCGATCAACCTAAGTGATAACCTTAAACCATGGGCGATTGTTGAACGGCGCTTGCGTCTGGCCGCGCAGGCGGATTTTGCGATGGCTTTTTACAATCCGCGTTCGAAATCACGCCCGCATCAGTTTGCAGAATGCCTTAATATTCTACGCGAGGAATGTGGTCCGGATCGCTTGATCACGTTCGCCCGCGCCGTAAGCACCCCAGAGCAAGCAATCAGCACCGTCACCATGGGCGACGCGACGCCGGAAATGGCGGATATGCGCACAGTTGTGTTGGTGGGAAATTCAGCGACAAAACACGTCGGGCGATACGTCTATACGCCCCGGTCCGCGCTGTGATCCAGCCACGTCATCACCTCGGCCACGTCTTTGGCAATGGTGTCGCCGGGCAGGATAGGGCGGTCGGCCATAATGACAGGCAATCCCAACATGCGCGCGGCGTCCAGTTTTGCCCACGCACCGGTGCCACCGGCATTTTTGGCAACGATATGCGTGATGGAATGTTCTTGCATCAAGGCTTTGTCGCCTTGAGTTGTAAACGGCCCGCGCGCCAGAAGGACTGTTGTGTTAGGCAACGGCAAGGCCATATCCGGCGCATCGACCAATCGCAGAACATAATGGTGCTGCGGCCTATTAGCAAAGAGGCCAATCTGCTGTTTCCCAATCGCGAGAAACACGCGCGAGGGCGCGTCGGGCAACATGGCAGGGATGTCTTCAATGCGCGCCACCAGCGTCCAGTTATCACCGTTTTGGGCAACCCACGGGGGACGCTCCAACCTGATCAGCGGCAGCGCCAGATCACGGCACGCTTGAAATGCATTTGTGCTCATCCCGGCAGCAAAGGGATGCGTGGCGTCGATCACATGGGTGATGTTTGTGGCGCGCAGATATTCGATCAATCCGGCGACCCCACCAAACCCACCAACCCGCGTTGGCAGGGGCTGGGAAACGGGCGATTTGGTGCGTCCTGCATAGGAATAGACGGCATCAATGCCAGCCTTGACCAATGCTGTGGCCATCTGGCCCGCTTCGGTTGTGCCACCCAACAAGAGGACGTGCATGATGGGTGATCCTTGGCTTAGCATCATTGGAATGGCTGACGATAGCGCGGCAAACCTGCCCTCTGCAAGCCGCGCCGCACTTGATGCGGCAGACATAATTTTTGGCGGCACGCGCCACCTTGAGCTGGCGAACGCAGGCACGCGGGGTCATGCGTGGCCTGTCCCGTTTTCCATTGATCCAGTTTTGGCGCAACGTGGCAAAAGGGTTGTGGTACTGGCCTCTGGCGATCCGTTTTGGTTCGGCGCAGGTGGCAGCCTTTCAGCCCATCTTGATCCCTGTGACTGGCAAGCCTTTCCAGCACCCTCAACATTCTCACGGATTGCTGGTCATTTAGGGTGGCGATTGGAAGAAATAACATGTCACGGCCTGCACGCAGCCCCGTTTGCGCGCCTGCGTGCTGTGCTGGCACCGGGGAAACGGTTGATTTGTCTGGTCCGTGATGGGGATGCGCCCTGCGCCTTTGCACAGTGGTTGACAGATCAAGGGGCAGGTGACGCCAAATTATGGGTCTGTGAACGCATGGGCGGTGCCGCGCAACGTGTACGAACAAGCACCGCCGCAGCGTTTGACCTAGATGATATCGCAGCGCCGGTTGCGGTTGCCATTCAATTGCCAATGGGTGTTGGTCTGTCGCGTGCATCAGGATTGCCCGATGATAGCTTTGTCCACGATGGCCAGATCACCAAGCGGCCTGTGCGTGCGCTCACACTATCTGCACTTGCGCCAAAACCAGACGAACTGCTTTGGGATATTGGTGCCGGGTCTGGTTCAATCTCTGTTGAATGGTGTTTGGCAGGCGGGCGTGCGATTGCGTTTGAACAACATGCAGCGCGCGTTGCAAACATCACGCAAAACATCAATGACTTTGGGATTGGACACCGGATGCAGGTCATCCACGGCGATGCAGCTATTGGCCTGCAAGATCAGCAACTGCCAGAGGCTGTATTCATCGGCGGTGGTGGTAACGCGGCTCTGTTTGAACATCTGTTTGAACGGTTGCCCAAAGGAACCCGAATTGTCGCGAATGGGGTGACGTTGGAAACTGAAAGCCTGTTGTCACAGCTTCAAGCCAATAAGGGCGGTGACTTGCTGCGCATTGAATTGGCACAGGCCACACCGCTTGGCCGGATGCGCGGCTGGCAATCAGCCCGCCCTGTGGTGCAGTGGAGTGTGATATTGTGAGATTTGTAGGCATCGGATTTCGCGGCGCAGCGGACCTGTCCAGTTTGCAAGATGCCCTGCAAAAGGCGCTTGTTGAGGCAGGAGGCGGAGGTGTGGATGCGCTGGTGACTGAGGCTGCCAAAGCCCGTGAAAAAGTGTTCCGCGAATTGGCACAGGTGATGGGTGTGCCGGGTCTGGGTGTCACGCAAACAGATATGGGTCAGATGATCACACCAACACAATCTGCGCGTATCCAAGATAAATTTGGCACTGGATCATTGGCCGAAGCTGCCGCATTGGTTGCGGCGGGTCCCGGTGCGCGATTGCTTGCAGCGCGGGTGATCTCAAGCGATGGTATGGCAACTGCGGCCATAGCAGAGAATTAAGGGGAACGACCGCGTGACAGTACATTTCATTGGCGCAGGACCGGGTGCGCCTGACCTCATCACATTACGCGGGCGTGACCTGATCGCGGCCTGTCCTGTGTGTCTGTATGCAGGGTCCTTGGTGCCCGAAGCACTGCTGGCGCATTGTCCCAAAGACGCAGAAGTCGTGAACACTGCGCGCATGTCTCTGGATGAGATTATGGACGTGATTGCCAAAGCAGATGCAGCGGGCCACGATATTGCGCGGCTGCATTCTGGCGACCTGTCCGTGTGGTCCGCGATGGGCGAACAACTGCGCCGTCTGCGCGGCTTGGGCATTGCATATGATGTGACACCGGGCGTGCCTTCATTTGCCGCTGCCGCTGCTGAACTTGGCGCTGAACTGACCTTGCCGGGTGTCGTGCAATCCGTGATCCTGACGCGGACATCGGGGCGTGCAACAGCTATGCCTGATGGTGAAACCCTTGAAAATTTCGCAAAGACGGGCGCGACATTGGCAATCCATTTGTCCGTACATGTGTTGGACAAGGTCGTGACTGAACTGACCCCTCACTATGGTGCTGATTGCCCCGTTGCTGTTGTGTGGCGCGCGAGTTGGCCAGATCAACGCATCGTCAAGGCGACGCTGGCAACCCTGCAAACCGCCATCGGCGCAGAGATGGAGCGCACAGCACTGATCCTTATCGGTCATGCCCTTGGATCAGACGATTTTGGCGAAAGCCGCCTGTATGCAGGGGATTATGATCGTCGCTTCCGTCCCGTTGGCACAGACCCCAGATTTCCGGAGACCGCAGAATGATACCCCCCGGCCTTCTCATTTCCGCACCTGCATCTGGCACTGGCAAAACCACGTTGATGTTGGGCCTGTTGGCCGCACTCAAAGAGCAAGGTGTGAATGTACAGCCGTTCAAAAGTGGCCCAGATTACATCGATCCCGCGTTTCATACGGCGGCATCAGGGCGCGCCTCGTTTAACCTTGATAGCTGGTCAATGGACCGTGCCCGCATCGACGGTCTTGTGGGAAATGCGATGGGTGCCGATCTGATCCTTGCAGAGGGGTCCATGGGCCTGTTTGATGGTGTCGCGATACCGGGTGCATGTGGCAATGGCGCAAGTGCGGATGTTGCCGCGATGATGGGCTGGCCCGTGGTTTTGGTGTTGGATGTGTCCGGCGCGGCGCAATCGGTTGCGGCCACGGCGCTCGGCTTTAGGATGATGCGCCCTGATGTGACATTGGCAGGTGTTGTCCTAAACCGCGTCGCATCACCACGCCATGAGGCGTTGGTACGTGTTGGTATGGAACAGGTTGGCGTCACGGTCTTGGGATCACTGCCGCGCAAGACATCCATTGAAATGCCTGAACGTCATTTGGGGCTGGTGCAAGCGGGCGAACAAGAGAACCTTCCTCAGCTTTTGGCAGAGGCCGCTGCATTTGTTGCCGAACATGTGGACATCGCAGCACTGCGCGCAGCCGCTGCTGGCATTATGACCGATGCACCTGCACCAGCAAAAATACCGCCTCCGGGTGGACGGATCGCACTGGCCCAAGACAATGCTTTTGCCTTTGTGTATCCGCATCTTTTGGCGGGCTGGCGTGCCGCTGGCGCAGAAATCATACCCTTTTCACCGCTTGCCGATGAAGCACCAGATATGAGCGCAGATATCTGCTGGCTCCCGGGTGGATACCCTGAATTACACGCCGGAAAACTGGCCGCAGCGTCCAATTTCCGCGCTGGATTACAGGCTTTTGCGCAGACCAAGCCTGTGCACGGCGAATGTGGTGGCTACATGGCGATGGGCGCGGGGATTATCGACAAAGACGGTGTGCGGCATGAAATGGCGGGTCTTTTGGGGCTGGAAACGTCCTTTGCCAAACGCAAAATGCACCTTGGGTATCGCAAGGCAGACTTGAATGCAGCAATCCCCGGTCACGATGCGCGCGCGCGCCTGCGGGGCCACGAATTCCACTACGCCAGCATCTTGGCCGAACCGGACGCGCCTTTGGCACATATCACCGACAGCAATGATTTGGACGTCCCGGAAACCGGATCTCTGCGCACATTCGACGGCGGTGGACGTGCCACGGGGACGTTTTTCCATATGATCGCTGAAGCATCATGAACGGCTTTGTCTCATTTGTTTCGTCCGGCCCCGGTGACCCAGAACTGTTGACGGTCAAGGCCGTGGACCGACTGCAAAACGCTGAGGTCGTGTTGTTTGACGATTTAAGTTCAGGTCCGATATTGGAACACGCCAAACCAGATGCTGATCTGATCGGTGTGGGCAAACGCGCAGGGCGCGCATCCCCGAAGCAAGACCATGTAAGCCGGGTGTTGGTGGAACATGCCCAAGCAGGATTGCGTGTGGTGCGCCTGAAATCGGGCGACAGCGGGATGTTCGGGCGGCTGGAAGAAGAGATCGTGGCCCTGCAAGCGGCGGGTATCCCGTTTGAAATTATCCCCGGTGTGACTTCTGCCTCTGCGGCGGCGGCAACGGCTGGTATCCCACTCACCCGTCGCCTGACGGCGCGGCGCGTCCAGTTTATAACGGGCGCCGATGTCACGGGTGATCTGCCCGTAGATGTGAATATGGCCGCTTTGGCCGACCCGATGGCAACCACTGTTGTCTATATGGGCAAGCGCACATTCGCGGGTTTGGCTGCGCGTTTGATCGAACATGGGTTACCCGGCGATACACCTGCGATGCTGGCCGAAGCCGTGTCGACCCCGGCAGAAAAAGTGCAACGCTTTACCATTGCGACGCTTGCCACACATCTGGAAACAACAACCAGCACCACACCCGCGTTGATCTTTTACGGACCCCTGGCGGAGCTTGACGGGTGAAAGTCTTTGTCTGCGCGACCTGCACCACCGATGGCAGTTTTGTCGATGTGATGCGCGATGGATTGCCGGACATGGATGTTAGCAGTGTCGATTGCATGTCTGGCTGCACCCGTTCGCAAACCGTGGCGTTTCGCAGCCCCGGCAAAGTGGCGTATCTTTTTGGCGATATCACAGCGGATGATATGGCTGATCTGCAAAATTTCGCACAGCTTTATCACGCATCACAGGATGGCACATTTGCCGATGCCCGCGTATTGGGCAACCTGCGCACCAAAGCCATCGCACGGATACCGGGATGAATATGCACCTCACTTTGATCGGCATCGGCACTGGCAATCCAGATCACCTGACCCTGCAAGCGATCCGTGCGATCAACGAACAGGATTTGATCTTGATCCCAAACAAGGGCGAAGGAAAAGCTGATCTTGCTGAACTGCGCCGTGCGATTTGTGACGAGGTTCTGACCAATACGGCCACTCAGATTGTCGAATTCGACCTGCCAGTGCGGGATGAAAAGACCGCGGATTATAGGCAACGTGTAGATGATTGGCACGATGCGATTGCATTGACGTGGCAAACCGCGATGGCCTCCAATCCGGACGCCAAAAAAATAGCCTTGTTAGTTTGGGGTGATCCGTCGCTTTATGACAGTACCTTACGGATCGCTGCGCGGCTTGATCCTGCCCCAACGTTAGAAGTCATCCCTGGGATCACGTCGTTGCACGCCCTGACATCGGCCCATGCGATTCCGGTAAACGATATCGGAGCACCGTTTATCGTGACCACGGGGCGACGTTTGCGGGACGATGGATGGCCTGCTGCTGTGGATACCGTCGTGGTGATGTTGGACGGGGCCTGCGCGTTTCAATCTTTGCCGCCCGACAACCTACATATCTGGTGGGGCGGATATGTAGGCATGAAAGAACAGATTATCTGTGAAGGGCCTGTTGCGGATGTTGCGGACCAAATCGTTGCGATGCGGGCCGAGGCGCGCGCGCAGCATGGTTGGATTATGGATATCTATATTTTGCGTAAACTACCTTGAGGGAGGGGG
>JBARCK010000088.1:0-3122 GCA_049794015.1 Sulfitobacter sp. | reverse complement strand
CGCCCGGTCTAACCGTCAACCGCCTCTGCGGGTCCGGCGCACAGGCGATCATTTCCGCCGCACAGCACATCATGCTGGGCGACGTTGAGTACGCGCTGGCGGGTGGTGCGGAAAGCATGTCGCGCTCGCCGCATTCATCACAAAGCATCCGCTGGGGTCAAAAGATGGGCGATATGTCCATGACCGATATGATGATCGGCGCGCTCAGCGATCCGTTTGGGGTTGGCCACATGGGTGTGACGGCTGAGAACGTCGCAGATGAACATGGTATCACCCGCGCGGATCAAGACGGTTTTGCCGTCGAAAGCCAACGCCGCGCATTGGCAGCAATCGAAGCAGGTTACTTTAAAAACCAGATCCTGCCGATTGAGGTCAAGGTACGCCGCGATATGGTGGCCTTTGACACGGACGAACACCCAAAATCGGGCACAACGCTTGAATCCCTTGGCAAGTTGCGCCCAGCCTTTCGCAAAGACGGTTCGGTCACTGCGGGCAATGCTTCGGGTCTGAACGACGGTGCCGCTGCCATGGTTCTTGCCTCTGCGGACGCCGCTGAAAAAGCAGGGCTCAAACCACGTGCGCGCATCCTGGGCTATGGCCACGCGGGTGTGCGTCACGAAGTCATGGGCATCGGCCCCGTCCCTGCCGTGACGCAATTGTTGCAGAAAATTGGCATGACAGTTGATCAGTTCGACGTCATCGAAAGCAACGAAGCGTTTGCCGCCCAAGCCTGCGCCGTGAATGCGGGCCTTGGGCTTGATACAGCGAAAGTGAACCCAAATGGTGGTGCAATTGCCCTGGGCCACCCGATTGGCGCAACTGGCGCGATCATCACAATCAAAGCGCTGCACGAGTTGGAACGCATCGGTGGGCGCTATGGCCTGATAACCATGTGTATCGGTGGCGGACAAGGCATCGCATTGGCCATCGAGAACCTGAGATGAGTTTCCTGACTCTACCGTCTTTCTTCCCTGTTTGGCGGTAGGGCACCTGTCGCCGTCTGCTGCGTCACGCGCTTGCACATCAATCGCGCGGGTTCGCACACCAACGTGAGGTATCAGACGGCGATTTTTTTAGATGATCGACATGTTCAAAGACACTTTGGACGCACTTGAGGAGGATATACTAATGACCCGAACAGCACTTGTAACAGGCGGATCACGCGGCATCGGTGCCGCTATTTCTAGAAAGCTTCAGGCAGACGGATTTATCGTTGCCGTGACCTATGCAGGCAACGACGAGGCTGCTGCTGCATTCACCAGCGAAACGGGTATCAAAGCCTACAAATGGAACGTCGCGGATTACGATGAAAGCGTGGCAGGCATCGCACAGGTCGAAGCGGACCTTGGCCCGATTGACGTGGTTGTCGCAAACGCGGGCATCACCCGCGACGCACCCTTTCACAAAATGACCCCACAACAGTGGAAAGACGTCATCGACACCAACCTCACGGGTGTTTTTAACACCGTGCACCCAATCTGGCCCGGCATGCGTGAACGCAAATTCGGTCGCGTCATCGTCATTAGTTCTGTGAACGGTCAAAAAGGCCAGTTCGCACAAGCGAACTATGCCGCGACAAAGTCCGGCGATTTGGGCATCGTTAAATCACTAGCACAGGAAGGCGCGCGCGCAGGCATCACGGCAAACGCAGTCTGCCCGGGCTATATCGCCACCGAAATGGTCATGGCCGTTCCTGAAAAGGTGCGCGAGTCCATCATTGCGCAAATTCCAGCGGGTCGTCTGGGCGAACCTGAAGAAATCGCACGGTGCGTGGCGTTTTTGGCGTCTGATGATGCGCAGTTCATCAATGGATCAACCATTTCCGCCAATGGCGCGCAGTTCTTTGCCTAACAGCACCTGAACGAGGGTCGAACGCGATGAAACGCGTTCGACCGAATGGACCGCCAGAAACCGCAGCACCAAGGGATACTCAGCCATGTCAGACGATGCCACCACTGCCCAGACGATCGACATTGCCCAACAGACGGAACGTTTGGCCCGCCTGACCAACCGCGCGATGATGGCCAGCGCGCAGGTGCAGGGCCATGCCGTTAAACAGGCGTCTGGTTCGGAATACGCATTGATGGATGCCGGGACACTGGCCAAGGCTTATGGCACTTTCTGGACGGACATGATGTCAGACCCCGGCAAACTGATGGACATTCAAAAGACCGTCGGCACTGAGATGATGGCCGCGTGGCAATCGATGTTTGGCCTCACCTCGGATGAACCAATAAAGGACAAACGTTTCAAGGACCAAAGCTGGTCTGACGACCCAATCGCGCGCAGCTATCGTGATGTGTTTCTGGCATTTGACCGCGCCACCAACGGCCTGTTGGATCGCCTGCCCGATGGGTCCAAAGATCACATGCGGGTCAGTTTCTACACCCGGCAGATGATCAGCGCGCTGTCCCCCAGCAACTATCTGATGACCAACCCGGCTGCACGCCAAGAGCTGATGGACACCCAAGGTGAAAGTCTGCTGGCGGGTCTTGAGAACTTGTTGACGGATTTGGAACGCGGCGAAGGGCGGCTTGATATTGCCACCAACGATAACACCGCCTTCGAGGTGGGCGTCGACCTTGCCACAACCAAGGGCGAGGTCATCTTTCAGAATGATCTGATGCAGCTGATCCAATATTATCCAACCACCAAACAGCAGCATAAAACCCCCATTCTGTTCGTGCCATCATGGATCAACAAGTTCTACATCCTTGATATGAAGCCAGAAAACAGCCTGATCCGCTATATGCTGGATCAGGGTCATTCGGTTTTTGTGATCTCTTGGGTCAACCCCACGCGGGACCACGCCGACAAGGATTTTGCCGATTATATGACCGAAGGCCCGCTGGCCGCCCTTGATGTCATCCGCGACGTGACAGGCGAAGCAAAAGCCAACATCCTTGGGTTTTGCATCGGCGGTATCTTGGTGACTGCAATGCTGGCGTATCTGGAGGGGATTGGCGATGACCGCATCACTTCCGCCACCACGCTAGCCACGATGGTCGACTTTGAGAACGTTGGTGAGATCGGTGTTTTTGTTGATGATGACCGTTTGGCCAGCATGCGCCACCACATGGCCGAAAAGGGCTATCTGGATGCACATCACCTCTCTGACATGT
>JBARCK010000087.1:0-60837 GCA_049794015.1 Sulfitobacter sp. | reverse complement strand
GGGCCCAACAGCACGTTCATCGTTCCGGTCTGAAGCTCCAGATCGGTTGGGTAAATATGCGTCTGGCCGTTCACGGCCTTGGACACCCCTTCCAGAACAAGTGACATGTTTCTCTCCCCTTTCGCAGTTTAAACTGCGGCTTGCTGTGAGGGTGCGCGGGCATTAACCAACCACTTCTCCAGCAACGTAATTTCTTGATTTGTCATGCGCAGCCCAAGTTTTGAGCGGCGCCAGATGATATCTTCTGCGCTAAATGCGAATTCTTTTTCGATCAGCCATTTGGCTTCGCGTTCGGTCAGCGTGGCCCCAAAATGTTGCCCCAAATCTGTCTCAGATCTTGCGTCGCCAAGAACTTCAAAAGCATCAACACCGTAGGCTTTCACCAATCGCGCTGCCCATCGCGCATCCAAGAAAGAATACTGCCCAGTCAGGCGGGTCGTAAGTGCAGCGACACCATCGACCGGGAAATCTCCGCCCGGTAAAGGCACGCCTGCTGTCCACGGTTTTGGCGTATCTGGAAAGAATGGCGCGATTTTTTCCAGCGCTGTTTCTGCCAACCTGCGATAGGTCGTGATCTTACCACCAAAAACATTCAAGATTGGCGCGCCGGCAGATTGGTCAACCTTCAAAACATAATCGCGCGTTGCAGCAGTGGCCGAACTTGCCCCGTCATTATACAGAGGACGCACCCCAGAATAGGTCCACACGACGTCATCTTTTGTCACGCCCTTCTTGAGGTATTTGGACGCAAAGTTAATCAGGTATTCTTGTTCTTGGGGCGTGCAAACCGGCTTTGTGCCGACCTCTGTATGATCCGCGTCGGTGGTCCCAATCAGAGTAAAATCAGTCTCATAAGGGATCGTGAAAATGATCCGCCCGTCTTCGCCCTGAAAGAAATAACATTTGTCGTGGTCGTATAATTTATGCGTCACAATATGACTGCCACGCACCAAACGCACACCTTCGGATGAGTTAATCCGCACCGTGTTGCGAATGACATCTTCGACCCACGGCCCGCCTGCATTGACCAGCATCTTTGCCTGCACAATACGTTGATCACCGCCGTCTTTCGGCTCAAGCGTGATATGCCAAATACCATCAACCTGTTCGGCAGACACAACTTTGGTGCGCACGTTTATCTTTGCGCCGCGTGCCTCAGCATCACGCGCATTCAGCACGACCAAACGGCTGTCTTCAATCCAGCAATCGGAATATTCAAACGCCTTTTCAAAGCGCTCTTGTAGCGGTGCACCCTCTGGTGTGCCTGCCAATTTGATTGACTTTGTCCCTTTCAGAATCTGACGCCCGCCAAGATTATCATAAAGGAAAAGCCCAAATCGAATAAGCCATGCAGGCCGACGGCCCTTCATCCATGGCATCAAAACACCCAACACCTTTGATGTTGGTGTGTCGCCTTCAAACCGCATATCTTTGTGATAGGGCAGCACAAACCGCATCGGCCACGAGATATGCGGCATCGCCTTGAGAAGGGTCTCGCGTTCAATCAGTGCTTCGCGCACAAGGCGCACTTCCCAATATTCAAGATAGCGCAGACCGCCATGAAACAGCTTTGTAGAGGCGGACGAAGTGGCAGAAGCGAGGTCGTTCATTTCAGCGAGTTCAACGCTTAATCCACGGCCAACAGCGTCACGGGCGATACCGCATCCATTGATGCCACCACCAATGACAAACAGGTCAACACTATCGTGATTTTCACGCTGATCCAATGAAGCCTCCCCGCATTCATTTTGCGTCGATGCCTTGCAAACTTCGACGTTCCATTACCCAACACCATGCCTTGCAACAAATCAACAACGAATGTTCGTTTTCTTTCGTTTTATCTTAAACCTCTGAAATGGCGTGCCTAATCGCGCGTGTCGCCGCCTTTTTATTCTAAAACCCCTCGATCAATCACCCCAAGCACTTGACCCAGCCACTGTAGTGTTGATTCTAATTCCTCACGCGGCGGTGGCAGTATGACCTCGCCGCATGATTGTTTTGTTTAGCTATCTTTAGGGTCGGTATGGTCTCAAATTTCAGACAAAAAGAGATACTTGAACTTGCCCGTAAAGACGGCAAGGTCACCGTCGATGGGCTTGCCGAACTCTATGACGTCACAGTTCAAACCATTCGGCGCGATCTGTCCGACTTGGCAGACAGTGGCCGTTTGGACCGGGTGCATGGTGGTGCTGTCGTTCCATCTGGCGTTGTGAATATTGTTTACGAAGAACGAAGACGCCTGAATGAGGCAGGCAAGAAAGCAATTGCCAAAAGATGCGCCCAGACCATCCCCGACGGCGCATCGGTCTTTATGAACATTGGCACAACCACCGAAGCGGTCGCGCATGCATTGCTGGATCACGAAAACCTATTGGTGGTCACCAATAACCTCAACATCGCCAATATCTTGGCTGCAAATCACAGCTGTGAAATCATTTTGGCGGGTGGCGTATTGCGCCGCTCTGACAATGGTATTGTTGGCGGCTTAACTGTGGAAATGGTCAAGCAGTTCAAGTTTGACTATTCTGTCCTTGGCTGTTCGGCGATTGATGCAGACGGTGATCTATTGGATTTCGACGGCCAAGAAGTCATGGTCAGCAGCACGGCCATTCAACGCTCTCGCAAAGTGATGATTGTTGCCGATCACCTCAAGTTTCAGCGCAAGGCACCGCTGACGATTTGCTCATTGGCGGACGCCAAGGTCCTGTTCACCGATTGCACGTTGCCGCCTGACTTGATGGAGCGCTGCGATGCTTGGGGCACCGAGGTTGTGACCGCATCGCCTGAATGTTGATGTGGTGAAATAAAGCCTATTCAGGCTTTGAAACACCATCATCCTTTAACAACAAGTACGTAAGGTCGCGCACCCTTTTCTCCGCTTCTGCATGTGCTTGCTCAAGCTCACGGATCCGCGCCTGCGCTGCAAGGTCGTCCACCTTGCGGCATTCCAAGTCACCCCAGATCGCGTCCATGTCTTTGGCCATCATCGTCAGATAATTCGAAAACTCTGCACCGCTGCCTTTTGGCGCATCCGCCTGCATCGCGCGCTCATAAAGCGCTTCGAACGCATCAATCGCCGGATCAATTGCATGTTCGTTTCGCACCTTTTGAGTGACCTGTTGCACCCCTTGCGCTGTTATTAACGCCACTTCACGGCGCAGCCACTCTGCATCCATGATGTTTGCAGACCTGTAATACCGCGGGCTGAAATTTGACGCTGCCCAGTCGTCAAATGTGTCTAATGTGATCAATGACCCCGCCAATTGTGGGACAATTGGGATCACCGCACAGCCACATGCCATGGCTTCAATCGCGCAACGTCCAATGGAAAAGGCGATGTCATAATCGGGCAAAAAATACTCGGGGCGCGGGCGTGGATTGCCATATGCATAGCCCACTTTGTCGAGCGATATGTCATTGGCAGCACAGGCATCCTCTAACATCGCGAGTTCAGCGGTGTTAAATCCAGCCTGTCCATACAACACGGCACGTGTTGGGCGATCACTGGTTTTGCGGACACGTGAAAAACGTTCCAAATCGACAAAATTGGGGATTGTCACAACCCGATCTTCTGGTGTTCCGGTTTCGGTCGCAAGCCTTGGGGCCATACGCGCTGACGTCACCACATGGAACCGGATGCGTGGATGAATGGGTGGATTTTCGACCCAAGGCCGCGCGCCGTGCCAGCAGTAAATCGCAGGCACCCCCGGAAATTGAGCCAGTGCAGCCATGGTTGGCAGATGGTGTTGCCCGTGAATAACATCGGGCACAAACGGCACCGCGTCTGGGGTTTCGCAAACAGGGATGCCACTGGGGGTCACGATATTGGCAAGCTTTCCGGGCGACGGACAATAGATCGCAACCTCACAACCACGGTTCTTGAGGGCGCGAGCGACCTCAATTGCAAAAAACTCCGAACCGCCAAAATTCTTTAACTCGCGCTGGGTGATCAGGATCTTTTTCGGCGCGACAACAGGCGGCACAGATGGCGCATTGAGTACGTGGAAATACCTTTTTGCGCGCCGCACAATCCGTCGTAAAAGGTTGCTGTTATCAGTCAAATCGTGTGACCCCTACGAAATTTCTACGGTTTTGGAATGATTGAGTACATCTATCTACTTGCTGACTTTGCATCAAAAACCTCAGCGCTTTGAGCCTCACACCAATATTGAAAGTAGGGATTATCCTTGCGCCCAAGTGGTGCCAGATCAAGATCGAATATGGCATGGTAGGCTCTGGCATTTGAAGTGCCGAACTGGGTGTCATCCACTGGATAAATCCGTTTGCGCACGCGACCTGCGCCAGGATAAATTTCATACAGCTTTATGCCGCTGACGTTACCCCGACGATCCAAGCAATACCCAGCCAAGACACCTGCATGGGTTGTGAAATTGCCCGCAATGCCCAATCCATCGCCGCCATCCCACCGATCATTGGGGCACCCTTTGCGGTCCATGAACGTCGCAACCGGGGTGCCGGCAGGCATGATCACATCAACGACATTTTCACCACGCCGCCAATTGGCGACACTGCGCAGGGCGTTGACCGCAAACTTGGGCAGCACCACACATTCCTCACTGCCCCAATGGTTCACATGCGCATCCAAAAACGCACGATATGCGCGGTTAAACCGTGTCTCGGGCCAGCGTTTTGTTGGCAAACGCGGTGGACGTGGCAGGAAAGCAGGATCAGTCTGCATGGCTCAGGTCCTGATTGGACATGATGGCCAAAACGAACACAAAAATTGCCGCAGCATTGATCATTATCCGTTGTTTCAATCTACACCACCAAAAATCTGTCGCTCTAAGTGCGTAAATATTAACTCATTACCCCACAAGCGATACCGGTTAATTGCTTTCAATTGCCCAAATTTCTGGCAGCCCAACACGCGTGGCGCGTAAATGCCCGCTTGCGCCTTATTTTTAGGAATACGCAGCGATTGAACCCGCAAGGCAAATCGCTGCCCTACACTCGGACTAAACTTAGACGAGAAAAAAGTTGACAAAACCCGGCGAAAAAATTGATCCTCTGGTCATATTGGTGACGCCTGTTTGCGCTCTGTTGCGTGGCAGGCATTTTTTAAGTTTCGAATTTAACACATAGCATTAGAGAGACATTTATGGATCCGCAGGAAAACTTGCATCAGCTGCGCAAGGCCACGTCAAAATTCAATCTTAATCCAGCCGAAAGCCTGATGGTATATGCCATGAATGCAGGGTGCTACGGGACCCGCGCAAAGCTGCTAAAGCGGCTAGAGGGGGATTTGCAGGCCGCAATCGCAGTCGAATTGGCGACAATCCCGATCTATCTGTACACCTATTATTCGATTAACCGCACCGTCACGTCAGGCAAGAAACTGACAGACACGGCGCGGTTCGCCAATGAGGCGGGCGCGGTCATCATGTCGGTCGCCGTTGAAGAAATGCTGCACATGTCCTTGTCCAGCAACATTTATTTCGCACTGACAGGAAAACCGCCGCAACTTTATATGAATGCGCCAGCGACCTATCCTACGATGTTGCCCCATCACAATCCGGTTGGACCACCCGGCCCAAAGGGCGGTGTTGATACGCATATTCCGCTCAAGGGCCTTAGCTTTGAACAGCTGTGGCATTTCTTGCAGATTGAATATCCCCAAGGACCAATAGCCGGGATCATGGATGAGATAGAGCCGTTCATCCCGGACTTTGGCTGGATCGAAGAAAACGCACCTGGATTACTACCAGAAGAGTTGGGCAAAGCCCTGCACAGCGTTGGTTGGCCGTCAGATGACAATTGGAATTCGATTGGACAGTTTTATTCGTTCATCCGCTGTATGATCGCGTCAGAGCTGATCACAGAAGCTGATTTTCAAACCGGGGCCGCCGCGCAGCAAATCCAGCCCTACAACTATTCACCAAATAATGTTGATACGATCTATCCGAGTGGCCCTTTTAACAAAAAAGCCGCCGCACCTGACCCTGATGCAAAATCCAGCGGATGCCCTTCCTTGCCAAACGCGGCAGAGGTTGCCGTTTATACCAATGAACCTGACAGCCATTCAGGCAGTCAGAAAGATGATTGGAAAGACGATGAGGAACTGATCACCGTGTCGTCCAAGAAAGGTGCCATGATGGCGCTTCTGACCATCTGCGAGCAGGGAGAAGGGTATAAAGACGCAATTGGTGCGGAAAATAACGATACTGATCCCCATGAGAACGGTGGTGAGGGTGCGGCCGGAACGCGGAACTATGAACCCGAAGAAAGCCATTTTTTCAAATTCCTGCGCCTACAGGCCCAATTCAAAGACTACGATAAACATGTTGAGCAATTGCCATTTTGGATGGCAGGCGAAATTGCCCAGATGGAGATTGAAGAAGTCCTAGAGGGACAATACGCCAAGCGCAGTGCAGCCGAATTGATTAAGGGTGGATATGTCAGTGACTATCCTGACAGCCCCGTCAGCGCGCAATATCCTGCGGCCTATGCAGCGATCAACGACTTCAACAGCGGTTTGTTCCAATACATGCTGGTGCTTTCTGAAACGATCTATCTGGTAAAACCGGGTACAACGGGACCAGGTGGAAGGGTTCAAAACCAGCAACAATTTTTCAACGTTGCCCTGCATCGATCCATGATTTGGGTAATGGATAAATGGATACTGATGATGCGGGGGTTGCCCCCGGCCACAACTGGCGCTGCCAAGGGGAAAACCCTTGCGCCCACTTTCGAGAACCTCAGCCTTGGCACGCGCGAAGAGGCGTTTGAAAACCTTAAGGTTCTTGGTGCAAAGGCCGTTGCTGCTGCCAAGTCTATTTCTGCGAAGGATGGTAAGAATGCCGAAACGCTGGTCGACAAGGCGATTAGCCTGATGAGCCCAGATGGTCAGCACCCGATGCACCTGCCGAATGTGCAAAACTATTGGAGCGGAAACGCGCCAATAGATCCAAGCACATCTACATCACCAAAATCCGTCGCAGCAGAGTGAAGGGAAAAACAATGAGCACTCAAGATACATCACCCAAGAACGCGACCGTCCCTTCCTTTAATCCAGCCGGGTTCACCCGCGTGCCTGTTGCAGGTGAGGAACTTCATGCCTGCCTTGGGTTGAACAAATGTGCTGGCCAAGATCGCTATGGTGCGAATGGCGCGCCGGGGTTTGAACCCAATTCCTGCGCTGGTCAGGGCTATTGTGCCACCACGCAAATGCACAGCTGTCACACCAACAACAACTGCGCCAATCAGGGTGGTTGCGGGCTATATGGTTCCGAGGATGAATTGGGCCAGCCCGGTCAAAACGCCTGTCGGTCCATGGGGTCTTGTGCGACGCCGATCAACGCTGAACGGTTCATCACCACGGGCGGCCATCGCGGCACCAGCGTTTGGGCACGGGCGCGCAAGGTGTTCAAGGAAGCCTATGAAAAGGGCGGCGGCACTGTGGACGCACAACCCGACAGCTTCCCGCATGGCCCTACGGCTGAATGGATCAACGATGTACCCTCAGGCAGTTGCACCACCTATGCCGCCTGCGGATCCAGCGGCATGTCCGGCGGGGGTAGCTGTGGATGATGTCATCTGACATTGCTGCGCTGCCCAAACTTGGCCTTGGCCTTGGGCTGCGCAACACCCATTTTGAGCACATCTTGCAGACATGGCCAAAGGTCGATTGGTTCGAGGCGATATCGGAAAACTTTATGGACAGCGGGGGGCGCCCCCGCGATGTGATCCGCAAAGTTGCGGACCGCTATCCCGTGGTGTTGCACGGGGTCTCGATGTCGATTGGCAGTACCGATCCGTTGGATATGGATTACCTCGCACGGCTCAAGGCGCTGGCCGCCGAGGTCCAGCCGCAATGGGTCAGTGATCATTTGTGCTGGACCGGGGTCATGGGGTTAAATTCCCATGACTTGCTGCCTGTCCCGCTGAACCAAGAAACCCTTGCCCATATCGTGGCCCGCATTCACAAAGTTCAGGAATTCCTGAACCGTCCACTGATCCTTGAAAACCCGTCGACCTATCTGGAGTTTCAGGACAGCACCATGTCAGAGCCTGATTTTCTGTGCGCGATGTCCGAACAGACGGGCTGTGGTTTGCTGCTGGATGTAAACAACGTTTACGTGACATGTTATAATGCGTCGAGTGATCCGGCGGCTTACCTTGAGGCATTCCCTTGGGAGCGCGTGGTCCAGATGCATCTGGCAGGCCACACCGATTGTGGCACCCATATCATCGACACGCACGACCAACCGGTTCGCCCGGAGGTCTGGCAACTATACGCAACCGCATGGAAACGCAGCAATGGTGCCTCAACGTTGCTGGAATGGGATGGCAACATTCCGTCTTTTGATGACTGTCACGACGAACTTTTGAAGGCACGTGATTACATGCACGGGGATGGTTTCAAGCGTTCGACAGCTAAACCATTTGCTGCCTTGCGTTCAGACGTGTCAAACCCAGTCAGTTTCCTTGTGCCCAGCGTCATGGATGCAGCCGTCGCCTCCGAGCAAAACTAATCATGGCAGAAACGCTATCTGAACTGCAAATGTGGATGCACTCTGCGCTGTTGCATCCACATGCAACACGTGAACAGGACACAGCCGCGCGGCTTGTGCCCAATCCACGCCTGTCCGCAAGTGACGCCTTGGCGATCTATCAACGCAGCTATAGCCTGCGGATTGCATCCTGCATGCGCGAACAATTCCCTGCATTATGTCACGCGTTGGGTGAGGGATTGTTCAACGATTTCGTTGCGGACTACGTGCGGGATGCACCGCCTGAAAGCTATACGTTATACGATCTGGGCAGGCGGTTTTCTGGTTTCCTTGAGGCAAACAGGCCGGACCGCGATCAATCAGTCAAAGAAAGCTGGATTGATTTCATTGTCGACATGGCCCGTTTTGAGCGCAGCGTTTTCACGACCTTTGATTGCCCGGGCGCAGAGGAATTGACGCTTGCCACAATCGACACACCCGATCATCGCCTGATCGCGCAACCCAGCCTGTCCATCGGGCAATACCAGTTTCCGGTGGCATGGTATTATCATCAAGTCCGAGAGAAAAATGCGCCCCAACCGCAGCTTGGACAAGAGACCTATGTGGCCATTGTACGTAAAGAATATCAAACCGTCACAGCAATGGTCAGCCGCCCACATTATGAATTCTTAAGTGCAATCTGCACAGGTCAAAGCGTGGATCAGGCACTCTCTGCTACCGCCGAAAGTATGGGTTCTGATATGTCTAGGGTTATCGAGGCGTGGCGAGATCCGGATGGTATTCGAACACAGTGGATAAACGCAGGCTTCTTTATCCAAGACGCCGATATCAGGGCCGAGACCTAATCAAATTGCGCGGCCAAATGGTCAATCAACGCCCGAATGCGGGCTGTTAAATGCCGACTTGGTGGGTAAACGGCATAGAGGCCAATAACCTTGGCTTCTTGTGCTTCGAACAACAATTGCAGCCGCCCATCATCTAAAAACGGTTGCGCTGTATAATGCGGCACACGCGCGATCCCCAATCCATCCGCAGCCATATTAGCAACAGCCAGTGGTGAATTGGCGTGAAAATTACCTGAAACAGTGATGCTCACTGGCCCATTTGGCCCTTTGAATTGCCAATGATCCGTGTTTCCCGACACGATTTGCAACAAACAATTATGCGTCCCAAGTGCTGACACATCTCGCGGTGTGCCATGGGCCTTGAGATAAGCAGGCGCGGCGCAACACACGATCCGCATGTCCATCAACTTGCGCGCAACAAGGGTGGAATCCTTCAACTCACCAAACCGAATAGCAAGGTCAAAACCCTCGTCGACCACAGACACATGATGATCTGACAGATGCAGTTCAATTGAGACCTTGGGATGTGCGACCTGAAACGGCTTTAACATCCGCACCAAATGATGTGACCCAAAACCTGTCGGTGCGGTGATGCGAATACGTCCGGCAAGTTCGGTTTGTTTTGCGTGCACCAACCCTTCGAGTTCGTCAAATTGTTCCAGCAGTGGCAAACACCTCTCAAAATAGGCGGCACCCGTTTCCGTTAGGGTGACACTGCGCGTCGTGCGATGAAACAGTTGCGCATCAAGGCGTTCTTCCAATTGACCGATATATTTACTGGCTAGTTTTGTGCTGATCCCCACACGCCGAGCCCCTTCGGTAAAGGATGTTTGCGTGGCCACAGCCACAAAAGTGCGCATGCCGATGATGGTATCCATTGTCGCCTTTACGTTCATAATTAATGAACGAATAGATATATTATCACCAATAACCTCTCAAGCTATTCTTTGTGCACCGCCACAGACGCTCTCTGGCACAGTCATAAGGATCAATAAGATGTCTAACGTCATTCGTATTCACAGCTTTCCCCTTTCTGGTCACTCTCACCGGGTTATCCTGTTTGCCAGTCTTGCCGGGATCAATCATGAGGTGATCAATATCGACCTGCCCAACGGCGCGCACAAGCAACCCGACTTTCTGGCGATGAACCCCGCAGGTCAGGTGCCGGTCATTCAAGACGGTGACATTGCGATCAGCGACAGTAACGCCATTCTGGTCTATCTGGCACGTACCTATGCGCCAAGTTTCATCCCAAGTGATGCGCGCGGCGAAGCAGAGGTCCAGAAATTTCTGACACTCGCCGCCGGGGAACTTGCCTTTGGTCCTGCCGCCGCCCGGCTAATCAACGTGTTCAAGGCACCTCTTGATATGGACACATGCCATGCCACCGCCGCCAAGGTCTTGGGCAAACTCGATGCACATCTTGAGGGGCGCGATTTCTTGGTTGGGGATGCCCCGACAATCGCGGACGTGGCGATTTATAGCTATACGGCACATGCACCCGAAGGTGGAATATCGCTTGAGGAATATCCAAATGTGCGCCGTCTGCTTGCCACTATCGAAGGCCTTGATGGTTTTGTGCCCATGTCCTCAACCCCGGTTGGGCTAAACGCTGCATAAGTATTGCAGTATCACTGCCCGGTGTTCATTTGCCGGGCAGCCCCTAACCTGATCCAGATGAGGTTCCCCATGAATACCCCAGCACCCAGCCCAATGTCGCCGTTTCACCAAGGTGAACAAGACGCACAAACACGCGCTGGAAAGCGTGCAAAGGCAGAGGTAATGGGCCAAAGGATGATACGCACCTTCATGCCTGATCAGCATCGTGAGTTTTTTGAAAACCTCCCGTTTGTTGTTGCGGGCAGCGTGGATGATCAAGGATGGCCTTGGGCGTCGATCCTGACTGGTGGCGTGGGTTTTATGTCGTCACCGCACAACAGGCAGCTTGATCTGAACGCCCAGTCCTTGCGCGATGATCCACTAAGCGAGGCGTTGATCAAAGATGCGCCCATCGGGTTGCTGGGGATCGAGATTGGCACACGTCGCCGCAATCGGATGAACGCAACGGTCATCGCGCATTCTGGGCAAAGCACGTCACTGGCGGTCGCCCAATCCTTTGGAAATTGCCCGCAATACATCCAAACCCGTGACGTCAACTTTGTTCGCAGCCCAGATGCCCCAGTAGATCGCGCGCCTACAGAGTACTTCACAACATTTGATGATCCAGCGCGGTCCATGATCACCGAGGCTGATACCTTTTTTGTCGCAAGCTATGTCAACACAGCGACCAACCCCGCCGCTCAAGGTGTCGATGTCTCACACCGGGGTGGTCCCAAGGGTTTTGTAAAGATCGCAGGCAACACCCTAACCATACCAGATTACAGCGGAAACAACGCGTTCAACACCATCGGGAACTTTATGGTGACCCCCAAGGCTGGTTTGATCTTTGCCGATTTTGCTAGGGGTGATGTGTTGATGTTGACGGGCACAGTTGAGGTGCTGTGGGGCGACGATTCAACTGCATCTGCTCTCAAAGGAACAACACGCGCATGGCGATTTTCGCTGGACCACGGGTTGCGCATCTATGACGCCCTGCCCTTTCGCGCAAAATTCATGGAATGGTCGCGCAACAACCTGTTAACGGACACGTTTGAGCGCGATACGTGATCAATCTGCACAGTGCATACGACGGCCAGAAGCCAGCAAATTTTTATCAGGGCTGGCAAACTGATCAGAAATACAGCAAAAATCTCCGAAATACTTGTGCACCGTTGTGCAGCGTGATTGACCATACCGATCACGCACCCGACCGCATCGATAGGAGAGACCGATGACATCCAGCCCAAAGCATTCAGAACGCGCCGAACGATCAGGCCTTAAGGTTTCAACCGAACTGGTCACTTTTATTGAGGACGATGCGCTGGCTGGAACTGGCGTTGACGCAGATGTGTTCTGGGCTGGGCTTTCAAAGCTGATCCATGAATTTGGCCCAAAGAATGCGGCGTTACTGGACAAACGCGCTGCTTTGCAGACCAAAATTGACACGTGGCATATTGATCGTCGCACTCAGGCGCATGATCCCGTGGCCTACAAAGCGTTTCTATCACAAATCGGATATCTGCTGCCGGAGGGTGATGATTTTAAGATCGACACCACAAATGTCGATCCTGAAATCGCGACAATTGCAGGCCCACAACTTGTTGTGCCCAGCACCAATGCGCGATTTGTTTTGAATGCGGCGAATGCCCGTTGGGGCAGCCTCTATGACGGGTTTTATGGCACCGATGCAATGGGCACCCCTGCCCCGGCTGGCCCTTTTGATGTAGGACGCGGTGCCCGTGTCGTCGCGCGCGCAGCTGTGTTCCTGGACGAAGCATTTGCGCTTGAAGGGACAAGCCACGGCAAAGCGGCACAGTACAGTGTCAAAGACGGTGCTTTGATTGTTGATGGCACGGCCCTGATACAGCCAGAAAAATTCGTTGGATATCGCGGTGATGCTGATACGCCTGATGCGATCCTGCTGCGCAACAATGGCTTACATGTCGAACTGGTGTTTGACCGCAATCACCCGATTGGTAAAACCACATCTTCCGGTCTGGCAGACGTGCTGCTTGAATCCGCCGTGTCGGCCATTGTCGACCTAGAAGATTCAGTGGCCTGCGTTGATGCAGAAGACAAAGTCACCGCCTATCGCAATTGGCTTGGCCTGATGAAAGGCGACTTGTCAGAGACCTTTGAAAAGGCTGGCGCGTCGATGACACGCGCCTTGAATGCGGACCGCACATACACATCAGCGAATGGCGAGGGCATGTCGGTCAAAGGCCGGGCGTTGTTACTGGTGCGCAATGTCGGGCATCTGATGACCAACCCTGCGGTTCTGGACCGCGACGGCAACGAAGCCCCCGAAGGCATGCTGGATGCGATGATCACCGCGATGATCGCCATGCATGATTTAAAAAAGACGGATGGCATGCGCAATTCGGTCAACGGATCTGTCTACGTCGTCAAACCCAAGATGCACGGCCCCGAAGAAGTCGCTTTTGCCGGCGCTATCTTTACCCATGTTGAACAGGTGTTGGGCCTACCTGCCAATACGGTCAAATTGGGCATCATGGACGAAGAACGCCGTACATCTGCAAACCTCAAGGAATGTATCCGCGCGGCCAAAAGCCGGGTCTGTTTCATCAACACAGGTTTTCTGGATCGCACGGGTGATGAAATTCACACCTCAATGGAGGCAGGTCCATTTAGCCGCAAAGACTTTATCAAGCGCAAAGGGTGGATCACAGCTTACGAAAACCAGAACGTCGATATCGGGTTGGAATGTGGTCTGTCAGGAAAGGCACAAATCGGCAAAGGTATGTGGGCGATCCCCGATCGCATGGGCGCGATGATTGATGCAAAGATTGAGCATCCAAAATCCGGTGCCAATTGCGCTTGGGTGCCCAGCCCCACAGCGGCAACTTTGCACGCCTTACACTACCACAAGGTCGATGTTTTCGCCGTTCAACAGCAGATCGCCAAGGGCGGGCGGCGCGCCTATGTTGAAGCGCTGCTCGATATTCCAGTTGCAGAGTACCGCCGCTGGGACAAAGATCAAATCCGCCGCGAAGTCGAAAACAACGCCCAAGGCATCCTTGGCTATGTGGTGCGATGGATTGATCAGGGCGTTGGGTGCTCAAAGGTGCCAGATGTCAATGATGTCGGTCTGATGGAAGACCGCGCAACCTGCCGAATTTCGGCGCAACACGTCGCGAACTGGTTGCACCATGACATCGTCAGCAAGGATGACGTTGCTGCCATCATGCGCCAAATGGCCGAAGTCGTTGACCGCCAAAATGCATCGGACCCGGCCTATCACCCCATGGCACCCGGTTATGACGGGATTGCGTTTCAAGCGGCCTGTGATCTGGTGTTTAATGGCACCAAAGATCCATCGGGTTATACAGAACCAACGCTTCATGCGCGTCGGTTGGAACTGAAAGCCCAGCAAACCTAAGCCAAAAGTTTGAGCCAAGACCAGATCGATCAAGCCCTGCTTTCAACAGTGGGGCTTTTTCAAATGAAACGCATTTTAGCCCGGTTCATTATCAAATAAATACGAAGGCTTCTGTCGTTTGGATTGCGGTGGCGTTTTATTAATGGGCCGCGCATATTCGGTTTTGTCTACATAAGATTGGGAATGTTCATGTCTGCCAGTTATTACGCGCCAAAGGGCGGCCATCCGGGTCAGGACCAACTGCTGACAGACCGCGCCGTGTTTACCGACGCCTATGCCGTCATCCCAAAAGGCACGATGCGTGATATCGTCACCAGCTTTTTGCCATTCTGGGACAAAACCCGCCTTTGGGTCATCGCCCGCCCACTAAGCGGATTTGCCGAAACATTCTCGCAATACATCATGGAAGTGTCCCCCGGTGGCGGATCAGATCGCACAGAAACAGACCCCGCAGCACAGGGCGTTTTGTTTGTGGTTGAGGGCACGGCGACGTTGAATGTTGGTGGTGAAACGCATGAATTGACGCCCGGCGGCTATGCTTATTTGCCGCCAAATTCTGGGTGGACGTTGCACAATAAAACCGATGACATGTTGCGCTTTCATTGGATCAGAAAGGCCTATCAGGCGGTTGAGGGCCTTGATATGCCAGACGTGCTGATCCTGAATGAACAGGATATCGCGCCGACACTGATGCCCGGCACCGATGGCAAATGGGGCACAACCCGGTTTGTGGACCCTAACGACATGCGCCACGACATGCATGTGACCGTCGTGACTTTTGAACCCGGCGCGGTGATCCCGTTCTTGGAAACCCATGTAATGGAACACGGCCTCTATGTTCTTGAAGGCAAAGCCGCCTACCGTTTGAACAGCGACTGGGTTGAGGTAGAAGCGGGCGATTACATGTGGCTGCGCGCCTTTTGTCCACAAGCGTGTTATGCAGGTGGCCCCGGCAAGTTCCGCTATCTGCTTTACAAAGACGTGAACCGCCACATGCCGCTGCGCCCGCTTGGCGCTTAACGCGCGACAGGTCTTGGGGCGCCGCCAATGGCCGATGTAAGGTCATGCGCCGCCGCAACAACTGCTTTGCTGAACTGTTCAATCTGATCTGTCCCGACACGCGATGTTGGGCCAGAAACCGAAATGCCCGCAACCGCCTCTGCGTTGATGTCGAAAACAGGGGCCGCAATGCAGCGCATACCGATGTTGCGTTCTTCACCATCAATCGCATAGCCACGCGCACGGGTGGTGGATAGGTCATCGCTTAATGCACCTTGGCTGGTCAGCGTGAATTCGGTAAATTTCTCCAACGCCGCTTCTGACAGCAGCTTTTTGATCCGCGCCTCATCCATTTCAGCAAGCAATGCCTTACCAATCCCTGACGCATGCATCTGCGACAGCGTACCGGGTGGGAAAAACGCACGTATGCTAGAATTGGTTTCAACCTGACTGACAAACAAAACATGGCCGTTCTGTTCGATGCCTAGGTTTGCGGTTTCGCCTGTACTTTCCATCAAACGGCGCAGGATCGGGCGCGCGCGTTCAACAAGGGTGGTGCGTTTTAGGAATCGCGCCCCAATGATAAAGGCGCGCGGGCCGACGTGCCAAACCTGATCAGATTGGTCAAACTCAACCAACCCGCGCCCTTCAAGCGTCACAAGAATACGATAGATCGTTGCCGGCGATTGGTTCAATTCCGACGCCAAAGTGGATAGCGCCTTGCCCTGCCCTTCACTCAAAAACTCAAAAACCGACATTGCGCGGTCCAGTGATTTGATGGTGTTCTGGGCGGTCTTGTCGTTCCAATCACGCGGCCTGCCACGTGATTTTCGGGTGTTTTGATTCTGACTGTTCTGGGGATTCATAAGAGGCGTTTCATATTTGTGAAATACAACTTCACCATATGAAAAACGCAAGCATCTGACAATACATGTTTTTTTGACATAAGTCGAAAATGAAAAACGTTTTCAAAAAAATATACCTGACCGATCTGAACCTCTAATATGTCCTTAACCCCGACAAGGAGATCGCCATGAGCTTCCAGAATCCAGTCTTCATTCCCGGCCCGACAAACATGCCAGAGGCAGTGCGCCTTGCCTGTCACATGCCGACCATTGATCACCGCTCCCCTACGTTTGGTAAGATTTTGCACCCCTGCCTTGATGGCGTGCGTCAGGTTCTGAAATCAAACAGCGCCCATATCTTTATCTTTCCCTCAACGGGGACAGGTGGTTGGGAAACGACGCTCACAAACACTTTGTCCAAGGGTGACAAGGTGCTCGCCGCACGTAATGGCATGTTCAGCCACCGTTGGATTGACATGTGCCAGCGCCATGGTCTGGACGTCCACATCATCGAAACACCTTGGGGGGAAGGTTTGCCAGCAGGCCAATACCAAGACGTGTTAAAAGCAGACACCAATCACGAGATCAAAGCAGTCCTTGCCACGCACAATGAAACCGCAACGGGCGTGAAATCCGATATCGCTGCGGTGCGCGCTGCATTGGACGCGGCAGATCATCCGGCGCTGTTGTTTGTGGATGGGGTCAGTTCCATCGCATCGATGGATTTTCGCTTTGACGAATGGGGCGTGGATGTTGCCGTAACGGGCAGTCAAAAGGGTTTCATGTTGCCTGCGGGTCTGGCGATTGTTGGTTTCTCTGACAAAGCCGTTGCCGCAACCGAAACCGCCGATTTACCGCGCACGTTCTTTGATATCCGCGACATGCAAACGGGCTACGCGGCCAACGCATTCCCCTACACGCCACCAGTAGGGTTGATGAATGGCCTCAAGACCTCCTTGGAAATGCTGTTGGAAGAAGGCATCGACAACGCCATTGCCCGCCACACCCGCATCGCAACAGGCGTGCGTTTGGCTGTAAAAGCATGGGGCCTCGACCTGTGTGCAACGTCCCCAGATGTCTATTCTGACACCGTATCCGCAATCCGCACGCCAGAAGGTTTTAACGCCACCGACATCGTGACGCATGCTGATGAGGTTTACGGCGTCGCCTTTGGTGTCGGGCTTGGCGAGGTCGCGGGCAAAGTGTTTCGCATCGGCCACCTTGGCAGCCTGACAGATGTGATGATGCTCAGCGGTCTGGCGACGGCAGAAATGTGTATGGTTGATCTGGGTCTGGATGTGAAACTGGGGTCAGGCGTTGCTGCCGCCCAAGAATACTACCGCACCAATCCAGCGGCAAAATAAGGGGCGCAACATGTATATTCCAACCTATCAAGACATGCTGGACGCCCACGCGCGTATTGAACCCCACATCATCCGCACGCCGGTGCGCACATCGGCGTATTTGAACGAACTAACAGGCGCGCACTTGTTCTTTAAGTGCGAGAACTTTCAAACCCCCGGTGCCTTTAAGGTGCGCGGTGCCAGTAACGCTGTATTTGGATTAAGCGATGAACAGGCGCAACTGGGTGTGGCGACACATTCATCGGGCAATCATGCATCTTGTCTAAGTTACGCGGCCAGCTTGCGCGGTATTCCATGCAATGTGGTGATGCCCAAAACAGCGCCACAGGCCAAGAAAGACACCGTGGCGCGTTATGGTGGGGTGATAACGGAATGTGAGCCATCAACCACGTCACGCGAGGAAACATTTGCCAAAGTACAAGCCGCAACAGGTGGCGATTTTGTACACCCCTACAACGATCCACGCGTAATCGCGGGGCAAGGCACCTGCGCGCGCGAATTCATGGAGCAGACTGACGGTTTGGACATCGTCGTGGCCCCAATTGGTGGGGGTGGCATGATTTCAGGCACATGTTTGACGCTCTCAAACCAAGCGCCCGAAACACAGATCATCGCGGCAGAACCAGCGCAGGCAGATGATGCCTATCGAAGCTTTAAGGCGGGTTATATCATCGCGGATGACGCCCCCAAAACAATTGCGGATGGGCTGCTTGTGCCGCTCAAAGACCTCACATGGCATTTTGTGTCCAACCACGTCACGGACATTCTAACCGCGTCTGAGGATGAAATCATCGACGCGATGAAACTGACGTGGAAGCACCTGCGCGTAGTGATGGAAGCCAGTTCATCCGTCCCACTCGCCACCATTTTGAAAAACAAAGAACGGTTCGCTGGCAAACGTGTCGGCATCATCATCACAGGCGGCAATGTCGATCTTGACCAACTGCCATGGCTCACACAAAGGGAAACACAATGAACACGACTGTAAATTTTGATGGTTTTGACGTTGGTTTTGATATTCCCGCCAAACCGGGCATGGACGAAGCCGACATTCAGACGCCTTGCCTGATCCTTGATCTGGATGCGCTTGAGCGTAACGTTAAGAAAATGGGCGATTATGCCAAGGCCAACGGGATGCGCCACCGGGCCCATGGTAAGATGCACAAATCTGTTGATGTGCTAAAGCTGCAACAAGATATGGGTGCTGCTGTTGGGGTCTGTTGCCAGAAGGTTTCAGAGGCCGAAGTGTTTGCCCGTGGGGGCATCAAAGACGTGATGGTATCCAACCAAGTGACCGAACCTGCCAAGATCAAACGCCTCGTGGAAATGCCAAAGTTTGGTTGCCGTGTTCTTGTCTGTGTGGATGACCCTGAAAATGTAAAAGCTCTGTCAGAGGCGGCTGTTGCGGCCGGCACACAGATTGAAGCCTTGGTTGAAATCGATTGTGGCGCGGGGCGTTGCGGGGTGAACACCACTCAAGACGTCGTGAACATCGCCAAGCTGATTGACGCAGCGGATGGCCTGAAATTTGCAGGCATTCAGGCCTATCAGGGCGCGATGCAGCACATGGATTTGTATGCAGATCGCAAGGCAAAACTGGACGCGGCCATCGCGCAGGTAGGTGATGCGGTGAATGGTCTGAAAAGCAACGGCTTGACCTGTGACATCGTTGGCGGAGGCGGTACAGGATCATACTATTTCGAAACTGCATCCGGTGTTTATAACGAACTGCAATGTGGATCCTATGCCTTCATGGATGCCGATTACGGGCGTATCTTGGATGAAAATGGCAAGCGCATTGACGACGGTGAATGGGAAAACGCACTGTTTATTCTAACAACCGTGATGAGCCATTCCAAGGCAGATAAAGCCATCGTTGATGCAGGCCTCAAAGCGCAATCTGTCGATAGTGGTCTGCCGTTTATCTATGGCCGCACGGACGTCGAATACCTCAAGTGCTCAGATGAACACGGTGTTGTTGGCGACCCAGATGGGGTTCTAAAAGTGAACGACAAACTCAAGCTTGTACCGGGGCACTGTGATCCAACCTGCAACGTGCATGATTGGTACGTAGGCGTGCGAAACGGCAAAGTTGAAACCGTTTGGCCCGTGTCTGCACGCGGCAAAGCGTACTGATAAATCCCCCCATCCCCGCCTTGTTAAAGGCCGGGGATGGGCCGCTAATATCCAAAGGAATGCCACCATGTTGATCGTCCCTGAACGTGAAATTGCCGCCCTCATGACCCGCGATGCCGCCTTTGATGCCGTCGAAAATGTCTTTGCCGCGATGGCATCAAAAGACGCGTACAACTTTCCGGTCATCCGTGAAGCGATCGGCCACGAAGATGCGCTCTATGGCTTCAAAGGTGGGTTTGATCAGGCAGGCATGACACTGGGCTTAAAGGCGGGTGGATATTGGCCAAACAATTTGGAAAAGCACGGCCACATCAATCACCAGTCCACGATTTTCCTGTTTGATCCTGACACTGGCATGGTCCGCGCGATGGTGGGCGGCAACCTGTTGACCGCCCTGCGCACAGCGGCGGCATCATCCGTGTCGATCAAACATCTGTCCCGCAAGGATGCCAAAGTCATGGGCATGGTTGGCGCAGGCCATCAAGCGACATTTCAATTATGCGCCGCGTTAGAGCAGCGCGAATTTGAGAAAGTTATCGGCTGGAACCGAAATCCTGATGCACTAAGCAAAATCGAGAAAATCGCCAACGCGGCGGGCCTGCCCTTTGAAGCGGTTGAACTGGACGGCATGATCGAAGCCGATGTGATTATTTCGATCACATCGACCTTTGCCCCGACCCTTATGACAAAACATATCGCCCCCGGCACGCACATCGCCTGCATGGGCACCGACACCAAGGGCAAGCAAGAGGTGGAGACAGAATTGTTGAAAGCTGCAACTGTCTTTACCGACGAAGTTGCGCAATCCATCAGCATCGGTGAATCACAACATGCCATCGCAGAGGGCTTGATCAAAGAAAGTGACGTTCATCAATTGGGTGCGGTCATCAACGGCACGCACCCGGGTCGTACATCTGATGATGAAATCACGTTGTTTGATGGCACCGGCGTGGGCTTGCAAGACCTTGCTGTTGCAGCACGCGTTGTCGAACTGGCCGTAACGCATGGCGTCTCGATTGATGTAAACTTTTAAGGACACCCAATTTGATGCCTTACAGATCGCCTGACATTACGCTGATCATGACAGCACCCTGACCGACAAGAACATGCACCATCAGTTTGGATCACACACCCAATCGCATCAATAGCACCACGAGGTTGTTGATCGGTGGTGCCTGCCCTATGCCGTGGAATCAGGCGCAGATATCAAACTGTAAAGGCTCTCGGTTTTTGCCTCTTACGCTCAGGTGACATCATCGGTTGCACCCCCTGACAATCATCGCCAATGATGGCGCGATCAGACATCTGTTTGAGACCATCAATGACGCGGCAGCCAACACCGCTGCGGTCCTGAAATACATAAGAAGCCGCCTGCACATGTGTTGAGGCGGTCATTGGAGACTAAAATGCGGATCGTCATAAATGGGTTTGGTCGGATTGGGCGCACAATATTGCGGCAAATTCTGACAGTTCCGGGACACGACGATATTGAAGTTGTGCAGATCAACGACATCGCGCCACTTGAGACATGCGCTTATCTATTCAAATACGACAGTACCTTTGGGCCCCTTACGGATCAGGTAACCGGGCAAGACGGCAATCTGGTCGTGGGCGAAACCACGATCCCCTTTACCGGTTTGCACGATATCGCGGCCTGTGACCTGTCCAATGTTGATATCATTCTTGAATGTACTGGCAAGGTGACCTCTCGTGAAATCGCCGAACGCGGGATAAATGCGGGCGCGCGTATGGTGTTGATCTCGGGTCCGTCTGAACACGCAGATGTCACAGCCGTGTTGGGCGCGAATGAACAAGACATGGCAGGGGCACGGATCGTTTCGAATTCCTCTTGTACCACCAATGCCATTGCCCCTTTAATGCGCGCCCTTGATACAGCGTTTGGAATTGAACGTGCACATGTGACCACGATCCATTGTTACACCAGTAGCCAGCCGATGGTCGACGCACCGCGCGGGGATCTGGCGCGCAGCCGCGCGGGCGCTGAATCGATGGTACCGACAACAACAAGTGCCGCAAAAGAGTTACAAAAGCTGTTGCCCGATATTGGCGCACGCACCAGCGTGTCGGCTGTGCGCGTGCCGTCGCTAAGCGTGTCAGCGATTGACGCGACAGTGCAGTTGAAGACGCCTATCCCCACCTCAATCAACGATCTGTTGCGTAAACTTGCTGACCAATCAGATGTGATCGGTGCAACCGATGACGCCTGTGTGTCGCGTGACCTGCGCGCACGACCTGAATCGCTGATCCTCGCATTGCCCGAGACCATGATGGTGGATGAAAATCAATTGCGGGTCTTTGGCTGGTACGACAACGAATGGGGCTTTTCGGCCCGGATGATTGACATTGCGCGTATGCTCGCCGCACGATCAGATACATAAGGGAGAAGCGCATTGTCACAAGATCAAACAAAAACCGCCACCGAACGTCAGGCGGCGCTGGACTATCACGAGTTTCCCCGCCCCGGAAAGTTAGAAATTCGCCCGACCAAACCGATGGCAACGGGGCGTGATCTGGCACGCGCCTATTCGCCCGGCGTGGCCGAGGCCTGCACAGAAATTGCCGCCAATCCAATGGACGCAGTGCGCTATACCTCCAAGGGTAATCTGGTTGCCGTCATCACCAATGGGACGGCGGTTTTGGGTCTGGGCAATATTGGTGCCCAAGCCAGTAAACCGGTGATGGAGGGCAAAGCTGTCCTTTTCAAAAAGTTCGCGGGCGTCGATTGTTTTGACATTGAAGTGAACGAAGCTGACCCCGTGGCTTTGGCCGATTTGGTTTGCAGGCTTGAACCGACCTTTGGGGCCGTGAACCTAGAAGATATCAAAGCGCCTGAATGTTTCATTGTTGAACGCCTGTGTCGCGAACGCATGAATATCCCCGTTTTTCATGACGACCAACATGGCACTGCGATTGTTGTGGCGGCCGCAACCACCAATGCCTTGCACATTGCAGGCAAAAAACCTGAAGATATCCGCGTCGTTGGTTTGGGCGCAGGTGCTGCCGGGATCGCATGTCACACGATGCTGCGCAAAATGGGTGTGCCCGTCGCCAACACCACGCTGTTTGACAAAGACGGTGTGCTGCATCCAGGTCGTACGGATTTGTGCCCTGAACAGATGGACTTTGCCCACGCAGACGCAGATATGACGCTGGAAGACGCGCTAAAAGGTGCCGATCTGTTCCTCGGCCTGTCCGGTCCGGGTTTACTTCCTGCTGATCTGGTCGGCGCGATGGCACCAAACCCAATTATCTTTGCACTCGCCAACCCCACCCCCGAGATTATGCCAGATGAGGCGCGGGCGGCCTCGCCGGGCGCTATGATCGCGACAGGCCGGTCTGATTTTCCCAATCAAGTTAACAACGTGCTCTGCTTTCCCTTCATCTTTCGCGGTGCGTTAGATGTGGCCGCAAGCGACATCAACGATGAGATGAAGCTGGCCTGTGTCGATGCCATCGCATCCATCGCGCGCGCGACGACTTCAGCTGAGGTTGGAGCCGCGTATCAGGGTGAGAAGCTAACGTTTGGCACGGAATACCTGATCCCAAAACCGTTTGACCCGCGCCTTTTGCCTACGATTGCTTTGGCTGTTGCTAAGGCGGCAATCGACTCTGGTGTGGCGCAAAAGGAAATCGATCTGGATGCCTACAAACGCTCACTTGAGGCACAGGTTTTCCGATCATCACTCATCATGCGGCAAGTGTTTGCAGCCGCGCGTCAATCCGAACGCAAGATTGTGTTTGCCGAAGGCGAAGACGACCGCGTGATCCGCGCCGCCCAAGCGATGATTGAGGACGCTGTTGACACCCCGATCTTGATTGGCCGACCCGAGATCATTGAAGCACGCATTGAACGCGCGGGCCTCAAGATCAAACCGGGTCGCGATTTTGATATCGTGAATCCCGAAAGTGACGCCCGCTATCGCGACTATTGGCAAACCTATCAAGAAAAGATGGAACGCCGCGGCGTGTCGCCTGATCTGGCCAAAGCAGTTTTGCGCACCAACACCACTGCCATTGCTGCCGTGATGGTGGCGCGCGGAGATGCGGATAGTATGATTTGCGGTACGTTTGGCCAATATCTTTGGCACCTCAATTACATTGAAAAAATGTTGGGTGGTAAGAATGAACATCCCGTAGCTGCTCTGTCGTTGATGATTTTGGATGATGGGCCCTTGTTCATCACCGACACCCATATCAACACCGAACAGACGCCTGAAACCTTGGTCGAAACCACCATTGCAGCGGCGCGCCACGTGCGTCGTTTTGGGATCGAACCACAGATTGCGCTTTGTTCAGGTTCGCAGTTCGGTAACCGGGATTGTGCGTCAGGGCGTGTGATGCGTGCAGCGATGGATATCCTGGACGCACGCGATCTCGACTTTATCTATGAAGGTGAAATGCACACCGATGCAGCGCTTGACCCTGAATTACGGGATCGTTTGTTCCCGCGTAACCGTTTGACGGGCAAGGCAAATGTATTGATTTACGCCAATACGGATGCGGCTGGGGCTGCCCGTAACCTGCTGCGCGCTGTCGCAGGCGGAATTGAAGTTGGGCCAATTTTGATGGGCATGGGCAACCGCGCACATATCGTGACACCTGGCGTTACGGCGCGTGGGTTGTTGAACATTGCTGCCCTCGCAGGGGCGGATGTATCCAGCTACGGATAAACTATCTTTTACCATTCGAAACGCAAAACGCGCGCTGTTGACCAGCGCGCGTTTTTTTCATTCTTGAACCTGTTTGATCAGTGCCGCTTTTTCGGTGGCATCAGGTCCGTAATTGTCCCTTCAAACATCTCAGCAGCAAAGTTCACGGTTTCCGACAATGTCGGATGCGGGTGGATCGTGTGACCCAGATCAGTTGCATCACACCCCATCTCAATCGCCAGCGCGACCTCTGCGATCAGATCACCTGCATTGGTGCCAACGATTGCCGCACCGACAACGCGATCATCACTAAGGTCGAACAGAACTTTGGTCATGCCCTCAGACCGCGCATTTGACAGCGCGCGCCCAGAGGCAGCCCATGGGAACACGCCTTTGCCGACTTTCAGACCCTTGGCTTTCGCCTCAGTCTCAGTGATGCCAACCCATGCAACTTCGGGATCAGTATAGGCCACCGATGGGATCACCAGCGCATCAAAGGCGCGCTTGTGTCCGGCGCAAACTTCGGCCGCGACTTTGCCTTCATGCACAGCCTTGTGTGCCAACATCGGCTGACCCACGACATCCCCAATCGCAAAGATATGTGGCACGCCTGTGCGCTGCTGGTTGTCCACGGCAATAAAGCCGCGTTCATCCACGGCTACACCCGCAGCCTCTGCATTGATCAACTTGCCATTTGGGCGCCGCCCAACTGACACAAGCACCTTGTCAAAGGTATCAGTGGTTTCCTCACCTTTGTCGTTTTCAAACGTGACTTTCAGCCCCTTCTTCTGGGCCTCCATCGCGGTGACTTTGGTTTTCAACATGATGTTTTCATAGCGCTTGGCGATCCGCGTTTGCAGCGGTTTCACCATGTCTTTGTCCGCGCCCGGCATCAACTGATCCATAAACTCAACAACCGTGATCTTGGACCCCAGCGCGTCATACACGCAGGCCATTTCCAACCCGATGATACCCCCGCCAAGGATCAACATGCGCTTTGGCACGTCCGCCAATTCGAGCGCGCCTGTGCTGTCCAGCACACGTGGATCGTCATGCGGAATGAACGGCAGTTCCACAGGTTCAGACCCCGCCGCGATGATGCACTGATCAAAACTGACCGTCTTGGTGCCCTCGTCGCCTGTGACCTCAATCATGTTCGGCCCGGTGAATTTGCCTGTGCCTCGCACAGTTGTGACTTTGCGGCCCTTAGCCAAACCAGTCAGGCCGCCCGTGAGTTGCCCAACAACGCTGTCTTTCCAGCCGCGCAACGCGTCCAGATCAATCTTGGGTTTCGCAAATGTCACGCCATGTGCCGCCATATCTTCGGCCTCGGTCAAAACCTTGGCCACGTGCAACAGCGCCTTTGACGGGATACAGCCCACGTTCAGGCAAACACCGCCCAGCGTTGGATTTTTCTCAATCAACACAACATTCTTGCCAAGGTCTGCGGCACGGAATGCAGCCGTATAGCCACCGGGACCAGACCCCAGCACAACAACCTCGGCGTGGATATCGCCGGGGCCAGTGGCGGTGCCCATTGCCGCAGTGGCGGTTGGAGCCACCGATGGGATTGGTGCCGCAGCAGGTGCGGCAGGCGCATCCGTAGCGTCAGCACCATCCAGCACGATAATCACTGTGCCTTCAGATACCTTATCGCCCATTGCGACCTTAATTTCCTTTACCACACCCGCCGCCGGGGATGGCACTTCCATCGTTGCCTTGTCGCTTTCGAGTTCAACAAGCGGGTCCTCGACGGCAACTGTGTCACCAACCGAAACCAGAATGCCCACCACCGGGACGCTATCGAAATCGCCAATATCAGGTACTTTGATGTCCATGATCAGCGCCCCCTTACAACATCAACCGGCGTACATCGCCGAGCAGATGTTTGAGTGTCGCGCAGAACCGCGCAGCCAAGGCACCGTCGATGGCGCGGTGATCATAGGACAGTGACAATGGCTGCATATTGCGCGGTTGGAAGGCTTCACCGTCCCAGACCGGGGCCATTTTTGAACGTGTGAGGCCAAGGATTGCGACCTCGGGTGCGTTCACAATCGGCGTAAACGACGTGCCGCCAATTCCACCGAGCGAAGAAATAGTAAAGGTCGCACCCTGCATGTCAGGGCCTTTCAGCTTGCCATCGCGTGCCTGTGCAGACAAATCACCCAGTTCTTTGCTGATCTGCACCAGACCTTTGCGGTCTGCATCCTTGATCACTGGGACCATCAAGCCGTTTGGCGTGTCGGCGGCAAATCCAATGTTATAGAAATCCTTTTTGATCAGCTTGTCACCGTCCGGATGCACGGATGAGTTCACTTCCCAATGCTCTTTAAGTGCCGACACAGATGCTTTGATCACAAAGGACAGCAAGGTGACGCGATAGCCTTCTGCCTTGGCCGCTGTGTCCAACTCCTTGCGATACTTATCCAGATCGGTGATGTCGGCTTCTTCGTTGTGGGTCACATGCGGGATGTTCAACCACGAACGGTGCAATGCGGGGCCGGACAATTTCTTGATCCGGGGCATTTCAACATCTTCGACGGGGCCGAACTTTGAGAAATCCACTGCCGGGATTGGCGGAATACCCATGCCGCCCGATACCGCGCCACCACCACCAGCCGGGGCCGATGACGATTTGAGATACTTGGTCACGTCCTCGCGCAGAATGCGACCTTTGCGACCCGTGCCGTTTACCTTGGAAATGTCGATGTCCAACGTCCGGGCAAACGCGCGGATCGAAGGCGATGCATGGGCCTTGCCAAACCCGGCGTCCGTTACGGTGGCTGGGGCGACAGTCGGTGCCGCTGCGACGGCTGCGGGCGCAGGTGCCGGGGCTGGAGTAGTGGCAGCAGCAGGGGCATCCGCTGCACCAGATGCCTCAAGGATCAAGATCAGCGACCCTTTTGAAACACTGTCGCCTTCAGCAACTTTGATTTCCTTCACTACACCCGCTGCCGGGCTTGGCACTTCCATCGTCGCCTTGTCGCTTTCAAGTTCGACCAGCGGGTCTTCGGCAGCAACCGTGTCGCCAACGCTCACCAAAATGCCAACTACCGGCACGTTATCAAAATCGCCGATGTCTGGAACTGTGACTTCAATTGTCATGTTTTATTCTCCTGTCCCGACTTGCTTACACAAGCCGTGGGTTCGGCTTGTCGCCGTCAATGTCATATTTGGTGAGTGCGGATTGCATGTCGGCTTTGGTGATCGCGCCAGCCTCAAACAGTTGCGCCATGGCCGCAGCTGCGATGTGATTTGCATCCACTTCAAAGAAACGGCGCAGGTTCACGCGGCTGTCAGAACGTCCAAAACCATCCGTGCCCAGAACCGTATAATCGTTCGGTACAAAGGCGCGAATTTGCTCTGCATAGTTCTTCATGTAATCCGTCGCGGCGATGATCGGACCTTTGGCACGGCTGAGCATCTGGGTGACATAGGGCACTTGTTTATCCGCCAACGGGTTCAACCGATTGTGCCGTGCAGCATCCTGACCACCGCGCGCCAACTCGTTAAAGCTGGTTGCAGACCAGATGTCAGAGGTGACACCAAAGTCCTCTTTCAGCATTTCTGCCGCCTTGATCGCCTGCACCAAAATCGTGCCAGACCCCATCAAATTGACATGCTTTTTGCCCGGCTTTTTGGTTTCTTGCAGACGATACAGACCTTTGATGATTCCATCTTCGGCACCCATCGGCATATCAGGATGCACATAGTTTTCGTTCATCAAGGTCAGGTAGAATGTGATGTCTTCTTGATCGACAAACATGCGCTGTAAACCGTTGTGCATGATCACGGCTAATTCATAGCTGAATGTCGGATCATAGGTCACACAATTCGGGATTGTGCCTGCAAGGATATGGCTGTGGCCATCTTCATGCTGCAACCCTTCGCCGTTCAACGTGGTCCGCCCGGCAGTTGCACCCAGCAAGAAACCACGCGCACGGCTGTCGCCAGCGGCCCATGCCAGATCGCCCACGCGCTGATGTCCAAACATCGAATAGTAGATGTAAAACGGGATCATCGGCACACCATGATTGGAATAAGACGTTGCCGCCGCGATCCAATCAGCCATGGCTCCAGCTTCGTTGATGCCTTCTTGAAGGACCTGACCATCGATGGTTTCTTTGTAGAACATCATCTGATCAGCATCTTGCGGCGTATAGTTTTGGCCCAGAGGGTTATAAATACCCGCAGACCTGAACAGCCCCTCCATACCAAAGGTACGGCTTTCATCTGGCACAATCGGCACTACAAATTTGCCGATCTTTTTGTCGCGCAGCAACGTCGTCAGAATGCGCACATAAGCCATGGTGGTCGAAATTTCGCGATCACCTGTGCCTTTAAGTTGCGCCTCGAATTGCGACAGCGGTGGAATTTCCAGCTTGGGCGCGTCACGCCATTCACGTTTTGGAAAATCCCCGCCCAGCGCGGTACGACGATCCGCGAGATACGCTTTTTGCGCATTGTTCAGCGCAACAAACGGGGCTTTCAGCAATTCCTCGTCCGACACCGGAATGTCAAAACGATCGCGGAACGCGCGCAATTGATCATCGGCAAATTTCTTGGCCGAATGCGTGGTGTTCTGACCTTCGCCAGCCGTGCCCATGCCGTACCCTTTGACGGTTTTAATCAACAAACAGCTGGGTTGGCCCTTGGTATCGCTGGCGTGTTTAAACGCTGTGTAAACCTTTTGCGGATCGTGCCCGCCCCGGCGCAATGCCCAGATTTGTTCATCCGACCAATCCGCAACCAATGCCGCAGTCTCAGGATACTTGCCAAAGAAATGTTCGCGGATATATGCACCGTCTTTGGATTTGAAGGTCTGGTAATCCCCATCAACGGTTTCATCCATCAACTGTTTCAAACGGCCCGTATGGTCGTTCTCAAGCAGATCATCCCAGCCTTTGCCCCACAGCAGCTTGATCACGTTCCATCCCGCACCGCGGAAGTCACCCTCAAGCTCTTGGACAATTTTACCGTTGCCACGCACAGGGCCATCAAGACGCTGCAAGTTGCAATTCACCACAAAGATCAGGTTATCCAGACCCTCACGCGCGGCCAAATCGATGGCGCCGCGTGATTCCGGTTCGTCCATTTCACCGTCACCCAAGAACGCCCAAACCTTGCGGTCGCCCATGTCGATGTGGCCCCGGTTGTGCATGTATTTCATGAACCGCGCCTGATAGATCGCCATCAAGGGTCCAAGGCCCATGGAAACGGTTGGGAACTGCCAATAATCAGGCATCAGCCACGGGTGCGGATATGACGACAATCCGCCGCCGTTTACCTCTGAGCGGAAGTTCTTAAGCTGCTCTTCAGTGATGCGCCCTTCCATAAAGGACCGCGCATAAATACCAGGGATCACGTGACCTTGGAAAAACACCAAGTCGCCGCCGTGGATCGCAGATTTTGAGCGCCAAAAGTGGTTCAACCCGATGTCATACATGACAGCCGAGGATGCGAAGGAGGCAATATGCCCGCCGTACTCGCTGCTTTCTTTGTTACGGCGTACAACTGTGGCCATGGCGTTCCAACGGTTAATCGTGCGGATACGCCATTCCATCGCCAGATCACCGGGGATCTCTAATTCGTCATCCGCTGGAATTGTGTTCTGATAGGGCGTTGTCGCTGAAAATGGTAAAGTCGCCCCTGCCGCGCGCGCCTGTTGAACAGCTTTATCCAGCAGATAATGTGCACGGTTCGCACCGTCCTTTTCGATAACGTCCTGTATGGCCTCTTGCCATTCTTGGCTCTCGACCGGGTCGATATCGGTTCCAGCGTCTTTCATGTAGCGAGTCCTTTCATGCGACAAACCAGCGTCTAGGTTCAGAGCAAAACAAATTGGTTCCGGTAACGCAAGGTAACTTACGCGGAATTCAATTGTTAGCGCTAAATGTTCAAAAGTAGAAAGGCTATCTTTGCGCTGATTACACCGCCCCACCACCTAGCACTGTGGCGGGACGGTTTATCACATCGCTGCGTTTATTAACCTTTGGACGCGTTGTCTTTGTGACCTTTTACAGCACCAGCCAATTCAGCGTCGGCTTCTTCGCCCAATTCTGCTGGCAACACGAGGTTCAGCACAATGGCGATGAACGCCGTTGGCAGCAGCCCAGAAGTCATCAAGATACCAAGCGTGTTGATTTTCTTAGAGCCATCTTCCAGCACGTTGAAGAATATGTTGAACGCATCTGGAACCTGCTGAAGGCCAAGGCCAACAGACAGGGCGACAGCAAAAATCACCATATTACGGCTGTTCCATTTAACGTCAGCAAGCATCGAAATGCCCGCAGAAGCGACCATGCCGAACATCACAATCACACCACCACCCAGCACTTGGATTGGAATGGTGTTGATGATTGCGCCAACTTTTGGGACCAAACCACAGGCAATCAAGAACACCGCACCGATGGTCACAACATGGCGCGACATCACGCCCGTCATCGCGATCAAACCCACATTCTGACTAAAGGATGTGTTTGGTAAAGATCCGAACACACCTGCCAGCGCCGACCCGAGACCATCCGCGAAGGTCGCCCCTGTGACTTCTTCGTCCGTTGCTTCGCGACCCGCGCCACCTTTGGTGATACCGGACACATCACCAACCGTTTCAATGGCCGAGATAAACGCCATCAGGCACATGCCGATGATGATCGCCCAGTTCAGGTCAAACCCAAACTTGAAAGGCTGCGGCAACGCAAACCATGCCGCGTCAGCCATGCCGCCAAGGTTCACGTCGCCCATGATGAAAGCAACAATGTAGCCAACGATCAGACCGACAAGCACGGCAGACACAGACAACATGCCGCGTGCAAAAAACTTGAGGCCCAAGGTCACAAACAGCACAACGCCAGCTTGGAACCAGTTGGACAATCCGCCCCATGTGTCCTTGCTGCGGTTAAAGTCGCCCGCGCCACCTGCGGCGTATTCAATACCAACTTTGATCAGTGCCAGACCAATCATCAGAACGATCAGACCTGTAACCAGAGGCGGCAATGCAAACCGGATGCGGCCCACGAACAGACCAAGGCAGGCGTGAAACAGGCCACCGATGACAACACCTGTCATCAAACCGCCCAGGCCCGCTGTCCCCGCACCGATCATCGCAGGGATCATCACAGGCAAGAACGCAAAACTGGTGCCCTGAACGATGGGCAGACGCGCGCCAACTTTACCGATGCCGATGGTTTGGATCAATGTCGCAACACCTGCAAACATCATCGCCATCTGGATCAGATAGACCTTGGTTGCGGGATCAGCATTGGGGCCAAACGCAATGCCTGCAACACTTGAGATGATGATCGCAGGTGTCACGTTTGACACAAACATCGCCAACACGTGCTGGATGCCCAGCGGAACGGCCTTGGCCAAAGGTGGTGTATAATTTGGATCGCGGAGTTGCTCCGGCGTTCCGATGGATGCATCTGTCATGGTGATTGTCCCTTCCTATGGATGCGCGCTGTTGGCTTATTTTTGTGCCAATCTTGTTATCGTTCGATGGTGAGTGGTTCTTTGAACCAATGCTCTTCTAGGTTCGCGCCATCGCCAATGCGATCAACGACGGCAAAGAGCCCCGGTTCTGATAATGGGGTGAGTACACCGTGCCATGTGTTCCGATGGAAATTTATTGCTTGTCCGGCAGTCGTCATAAACGCACGTGGATCAGTTGGTGTACCGCTCACATCAGAGGCGACCACAACCAAGAATGGGTCAGCAGACATCGGGATGAAGGCTTGGCTGCCCATCGGGTGTCGCTCAACCAGTTCCACCTTGAGCGGAAGGACTGCTGCCTCGCTTTGAAAGATGCTGATCCCTGCCCGCCCATCCGAAAAATCCAAAGTGGCGCGGTCGTGAAACCGCCCGCATCTGTCTTGGTTAATCATCTTATCTGCGGCCCCTGATGCTTCCATCACGTCACCGTATGGGGCAAATGCTTGCGCGGTCAGCGGTTCAACTTTGATCGTTCGGCCCATCACGAAAACTTCTCTTCAAGACGCAGCGCTGCAATTCGTTCAACTTGTTTGCACGCTTCGGCAAATTCGGTGTCCCGGTCATGATTGATGCGGCGTTTGAATGCTTCGATGATCGACGCTTTGGTGTTGTCACGCACGGCGATAATAAAAGGAAAGCCAAACTTTGATGTGTAGGCTGTGTTCAGATCGGTCAGCGTCGCGCGTTCCTGATCCGTGAGTTCATTCAATCCAACGGATGCTTGTTCTGCCGTTGATTCCGCTGTCAGTTGTTTGGCCTCAGCCAATTTTCCCGCCAGATCAGGGTGTGCGGTCAATACCCCCAAGCGCGCATTTTCGTCGGCACTGCGAAACACCCGCGCCAACATCTGATGCACACCTTTTGCATTGTCATGAGTCGGGCCAAGTTCAAGGTCAAACGCCCCATCTGCCACCCATGCGCAGTGTTCAAAGATACCGCCAAATTCAGCAACGAACGTTTCACGGTCCATTTCAGAGGGGCGGGTTTGCGGCATGTATGGATGTTCCTTGGCCCAATGTTCAGCAATCTCTAGGCGTGTGGCAAACCATACACCCTCATGAGATTTGAAATGCTCAATCGCGCGACGCAAGGCGGCGGCCCGGCCCGGACGGCCAATCAAGCGGCAATGCAACCCAATTGATAACATTTTAGGCTGTCCGGCCTCGCCTTCGCTGTAAAGATAATCAAAGCTGTCCTTGAGATAGCTCTCAAACTGATCGCCGTTGGTATAGCCTGCCTGAATGGCAAAGCGCATGTCATTGCAATCCATCGTATAGGGCACGACCAATTGGCCTTTGCCGTCAAATTCCATCCAATAAGGCAGATCGTCGGCATAGCTGTCTGCGACATAGGCGAATTGCCCGGTTTCAGCGGCTAATCGCACAGTATTGTTTGAACAGCGCCCCGTGTACCAACCACGCGGCGGTGTGCCTATGACTTCGGTATGCAGGCGGATCGCTTCAGCAATCTGCGCACGCTCTTCGTCTTCGGGCATGTCCTTGTGTTCGACCCATTTCAACCCGTGGCTGGCGATTTCCCAACCCGACACCATCATTGCAGCGACCTGTTCAGGCGCGCGTGCCAAGGCCGTTGCCACGCCGTAAACCGTGATCGGTAGATCGCCCAACATCCGATGCACCCGCCAGAACCCAGCCCGCGACCCATATTCATAGATCGATTCCATGTTCCAATGGCGCTGGCCCGGCCACGGCGCAGCCCCGGTAATTTCCGACAAAAACGCCTCTGATGCGGCATCACCGTGCAGGATGTTATTTTCGCCACCTTCTTCGTAATTCAGGACAATTTGCACAGCAATCTTGGCCCCATCCGGCCAATTGGCCGCAGGTGGGTTGGCCCCGTAGCCTGTCATATCGCGTGGATATCTGTTCACGTGTCGCTCCCCTAAGTGGCATGCTTGTATTTCAAAATAATAGCTTTGTTTTTCAAATAAAACGCGAAGCAGCCTTTTGCCACCTGTGCTTTGCTGACGTGGCTGCCAAAAGCCTATAAGGCATCACAGACAAGACCGCAGAAAAGGACTGTCGTTATGACCGGATATTTGACAACGCATGTGCTGGACACCGCGCGCGGCTGCCCCGCGATTGGCCTTAAGATCGAACTTTTCAGGATTGATGGCGAGGCCCGGACACACCTCAAGACATTGGTGACCAATGATGATGGTCGCACCGATGAACAGATTTTGCCTGCCGCCGCCTTCGAAACTGGTGTCTATGAATTGGTGTTTCACGCAGGCGATTACCTGGACACCATTGGGACACCTCCAGAAAGTCCACGTTTCCTTGATGTGATCCCCCTGCGCTTTGGCATGTCAGAGGCATCACATTATCACGTACCACTTTTGCTATCGCCTTTCGGATACTCAACCTATCGCGGCAGCTGAACCTGAAGTGAACTGTCGCGCACCGCGTCGGTGATGCGCGAAATCACGTATTCCATGAACAATCGCGTTTTCGGGTCTTGGCGTCGACGGTGCGTGAACAAACATGCCATCTGAATTGGCTCAGGTGGTGTCTGAGTGGCAACCGGAACAAGGCGACCGGCCTTTACATGTTCAGCCACTTCAAAAATCGGTTTCAACGCAATGCCGTTCCCGGACAATGCCCAATCGGTCAGTACATCCCCATCATCGGATTCATAACGCCCGCCAACACGATATCGTTTTGACCCTTTGGGCGTTTTCAGCTGCCATTGGAATTCGGTTGCGCCGGGGAAACGCAGGTTCAGACATTCATGTTTTTGGGACAGCAACGCGTCGCCATTTGGCGGATTGCCATGCGCCTTAACATAGGCCGGGCTGGCGCATAAAATGCGTTCCACATCTGCAATCTTGCGGATGCGCAGATTACTGTCCTCTGGCTGGCCCAGAAAAAACGCCAGATCAAGGCCCTCTGTGGTCAAATCAACCTTGCGGTCCGTCAACCTAAGCCTGATTTTCACTTCTGGATATTCAGCCAGAAACCCCGGCACCAAAGGTGCAATTAACCTACGCCCCACACCCAAGGGTGCTGCAACATACAGCGACCCTTTTGGATTATCGGTGATGTTGACGACCTGTGCCTCTGCGTTATCGACGGCCTCCAAAATCTCGCTTGCCCCGCCATAGAACGCTTTGCCCTGTTCGGTTGGAGCCAAACTGCGCGTGGTGCGTTGGAACAATCGTACGCTAAGATGTTCTTCAAGTTGGGAAATCCGCGAGGATGTCACCGCAGGCGAGATGCGCATGTCGCGCCCAGCGGCGGACATGCTGCCCAATTCATAGACGCGGACAAAAGTGCGGATATTATCAAGATAGGACATTATTCTGCTTTTTTTGATGCTGCTTGGTTATTTGTGACAATACCAGAGCAATCGTTGCGCGCATAGTGTAGGTCTAAATTCGAATCTTGAGGGGCGCCATGTACGACTTAGCTATCATCTGGGACTGGATCGCATTCGCGGTACGCTGGCTGCATGTCATCACCGCAATGGCGTGGATCGGCGCGTCATTCTATTTTATCGCGCTGGATTTGGGGCTTAAAAAAGTCCCCAATATGCCAGTCGGTGCGCATGGCGAAGAATGGCAGGTCCACGGCGGGGGGTTTTATCACATCCAGAAATATCTGGTTGCGCCCGAAAACATGCCAGAACACCTGATCTGGCACAAATGGCAAAGCTACATCACATGGGTGTCCGGTGCCGCGCTGTTGATGATTGTCTATTGGGTAGGCGGCGAACTGTTCCTGCTCGATCCGACCAAAGCGGATCTGTCATTGTGGCAGGGCATCCTGATCTCGGGCGCGTCCCTCACCGTGGGTTGGATCGCTTATGACTTCATGTGCAAATCCAAACTCGGCGAACATTCTACGCTGTTGATGCTGCTGTTGTTCGTGATCCTTGTGATCATGTCATGGGGCTATAATCAAATTTTCACAGGCCGCGCGGCACTACTTCATCTGGGCGCGTTTACTGCGACCATCATGACGGCAAATGTGTTTTTCCAGATCATGCCGAACCAACGCATCGTGGTTGCAGACCTCAAGGCAGGCCGCACGCCAGACGCTAAATACGGTAAGATCGCCAAGCTGCGTTCAACGCACAATAACTACCTAACCTTGCCGGTTGTGTTTCTGATGCTGTCCAATCATTACCCGCTGTCTTTTGGTACGGAATACGCGTGGATCATCGCCAGCCTGATCTTCCTCACCGGCGTTACAATCCGCCACTTCTTTAACACCATGCACGCCACGGGGTCTGGGCCACATTGGACATGGGCGGTGACGGTATTGTTGATGATACTCATTGCGTGGCTGTCCACATTTTCAGGCACTGAAACGCTGGACGAGGCAGAGGCGCGGGCGTTGACACCCTATGAACAGCAATATGCATCTGCCGCGGGGTTTGAAGATGCCTTTGACACGGTGACGGGTAATTGTTCGATGTGTCATGCGCGCGAACCTGTTTGGGAAGGGATTAGATGGGCACCCAAAGGTGTCGTGCTCGAAACCCAAGGCGATGTGGCGCGGTATGCGGAACAGATTTACCTGCATGCAGGTGTCAGCCACGCGATGCCCCCCCCAAATGCGGTCCAGATGGATGATGACGCGCGCGCAACGATCGTTGCCTGGGTACGCGCCGCCAAAGCAGATTGATCTGACCTAAGCCTCAAGTGACCCTAATTTAATGGGTTCTCAATCTTTGATTTTTCTATAACGTAAGAACTGGAAACGCGGCGATAATCGGCAGCCTCCACTGCATTATCACCCGTTCTCAGCCTCCTGAAATGCGTGGTCTGGCAGAAACCAAACACCAAATGCATAAAGGATATGATGATGACACATCCACTTTTGACCCCGCAACACATTGCTGATTATCAAAAAGATGGTGCCGTTCTGGTACGTGGCCTATTCAAAGATCAGGTGGAAGAGTTGCGCGCAGGTGTGGAACGTAACATGGCAGATCCCGGCCCCTATGCTGCTGAGAATCTGAAAGAAGGTGAAGGTGGTCGGTTCTTTGACGATTATTGCAACTGGACGCGCATCCCTGAATTTTCTGCCGCTATCCATGCCTCACCCGCTGCGGCCGTTGCGGCGCAATTGATGGGTTCGAAAACGGTGCAGATGTTTCATGATCATGTCTTGGTCAAGGAACCGGGGACATCCAAACCAACGCCTTGGCATCAGGACAGCCCGTATTATTTCGTCGAAGGCGCACAAACCGTTAGCTTTTGGTCCCCGCTTGATCCGGTGCGCCAAGCATCCTTGCGCTGTGTCGCAGGGTCACACCGCTGGGAAAAACCTGTGCTGCCAACACGCTGGCTGGCCGAGACCAGTTTTTACCCCAACGAAGAAGATTATATGCAAGTGCCCGACCCGGACGCCGAAGGCATGGACATCCTTGAATGGGAGATGGAACCGGGTGATGCGGTTGCATTTAACTACAAGACGCTGCACGGCGCACGTGGCAATGAAAGCGGCACGCGCAGGCGGGCGTTTTCACTGCGTCTGGTCGGGGATGATGCCCGTTATGTGGAACGCCCCGGCCCGACATCACCGCCATTTCCAGGCCATAACATGAAACCCGGTCAACGGCTTCGGACAGATTGGTTTCCCATGCTATTGACCCCAGAGGACTGATTGCAAAGGGACGCATGTTGCAGATGGGCAAAGCCAACCTCAACGATCCACAGCGGCCAGACCTCGTGCCAACGGGCGCATTTACTTATCCTGTAACACACCCCAAACCAACACGTTGGTTTGGCTTTCTGCTGCTGCCCAAATTCACGCTGCTGGCCTTTAGCGCCGCCCTTGACCCTTTGCGCATTGCCAATCAACTGGCGCAGAAACCCCTCTATGGCTGGGTTGTTCTTTCTGAAGATGGCAAGGCCGTTTCCTCATCTTCTGGTGTGGACATTGGCGTGCACGGTGCGCTGAGTGACCTTAATACCGGCACCTATTTGTTTGCCTGCTCTGGCAATAATGGCACCAAAGTCGCCAGCGATCCTGTGCTTGCAAGCCTGCGCCACCACGCGCGCTTTGGGGGCAAGGTCGGCGGCATTTGCACAGGTGCCGCGACACTGGCCCGTGCTGGATTGATCGGTGACAAACGCTTTACGTTGCATTGGGAAAACCAGCCCGGATTTAGCGAAGCCTTCCCTGACCTGACCCCAACCAAACGCCGTTTTGAGGCAGATGGTGATCTGTTGACCTGTGGTGGCGGAGCCGCAGCGACAGAGATGATGATTGCGCTCATCGCGCGGGATTACGGTGATGATTTTGCCATAGCAGTGTCAGACATGTGCCTGAACGGCACAGACCTTGCGCCGCACCGCGAACAACGGTCTTCTATCGCCAAAGCGATCAATTCACGCAATCCCAAGGTGCTGACAGTGTTGCGCGCGATGTATGAAAACATCGAGGACCCGCTGCTGTTAGAGGATTTGGCCAGTCGCGCAGGCATTTCGCGCCGTCAAATGGAGCGTCAGTTTAAACAGCTCCTCGACGAGGCTCCCGCGCAAACCTACCGGAATATCCGGTTAGATCGCGCGCGCAGTTTGTTGATGGAAACCGATCTGAGCGTGATGCAAATCGCCGTCGCCTGTGGGTTTACATCCAACGTATTGTTCTCGCGCCATTTCAAAGCTCGCTTCGGTGAGACCCCATATGGGCATCGTGGCCACGCGGTAAAATAGCGCGCTTTTTGCGATGCTTGAGTGACCTTCCAGTGAGGGTTTCGTCTGGCTTGCAATAATATGTATAGACATAATAATCACTCATTTATACAAGAAAGGCAGAATCACGGCGAGGGATGAGACATGGCACTGCATCTGCTGACAAACCTAACAGCGGCCACGCTAACCGACATCGGCACCCCTTATGGGCTGATCGACGATGCCGCAATTGCCATTGAAGGATCACAGATCGTTTGGGTTGGCCGTGCTGCTGATCTTCCCTCGGGCTACCAAAACACCAATTGTCATGATCTGGGGGGGCGTTTGGTCACACCCGCATTGATCGACTGCCACACCCATGTGGTGCACGGCGGCAATCGCGCTGCTGAGTTTGAGATGCGACTGAACGGGGCCAGTTACGAAGAAGTCGCACGCGCTGGTGGCGGCATTGTTTCAACCGTCACTGCGACCCGTGCGGCCAGCGATGCTGATCTGCTGCAAGACGCGCTCAGCCGCGTCGATACCTTGATTGGCGAAGGTGTCACCACAATTGAAATCAAATCAGGCTATGGTTTGGATACAGACACCGAACTGCGCATGTTGCGGGTGGCGCGTATCATCGCTGATCACCGCCCGATCCGGGTGAAAACAACATTCCTTGGGGCACATGCCACACCTGCTGAATACAAGGACCGCGACGACGCCTATATCGACGACGTTTGCATCCCGACATTGCGGATGGCCCACGCCGAAGGGCTGGTGGATGCAGTAGATGGATTTTGTGAAGGCATCGCCTTTTCACCCGATCAAATCATCCGCGTGTTTGATGTAGCACAGGAATTAGGCTTGCCTGTTAAATTACACACCGAACAATTATCCAATCTTGGCGGTGCGAAACTTGCCGCTCAATACGGTGCATTGTCGGCTGATCATATCGAATACCTTGACGCAGATGGCGTGAAGGTCATGGCAGATGCTGGCACTACCGCTGTCATTCTGCCCGGTGCGTTTTATACGCTGCGTGAAACTCAAGCGCCACCTATCCAGCACTTGCGTGATCATGGCGTCCCGATGGCATTGGCCACAGATGCCAACCCGGGCTCATCGCCGCTGACATCGCTGCTGATGGCGATGAACATGGGCTGCACATTGTTTCGCATGACCCCCGAAGAAGCCTTGCGAGGCGTGAGCGTCAATGCCGCCCGCGCCCTAGGGTTAAAAAACGTTGGCATGATAGCCCCTGATCACATCGCGGACCTTGCCGCGTGGGATATCAAGCACCCTGCCGAACTCAGCTATCGAATGGGTTACAATCCCCTGCATTCCCGCATTTTTGGAGGCCAGATATGACGACCCTCACCTTGACTCCGGGCCATGTTACGCTCGCTGATTTGGCCTTGGTTTATCGTGAACAGGCGTCTGTACAGCTTGACGTATCTTGCCATGCAGCCATCGAACAGGCGCAGGCCCGTATTGAGGCTGCTGCCAATGGCGATGTGGCTGTATACGGCGTGAACACCGGATTTGGGAAACTTGCCAGCGTCAAAATCGCCGCCAAAGATACCGCAACCCTGCAACGTAATCTGATCCTGTCGCATTGCTGCGGTGTGGGCGACGCAATTTCACGCCCCCATGCGCGATTGATGATGGTATTGAAATTATTGTCCCTCGGACGCGGTGCATCTGGCGTACGGATGCAGATTATTACAGTGCTCGAAGGCATGTTAGCGCGCGGTGTCACACCCAAAATTCCCGTGCAGGGATCCGTTGGTGCATCTGGTGATTTGGCACCACTGGCGCATATGGCTGCCGTGATGATGGGTCACGGCGAAGCAGAATTTGACGGCGCTGTGTTGGCAGGTGGCGAGGCATTGAAACGTGCCGGACTTTCCCCGATTGAGCTTGGTGCAAAAGAGGGATTGGCGTTGATCAACGGCACGCAGTTTTCAACCGCGTTCGCCTTGGCCGGGCTGTTTGATGCATGGCGTTCGATGCAATCCGCACTGGTGACGTCGGCCCTTTCTACAGATGCGATCATGGGGTCCACTGCGCCCCTGCAACCAGAAATCCATGCACTGCGCGGTCACGCGGGCCAAATTGAAGCAGCGGCAGCGATGCGCGATCTGCTTGAGGGGTCCGAAATTCGCGAAAGCCACCGCGATGGTGATACCCGTGTGCAGGACCCCTATTGCATCCGTTGTCAGCCGCAGGTGACGGGTGCCGCGATGGATATATTGCGCATGGCTGCAAAGACGTTAGAAATTGAGGCAAATGCCGCCACGGACAATCCTCTGGTGTTGGTCGATGCTGATCTGATTGTCTCAGGGGGTAATTTTCACGCTGAACCTGTTGGGTTTGCGGCTGATATGATCGCCTTGGCAATCGCTGAAATTGGCGCGATTGCCCAGCGTCGGATTGCCCTGATCGTGGACCCGGTATTGAGCCATGATTTACCGCCGTTCCTTACGCCCAATCCCGGCCTCAATTCCGGCCTGATGATTGCGGAGGTCACCACCGCTGCCTTGATGAGCGAAAACAAACATCTGGCAAACCCTTGTGTCACCGACAGCACCCCAACATCCGCGAACCAAGAAGATCACGTAAGCATGGCCGCCCACGGTGCTGTACGATTGGGCCGGATGGTCACAAACCTTGAACGCATTTTGGGCGTCGAAGCGATTTGTGCAGCGCAGGGCATCGAGTTTCGCGCACCTTTAACAACAAGCGCACCATTAACCGCCGTCGTTCAAACACTGCGCAGCAAAGTCGCCACTCTTACCAATGACCGATACATGGCACCTGATTTAGAAGCCGCTGCAACCCTGATACGCGATGGCGCGATCGTCGCATGCACAGGCACCACACTGCCGGAGCTCACCTGATGAACCCAGTTGAAATCACCCAAGGTGACAGCCCCATTGTGTTGGGTTTTGCGCATACTGGAACATATGTCCCCGATGACATTACGGCGCGACTGAATGCGCGCGGGCGTGGGTTGGATGACACGGATTGGCACATTCATCACCTTTATGATGGGCTGATTGACGGGGTCAGCACAGTGCGGGCAACCTTTCACCGTTACGTCATTGACGCCAACCGCGACCCATCTGGGATCAGCCTTTATCCCGGTCAAAACACCACAGGATTGGTGCCGTTGACCGATTTTGATGCAAACGAAATTTGGGATGTTCCCCCAACTGAGGCCGAGATCGAAGCACGACGCGTGGCCTTTCATGCACCCTATCATGCAGCGCTGCGCGCAGAACTTGAGCGGGTTCATGCGTTGCACGGCGTTGCCATTTTGTATGATTGCCATTCGATCCGCTCAAACATTCCGTTCCTCTTTGAGGGCACCCTGCCCGACTTTAACATTGGCACCAATTTAGGCGCGACCTGTGATGCCCGTATTGGGCAAGCCGTCGAAGATATCTGCACAGACGCGCGTGGGTTCAGCAGTGTCACCAACGGACGTTTCAAAGGCGGCTGGACCACCCGATGTTACGGAAAGCCCGACGCAGGGTTTCACGCAATTCAGATGGAATTGGCACAATCAACCCATTTGACCACTGAAGCCGCCCCTTGGTCCTATGACCAATCCAAAGCCGACAAGCTTAGACCCCATCTGGCGAACATCCTAACAACGCTGGCCGAACTGGCCCCGACCTTGAGAGGCACATCATGACAGATACAAACGATAATCCCCGCAAGAACACCCGCGACATTTACCCCGCAACCGGGCGTGAGATCACCGCAAAAAGCTGGCTGACCGAAGCCCCAATGCGGATGTTGATGAACAACCTGCATCCGGACGTCGCCGAAAACCCACATGAACTGGTTGTTTATGGCGGCATCGGGCGCGCAGCGCGGACGTGGAAAGACTTTGATCTGATCGTTGCCAGCTTGAAAGAGTTGGAAGACGATCAAACGTTGCTGGTGCAATCTGGCAAACCAGTCGGCGTGTTTCAAACTCACAAGGATGCCCCGCGTGTTTTGATTGCGAACTCGAACCTCGTGCCGCATTGGGCGAATTGGGATCATTTTAACGAACTCGATAAAAAGGGTCTGGCGATGTACGGCCAGATGACCGCCGGGTCGTGGATTTACATTGGATCACAAGGGATCGTGCAGGGGACATACGAGACCTTTGTCGAGGCGGGCCGCCAGCATTATGATGGTGATCTGAAGGGCAAATGGATTTTGACTGGTGGCCTTGGCGGCATGGGCGGTGCGCAACCTTTGGCGGCGGTGATGGCGGGCGCGTGTTGCCTCGCGGTTGAATGTAACCCCGACAGCATCGATTTCCGTTTACGCACGAAATACGTAGATGAACGCGCGGATACGCTGGACGAGGCGCTTGAAATGATTGAGCGCTGGACCAAAGCAGGCGAGGCAAAATCGGTGGGGTTGCTGGGCAATGCAACGGATGTGTTTGCAGCACTTTACGAACGTGGCGTGCGGCCCGACATGGTCACCGATCAAACGTCGGCCCATGACCCGATCAACGGCTATCTGCCGCAAGGGTGGACCATGGCGCAGTGGCGCGACAAACGCGAAAGTGACCCGAAGGCCGTTGAAAAAGCTGCGCGTGCGTCGATGAAAGTGCACGTCAAAGCGATGGTCGACTTCTGGAACGCAGGCGTGCCGACGCTGGATTACGGCAACAACATCCGTCAGGTCGCGTTGGAAGAAGGGCTGGAAAATGCCTTTGCATTCCCCGGATTTGTCCCCGCCTATATCCGCCCTCTGTTCTGCCGGGGCGTTGGTCCGTTCCGCTGGGCCGCGTTGTCAGGTGACCCGGAGGACATTTACAAAACCGACGCCAAGGTCAAAGAAATCTTGGCCGAGGACACCCACCTGCACAATTGGCTCGACATGGCGCGCGAACGTATTTCCTTCCAAGGATTACCTGCACGCATCTGCTGGGTCGGTTTGGGTGTGCGTCACAAGCTGGGTTTGGCGTTCAATGAAATGGTGCGCACGGGTGAGTTAAGCGCGCCCATCGTGATTGGGCGCGATCATTTAGATTCAGGATCGGTCGCCTCACCCAACCGCGAAACTGAGGCGATGAAAGACGGCTCTGATGCCGTGTCAGATTGGCCGTTGCTCAACGCCCTTCTGAACACCGCATCCGGTGCGACATGGGTGTCGCTGCACCATGGCGGCGGCGTCGGTATGGGGTTCTCCCAGCATTCAGGCATGGTGATCTGCTGTGACGGAAGTGAGGACGCAGACCGCCGCATCGCGCGGGTGCTGTGGAACGATCCGGCCACAGGCGTCATGCGACACGCGGATGCGGGCTATGACATCGCCAAGGATTGCGCGCGCGAAAATGGCTTGAACCTGCCGGGTATTCTGTAATGACCACGCTTAGGTAAATGGAAAGGCCAGACATGATTGAACGGATTGAAACCGGGGCACGGTCCTCAAAAATTGTGAAACATCGGGGCGTTGCCTATATCACCGGGCAAGTTGGTGAAGGCGCGACCATTCAGGAACAGACCATCGAATGTCTAAGCCGTTTGGATGCGCTGTTGATCAAGGCTGGTTCATCTCGCGAACAAATGCTGCGCGCAACGATTTGGCTTTCGGACATGAGCGATTTCAACGGGCTGAACGAAGTCTGGAACGCTTGGGTACCCGAGGGCCACGCCCCTGCACGTGCCTGCGGCGAAGCAAAACTGGCCCGCGCCGAGTTGAAGGTCGAGATCATCGTGGATGCGGCTTACGAAGAATAACTTAAGGGCGACGCGTTAATAGCGCGTCGTCATCCGATGGCCGGGGCGATAGGTCAGATGCACCAGTGTGACCGCCCTGTCTTGCCACCATGTTGTACGTTCGGTTCGAAACAACGCAGCCCCCGGCGTACAGCCCAAATGTTCGGCAAGTGTCGCATCTGCTTCAACGGCCATAAAGCCAATTTCGGCATCTGAAAACGGGACTGCGGCAACGAGCCATTCGTTTGGTCCGGTTTCGGAAAAATCTGCGCTGCGCACGTCGGGGGTCACGGCGGGATTGATCCAGCGATCCTCAAATTGGTAGGGTGATCCATCAGCGTAATGCATGCAATTCAAGTGCAGAACCGCCTGCCCTGTTTTGAGGTTCAACCGCGCCCGCAACCAATCGGGCACTTTGATCAGTTCTTGACTGACCAAGGCATAGCGATATTGCGCGCCCTGCGCTTCGATCTCTTGGCGCACAATGGGGATGCTAAAGCGCGCTTGGCGCACCGGGGCTTTGCGCACCCGCGTGCCCGCCTTGCGTTTGCGTTCAATAATCCCATCATCAGACAATTCCTGCATCGCGCGATTCACCGTGGCGCGCGCACAGCCATATTCAGCGGCAAGGTCCGCCTCATTTGGCATCAATTCACCCGGCGGCCAGACCCCTTGTGTGATCTTGGCCATCAGGTCGGCCTTCACATCTTTGAAGGTGACTTTCATCCGCCTTGCATACGCGCATCAACAACACGCTCTTCTTCGATCATCGCCTCAAGCTGACGCCGGAACCGCAATTGCCCCCCATCAATGCTGAGGTCGATGTGGGGCGAGGTTTTGCTTTCCATGCCAATCTGCACTTCGTTCAGTACCGCGCGATCTTCTTCGAATGCATGACGCACATCCTCGCTCATCATCTTGGATAGCGCTTCATCGTCAGGCCGCAGATTGCGCAGTTGAAACCAGTAGTATCGCGTTTCACGTTCGGTGGTGGGCGTCATGAAATTGTAGCTGTCCATCACAAACGTATCATCATGCAACGGTCCATCCGGCCCGCCCGTACCCGCAGGGGTAAACACCGCGCGGATTAACGCATGGCTGGGAAAGCGCACCTCGTAATGCTGCAAACGGTCACAATTGCCGTCAAACGCAACGATCTTTTTGTAAAAGGGGGCCGGTTCGTGATCCATCATCCAGCGGTGCACAATCACACCTTCATCGGTTTTCTTGACGCGCAGCGGTGTGTCTTTGGTCGCGTCCGTCGCGAAAGAGCTTTGATGCACCCAGGCGACATGAGTTGGATCCAACAGGTTGTCGCACATCAGTAAATAGTTGCACTGCAACTCCATCGCCGCACCTTTGTTCATGCCCCATTCAGGATCATCAAAATTCGGAATATCGATGATGTCCTCAGGGTCGGCAATCGCGTGATTGCCCATCCATATCCAGACCAGCCCGTATTTTTCATGGATCGGAAAGGGCCGCACTTGTGCAGCTGATGGAATACGTCCACCGCCCGGTGCCCAAACACATTGCCCCGCGCAATCAAACGTCAGACCGTGATAACCGCACTCGACCGTGTTCCCCTTGATACGACCTTTTGACAGGGGTAATTTACGGTGCGGACATGCATCTTCTAGGGCGATCACCTCACCGTCTTGATTGCGAAACACACAGATTTTTTCGCCCAAGACCAGAATTTGTTGTAGATCATTGGTGACTTCATCGCTCCATGCGGCGACGTACCAAGCATTTTTCAAGAACATGTGCGGCCTCTATTAAGTCTACGCTTGGAGGCATTATGTCTGAACTTAAAGGAGAGAGAAACCTAAATAATGCGTGGCTAGGGCACACACAAAAACACCGGGCGCAACAAAGCACCCGATGTCATGTTAGTACATTTTTAACGCAATTTAGTCGCGGACAAGATCATTCAAGCTGACTTTACCACGGGTTTTTTCGTCGGCGAATTTTACAATCACTGCGCAGGGCATGTTAACCGTGCCGCCCTCTTTCATCTCAATTGGGCGACTGCCGGGCAGGACAACCGCGTTTTCAGGGATTTCACCATAGGTGACTTCACCCGTCATACGATTCAAAATCGGGGTTGATGCGCCCAAGAATACACCCATCGAAATCACAGCGTTTTTACGCACGATCACGCCCTCGGCCACTTCGGACCGCGCGCCAACAAATACACCATCCTCGATGATCACTGGACGTGCATTCAACGGTTCAAGCACACCGCCGATACCCACACCGCCAGAGATGTGGCATTTCGCACCGATCTGCGCACAAGAACCAACTGTTGACCATGTGTCGATCATCGTACCCTCACCGACATAGGCCCCGATGTTCACAAAGCAGGGCATCAGAACGGCGGTTTTTGCAACAAATGATCCCTCACGCACCATTGCGCCGGGCACCATGCGAAAACCTGCATCAGAAAAATCAGAGGCATCCCAACCCGCAGTTTTGAGGCCAATTTTATCAAAGGCGTTCATCTCGCGCCCTTCTGGGTCGCTGAAACCCGTCGGCATAATTTGGGCTGGATTGGTGCGGAAATAGATCAGGATCATCTTTTTGACCCATTCATTCACAACCCATTCACCGTCAATCTGTTCAGCGGCGCGCAATTCGCCCCGGCTGATTTGATCAATGCCTTTTTTCAGCACTTCGATGATGTCTGCGTCATCAGATGTGATCTGTTCAACGCGGCCAAACGCCTCTTCGACGATATCTTTCATGTCTATGTATCCTATTCGGCGGCGGCTGCGGCGGTCGCCTGCGGGCCGGTAATTGTGGCAAAATAATCATCGCTGGTTTCGGCGCGGCGGATTTGTTCAACACGACCAGATGCGCGCAAAATCAATTCCTGCGGGCGCAGACGACCATTGTAGGTGAATCCCATCGACCCGGCATGTGCGCCGGTATCGTGGATCATCATCAGATCACCGCGTTCGGGCATCGGCAATTCGCGTTGAATAGCAAATTTATCGTTGTTTTCACAAAGCGACCCAACTACGTCTGCCGTGACTTTTGCCCCGCCGCTAAACGGTAGTGTGATGTGATGATAGGCGGTCGAATAAAGCGCGGGACGCATCAGTGCGCTCATGCCTGTATCAACACCAATCATCGTGCGCCATTTTTCCATGATGTTGGTCACGCGGGTCACCAAAACGCCGTGTGGTCCAGTGACATAGCGCCCACATTCCATAAAAATTGCCGTTTCAGGCACAAGGTATTTCGCCTTGAGCTTGGGCAATTCAGCGGCAAAATGATCAAAGTCAAACGCTGTATCATCAGGCCGATAGGGAATACCGATACCACCACCAACATTTACAAATTCAAACGTCAGCCCCAAGGACGCCGCAAGGTCAGCCGCACGCGACAGTATCACCTCGACCAGTTCAAGTGCACGGTTTACGTCGCATTCATTTGAACACAACATCGCGTGAATACCAAACCGCGTGGCCCCTAAATCGCGGGCACGGGCATAAGCCGCCTCAAGCTGATCGACGCGCACGCCAAATTTGCTTTCCTCGGACAGGCCCATGAATTCACATTGACGGTCCAATCCACCAGCCGACATGCGAAAACACGCCAGATCCGGGAAAGGCCGCAGGGTATCAAGGAAACAGGCATCATCCAAATTCAGGATTGCACCGGCGTTGCGCGCGGCCTCAAATTCATAGTCTTGCGTGTTGTTGGAGGTAAAGAAAATCTCTTCTCCCTGTGCGCCAACTTGTTGGGACACATCAACCTCAGGCACAGAGGCGCAATCGAACCCCATACCTTCCTCGTGCAGGATGCGCAGAATATGCGGGTTCGGCAAAGCCTTGACCGCATAATACTGACGGAATGATCCCGCATCCCCCAATGCCTTAAACTTGCGGCATGTCTCGCGAATGCCTGCTTCGTCATAGATGTGGAACGGGGTCCCGAACTCTTGTGCAATTGCGGCCAAGTTCGGGACTAAACGCCCTTCAAAAGAGGATGAGAGAGGCATGGATCAGACGAACTCCGAAGATACGATTGCACGTGGGCATGCACCTGATACGGGGCGTGAATAGTAAAAGGTGTTTACCTCAACATTACGCAACCCGATCAATGCAGCTTGGCTGGCCAAGTAGTTGGACGAGACAAAGTGGAAGTCCGGCACATGTGGGTGCTTTTGCACTTCTTTGTCCGTGTGGCGTGGCGCGTCGTTGGACACGATGATCACGCCCTTGGGCTTCAACATCTTTTGCGCGATGCGTTCATAGATGTCGCTTACGTTGTCTTGCACGCCCCAAAGGTGACCAAAGAAACCATCGGCATACACAATGTCGAATTTTTCTTCTGGCTCGTATTTATAGAAATCACCCTGAACGGCATTCAGGCCCTTTTTTGCAGCATACGCAACGGCTTCGCTGTTCATGTCGAGGCCCGTGACGTCATGGCCTGCTTCGACCAATTTCGCCTCAATCACCGCGTTGCCGCAGCCCAAAGACAAGATGCGTGCAGGTGTTGCACGCGCATGGCGTTGCAAAAGTTCGAACATCATCCGCTTGTAGGTTTCAGACCACGTTGATGGTGTCACACTGTCACCGTGGTTCTGACCCTGTTCCCAGATGTCATAGATTGACCCGGTGTTTTCTTGTTCCAGATGGTAATAATTTGCTGTGTCAGTCATGGCTTAACGATCCTTTGTTGTTCGAATGGGAAGAGATTTGGCAATCATGTCCTTCAGTACGCCGTCGCTGCCTCCAGCGATCGACAGGCCAATGCCGTCTAGGTATAATTGTGCTGCGGGATGCGCGGCTGCATAGCCTTCGCCCGCAGCAATCTGAATTTCGAAATCAGCGATCTGTTCGAGCATCTGATTGGCCCGCAATTTTGCAGCTGCGATGTCATCAAGCGTCGCAGTTTTCGCAGCAACCCGCGGTGCCAGATCAGCAAGCAGTGCGCGCAACGTCAGCAGATCAGAAAGTGCGTCAGAAAACCGGAATTGCAGCGCCTGACGGGTTGAAAGCGGCGCACCAAAGGTTTCGCGTTTGGTGAGTTCCCCGGCTGTGCGTGCAAGGCTGGCCTTACCAAGGGCGAAACACCGCAAGGCGATGAAATAGCGTTCTTTCACCAGATGTTGCTGGATCAGGAAACTCCCCTGCCCGGCGCGCCCGATGATGTTGTCCTCACTCAGGCGCGTGCCGTCGAATGTCACCCGGCCCAGACAGCCTGCGTTGCCAACCGTATCAATGGCGCTGCGTGTAACTGTTTCATCCGCAGGCACTGCAAACAAGGTATAGCGCGCCAGTGGATTGCCCGATGCGGTGGCGGCCAGTACGGCAAATCCGTCCGCATGTGCACCATTGGTGATATAGGCTTTTTCGCCCGTCAGCACCCAATCATCGCCATCTTTTTCAGCAGTCGTTTCAAGGCGGCTGAAATCTGATCCGGCTTTTTCTTCTGTGATGGCAAGCGCAAATGTGGCTTCACCATCCGCAATCTTTGAGGTCCATTCGGACCGGAATGCATCTGATCCAGTGCGCGCAATCAAACTGCCTACATCAAGGTGGGTCAGCAGCGATGTGGCCTGCGCATTGGGCAGATCAGTTGCGGAACTTTCGATCAACGCATGAATGTTGGCGAACCATTCATCACCCAAGGCTGGTTTCAGATGCCCTGATTGACCCAGACCCCGCAATGTCGCGCGAAAATCATCGCCCACATCGCCAGCCATTTCAGGCAGTGCCAGAGCAGACAAAGGCGGTAGCGTCTTATCAAGTGGTTTGCCCAATTCACGGGCGATGGCGATTTGCATCGCTTCATCCGAACCCGTCGAAATCGCATACAGACGGCCATCACGATAAAACCGCGAAATGGCGCTATCGGCTGTATAGCCACGCGCGCCTTGCAGCTTCATACATTCTGCACCAACTGCGCGGGCCAAACGGTTGCTGCGCAGTTTCACCACACAGGACGCCGTTTCAAAGGTTTCCCCAGCAATCCAGCGGTGCATCGTGTCATGCACCAGTTTGCGCAGCGCGACAGCTTCGGTGCGCAGATCGACCAGACGATGTGACACGCTTTGAAGGTCAAGTAGCGTCGCGCCAAACATGTCGCGACCCGCACAAATCGATGTCGTCAGATCAATCATATCGGTTGACGCACTGACTGCGCGCGTTGCTGAGATCACCCGTTCTTCGACGAACTGGCGCATTTGCAGGACAAACCCCATGCCCGGGCTGCCGACTTGGGCATCATCAGGTACAAACACGTCTTGCATGTCGATATCGCCCACACGGCAGGACCAATTGCCCATCATCTGCGGGCCGGGTGTCACGGTGACACCCTCCGCATCATCCGCAACCAACAACAGCACCATGTTAAATGGAAAGGGCCGTCCGTCGACCTTGGCAAGGATGCAGTGTGCATCAGCCAATGGGGCCAAAGAAATGCAATGTTTGGTTCCGGTTACCCGGTATCCGCCCTCCACTTTGACGGCATGGGTTTTAATCGCAGACGGGTCGGAACCTGCGCCATTTTCAGAGATGGCGTGCGAGTAAATCACATCACCGCGTAAGGCCGGACGCAGCCATTTTTCACGCGCGGCAGGATCGGTCATGCCCGCATCAAGCATTGGCAGAACCATGTCACCATGGATGGTCAGCGCCATACCAACGCCACCCGCACGGATGCATCCGATTTCTTCGGCAAAGGCCAGATGTGCCCAGTGATCAAGACCTTGACCACCATCCTCAACCGCAAAACGGAACCCAAACAAATTACGATCCGCAAGGGTGCGCACCAGATCATGGATCGGAACGTTACCCGTTGCCTCCCATTCATCGAGGTGGGGCGTGATGTGGCTGGCGATCACATCGCGCAGCCCCTCACGGATCGTGTCATATGTTGGGGTTCCATCCAGCATCAGATTGCCAACAATTCAGCTTTGAGGGCTTTGCGATCTGTCTTGCCCGAAGGCAATGTTGGAAACGCCGCTTTGACGACCACGTTTTCCGGGATCATATGCGACGGCAGATGTTTGCGGCTTTCGGCAATCAATTCAGCAACGCGCGCATCGTCCAATGCACCTGCCAACATGATCCGCAAACGCGCGGCTTCACCTTCACCGACCACCTCGGATACTGCGCCTTCAACACCATCAAAGCGCAGGAATGTGTTTTCCAACTCTTCAAGATGAACGCGGTGACCACGGATTTTCACACCGTAATCTTTGCGGCCTTTGAAAACGTAATCGCCGTTGTCATCAAGCGCGACAACATCGCCACTTAGGAACCAGCGCTCGCCATCTTCTTCGACGATCCGGGATGTGTCGCCGTCGACATACCCCAGCATCACCTGATCGCCGCCGATTAACAGTTCACCGTCTTCGCGCACCTTGAGGGGGATGTCGCCCATCACCTTGCCAATTGGAATATCGGCGCGGGTGAAATCAAAGTCTTGCGTGACCAAAAATCCGATGCATCCGCAGGATGTTTCAGTTGGACCATAGCCATTGATGATGCCCAGCTTTGGTGCGGCGGCGAGGAATTTTTGCAGTGTCTTTGGGTTCAAAATCTCGGCACCTGTCATGATGCGTTCAAGTGATGTGAGGTCACATTTCTCAAACTCAGGTGCGCCAGAGAGAATATTCAACGTCGATCCCACGCCACAGACGTGCGTGATCTTTTGACGCTCAATCATTTTCAGAACGTAGCCGGGGTATGGCACGCCGGGTGAAATGTGCACGGACGCGCCTTTTGACAACGCATAGAACGTATCAATCAGGGACACATCGTAATGGAACGGTGAGGTGTTCAGATACCGTGCATTCGCCCCATCTGTTGCCATCAACTCATCGACGTTATCAAAGAACGATTTGACCCCGCGATGTGGGATTCGCACGCCTTTTGGCACACCAGTTGAACCTGATGTGAACAAGACATAAGCCTCATCGTCCGGGCCAATCCATGACAGGCGTTCGTACAATTCCTGAGGTACATCAAAAGGTTCAAAATCGCGCACATCCAGCACGTCATCAAACATCGCCTTCACATCGTCAGGCAAATCAACAGATGTGATTGCAAAGGCGGCCCCGCTGGCCTCGCGGATCAAACGCAAGCGTTCTGCTGGCACTTTTTCGTCAACAGGCACATAGGATGCACCCGTCAACAACACGCCCAGAATGGCCGCAACCGAATGGCTGTTCTTTGAAGCAAACACCATCACCCGGTCACGTTTGCTTAACCCTTTGCGTTGCAAGGCATAGGCGAGTGACTTTGAATAGCGGTTCAATTCACCAAAACTTAGGTCGGTACGGCCATCAGAAACGGCCAGACGGTCTGGTGCTGTTTCAGCCGCAGCAAGGCACAAATGTGCCATGGACCACGCATAGTGATCCGTCCGGTAAACGGCCTTGTGCGAGGTATAGTTGTCGCAGATTTTGGTAAGATGTGACATCGGTGCTCCGGGTGAAACGTGTAGGTTTAGGCAGGGATGGTTGCGCGGCGTTCGACAAGCGTCAGCAGGCTGCCAAAGGAAGACAGCGCATCCAGATCTTCGAGTTCTTCGCCAAAGCTGAAACCGAAAGTTGATCCCAACTCGATTGTCAGGTTCACTGCATCAAGGCTGTCGATCGCAAGATCAGAGATGAAATCCTGTTGATCTGTGATCCCCAGGGCTTGCGGTTCAACGCGCTTTACCCGAGCGACGATTTCAGTAACTTTGTTCCTAATAACTTCTCTTTCCAATTTCTTGGTCCTTTCAGGGATAGCTTTTGCTTTGTGGCTCGGATCTTGAGCAGGTCGGCAATTTTGCCTTCGCGCTCTGTGATTGCGACAAGTGCCTTTTCCAGGCGCGGCGCGTATTCGGCGCTTTTGCCTTCGGCTTCGGCGGTCTTGCATTGCATCTTCAGGTACTTCCAACCTGCTGCTGCGGCTTTTATCGCGGCGAAAAATTCATCCTCAGAACAGGGCAATGCCGCGTTCCAATGGGCTGAAACATGGGGCTGTGTTTCAAGCAGTGCGTTGTAGCAAAACTCGACCGTGAGCGCGGTTTTATAGACATGGCGGATCCAGCTATAGGCACGGATTTCTGGCGCTGTTGTCAGGATGGCCGGAAATTCAGCATGCAAGGCGGCAATGGCTGGGCCAACTTCGGCGCGGTTTGCGATGAATTCAGCGATGGTGCGTTGCAGTGTTTCCGCGATGATCGGACGCAGGCGCGCGGCGTTATCTTCGCTTGGCCCGGACAGGCGATAAAACGTGTCCTGCTTGTCATAGGAGTAATACAGGTTCGACAAAACACTATCGATCATCTCGGCACGTTCCAGCGTCAGGGCGCTGGTGTGCATGCCGTTGTTGTCCAGAATGGTGAAATTCTGATCATCAAAATCAACCACGGTTACCTTGTGGCCCGGGCTGTGGTTCTGACGGTAATCATTGCGGAAATGGGGGTGGTAATAACTGTCGACGCGACAGATCAAATAGCCGTTTTCACGCACTTCGCGCTCGATGGTTTTCTCTGGATCACCACCAATATCAACAAAGGTTTTCTCGACACCAAAAGTGCCAAACAGAACCTCGTCGCGCATGATTTCTGAATCAAGCTTCTGACGACACAACATGCCCTGCCAGCCCGTGCTGATCGTTGGCGATGCAACAATGGTCAACCAGTCGCGAAACAAATCGCCACCTAAAACCTGCGGGATCGAAACAACGTGGCAATCGTAATAGACGCCGGTGTAGATCGGCCAGTCACGTCCAGTTTGCTTGGCGGTATATGTGGTTTTCTCGGTCAAAGCGCTTCCTCGGTCGGAAATTTATGGGCAATGATTGGCATCACGACAGGCGAACGAAACGCCGTGCCAGTGATCTGTGGTTTCGGGCCGGGCGCAAAGGCGATGTCGGCAAAGGTGTCCAACAAGACCTCGACGCAATCGCATATCTCAATCGTGGCAAGGTTTTTGCCGACGCATTGATGTTTACCTGCCCCAAAGCTGAGCACACGATTTGACGGCGGGCGTTCTGAATCAAAGTCATCAGGCCCATCAAAAAGCGCAGGATCACGTGCTGCTGCGGCCAAGTTTACCGTCACGGCGGCACCCGCAGGCACGGGCACACCCAGCACTTCGGTGGCTTTGGCGGCCAAACGTAATGTCGTATGAATGGGCGGCTCATAGCGCATGACTTCGGTGACGAAATTCGAAATCGCAGCCGTGTCACCACGCAGTTTTTTCTGCAAATCAGGATTGTCGCACAGTAACCAAATGCAATTCGCAATCAAACGGTTGGTGGTATCAATCGCCGCAGGGATCAACAGCGACACATGGCGCGTGATCTCAACCATGCTTGGTTGACCGTTCTCATCTTGCTGGCGCAGATATGACCCAATGATCGAGCTGTCAAAATTGCCAGCCTCAACCAAACGGGCCAGAAGATCATCAAGATATGGGACAAGTTCGCCCATTGCAGCGATGCCAGCGGCCTTGGTTTCCGGTGTGGCGAAATCAAGATAGGCAATGATCGGCGCACAGACACGCTTGAAGAAATCAAAGTCACTATCGGGAATGCCGATAATCCGTGACATCACCTGCAACGGCACCAGATCGCAAAAATCAGACACCCAGTTCTGTGCTTCGCCGTCTTTCAGGTCTGCAACCCGTTCGCGGATGGTCGGCAAAATAATCTCTTCGCGGTACTGCTGGTTTTTGCCAACATTAATCGCCTCGGAAAGGGCAATGCGAAGACGACGGTGGTTTTCGCCATCCAGATCAACAACCGTAGGGCCAAACATAATGCGCGATGCGCGAAACGGGCTTTCGACGGTAAAGTCTTTGCTGACCATCACCGCGCGCACCGCTTCTGCCGAAAAGGCAAAATACTGGCGATAGCTGTCAGAATAGAAAAACGGTGTCTCTGCGATCAGCTTTGCGTAAACCGGATAGGGATCATCCTGAAACGCGCGGCCCAGAAAATCGACCTCTGCCAGAGGGTCGTTTACCGTTTCTTGAAGTTGGGACGCACCTGTCACGGCTTCACCGCCACAAAGTTCAGGCGCACGTAATCCACCATCCATTTACCGTCCGCCCGACACAGATCAGGGCGGCACAGTTCAACCATACGGTCAATCACAGTGTTGCGTTGCGCGTCAGTCAGATCAGACAGAATTTCGTTGCTGTAGGTTTCAAACCAGCCACGCACATCTGTCGGCAATTCCGTTGGACGTGCCCGCAGCACACATTTGTTGACCTTAAAACCAGCCTTTTCCAGCCGTGCTGTTTGATCATCGACAGTGGGGAACACCCACGGATCACGCGCGGCAAAATCGATATCCATTTCTGCAAGCGCGTTTGTCATTGCAGCGCGGATCAGCGCGATGTTTCCGTCACCGCCCATTTCAACCACAAAGCGACCGCCGTCTTTGAGGGCTTTGAAACTACGTTCTGCGATCTGATCTTGCTTTGGCATCCAATGCAGCGCGGCATTGGAAAACACCGCATCGAACTGCGCGTCATAATCGATTTCTTGGGCATCACCCACATGCGCATTCACACCGCGCGCGCAGGCAGCAGCGATCAGGCTGGCACTGCTGTCCACCCCGATCACGTCGCACCCGGCTTTGACCATGGCAGCGGCTAACTCACCGTCACCACACCCTAAATCAAGCACCGCCTCGCCCTGTTGAGAGGCGAGGTCTTGCATCACAACTTGGGTCAACGCCGATACGTACCCCGCGTGGGTCGCGTAATCATCGGCGCTCCAGTGATCATTTGCCATCGTTCATGGCCTTCATGTGTGCCAACGCAGAGTCCAAATAACGGACCGAGTTGTTCAGACGATAGAAAGCGCCACGTGCGATTTCTTTGGCTGCCGCTTCGCTTTCGGTGACCAAAGGCGCGACCACGTTGTTGAACCAGCCTTGCGCATGTCCTGTGTCCACAGAGATGTGCAAATCATGGTAAACGTTTGCGCGATCCGAAAAGCCAAGACGCTCAAAACCGCGCAGGATTTTCTTGAAACGTGACGGGGCAAGGTATTCTGAAACACCAAAATACCCGATGGCCTTGTAGAAATGTTCGCGCTCAAAACACACACCAGCTGACAGGTTGCCTGATGATTTTGACAATGTTGAAAGCGTTTCGTTGACGTAAGCAGGCGTGATTTCCAACTCATCAATCAGGTGCTTAAAGAGGGTTGTGTGGACCTCTTCCGGCTTACCGTTGCCCATTTCGTCCCAATAGTTATGCGCGATTTCCAACTTGGTCACACCAGCAGTGCCAAGCTGCATCAATGCAAGGCAATCATCGAATTTCGGGTCCAGCGTGGTTTCCTGGGCAAAGAAATACTTGAGGTTTTCGCGCGTCGCTTCTTTGGTCAAGAAGGGTTCATAGATCGGGTGCGTGTAGACCCGGTGTGACTGAATTTGTTTGCGCAACCATGTGACATATTCCGTGCCATCGCGGGGCATCGTCGCCAATATCTCTGCGTCAAGATAAGCATCTTCCTGAGCAAACAAACCGCGCATCAATTCCGACGCAACATCTGTAGGAAGCCCACCAAAGAAACGGCCGGCTTTTTCAGATGCTGGCACGGCGAATTGGTAGTCAAAAAAGTTGGCCAATGCAGACTGCATTTGGTCCGCTGCGTCAGGATTGTTTTCAGCCTCTGCGATGGCAGTGCGCGTCGCTTGCATGATCTTGGCGCGCAGCACGTAATCGTCGTTAAGTTTGTCCAACGCGGACTGATCCATCTTGAAAACATCGTCCATAAATTGGGCAATATTTACATCGGAGGTTTCTAGCCATGATTGATCTAACATCTAAATTCCTTTCGGGCCGCGACGCCAATCGCCGGGTGGATTAAAAACTTGAGTCGCTACCTCAGCGATAATTAACCTTTTGTAAAGGTATCTATGGTTGAATTTTATTTTTCAAAAATGCCCTTTGACGCGGCGTCAATTACTGTTAATGGGCCGATAGATTCACGTGCCAAATCTGACCCTATCGAAATGGACTTTCATGCCCTCCCTCAGCGAAATAGAATCAAATGAGGATGTTGAGGGAAATCTGACCCAATCACAAACTTTGGGATTTTTTGCAGCAATATCAGTGGTTTTTGTTTGGTCAGGCTGGATCGTTCTGTCCCGCAACGGCGTGCAGGGTGAATTTTCAATCTGGGATCTTGGGCTGTTAAGATTCGGCACTGCCGCCCTCGTAGTGCTGCCTTTTATGATGCGCAAAATTCCGCTGAAAACGATATTTTCGATGCGCATTGCGATGCCTGCCTTGGCCAGCGGTACAATTTACGTTTTGCTGAGCTTTGCAGCCCTTCGTAATTCACCCGCAACTAACGCAGGAGTTGTAGTGAATGGATTGATGCCAATCGCCACAATCGTGCTTTTGTTCTTTATGGCATCCCGTAAACCGACCCGCCTTGATCTTCTTCTTAGCGCGGTCTTGCTCGGTGCGAACTTGCTTTTGCTCAACGGGAACCTAATCGAATTCAGTGCCTTTGCACTGTTCCTTGGCGCTACATTTTCGCTGACGTTTTACATGGTGTCCGTCAAACAATGGCAGCTTGATCCCAAGCTATTTTTCTTTGCGGTTCCGGTCGTCAATGCAACGGTGATGATACCGCTGTGGCTGGCCTTTGATGGGAACCTGACGGGGCCTATTGGGGCGATTGCACTACAGGCCGGATATCAGGGTATCCTGGTGACTTTGGGGGCGGTGACGATGCTGACCTATGCCATTCACAAAATCGGCTCTATTGCTGCGTCAATGATCATGGCGGCAGTGCCTTTTACCACGGCCGTTCTGGCGTATTTTGTGCTGGGTGAGGATATCACAATTCTGCATGTGATCGCCCTTGTGCTATGCACCGGCGGCATCACCTTGCATGTCTTGAAAAATCGCCGCTAAGCGTCCCTGTCGCGCAGCGTGAAGCCATCGCGCCCATGGCTTGATTAGGAAAGGTAGGAGCGCAAAGTCGCTTCAGTTCCATTCGCCTCAAGCGATTTCAAGGCCTCTGTAAATGCGGCAACAAAGCCTGCATCCTGCGCGAGGTCGCCGTAAACGTCATCTTGTGACAACCACACCACCGGATCAGCAGACGCGCGGCGTGCTGTGGTTTGCAGATTAGCCCAATCTGGATCATTGTCTGCAATCACGTTGCCAGCATCCGTCATACCCTTGCAATACTGGCACCACAACGCCGAGCTAAGCGCCAGACCATTTGGCATATGCCCGGCTTTCAACCCATCCCGGATTGAAGGAATGATAAACTTTGGCTGGCGGTTTGTGCCATCATAACACAGACGCGACGTTGTATCGGCCACACCGGGGTTTTCAAAACGACCACAGATAGAATCAATGTACGCCGCAGGGGTAAAGCCGGGCACTGGATCAACAAGGTGCATCACGTCTTGGGTCAACACTTTGCGTAGGTAACTTTGGATCAGATCATTGTCCATCGCGTCATGCACGAACTCAATCCCCATCAACGCAGAGGGATAGGCCAAAATCGCGTGACCGCCGTTCAGCAAGCGGATTTTCATCCGTTCAAAGGCGTGAATATCATCGGTAAAGGTAACGCCAACGGTTTCGAGTTCGGGGCGACCATTGACGAACTTATCCTCCAACACCCATTGGCGGAAGGGTTCGCAGAACACCGGAAAGTTGTCTTGGATGCCAAATTTCGACAGCAACATATCGCGTTCGCGTTGCCCCGTCGCAGGTGTGATGCGATCAACCATACCGTTTGGAAAGCTCACGTTGTCGGCAACCCATTTGGCCAAATCAGGGTCTTGGGCTTTGGCCATTTCCATGATCGCCGCCCGCGCCACATCACCGTTGCCCGGCAGATTGTCACAAGACAACACAGTGAACGCCGCCGTCCCTTCGGCGCGACGCGCAGAAAGGCCCGCAAGGATCGCACCGAAAACGGTATTTGGTGCACCGGGGTTTGCAACGTCAGCGGCAATATCTGGGTGTGTCATGTCAAAGGTGCCCGTAGACGCATCTACGAAATACCCGCCCTCTGTCACCGTCAGCGAGACAATTTTTGTCTCTGGGTTTGACATCGCGTTGATCAAGGGTGCGTTGCCTTTTGGGGCAACTTCGACAAAGTCGATCATCGCGCCAATGATGTCTGCTTTGTAGGTATCATGCTTAACTTCAACGACGGAATACAGCCAATCTTGTTCAGACAACAGCTGGCGCATCTGTGCATCCGGTTGGCGCACCCCGGCACCGCGAATGGCCCAGGCAGGATCGCCACCTGCGTTCAACAAATCGTTCAGGTAAACACCCTGATGCGAGCGGTGGAAATTTCCAATGCCGATGTGCAAGATGCCCGCAGACAGCTGATCGCGGACATATTTTGGACTGCCAACAGCGTCGGGCAGTTCAGCAAATGAGGAAAGGCCAAGCGAAAGTGTCATATCAATTCATCCAGTTCCCGCCGTCCACATTGTAGGTCTGTGCAACAACATAGTCGGCATCATCAGAGGCTAAAAAAACAGCCATTCCAGTTAGGTCGTCCGCGGTGCCCATCCGTCCATAAGGAACAGCGGCACCCGCTTGTTTTCTTTTCTCGCCGGGGGCCAATCCTTCGGCCTTGGCAAACAGCGCATCCACGTGATCCCAATGGGCACCATCCACAACGCCAGGTGCAATCGCATTCACGTTTATCTTGTGTTCAATCAGGTTCAGCCCCGCAGATTGCGTCAGGCTGATCACCGCAGCTTTGGTCGCGCAGTACACCCCGACCAAGGCTTCACCGCGTCGCCCCGCTTGGGATGCCATATTGATGATCCGTCCACCCTGAGCGCGTTTGATCATTTCACGCGAGACAGCCTGCATCATGAAAAGCGTCCCAGACACATTCACTGCAAACAGACGATCATAACTCGCACGACTGATGTCCGTGATCCCATCCAGATCAAATAGTGCTGCATTGTTGATAAGAATATCAATGCCGCCCAGTTCAGCAATTGTTGCCGCAACGCAGGCGTCAATCGACGCTTGATCGGTCACGTCCACGTGTTGGGCATATGCCCCCTCGCCCAGATCAGCGGCGGCGACTTTGGCTGCATTCAGATCGATATCGGCCAATACAACACGCGCGCCTTCTTGTATGTATCGGGCGGCAAATGCCAATCCGATCCCCCGCGCGGCCCCTGTGATCAGGGCAGTTTTTCCAGCAAGGCGCATCATGTATCTCTTTGATCTGTTTCGGAAAAGTTCGTGATATAGAATGGCCGCTCTGCGTGGAAACACACGTCAATACAGGGCGGGATCATGATGGGAATTGCCGGTTCTGAATGTGCTGTCGCGATGACGACACTCCTCATCTTGGATTATTGGTGCAAACAGACGGCACTTGCGAGAACTCCATGGAACTCACGAAAAGGCCGGGCGGTAATGCAGGGGGAGTAGAGAGAGGGGTGCAGGCGGCGCGCGCATGTCGCGCCGCCTGCTGATATTACCCCGTCAGCTTAGTAGCCGGCGGCTTCCATTGCGTCGGTTGCGATGGCTTGTGCTTTTGCCAGGGCTTCTTCGACGGTCTGCTGGCCTGCGTAGGCTGCTGAGAACTCTTGGCTTACGTCTGTTGCAATGCCTGCAAACTCAGGGATCGCTGCAAACTGAATA
>JBARCK010000086.1:0-1844 GCA_049794015.1 Sulfitobacter sp. | reverse complement strand
GGATTGCTTCAAGCGCAACCTTGGCTTTGAAATCGGGCGAATGGTTCTTTCGTTTCGTCATTTTGGATCACTTCTTTCACAAGTTGATCCACCTTAACTACTGGTCCGAAATCCCGCGACCACCTCTGACTTCGCAGGGCTTACATTGGTCTATGGCATTTAAACCCTCTTGATCGAAGCCAGACCCGTGTCCATCGGCAAGCATTTGGTTGTATGCTGCCAAGTCATCAGCGATCTCTATGAACGCCGTGTTTGTCGCTTCTAGCGCGAAGTCGATTTGTCTGAGATCGGGAAACTCATAAAGCATCGCTCCTTTTGCCATCATGACTTCTGCACAACCGTCAAGCGCCTGATGCCAATGGTTCTCCGAAAATGCCGCGTCATAGATCGACGTAATCGTTTCTGCACGTAACATATGAACTCCTTAGAAGCCCTGCATTATCCCAATGGAATTCATAGTAGCCATTTTGATCTCCCCCAAGTCCCGCGAATGTTAACTTGTAGGTAACTGTCTAGCAAACTCCCATTTTGACAAGATTAAACGCACCGCTGCGATCTGAATTTGATCTAACACCTAACGGCAGTGTTATCTAAATGGAAAATATTTTGCGGCAATTTCCAACACCGTTTTTGGCGCATCGCGGCATTCGCTGACGACTTCCGCTTCTTGTTAAAAGAGGAAGTCTTTGCCGCTCCATAAGTCATTGAAAGTTATTGATCGTCGTAGATGTGGAGCTCCAACACTTCCGGTTTTGTGCGAAAACAGTTCAAAAGCGGAAGTGTCAGGCCGCACTTATTTCCTGATCGAGAACTCATCGCGCGACTTCGGCTTCCTTGACCCAGTTTGGCTGACGGCCTTTGCCTGTCCAAGTCGCCGATGGGTCATCGGGATGTTGATATTTTGCAGCAGCTGGCGACTTCTTGGGCGCTTTTTTCTTTGGCTTTGAGATTTTGGGCTGATCCGTTATGTCAGAGAGCGCGAAGCCATGTTCGCGAGCCGCTTTCTAGGCCTCAGCGAATGCGGCCTTCTTGTCGCGCTCAATGGTGCTCTTGAGTTCACGGTCAACGTCAACACGCAGCTTTTCGAGCTCTTTGCGTGTCATGGATTTGAAGTCAATTGCCATTTTGAGATCCCTATCTTGTTTTGCTGTGTAACTTCAGCCTGCGTGACGTCAATTGGGGGAGGGAAGCCCCAAAGGCGGTAGTGCTGGATGTGGCGTCAACGACCTCCTGCAAAAAACAGGCGGAGACAGTGAGCAATGCGTCAAGCACCGTTGCAGTTTTCAGCTGCAACATTTCTGCCCCTATCTTCGTGTCGCTCGTAACTGTGCGAAGTCGAGCCCGAGGGGGATGCGGCGTTGGGAGCGACATCCCCTTACCACCTTTGGCAATCATGAAAACTTGCCTCTGTTCGACTTCGCTGAGGCCGACATAGACTATATCCGGACGAAAGAATAACGAATAAGAATGATGCATTAGATCAGCTTTACTCATAGGTAAAAAATGGACATCACGCTTATCAAGACCTTTGTTGAGGTCGCTAATACTGGATCTTTTGTGGCGGCTTGTGATCGTCTCTTTGTCACACAATCCGCTGTCAGCCTACGTGTGCAGCGTCTTGAAGATAGTTTAGGGCATCTGCTCTTCACCCGTTCCAAAGCTGGTGCTGTGCTGACCCCGGAAGGCAAACAATTCGAGCGTTATGCCTTGAGCCTTCTCAAGATTTGGGAAGAAGCCAAGCAGCAGATTGCTATACCGGAAGGATACAGCCGCGCTATCGCCATTGGGGCGCAATATTCGCTTTGGCCGCGCCTTGGCTTTCGGTGGATGGATGCGATGCAAGC
>JBARCK010000085.1:0-5412 GCA_049794015.1 Sulfitobacter sp. | reverse complement strand
TCTCTTTTTGGCCTTAAATATTCCCGGGGGTCTGGGGGCAGCGCCCCCAGCCAGTCGGACCGCGCAGGCGGTTCGACATCACCCCAGCGCGGCCTCGCAAAACCCAGCAACCAATGCCGCATCTTTGACACCCGGCGCGCTTTCCACACCTGATGACACATCCACCTGCTTGGCCCCGGTCATTGCAATCGCCTGCGCAACATTATCTGGCGTCAGCCCACCGGCCAACATCCAAGGCACGGGCCAGCGACGTCCAGCAATCAAACGCCAATCAAACGCCAACCCATTGCCACCCGGCAAATCCGCCCCCTTTGGCGGCTTTGCGTCCACCAATATCTGATCAGCGACTTTCACATAGGCATCCAGCGCAATCAGGTCATCGGAATCTGCAACACCCACGGCCTTCATCACTGGCAAGCCATAACGGGCCTTCACCGCGCTCACGCGTTCAGGGCTTTCGGACCCGTGCAATTGCAACATATCAATCGGCACCTCTGCGACCAACGCATCCAGAAATGCATCATCTGCGTCTACAGTCAGTGCCACCTTGCAGATACCTTCAGGGACGCCAGCAGCCAAAATTGCGGCATCTTGAAGGTTCAAATGACGCGGGGATTTCTCAAAGAACACAAAGCCCACGTACCGTGCACCCGCTTTTACAGCAGCAGATACATCGGCACTGGTGATCAGTCCGCAAATCTTGGCATTAATATGTGCAGGCATTTGGGCGGCTTAGCTGGCTTCATCCAACAAGGCCAAAACTTCATCTTTGCCCTGATGTTTTTCACCCTTGAGCCGCGCAACTTCGCGTTCCAAGCGACGCATTTCGCGTGCTTGTTTGGCAGCTTCTGCACGCTGGCCGTATTCGCGGATCCATTCCCACACAAATCCAACCAGCAAGCCAGCAACAATGCTGCCAAGGATCACCAAGAACAGAGGCATTTGCACAGACGGGTTCATCGCAAACCAGCCTGAAACTTCAGTTGGCAAAATTTGCAACGACACCATCGCACGGTTTGCCAGCGCGACAGAGATCAACGCCACCGCAAAGATGGCGATACAAATATAGCGAACATAACGCATTAGCTTTTCCCGTTTAACCGATCCCGCAACAACTTGCCGGTTTTAAAGAAGGGTACATGTTTTTCTTCTACGGCCACAGATTCACCCGTGCGTGGGTTGCGTCCCACACGGGCATCTCGTTTTTTGACCGAAAACGCGCCAAAGCCACGCAGCTCAACACGATCACCCTGCGCCATGGCACCGGTAATCTCATCGAAAAAGGTATTCACAATCCGCTCAACATCGCGCTGGTAAAGGTGCGGATTATCATCCGCAATTTTCTGGATCAGTTCTGACCGGATCATCGAAATATCCCCCCCGAGATGTGTCTATTTATGTAGGCTCACCCACGACTATAGAAAAAAAACACCGTCACGGGAATAGCTAGCATTGAGGGTTTCTTGGCTCAAAGCCCTGTTTTTTTGCAGTTTTTTCAAAAGACAAAGGTAATCGTGCTTGGTTGAGGTGCGTTTGGCGCATTAACCATTTCGTATCGTAAAACCGATTCGCAGCGACAAAGGTTGCATTTTGCAGCGCAAGACACCCGCAGCCACACCCCCGGCTCTAGTCCAAAACAAGCCTGTGACGGTCCTGCAAATAAGGCAAACGCGTCTGCGCTGCGTCGACACGGCTGAGGTCCAGATTTGCATAAATTATTTCTGCCTCAGCGCCTGCACGGCCGACTTCAATACCATCAGGTGCACAAATCACACTGCGGCCTAGAAACGCCATCCCGTTTTGAACGCCCGCACTGTTGGCATAGGCAAGGTAGACCCCGTTTTCATATGCCCGTGTCGGGATCATCTGATCCGCAACCCACGACCAATCTGCGCCCAAGGCCGTTGGTACAAGGATCAGCTGCGCACCCAGCGCCGCCACATGGCGTATTGTTTCGGGGAATTCTGCATCATAGCAAATCAACGTGGCCATTTTAACGCCGCGATAGTTGAACACATCACAGCCGTGCCCCGGCGTAAAATAATCACGTTCAAATCCTGGCGGCAGCACTAATTTACGCTGACGTGACACCACGGTCCCCTGCGGTGAAACACACAAAGCGGCATTATAAAGAGTATCGCCCTCGCGTTCTGCAAATCCGTAGTGAAGTGCCAGCCCAAACCGCTGGGCCAGTTCCGCCATCGCCGTAAATGTTGGTCCCTCAATCGGTTCTGCAAGTTCATGCACCGCGTCACCGATATTGTAACCGCAGGCAAAGAGTTCGGGCAAAAGCAGCAGGTCAGCCCGCTGTTTCGCAACACCCGGCAGAATGGAACGCAGCCACTCTAATCGCGCCGCAGGCGAGGACAAATCAGCAGGTGCTTGCGCAACAGCTAATCGTAATGTCGGTGTTTGGCTCAATTTTCAGTGACCAGTAATTTACGCGGATACTGCGTGAGGTATTCAAACCCGGTTTCTGTTACCACAATGCTGTCACCAATCCGCCCAGCAGTAACACCATCAACAGATATGCCCCCATCAACGGCAAAGGTCATACCCGCCTGCAACACCGTGGTGTCCCCGGCTTTGAGTTCCGGTGCCTCAAGATAGGCCACACCAATGGATCGCCCCGTGCGATACCCGGTTTGATATCCACGCTCTGCATAAACCGCATTCGCCGCTGCGGCGACATCCTGCGCGATAACCCCCGGTTTGATCACTGCAATCGCGGCCTGTTGCGCATCAATTGCTGCTTGCTGCACATGCCGCCCCGCATCCGTCACATCACCCACATGGAACATCCGGTCAAAACCCAATTTGTATTGCTTGAATTGCGCCATGTTACAGAAACAAAAATAGACTGGATCAAACCTCTCATAGGCTTTCACGGATGCACGCCGATGCACCATCGACGCGTCTTTACCACTTTGCAGGATTTGCAGATTGTGGATCATTGGTGAGACAAACCGTTCCCACCCCTTATCCGTCAAGAAACCCGCGGCCTTACGGGTGCCCGCGTCGATCACAGCCAGCGCGCTTTCATATTCCTGCGCGCCTGCGCTGAGAGAACTATGTGCAGCCGCCATCATCGCGCCTGCAATTTCACCCGCTTCTTTCATGATGTTGATTTCAAGCGGTGATTTGATCATCCTCTGCGCACCCAGAACCGGGCCGATATCTTGCAAAGCGGCACCCGCATATCGTTCGTCGATAAAGTTGCGCACGATTGCCGGCAGTTCTGCTTTTTCGACCCAAATATCGCGCGGATTATCTGGTAAAGCACCCGCAAGGGCGCGGCCCCAACTGCGCTGGCCTGCATCCTCCCATGTGCGCACATCCGTGACCCATGTCATTTCAGCGACCATTTCGCTTTCCATCAAGGGGGTGATCACCACAGGCGCATCATCCGCGCGTACCACCAACATCGTGGGGCGACCAAATTCGATGCCAAGGTATCCCCAAAAGCCAGCCAGATACGCGATTGAACTTTCTGAGGTGAACACTGCATGGGTGATCCCAAGCTCTTTCATGCGCGCTTGTAGGGCGTGGGTTCTTGTGACGGCTTCTTCTAACATCTGGGCGTCCTGATCTGTCTAAAGATGATGCCCTAGACTAAACAAAAAGCCCGCTGCCAACGTGTCGTTTTCGACATCAGATGTCGGGACAGAACCCTATACACAAGAAAAAGGCCCCGCATGTCACCATGCGGGGCCTCAATTTTCAGTCAGCCAAAGCTAACGTATGATGCTTATTCGTCGCCCTTCAGCGCGGCACCAAGGATATCACCCAAGGACGCACCAGAGTCAGACGAGCCATACTGCTCAACCGCTTCTTTTTCTTCAGCAATCTCGCGGGCTTTGATCGATACGCCCAAACGGTGCGCTTTCGCGTCCACGTTTGTGATGCGCACGTCAACCTTGTCACCCACGCTGAAACGCTCAGGGCGCTGTTCGGCACGGTCACGTGACAAATCAGAGCGGCGGATAAAGGCTTTCATGCCTTCATATTCCACTTCGATCCCGCCGTCTTCGATAGACGTCACTGTTACCGTTACAACAGAGCCGCGCTTCACGCCGCCCACTGCTTCAGCAAACTTGTCGCCGCCGACGCCTTTGATCGAGAGGCTGATGCGCTCTTTCTCAACGTCAACTTCGGACACAACGGCCTGAACCATGTCGCCTTTGCGATAGTCCTGAATGGCCTCTTCGCCACGCTGGTCCCAGCTGAGGTCGGACAAGTGCACCATGCCGTCGATGTCGCCTTCGAGACCAACAAACAAACCAAATTCGGTGATGTTTTTGACTTCGCCTTCGACTTCTGTGCCCTCGGGGTGTGTTTCTGCAAACACTTCCCATGGGTTGCGCATGGTCTGCTTGAGGCCAAGGGAAACACGGCGCTTGGCACCATCGATTTCCAGAACCATGACTTCGACTTCTTGCGACGTAGACACGATCTTGCCGGGGTGTACGTTTTTCTTGGTCCAAGACATCTCGGACACGTGTACGAGGCCCTCAACGCCCGGTTCCAGCTCAACAAATGCGCCGTAATCGGTGATGTTGGTCACGCGACCTGTGTGCGAAGATTCCAACGCGTATTTAGCAGCAACCAGATCCCATGGATCTTCTTGCAACTGCTTCATGCCAAGGCTGATGCGGTGTGTCTCTTTATTGATCTTGATGACCTGCACCTTGATCGTTTCGCCAATGGCGAGGATCTCGGATGGGTGGTTCACACGGCGCCATGCCATATCTGTGACGTGCAACAGACCGTCAACACCGCCAAGGTCAACAAACGCACCGTATTCGGTGATGTTCTTGACCACGCCGTCGACTTCTTGACCTTCGGTCAAGTTGCCAATGACTTCAGCGCGCTGTTCGGCACGTGATTCTTCGAGGATCGCACGGCGCGACACAACGATGTTGCCACGACGACGGTCCATTTTCAGAACCTGGAACGGCTGTTTCAGACCCATCAATGGGCCCGCGTCACGCACAGGGCGCACATCAACCTGAGAGCCGGGCAAGAACGCAACCGCGCCGCCAAGGTCCACAGTAAAGCCACCTTTGACGCGACCAAAGATTGCGCCTTCGACGCGCTCTTCTGCGGCATAGGCTTTTTCCAGACGGTCCCACGCTTCTTCGCGGCGCGCCATCTCACGAGAGATAACCGCTTCGCCACGCGAGTTTTCGACTTGGCGAAGGAACACTTCAACCTCGTCACCAACTGCGATTTTGGGGGACTCGCCGGGATCGGCAAATTCTTTTAGTTCAACGCGGCCTTCCATCTTGTAGCCCACGTCGATGATGGCTTGGCCCGCTTCGATTGCGATGACCTTACCTTTGACAACAGAACCCTCTTCGGGCGTGTCCATTTCAAAGCTTTCTTCCAGTAGTGCTTCAAATTCGTCCATAG
>JBARCK010000084.1:0-63731 GCA_049794015.1 Sulfitobacter sp. | reverse complement strand
GCCCATGAACACATCAAGAGAGGTCACAAATTCGGACAACAACCGCGTGCCGCCGCCACCTCTGCCCAGCAGAATAATCGGGGAAGACTGGCCAGCATCAGCCGCAGACCAAAGACCTTTATTATCCATCATATCCAAACCTCGCAGCCACTGGTTGCGCAGCCGTTAAAATCCCAAGCGCTAATTCGGCATCCAAGTCTTGCTGCCAGTGACCCAAAGATGTCGCATCAACAGGGCGCTGCCGATCTGTGCCGCCGGGACCTTGGCCTTTGTAAATGCCCTCGTGCGCGCAAGCCGTTCCAGCATCGTTAAGATCGCAAAATCTCCTGATTTTATCAGTCCATTCAAAAGCGGCCGCAACAAAGTCTTCGTAGGTGAATTGTAGCACCTGCAAACCTTGATCCACAAACATCTGTGCCAAATCAGACTTTATCATCCATACTTTCGCGGCACGTTCCCAAAGCGGAGCATCCTCATCGTCGATCACATCAAACGCGGCTTGGTAACGCGCTGAAACTTCTGGATGCCCTTTTAGAAACCGGCGCTGATTTTCAACAAAGTTTATGTTTTTTAACCGCAGCATCGAGGCCACAACCGCACGCGGATCACGCACCGGATAGATCACATGCACAGGCAAGCCAAGGTTGGCAATCTTTGCAGCCTCAAAGGTCAAGTTCGGGGCTTTGAGGACCAGCGTTTCGACCGACCCGTCCAAAGCTGCCCCGCCTGCAACAAAACGCCCCGCATCATCACTATATTTGTCACGCGCCTGCGCAATCACTTTGGTCGTCAACAATTGTGCATCTGGAGATTGATCAGCAACGGCATGAAACCACGGATACAGGCCCTCAAATTCGTCTATCAACACGCACCCAGATTGCGCACCAATCACTTGACCCAATAAGGTAGTACCAGACCGTTGACACCCCACGACGATAACGAAACGTTTGATCCCCTCAAGCCCCTGCAAAGTGATAGATTTCGACATCTATTTCGGCACTTTTAGAGCACGTACAAAAGCACCATTTTCATGTCTATGCAGATAGCCATATTCGAGATCACCAGCATCGGCAGGCAAAGGGTTATACGAGTGCCAAATGCGCACCGATCCACTGACCAACTCGCCAAAACCACGATGATTAAAACTAGGCGATAATGTATAGGGGTTCACGCCCAAAATTTCCATCGCGAGGGTGATATAGGTCTGGTCCCCCCACGGCGTTGTTGCGTCACGTTCCGCAATCTCACAGGCAAGTCGGAACACTTCGCGGATCGTTTCGGATTGCGCATCAAAAAACAGCACGCCTGAATTATACAGCAACTGCCCCTGACGCGGCACACCTTCACGGTCCATCACCTGACCAAAATCGCGGAAATGCTCGAGCGAATAATGCGGTGCAGGCGCCATTGCGATACCGTATTTTTCAGCCTTTTCAAAGCCGAGTGAGATATCACCAATCACACGGGTATCGACATCCAGAAACAGCACGATCTCAAGGTCTTGCGGTAGGTTCCGCATCAGTTCAAGCTTGGCCAGTTTGCCTGCGTAACGGATATCGCAGCGGATCACTTGCACATGCGATTGCAGACAAGATGTGTCTGACTCAGCGTCGGTCAGCAGGTAGACAGGCACATCAGGCAGCTGGCTTTCACGCACACAATCAGCGACATGGGACACGTATTTGTCGCCCCAAACCATAAATACAATTGCGCGTTTCAGTGTCACCGGCCCATCCCCTTTTTGATATCAATAGACAATGCCACGCAGAGGTACAAATACTCGTTGCCTACTCGGGCCGTTGCCTTAGACACCGCCTGCATTTTTCATAATCTGGGCAATCGATTGCAGGATAATCGCATTGGTATTGATGTCTGCATAGGTCGAAGTCGCTTTGCCCGTCGACTGATAAATACTTGATGAAAACCCGTTAGAGGTACGGGCCTTTTCACGTACGTATTCAACCAACATATCGCAATAGCTGTGATCCTTGTATGCTGCCCAAAGGTAAGCCCCTTTGGAACTGATCACTGCATTCTTTGCCCTGAACTCTGGGGACCGATGTTCATCCAGTCCAGCCACGGTATCGGTGGCCCAGACCCGACCGGGGGCGTCAAATTGGATACCCTGATAGGTAAACCATGGCGCGCGATCTATTGGTCCCTCTGACACGCAAGTCAAACGACCTGTATCGTCGTATTCTTCTAACTGCGCTGCAAAAAGTACATCCGCAAGATAGGCAGATTCCGCCGACATGCCGAGTTCGATGGCTTCTAAAAGCAAAGGTTCGGCACCCATTGGTCCGATATGGCCACCAACCTCAAGCAAGGCCATTTTGCCATCCGCAGTGCTGACACCGTCAAACACCTCATAGGGTGAACGCACCTCGATCCCCCATGTGCGGAAGGCCCACGCGGCATAATGCGAACAATGAGATCGAAAGGTGGTTTCCAATTTGCCCTGCTGCACGGAATAGATAATGCCATCAATGACAACATCACGCAGATCCCACGCCGCAACAGTTTTTGCCGCCTTGTCCTTTGCGGCTGGATGGCTGTCTAGATTGTACAGCGCGGCCATAAGCCGACCCGCATCACAGCCATCAAAGTCTTTTGTCCCCCACTTGAAACGGTCTGTCGCAATCCACCCCTGCGGCAAGAGGCGACCCTGTGATGTACGCCCAGCAATATTTGGCAGTATCTTTTTAATGGCCTGCTGGAACTGCGCTTTGGTCACCAACTTTAGGTCATATGCAGCAATAAGTGCGTTTATGTGGCTGCCCACATCCCACATGGTCACAGCCTGATGCAGTTCTTCGTTGCCGGGCGAAAAATTTACCGTTGCTGGGCAAAGACCTGTCTTTTTGTCAGTCCATCGCTCAAAATAGCCCCACGCGGTTTTGGCATCTGCTAAATATTGTTCAAGCGCCTTTGCATCCGGTGCCGCACGATCTGGTTTGGCTGCGGATGCGTAGGTAACCGTGCGCCGGAAATGCGAAATATAGGCACCCGTTGGCACAACACTGCGGACATAATTCGGCAAGGTCATTGCCGCCGTGATGCCATCGTCAGCAAGGCCCAATAACGCGTTTTTCATCAAAGACCGCTGCGTACGACGACGCAGCGCCGATGCCGTGACCAAAACGACAAAATCATCGGTGCCAAATGCGCCTTCGCCCAACAGCGTAACGCTTGCCGCATCATGCACACGAAATGTTGGGACATGTATGGTGTTTTCAGGATCAACCCCGGCGTTGCCAAGGTTGTCTAGATCGCTCAATTGTACACCCATGCCATAGGCGCCGGGCGTGGGTTTGGGCGTTTGCCTTTGAATGCTGCCCCCATAAACCTCTAGCGGGTGAAGCGGTGAATCAGCGCCGGTCATCCCCTGCACGTCGACCCAATAGCCAATACCTGTTGGTGCATTGGTACGAGACCCAACAGGTGCACCAAAGCTTGACGGGACACCCGCCTTGATCAGATCAAGGCGAAAGTCAGCCAAGATTGCGCGATCATCCTCGCTGGCCTCAGCCTCCAAAAAGAAATGCAGGCCCATGTTGCGTCGATACCCATAGGCATCACGAAACTGGATGTCTGAGGCAAGGATGGTGCTGGACCAATTTGCACCATCCTGCACCTGAATACCCACTGCGAATTGTGATGCAGCGGCCTCTAGGCGGGGCAATGCCGTTTCGGAAATTTCGGATGCGGATAGATAAAACACCCGCTCAACCCGCGATGCGTCAGACCCTACAACGGTCACTTTGGTGACGCTTAACTGCACACGTTTACCGCCGATCATGCGCAGCACGCCGTCATCCCATGCTTCGGGACGTACAGGCGTTGTCGCACTGGGGCGCATCAGCACGTTGCGAATACCGCTGGCACGCACACCCGAGGGGGCCAACGGACGTTCGACAATATCACAGGCGATGGATTGCGGGTTGAACACCCCCATGTCCGTACTGTCATCGCCCCAAATGCTGGTGAAAAGATCGATTTGCGCTTGATAGACGGCGCGCGCTTGAAAATATGGTGTCAAAAGACCCAAATCGGGTACCACAGGCAGCACTTCAAACAGGCCCGGCAGTTTCTTGCGATGCTCGCGCAGCAGTTGGGACACTGGATGGTCCGGGGTCAAACGTCGCTGTGGTTGTCCCTCAATCAGACAGGATGCAGGCAAGCCTTGCTTGGCAAAGGCGTTCAGTACAATTGCCAAGCGTTCAGCGTCCGTATCCGGCCCCACCCCGTCCAACACAACAATCGTATTTTGCGGAACGCGCGTATTGGCCAGCCCTTGCAAGGGGCCAAGCATGAGAGGCGCAGCAACGCCCCACTTCATGAATGTACGACGGTCCATCATGTGAGTTTTGACTGGTCAAATTGGAAACCCGTCCGATTGCCCCTGCCCCAATTCGCCAAAGACCCAGAAGAGGCACGCCACAGCGCCCGAATGACTGAGAAATACAGCAATTGACGATAGATAATACGCTGGAAAGGGATCAAGAGCATCAAACGGCGGTCTTCTTTTGGATCAAGCCTGAACGCGATGGCAACAGTGATGACTTCGAATATCGGGAGGGCCATATAAGCCAATAGAAATGACCCCGTTGATAGTGTCGCATCGTCTTGAGGCACAGTGCCACCGCCCGCGAAATAGTCGTAGATCAAGATCAACAAGAGCAAATCCGCAAGCGGCGCTATCAGCGGCATGAGATAGCCAAAGATCGCGAGATCAGGCAGAGAAATCAGGCCCAGATTGCGTCCTTCGATAATCGCGCCCAGATGCTTCCAACCCGCTTGCATCATCCCCAAACACCAACGCAAACGCTGCGCCATCAATCCCCCAACGGTGGCGGGCGTTTCTGTCACTGCAACAGCACGATCCTCATAGATCACGCGGTAATCAGAGCGGATGATCGCCATGGTCATGTCGGCGTCTTCGGTCAGTGTTTCCGTCGAGAAAATGCCAGCCTCCATCAATGCATTCGTGCGCCATGCACCAATGGCACCAGGCACAACGGTGATGGCGTTTAACACTTCTTTTGCGCGACGTTCGATGCTTTGCGCGGTGATATATTCCAACGCTTGGAGCCGCGTCAGGATGTTAGTGCGGTTGCCCACAACCACGCGCCCCGCAACAGCGCCAATTTTAGGATCACTGAAATGGGCGGCCATCAATCCAACGGCCTGTGGGTGCAATTGTGAATCCGCGTCAATGCAGATTAACACGTCACTGTCGGTCTCAAACAAGGCTGCATTCATCGCCGCCGCTTTGCCCTGATTATGTTGCGTGATTACGTTTACCAAAGGATGATCCGCAAATGCCATCGCTGCCGCGTAGGTATCATCATTTGACCCATCATCGACAACGATCACATCAAAGTCGGCGTAATCCGTCGCCAAAACATAATCGATGCAGCGCCCAATCACATTCGCCTCATTAAACGCTGGAATGACAACCGTCACAGACGGCAAATCCTGCGTATCCGGCCCAACATGTCTTTTGCGCAAGGCGGTGAGAAGTAACAAAACAATTGCCCGCACAAGACCGATCACAAGGACGGTCCAGAAAATCAACTCCAGCAACGACCAACCATTGCCGACTGCCTTAAAGGACACGTTGTTGAAGGTGGATTGCATACCTTCGGCATTCGGCAGCAATGTCTCTGGCGTGGTTTCCAGAAAATCCGCCATCGAGGTGAACACATACCCCTTTTCGCGCAAGGTTTTGATCACCACTGGCAAGGACTTAACCATCTCACTTTGATCGCCGCCCCCGTCGTGCAGCAAAATAACGCCGCCTGCGTTTTCTTCGACCTGGGTGATCATTTCTTTGGCCAATTCGTCAGCGGATCGATCCAACCAATCGCCCGGCACGATATCCATGCCCGCAATGATATAACCCGCTTTTTCCAACGGCATCAGCGAAGCGACCTCTTTGGAAGTGATCGGCCCACCGCTGCGCATATAGGGTTCGCGATACAGACGCATGTTCTTGCCCGTAATCCCATTGACCAAGAGTTGTACGGAATTCACTTCGACAATGGCCCGCCCCGCAGAAAGGTCGCCCATATGGTGGTGCGAATATGTATGAGACCCAATTTCATGGCCTTCCTCAAGGATGCGTTCCACCAATTCAGGTGCCTTGATCGCGCTGCTGCCCAACACAAAAAACGTACCCGGCGTGTCGGTCGATTTCAAAACTTCCAGCGTTGCAGGTGTGTGTTTCTTGTGCGGTCCGTCATCAAAGGTCAGCACGACCTTGTTGGTTTGTCCGCCACCATATAGGCGCACCACGCTGGGTTGCGGCAATTGGGTGTAATCCAGCGTTAAAATGCGGTTGGTCTGTGGATCAATCTGCACAACGCGCTGCCCCACAACAGGCATCGATATCGGCGCGACAAAGGGGCCATCACCAAGATGATCAACGTAATTTGCAAAGACCAAATTGTTCAAACTCTCGGCGTTCAAAGCTTGCGCTTTGTCAGCTTGATCTAGCACCGCCCATAGCCCCGGATCCTCTGAACCAAGACTCCAAATAGCGGCTGACTGCACACCCCGTTTTTTCAATACCATCAGTTGATTGTGCGCCGAAGCCGCATCCAGCATCCACATACGGTGCTGCATCCCCTTGGCGTCTACAAAAACCGACTGGGCATTACCAGCAATGGGTTCATATTTTGGCTTGGTTTTTGCGGCGACCATAATCGCCATCGCTTCGGCAAATGGAATGGTCTTTGGCTTTGGACTACCAGAGGTCCAATCAACCGAAAATGTGCCCATCGCGATGACCAACTTGGCCGGATCGACAATCGTCTGAACCGATTCAACACGGCGATCAAACCAATCGTCCGCCGCTATCGGTTGAGGCGCTGATCCGACCCAAGGTTCTTCAAAAACCTTGGCGACAACCACATCTGAAAACCTGTTCGCAACAACGAACATCCCATCTGGCGCAGAACCGGGCAGAACCACACAAGATTGCAATCCATGAGCACGCATGCCGTCACTGAGCGGCTGAATGAATGATGCAAAGGCCGAACTACCCTCAGTGATCAGGCTACTTGCATCAATGCAAAGCCCTGACAATTCATCCGTTTCACCCGCTTGCTCAATAAATCCGTTTAAAGCCGTCGTAATTTCGGATCGCCCAATCGGATCCCCAAACAAGCGCGCAACGGCTTGGCTAAACGCAACCACCGGCATGACGTCGACACGCCCTTTGCGGGCAGCGACATATTCGCGCATTTCTTTGCGGGCATCATCTTCAAGGCCTACGACCTCGACTTGATCAGCACCCAATTGCACATCGAACCAAGCAGGCATGATCACATCAATCACATCACAGCTTTGTTGGAGCGATTGCGCCGCCCAAGGCAGCGCGCTGGGCAACATTGCATAGATACGGTGCACGGCGTTGTTATGATCAACTTTTTGATCCGCACCATCGGGCAGGCACCGATATTCTAATGCTTCTTGCTGGTGATACACGTCAATAGCCGCGATTTCAGCATTGTAGTCTGTCGATAGTTCCCTGTGGTCGTGACTGTCGGTTTGATGAAAATGCCCCTTAAGTGTCACAACATCATCGGGCAGTGCGGCTTCCAACTCTTGTGTGGAAACCAAAGCAATTGAGAAAATGAATATCCATGCAAAAATCGCGGTTAACAACATCAATGCAGAATACAGGATGCGACCCCGCCGCCTTTTGCTGGGGTCAGCAAAAACGCGGTCAGTTAAGCCCCGGTCAATACGCGGGTCGCGGAACGTATGTGACGACTTACCCACCTGTCACACAAACGCCGTATATGAAGCGAGCAGCGCTCATTACTACGGATCTTTCACCAAACAAAAATTTGCCTGTTAAGCAAAGCGCGCATCACCCGTGTCGCAGATTAAATCAATCTGACCGTTTGATGCCTGCCTTGCTGTCTGGCAAATCTTAATCACCCAAAATCGGATGCAGCGCCCCCCAGCGCAAACGCATCCCCCAACTCATCCTATCACAAACTGATACAAACACCCCACATCGGTCATAAATAATGCCGCTGGATATCAGACAATATTATGTAAATGAGTATAGGAATAAGACGGATTAAGTCACTTGTTGTGGGTCTAAGCCCTTCAATAACAACCATTAGTGGTGTCAGCGTTTCGAATGACGCAACGGTGGATGGTTTTTTTTGAGGATTGATGAAATTTCACCTCACCTCATGCGCGTTTATAATTTTTTAACTTTTCTTTAGGTTGTATTTTTTCAGTACTGATTCTCTCGCAGTGACATCAAAATATGAACGGTGACGCCATATTGGTCCTGAATTAACACTCTTCTTAAGGGTTCATAAATCTTTCTGGGGCACCTTCTCATCACGGTTTTGACCTCCCGCTGGAGGCATATGTGATCGAAAAGGAACTCTGTGATGAAGCTTGGGCTATGCATACGAACATTCGCATTTACACTGATCGCAGCCTTTGGTGCGGGTAGCGTCCAAGCAGAACAGCAATTCAGCGCGTTCCTGACCGGCTATAGTTTTTGGGACAATACACCCAGAGGGTCCAGCAATATCGCAAGGCCCGTTGTCCACCGTGAGGCTGGCGGCACTGGGACATATCGTGATCCCATCACATTGGCGGTTGGGCATGTACGCCATGGCAATCGCAGCGTGATGGATTTTCCGGCTGGAACCAGATTTTACATGCCTCGACTGCGCAAATACGCCATCGTCGAAGATCTCTGCGGTGACGGGAATTCACCACAGGACGGACCCTGCCATAGCGGCTACAATGGGTATGTATGGCTCGATATCTACGTTGATGGGAAATACGCCGGGGGTCAGGCCGCAAACCAATGTATGCGCAGTCTGACAGGTGTCCAGACTGTTATCATCAACCCTGCCCCTGGTCGCCCCGTACAGCCCGGGCCGCTAACCGAAAGTGGATGTAGGATTTTCTAGATCCCTCTCCGCTTCCCTATTCGTAAGTGTTAGCGGCGCACAAAAACTGTCTGCGACACATCGGACAACGCGATATCGTAGTAGGTATAGAAGTATTTAGTTACGTCGGGATAATTATTCGAAAACAATAAATCCTTCCGTCCATCGATCATCACATCCGTAACAATCGCAACCTTGGGTGCGGTGGCCGTAACCTCAGCCAGCATCACCTGTCGCGACTCTGGCGTGGACATGTAGACAGGGAAGGTATCGTAAACTGCGGTTTTGAAGCCAAACAAGGCCAGCATTCCCGGCGATTCCGGAGCAGCGAACATTAAATCGCTTGGTACACTATGAGTATCGATTATTGCTTTGATATGGCAAAGGTTTTCTGAAACTCCTGCGGACAATAAAAATCTATCACTCCCAATCTCAAACGGCACTAAATCGCGCTGTTTTTGGGCATCCCCAAAGATAAAATCGGCTTCGTTCCGCAGTAACATGACACTGCCTATCACAAGCAGGCAAACCACAAACGCAGCACCAAACGGCCCAAACATTATGTGACTGAATACAGCCGACAAAATAAATATAGGCTGCATCACACCATATATATGACGCAGATCGGCCCGTGAAAAAGCATGGTGGAAATACGCCACCCCTGCACAAGAAGCGACAAGGGCAAGGGCCACAAGAGTATCGTGGGGTGCAGTTTTTCCAACCACAATCCAGATCATCGACGCAACACATATAGCCGGAATGAGGGTAAACAAGATCTTGTAAGATAGCTGACGCCAATGCACGTGTTTTTTAAACTCAGCAGTTGTCGCGGCCCAAACCCAAGGGCGCGGCATTGGTAAATTGGTTGTACCTCTGCGCCAAAGCGGCCATATTTTTCGCTCAAAATACGCATTCATGACACCCGGTATCAACGCGATCAATGCGCACATTACAGCGCAGGACACCAACAAACCCATCCCGAATGGCAGCGCCATATCAACGAAACCAAACAATCCTACCATGCTGCCAAAAATCAAAACCAACACAGCCGATCCAACAAAATAGACCAATATATTCAACCCAAAGAATGCCGCGAGAGCGCCAACAGCTCCCAGCCCTATGGGGTTTCCCGCGCCTATGACCAGCGCATATAAAGTGGCGCAACAGATAATGCTAAAAAACACTTCAACCTGTCGATAGATCGGAGTCATCCAAACCAAGGCCAAACATGCCGTGGCACTTCCGACCAACGCGCTGCCTGTCGCGTGATACATCAACGCGACAATCAAAACGATAGAGGCGGCCGAAAGAACCGCCATCGCAATTCGCGCCGTAATAAAACCCGAACCAATCAGCCGGAACCACAACGCACACCAATAATAGCGCCCAGGATCATAGGCGCGAAAGTCACGGATCGGAATTTCGCCGCGCATCACTGCTTGGGTTCCGTAGATCAGATAGCCTTCGTCATCGAGATTCAGACCAACACGGATGGATCGCACCATAGCGAAGATAAGCAGCGCCAGCGGCAACGAAACCGCTGCCAAAAAACTGATCATCCCTTGGTCGCGCCGTTTGGCCCCAATCGTGCCTTCACCATTTGGAATGCCGAAATAGGTCGCAGCGGTGCGATCTTATCATACTGGGGTTCGAATTTTGCGCCGAAACCTGTGTTGCGCAGGAAGGGCGGCAGAATGCCATACCGCTTAAACGCTACATCAGTAAAACCCGCATTTTCCATGCATTTGGACGTATTGCGTTGCGTGAGCTGAAGAATACCTTTTTCAGCCTTCCACGACATTGTCGGGGCTAGGGTGATCTGAATATAGAACAACGGGCACAATGGATTGGGTTCCAAGAACGTCGCCTGCCCATTGGGTTTGAGAAGCGGCGCAATATGGTTCATCGCCTGCTGCAAATCGAACAAATGATGCAACATGAAAAAACCAGTTACATGATCATACTGGCCATTCAGCTCTGGGTTATCTTCCAACAAATCCCCGCAGAATGTCTTGATCGCGCTGTCTGCCCCTGCTTGCGTACGCAGTTCTTCGAGTAGTTTAGGGGACAGATCAAAACCGTCCACATCAATACCACGTTGGCTTAATGGAATGGTGAATTTACCCATTCCGCAGCCCACGTCCAAGACGCGGTCACCGGGTTTCAGACCCGCAAATGCAATCAACTGATCAACATGGTTCATCACATATGGCGTTTGTTGCACCAACATACGGTGGTTATCGGCACGCTGGCGATCCTCGTAATATGAGCGTTGAATGGCGTTGTGACGTGCCTGTTTTACACTATCTTTTGGCATGAAATACCCTTTCTTGCAGCACGGCTGCGACATTCGAAAAACCAGTTTTCCAGCGCATTGAACTGCTGAACGCAGAATGCCCTGAGATACGTTTGGATCGCCCAACCGGGATGGCGTGAACACGATGCCCGCCACATCCGATCAAGCCCGGAAGGTAAAACCATTTACCTTTCTTTGCAGCGACTTCACCCGCCACATGGCCACGCATCATAACAAACCCGCCTGCACCCTTTGGCAAGTTTGTCATACGACGCATCACAAAGCGAAAAATTGTGCCGCTGATCATGCGCGATACCGATTGATACTGGCCAAGCCGACCAGCAAACACAGCATCATAAGGACCGTCGATCAAGGCTTCTAACAACATCGGGATCGCGTCTGGTGGATCTTGAAGATCAGCGTCCATCACGACCACAGCATCACCACTACATCGTGCCAACCCCCTGCGGATGCTGGGTTGTTGCCCTAGGTTTACGGTATTGATCATGACATGCACACGGTCGTCGCGATCCACCAATTCGACCAGGATGTCGCGCGAACCATCGGTGCTGGCGTCCTCAACAAAGATGAATTCGAGTGCATGTGAATCTAGAGCAGCAGACACCTCATCAACCAGCTTTGTGAGGGTGCCTTGGTTGTTCATCACCGGAACTAATATGCTGATTTTACTAATCATTGACATCAAAACCCTCGGCCAGAATCGTAGCTTTCAACCCTTGATCAATATGAATGGCTGGCTGCCAACCGGGCAATAAAGTCGCACCAACTGGTAAGTCCCAATGAGGTCGATCCCATCCGCGTGATGCAAATGCGCCTGTTTCAAAGTCTATGGTTTTACCCATCAACTGAGCAATCCGGTCGATGACGTCTTGGTTGCTGTGCTCGTCAGTTGCAGTTGCCAGATATATTTCTTTAGAATCCGCAGGCAGGGTCAAGACATGCATACACGCGGCAACAATATCGCCAACATATACAAATCGTTTGCGAATATCGGTGCCTGTCATCGGCATCGTGGCTCCCTTTGCAGCGGCACGAATAGCAGTGGGGATGAGTTTTTGCGCGCCGTGCAATGGGCCATACACATAATGTGTTCGAAATGCAGAGAACGGAAGATCAACTTCAATCGAGGCCCTCTGCATCGCTTGCATAGCAAGAGCCTTGGCCGTGCCATGTGGGCCAACTGGATCCCCTGTGCCTTTATCGGGATATTCGAGTGACGATCCAATGGTAACAAAACGTTTCAAGTTTAATCGCGCCGCCGCCCGGACCAACGCTGCGCCGGTCATGGCGCTCATGTCAGGCTTTGCGATCAAGGCTGTCACATCACGTTCTGCGGCAAGGTGAAAAATAACGTCAGGCGCGACGCGATCCAAAATTGCAGCGATTTCATCATTGTCAGTAAGGTCACTCGCAACTGCACAGTGCGCCACCCCAAGTGCAGACAAACGTGTGATACGGTGGCCTTTGTGTGTTAATGCGCAAACAGATGCTCCGCTTGCAACCAGATGTGCAACCAGATGCGCGCCGACAAAACCAGCGGCACCGGTCACCAAAAATGAGGAACCACTTAAGTCCGGCATCACATGTCCTGTCGATTAATTTGCAAAAGTGCTTTGCGTAAATCTTGCTGGTCTACACTTACACTTTGCGGCGTGCGCATTTGCATGCCACGCAATACTGATTGCATGCCTGACAACTCTTGAACGCTGTCTTTACCCGCCATGTCGCGATAAAACGATCTGCGCAAAAAGGTAAATGAACAGTCCAAACGAGCCATTTCGGCATAAAGATGACGTGCGGCAAGCGGCGCACCAAGGTCCGGCAATGTCAGGCCGCCAAACCCAAAGGTGACATCGCGGCATTGTTCCCTGATGCGATCCAAATACCCGTCAACCAAGGGGGCAAAAATAGTGTCGGTGCCGCGATCAATATGTAAGTCATTCAATCCAACATATATCCGCTCGATTGGGAGGCGGCCTAGCACATGCGCCTGATCAGCTGCTTCTTGAGTTTCGATCATAACCGTGACGCGGCAACGGTCTTTGAGTACGCGTAAAACTCGTTCAACTTCAGCGACATGTCTGACCATCGGAATAATAATCTCATCCGCGCCAGAATTAATCACCTCAGTCAATTCACTGTCGGAAACATCTGGTCCGCTGACACGACAGAAAATCTGACACGCCGTCTTGGCCCGCAAACTGCGTAAATCATCAGCTGTGTGCGCATTAATTTCAGTGTCAAACCCGGCCTGTCGTTGATTTTTGCCACGGCTTTCCAGGTCAATAATGACCGCACCAACACCAGATTCAAGCAAATGACAGGACAGTTCCACATCGCGGTGAAACAAAAATAGATCAAATGGTTTACCCTCAAGATAAGCCCCGTCCATCTATACCTTCCTCGCGGTAACAATGATCGAAGATCCGATTGGGAACCTTATGCCCAGCCCATCAAGGCGCGCTTCAAACCGATTGATGGTGCGAAAAATTGTATTTACGACGCCCGGTGGGAAATCCTCTGCGTCACGGGTCACCTTCGATGTTTTCCCAAGCTTGCGCGAAAGCACAACCAATGGAAAAAGGAAAAACTGATAATACCTCACCCGGCACACCTGCATACCCGCCTGTTCGACACGTTGGCAGATTTGCGATTTAGTGTAACGCCTCAGATGCCCCGCACCTTCGTCCCGAAAGCTCCATAACCATTGGAAAGCTGGAACCGATACCAACATTGTACCGCCCGGCTTCAGTACCCGCGCCGCTTGCTGCAACACCGCAACATCCGGCACATGCTCAAGCACATCCAAGGCCAGCACTAGATCAACGGAATCATCCGCAAACGGCAGGTCCGTTACATCATCCGTGACAAGTTCAACGCCATCATCAAAGATGTTTTCATCGACCTGTTCAGCGTGCTGATCAATCCCCACAACCCTATCTGCATATGCGCGCCAACTCTCCAATTGGACGCCAGGACCACACCCCAGATCAACGGCCAATGCTACGCGTTGTGGCACTTGAATGCGCAGGGCATTGTCCAACATACAAAGCCGACCAGCATGCCAAAAATGATCCGCCTGCATTTTTCGGAGCACTTCAAAACGTTCAATCGTAAAAGGTCTGGCGGTCAAAACAGGGTCCAAAATAAACGCGTTACAGAAATACAATCATCGGTTGATTCACAAAGCTTGTCGAGCCGTAACAGAAACATTCGACCCGTTGCAGTCATTTCAGATGATCTGACTGTGTCCCGGGCAACAAACAAGCTGCAAATGTTAGCGTTGATATTTGATAAATGGCGTCAGGGTCGCAACCTGATCATACAACCTTCTGGCAGTCTGATTAAAATCCTGCGTCAGCCAATAGACTGAAGGCGTGCCATTAACATCCGCAGCTTTGTACACCGCCTCGATCAGCGCACGGCCCACACCTTTGCCACGCACGGCAGCGTCTGCGTAAAGGTCTTGCAGGTAACAAACGTCTTCAATCCGCCAATTGTGAGCGTGATAGATATAGTGAACCAGCCCAACGGCTTTTCCGTCGTGCAGGGCGATCAACCCATTTTGTTGCGCACGCTTGGGGTCCAGCAGACATTCAAAAGTACGCTGATACACCTCTTCTGGAACCGAGGATTCATAGTATTCCAAATATGAACACCACAGCCGCCGCCAGTCAGCTTGATCGCTTTCAATAAGGTGCCGGACGATGAGGTTCATTGGTATTTCCTTTTTAGCGGTCTATCGAAACCTTCGTTTCGCCCTGACATAGACGAGTCTGAGGCGGGTCAACACCTTGTTCACCCCAACTGTTTACGCGATGTGTCAGGGCATAAATAGTCTAGATGGCAAAGATCGGGGAAGTTTGGAGCCAAAAACTGGGTGAAGACAAGCATATGATCTGGCCGCAAGTCTTTGGTGTTGGACCTAAATCAAAGATATATTCATTCGATGATCAGGTCTTTTGATCGCCGGTCGCCCGGCGTTTCAATCCGAGGCTCGCGCCCTCCGCGCAAGATCGAATTGCCTTCAAAGACGGTGCGCTGATCAATTGCAGGTGGATTCAACCAATCTTCTTCTTTGATCTGGCCCGATTGCCCATAAGCGTCCAAGGCGTTTTGATAACAAACCTTGCGAACGATCTCGGCTGAAATCCCACTTTTTAGCGCCAACGATGCAGTTTTCGGAACACCGAGGCTGTCTGAAATTCCCCAATCGCAGGCGCTGTCAACGATGATCCGATCACCGCCATATTTTTTCAAAAGTTCAACCATCCGCGCATTGCCCATTTTGGTCGACGGATAAATCGAAAATCCTGCCCAATATCCACGTTCCAGCGTTTCTTGGACGGTTTCCTCATTGTTATGATCCACAATGACCATACCGGGATCAATGCCATGTTCCGCACAGACATCCATTGACCGCGATGTTCCGCGCTTCTTGTCACGATGCGGTGTGTGTATCATCACCGGAAGGCTTAACTCTTTGGCCAATTCCAATTGCAGACGGAAATATTTGTCTTCTAAAGGCGTCTGTTCATCATAGCCAATTTCACCAATCGCAACGACACCCTCTTTCAACGCAAATCTAGGCAGCCATTCCATAACGCCTTCGGCCAGTTCCTCGTTGTTTGCCTCTTTGGAATTCAGACCGACAGTACAATAATGACGAATGCCAAACTGCCCTGCCCTGAACCTTTCCCAGCCGACGATGGATGACAAATAATCAACATAGGTGCCGACAAAAGTTCTGGGCTGTCCGGTCCAAAACGCGGGTTCAATCAACGCGACAATCCCGGCTGCGGCCATTGCTTCGTAGTCATCCGTGGTGCGCGAAATCATGTGCGCGTGGGGATCAATCATCATCATTTTGTATGCTCCCTATGAAAAATCTTTAGGCAAATGCACTGCAATCTCGGGATCATCCTGAAAGGGCCGCACTGGAATCCACAACTCATCAGATACCGTTCGCCCCGCCGCCCTGCGTTCTTGCGCATAATCCACAAGAATACGGGCAAGTTCAGCATTGGCGCGATCCTCTAGACCCAGAATAGGCGACAGACGGCTATCAACAAAAAGCGCCTTTAATATCATATGGTTCCAACGGTGATCGTCAAAATAATCACGCGGATATGGGTTATTATGCGCAATCGCTTCAAACACGGCTTTGATGTTGGAGCGCAGCCCTTCACCAACCTCAAAACCCAAAGTTTCCGGTTGAGGATAAAGCGGAAGTCCGCGATAAAATGCGATCAATTCAGCCAGATCAGCGGTGCGCCGAAGGTCCTTAAAACGATCTGAAAAGGGTCGATTTGATGGACAACTCAACAGCGCCAAAACACGGGTAGCACCGTCAATGCTCCACCCTGTTGGGTTCCATCCCGGGCACGCAGTATTGGCCATACAAAGATCATTTTCGGTCAAAACCAGATCGGCTTTGCCTAAGCGCCTTGGGGCCAAACCCAAAAAGATGTGTAAATCGCGCTCTGGGCAGCCCTTTTCAATTTTCGCAATATTTTCGACAATCCAATCAGCATCGCTGCCGACCTGTGCCAAAATCCAATTCTTAAGTAATTCTTTTGGTGACGTCATAAAAACAGCACTCCCAATACCCTTTAGCCTAAGTCGCTGACCCAATCCTGCCAAGTCTAATCTATTGCAATTGTGCCAAATTTTACTGAAACTAAAGAATGAAACAAACATTAGTAATTCTCGTTGTTGGCCTTTCTCCGCATCTATTGGGCGCGCATACACCTAATTTGCAAAAACTGGTCAAACGCGGTGGGATGCGACCCTTAAATACCGTCACACCAGCCGTGACCTGCACTGTCCAATCGACGCTGTTGACGGGGTTGATGCCCACAGATCATGGGATCGTTGCCAATGGGTGGTTCTTTCGCGACCTCAGTGAAGTACTGCTTTGGCGACAGCCAAATCGATTGGTTACCGGAGAAAAAGTGTGGGAGGCGGGAAAAGCCCGCGATCCTGACTTTACCTGCGCTAAGATGTTCTGGTGGTACAACATGTATTCCAGCGCTGATTGGTCCGCGACGCCGCGCCCGATGTATCCCGCAGACGGTCGTAAAATTCCTGATCACTATGCGCATCCGGCGGACTTGCATGATGAATTGGACGCAAAATTGGGGCAATTTCCCTTGTTCAAATTCTGGGGGCCTGTGGCCGACATTACGTCATCGGACTGGATATCAAAGGCCACGTTACATGTCATGCAAACGCGCAATCCAACCCTGACGCTGACGTATTTGCCGCATCTCGACTACAATTTGCAGCGCCTTGGGCCAGACTTAAATCACCCGCAATTACAGCAAGATTTACGCGAAGTGGATGCCTTGTGCGGCGAGTTGATTGAATTTGCGGACAGCACAGATCAAAGTATTATGGTTGTTTCCGAATACGGCATCACGCAAGCGACAGATGCGGTGCACATCAACCGCGCACTTCGGGAAGCTGGGCTTTTGGCGGTAAGGCCCGAGGAATTTGGACGCGAAGTATTGGACGCGGGTGCGTCTGACGCCTTTGCAATGTCAGATCATCAAGTCGCACACATTTATATAAAAGACCCCAGCCGCATCGCCGAAGTTGCTGAATTGGTAGCAACCCTTGATGGCGTAGAGGAAGTTTGGGCAGACGAGGCAAAGCGTGCCAACGGGCTTGATCACCCACGATCTGGTGAATTGGTCGCAGTGTGTAAACCAGATCGATGGTTCAGCTATTACTATTGGTTAGATGACGAAAAAGCACCCGATTTCGCGCGTACCGTCGATATACACCGCAAGCCCGGGTATGATCCGGTCGAATTGTTCATTGATCCAGAGATACGGTTTCCATTGCTGCAAACGGGTCTGAAATTGGCCAAACGTAAATTGGGTATGCGGCAATTAATGGATGTTATTTCACTGAAAGACACCCAATTGGTCAAGGGGACTCACGGGCGTATTACGGACGATCCGAACCATGGACCGTTGGTGATTTCATCCGAGTTAACGCTGCTGCCGGATGGACCAGTGGAGGCCACAGATTTCAAGAACCTTGTCTTGAACCACGTCTTTCGCTGATCTTTTAGGTTCCGGTGACAACCCGCTGCAACGCCAGCGTCAGGAAAAATCCAGCGACAGCGACAAAGGCGAACATCGCCTGTCCCGTTGCCGCAATCAGCGTCGCATCATAAAGCGATATCCCCGCGATTAGGGTAACCACAGCTTTGGGCACATCACCTTTGTCGCGGCGAAACAAACGACGCAAAGCCAGAAGTACCACAAGCACCAAACCTGCCCAAATGACCAATGTTCCAAAACTTGAGACTTGCATCAAGGCATAGACAATCGGGATTGCGAGGATGCCCAACGGCCATGCGCGGTCAAGGCGATCATAGGCTTCTTGTTTGGCGGCATAGGTCAGGCCAGCGGTATATAGAAGCAACCCCAAAGCACCCAGAACCACGGAACCCGTGACGGCCCCGCTTACCGCTAAAGCGGCAACAACATAGCAGAAAAACCGAGCACTGCCCATGATGACCGGGCTTAGGATTGTCCGCTTATGAAGCCAATCATACAGAACAATCACACCTGCAAGGCATAGCCCGGCAAGCCCCGCGCTGAAACCGAGCCAAAATGCGCAAACCACGCCAGCGGCCAAGAAAGCGAAACCGCCCATGAAAACTGTCCGTTCTGAAACCTCGCCGTTTGGGATTGGCCTGTCCTTGCGGTCACGCGCGTCAATCTCAGCGTCAAAAGCATCATTGAGCCACATGCCACCAACATAGAGAAACGATAGGGAGACACCCAAAAAAAGAACAATGGCAATCGACGTGTGGCCCGTCAAAACTGCGCCCGCCAATGCGTTGGTCCAAACCGTTGGCAAGTTGGACACGCGGCCCAGTTTCAGGAATGTTTGAAAATTCATGTGTCCAATTGATCCAGTACCCAGTGCATTTCACGCACGATGTCTTGCGCCACTGTTGCCCCGCGCGCAGATGCGGGCAGAATGTCCCATGTGTAGGTTTCAATCTCAAGATGCGGGGAAATTGGCGTTTCTTTGTGGATGGCCAAAATGGTTTCAAGAAAATCACGCGTCGATGAAAATGCACCCAGATTGTCGATGTACACAGGCACATGGAAGTGGACGCGCCATTCTTCTCCGTCAGTGGCATCCCCCAACGCCAATACCTCGGGCAGGTCTGTTGCGCTTTTCATACCATCCGGTGTGCGACGAAGCACTTGATGAAGGTAGGTAGGTTCGTCAAAAACCGCCATTGCGCTGCGCGCTTCTGGCCCTACGCGGGCCACGCGCAGTGCCGCACTTAGCTGCAATTTATGGATCGGGATACCGGCGTCACGCAACATGGTGATACTTGCCGCTGGGTCCTCAAATTCAACCGCAGCGTGGCAAACATCATAACACAATCCCAAATGCCGCGGCAGCGCTTGGGCGGCTTGCGAGACCGACAATCCCGTCAGTTCCGCAACCCGTGCTGCCGCGCCTGAACTGAATAAATAATTGCGAAAATAGTCCAGAGTTTCAGCGATGGTTTCTAAGAAACACGCAGGTTCCGGTTCAATCGCCAAAGCAACCGTCACGCCCGTGCGCTCACGCAACTTGATCATATGTGCAACTGATTTCAGATAGTTTTCGGCCATGCTCACTTCGGCCCCAACGGCCAAAGGCTTGAACGTTCCGGGCACTGTGCTGAGGCTGACAAACTCCCCCTTGGGTGCGATTTCGGCCATAAGGTCCGCCAGATCGTTGGTGTATTTCACACGGATATCGCTGCGCCAATCCGGTTGATAAACGTCTTCTTTCACTTTTGTGCCGTGAAATTTGCCATAGGGGAAGCCATTAACCGTGATCCCGTCAAAGCCGTTGGTATCAAGCAATGATTTTAACGCAGCACGTTTGTCGGCATCAGCAAGTTCATCCAGAGCTTCGCCAGAAAACCGCAAGCCCACTGCAAAGGGTGCATCAGGTGACATCACCTTTTTGACTTCAGCAACCGGACCAGACAGGGCCACCATCACATCATCAAATGTTTGAGTTGGATGAATGTTCATACAATAGGTCAGATGACCTTTCGATCCGCTAAGTTTCATTCACGCGGCCTTTCGGTCTTTGAGCCAGCCAATTGCCTGAACAACCAGATCATAATCCATCTCGTGCACTTCACGTCCTTGGCCGATCCCTTGCAAGAGGGTGATCGTCAATTCGCCGCCCAAATGTTCCTGAAAATCATGCAGACCACGCAGGACAGCGTAAGTGCCATGCGCGTTTTTCTGTTCCAACAAAGGATGCCACGTCGGCAATCCAAGACGGTCGAGCAGTGCAATAATTTGATCATTTTCACTTTCTGTCAGCAGACCAGCGAGCACAGAATATCGGGCATCCAGCGCGATCCCAATTGCGACGGCTTCACCATGGCTTATCGCATGGTTACTCAAGGATTCTAAGCGATGCGCAGACCAATGACCAAAATCCAATGGTCGCGCGGATCCACTTTCGAATGGATCACCACTGTTGAGGATTTGATGCATGTGCAATTCAGCGGACCTGCGCACCATATGTTCCTCAGCACTTGGATCAAAAGACACAAGAGCATCGGCGTTTGACACTTGCCACTGAAAGAAATCAGCATCACGGATCAGCGCAACTTTTAGCGCCTCTGAAAGTCCCGCGATACGTTCCCGATTTGGCAGCGCCGCTAGAAAATCAAAGTCGTTCAACACAGCGGCGGGTGAGGCGAACGTGCCCACATAGTTCTTCACGCCGTTAAAGTTAACTGCGTTTTTCACGCCAACGCCACTGTCATTCTGACTAAGCACTGTGGTTGGCACGCGGATATGGCGAATGCCGCGATGTGCCGTGGCAGCTGCGAACCCAACAGCGTCCAGCACAGCACCGCCCCCGATGGCAATGACGTAAGCATGTCGATCAACACCATTGCGTTGCAGGATTTCATAGATCGCGGATATCTGCGCCAAACCATCTTTTATCGTTTCACCGCCGGGCACGATCTGGGGCGCTTCAAGCAACTGTATGTCATTCTTGTTCGATGCAAAATAGCTTTCAATTTGGTGCAACAGCGCAGTGTTTGTACCGGCAACACCGCTATCCAAAAATACGACACAGCGCGCTGGCCCGTTGTTGTTGGTTGTGAGCACCTGCGCCAACGTCGGGTTATGCTGCTGAAATAAACCCCTTGTGAACGCAACTTCGTAGCTGTGATCAATTGAAAATGCTTGCGTGGTCTGGCGGGTTGGATTTGACAATGCAGACGCCGCAACAGGGGTGGAAACGCCTGTCCAGCGTGCGGTCACCCGCAACAATGCATAAGCCACAACAGGCACGCCAATCGCCCCAGCAAGCGCCAAAAGAAATGAATTTGCAGACCACGCAAACGCACCAATCCCAGCATAAACAGCAGCGATACCAAGGTTGGCAATTGCGACGGTTGGCAAAAACTTGGCAATTGGCAAACGCGCGGCACCCGCAGCGATGGTAGAGGCCTCAGCCAAAACAGGCACGGCACGCATGGTGATCAGTGCAGGAATACCCATACTGCGTGCGATGCCTTTTGCCCGATCCAATTCATCTGGCCCAAGCAATCGACGCACCAATGATGTGCCGCCCGTTGACCCGATCCAGTATCCAAACAGGCAACCCAAGGTCATACCGAACCAGCACACCAACGTCCCAACTACAAACCCAAGCGCCGCACCAGCCGCCGCATTCACGATGCTGGAGGGCACGGGCAAGATGACATCAAATGCCAGCGCCCCCCCAATTAACGCAATCAATTGCGCCGCGCTGGGAGATGCAGAGAGTACTTGATTGGCCAGCTTTTCGATCTGCGTTTCGAACAGCAAAAAGGGCACGACCAAAGCTGTGATCAACAAAACGAAGATCAGCAGCCAACGCCATGACGTCGAAAATGGCCTTGATGCATGAGAGTGATCAAGCTGTTTCACTGTGCTTTATACCTCCAGAAACGGGCCAATTGACGCCCCTTACGTGCCGCGCATCGCACGGCTCAACTTGTGAAAGTCCTGCTTTGGCGCTGTATCATCCTGCGCCGCGCCAATCTTTGCGGTAAGCGCGACGCCACCATCCCCATCTAGGAATTTATAAAGCAACGTGCGTTGCCCCGGGGTCATATCACGGGTCACCGGCATAAAGCGGAAGTCTTCAAAGTTTGCCGGATCTGTCAGCTTTTTGATGATCGGTGCAAAAGCTCTTACTTTTGCCTCATCACCAAGCGGCAACCAGTTGTCCATGCAGGGGGCCATCGCTTCCCAATTCGCCAGAACATGATTGTGCACATTGTCCCATGTCGCCGGAAGTGCCGCGATATCAGCATCAGCAGGTAAGACGCGCAGGTACATGTACGTGTACAGCTGGGTACTGAATTTAGAGTTGGTCACCGGAAGTGTTGGGTTTGGACCCGGCTGAAAAACAAGCCCTGTTACGTTGCCCGCACTTGCCGACAATGGGAAATGCACCTGCCCCTGCGCATCGGTTGTCAGGTTAACAGCGGTGGGTTGTGATGCACCAAGTTCGGACATGGTGACCGCGATCCCCGCCCCGGCAGGTTGACCGCGCTCATAAACCTGAACGGTTGTACTGCCAGAAGTGCCCTCATCAAGGTAGCAATTGGGCGTGTCGGAAATAGCCCGCAACGGCGCTTCTTGCAGATAGGTTGCTGTTGCTGATTTCAGACTTAGGTTCATACCGCTTAATGTCTCGGCCAGACCGGGATCAATCGCGATATCGATAATGCCAGATGTTGCGTCATAGGCAGCCTGATTATAGGCGCTGTAAGGTATCGTAGCGACCTCCATAACCGCGACAGCGGGGGCCGGATCAGCCGCCACAAGAGTGAGGTCATTCAGATCAACCTTTTCCGCATCGCGATTTTTTGCAGGAATACAGTTGGACAGATCAAGCGTGATGCGGTCCGTACCAACCCGTGCAAAGGCCGTGCCACAAATAGCCGGGCTGCGCGCAGGCATCCCATCGGTGATGGGATAATTTGTCGTCAACAGCGCGCGATCACCCGGTTCATGCACTGCGTCCGCGCGTCGCCAGAGCCCAATTGTGCCAACCAATTTGCTGCGCGCAGGATTTGGCTGAAACCCACCCGCAGTAAGCTTGGCTTGCAAAGCCGCACCAGCGGCAGCCGTTGCGTCGGAGCCATTCGAAAGCGTCGGGTCATCATAATAAACAGTTCGGTAGGTGCAAAAACGAACCATGACGCCCATGACATCATCGTCGCTCATCATCCCCTCAAGTGCATCAAGGGCCGCAGAACCATAGGTGTTAATGAGCAGACCTTCATCCTTGGGCAAGCAGGTCTGCCACATCACCGATGCGACGCCCGCAATCATCGAGTTATTGGGATTGGCGCTAAAATTAATGTAACGGTCACTGAAACGCTGCATGCGTTTACCAAACACGCGACATCCGCCATCAATACCAAAACTGATGTCATCAAAAAACAGCTGTGAAGAATAGGCACCGTAAGGTTCAGCATCCACCAGCATGCCGGTGAAATCCACTGGCGCTGTGACAAAAGGATCGGTGGTATCCAGGCCATTGCCCGTATCCACCCCAGTGATCTGCGTGTTGAAAAACGGGGACCGATATGTGCCATCCGGGTTCCAGTTACCGGAACTGACAACTTCATCAATTGCCGCCTTGCGAAAACCTGCGACTTTGCTTGCGTTCACGTTCGTTTGGTTCAATGTCGCCTCGCAGCCATCCTCGTCATAGGCTGCTGGGGCAGATGTTACGGGATAGTTGTTGGTTGTCACCGGATCCCATGCGATTTCACCGCCAAAATAGATCCGTGGAATTTCAAGAACGCTCATTGTGGTTTCCCTTCGCTTGTGGCTGGTTGTTTGCTAAGATCAATGAAGGCAGGCCCTGCCACGGACACACCGTCCGCAAGGGGCGTTTTCAACGCTGCGTGGGCCGCCATCCTAAGATCAAACATTTGCCGCACAGCAAGGCCCATGCCCCCCGCGACGCCATTAAAGGCATCCGTCAGCATATAGATCATGCCCGTGTAAGCACCGTTGCAGGCCATCTGCGCGACTTGCACTGCCTGCGATTCCTTTGAGAAATCATGCAATTGTGGGTCAGCGATTGCAGGGTAGACATTGTCCCAATCCACACCCAATGGCGCACCCCAAGCAAAACCAACAGGGTTATCATCTTTGACCAAAACCTGATTGCGCGCGATTTCCCAGAACCGATAGTAATGCGCCAAATCCTCGCGAAAATCGAGCGGACTGCCGGGAGAGTTGGGGCTAACTGGCGTGCCCTCGCCTTCTGATACGATCTGGTCAATCGCCTTGTGTGCATCATCGTAGGTATTGACCGCAAATATCTGCCCCGGGAAAAATTGTGCATCATCAACTTGATTGCGATTGGCTGTCCACACGGACGCTGGCAACGCTTGCAACGCTTGGTCCAATCGTTCGTAGTATTCGCCAATCGTCACATTCGGTTCAGCCGCAGCAGCAATCGCAAGCACAGGCGGATCAATGGCTTCGGATGGCTCTTCAATTGCCATGCCTTGCTGCATTGCCGCCTCAGATAAGGGCAGCAGATGCACGGTCAAACCCGCATCTACGTCCCCCGGCAGTGGCCCCGGATATGACGGCGCATTAACCGCCGGGCTGCCACCAATCGCGTTCATAATATTGCAGGCCAGACACATGTGAGTCATTTCTTCCATGATCACTTCATGCAGGCGCTCAAAAGCAGGGACATTTGTATCCGGTCGGATGGAAAACAGTGCGTACAGATAAGGCGGTAAGGTCGAGAACTCCAAATCGATGGCGGTCTGAACAAGCAGCCGTACATCTTCAACACTATTCGGTTCTTTCCAATTTAACTTAATCATAGTTTCCCCCTCAAATTGGCTATTTCAATCCGCTTAAGTCGCGCCATACGCGACGCATAAACTTGCGTGTCTGGATCAATGATCAGACGTAAAAATCTGGGTCGTAAAATGCGGGCCAGCATTAGAAATAAAAGTAATGCCGACCCCGCTTTCGATGATATTCAGGCGTTACGGCTGAAACCCGTCCTGCATCCATTGGTTATACAAATCCAAGGATGCCTGATCCCAGGGCGCGCCGCCAAGCGGCATCTTGGGTTGGCATTCACCCGTAAGCTTCGCATAGACGGAACGCCCATTCATGTGATCAGGAAAGTCGGTGCAGCTTCCCATCGCGCCCCCAGTAGGGTCAGACATCCAAGTATAGTCATCAAGTTTGACGCCCATACCCGACATGCAACCGATGTCCTGCGCGTTAAAAAGTGGTTTGATCTGGCTGGCATAGCTGACTGGATCGGCCATAATAGTATCTCCTTTGGTATCAATTATCGTCGTTTCAAAAGTGTTGGTTTATTACTTTTCAGCGTGCTGTTTCATGATGTGACTGATGTCCATGTTCTTGTTGTAGGTCGTGTGACACGAGAAACATTGGCTGTACTGCTGGGTAAATGTCTCCAACGTGGAGTTGGACAATTTCGTGGACCCAATAGGCGTGACAATCGACTTGGGCTGAAGGTCACCATCCCCCCAAACTGCACCAATCAGGTGGTAATTATTCCAAACGGAATCCCCCGCCAAAGTGCCTGAAAGCACACTTTTATTAAGCGACTGAATGTTGGCGGCATTGGCTGGACCAGACGGGTCATCAAGGTCGGTCCCCCACGCATATTCACGAAACACATTGACCACAGGCTCAAGCGTTTGCGCGCTTTCGTCTGCAAATTTAAGGTTGGTTGTGCTGTCAATGAGATTGCTGTCTTTGGCCGGCGTATTTGCTGCGTAAAACGTCCAATCCTCACTGCTCACCGGGTCTGACGATTTGGGATCCATCCCATGAGGAAGGTCAGGCGAGTTTGATTTGTGCTCAAACGTTGCCCAGATGAATTCTGGGTGATCCTCAACCACACCGACAACATGGATACCTACCAAGGCAACCGTTGCGGGGATCAGTTTTGTAGGGTCTGCCACAACCTGACCGTCTTTGTTGGTGGTAAGCTGGACAATTTCCGCATCAACAGTAAAGAAATCGCTGACATCCTCGCCATCTTCTACGACCATCCATGAGTATTTAAATTCGGCTGATCCAACGGCGAAATTGGTGTCATCCGGCGCGGCCAAATACGTCGCAACATCGTAGTACTTATTTTCACGAACGAAATTGTAGTACACCGGATCGACATTCAAAGAATAATAAACCGCACGGCCACTGGTTGGATCATCCGCACCGCGGCGCACCAACACACCGAGGGAGCCTGCTTGATTAATCCCATCGATGTTGCTTGCACTTGCAAGCGCTGCCATATTTGTTTTCGAAGGCTCAAGTGCCTTCAACGCATCATCTGTTAGCTTTTGTGGCTTAAGCGCGCGCGGTGCCAAAACAAATGATTTATCAAGCGAAAGCGCACTGAATTCGGTTTTCACCGGTGCCGGATCAAAGAGTTCATCAAGCGTTGCAAAGTTCTGGAACCGAAGGTCACCGTCACTGTCCGGCTGCGTCATCCAAAGAAACGTGTTCCATGACCATACGTGGAAATCACAGTTTGTTTGTGGCGCAATCGAATTATCAGGGGCGGGAACAGCATCATGTGATGTCCAACTGGTTGGTGCAACGCAAGCATCGTCCGCTAAACTTGGTGCGGCACTCAAACCCAAAAGGGCAACGGTACACGTAAGCGCTCCAGTTAATTTCTTTGAATAAATCATGTTAAAATCCTCATTGTATTAAAGTAATTCGTCTTGTTTTCTTGGGCATGCCATTGGTTGAATTCAGTTAACAGCGCCCCCGCCTTTTATCATTCCTGCTATCTACGACTTGCTCTCGATCACCCCGCGACACCACCCTTGCAACAATGCACGGCGGCTTTGGGACATATCACGCGTGATTGGCATAAACCCTGTGTTTCCCCACATATAAAGATCAGTACGCCCTAGAATGCTTTGCGCATGAGCAGCCACAACGCTCTCATCACTCAGCGAGAAAACAGCATGCATGGCCGGAAACAAAAGGTCATAGGTGCGCAGCGTATTTTGATATACAAAATCAAACGTCACATCGGGTTTTGTGATCTGCCCGGTTTTCCCTTGCATCAAACAGGCGCTGAAATCCTCGTTGGGTAAAACACGGATGCTGATCCCGGTGCGGTTGGTTAAAACGCTAAATGGCGGGCCAATGTACTCAGCATAGGTATCAGGTGGTGCCTGCGACGTTGGCCCCGTCGCACCCTCAACCCCAAAGGTCAGGTAATATGTACCGGGTTGGAAAAACTCTTTGGCAAGAGGCGGGTTGAGCGACAAAGGCGTTCCCGGAACGAAGTTCTCATACAGCACCGTGCGCGGCCCTGAATTGCCAAGCGGTGTGGCCTTGTACCCCCAGACGGTCACAGGTGGCGTGTCTGCCGCAGCAAGCTTTTGTCCCCGATGATAGGTTGAGAATTCAGCTGTTTCCTTGGGCAACCCTTGGCTCACATAGGTATCCGTCGTATCGCCCTGTTCCGCATAGATCGCTTGCTGGTTCGTCACAAAATAATAATCAGCTTCTTGCAAAACATCGCCATACGCCTTGCTCTTGAGGCGAAAGCTAGCATCAGGGTCGGCCAGCAGTTTGATCGCCGCGGTGTTGCCGGATATATCAAAATCAAACAACCACCCCCGCGCATTTCCAGCGACGGTGTCCTGATAAGGCACATTCGCAATATCAACACTGTCTGATCCATTGCTCAACGTGAGCATGACATCGCCAAATTGAAACTTTGGATTCTTTACATCTGGGTTGTCCCACGCCGGGTCGTTTATGGCAGGCTCTGACGGAAAGCTCCCCACCATTTGTTCTGGGAAACTACCTATAAAATCGACACTGATCCTGTCGTCAGTGTTAGACAGCACAGCCGGTGCCAAGGCCAGTTTCCCATTGGACGTATTGTTCCTCTTCCCAGCAGGAACATCGATATTGGGCACATCACAAGCAAGCAAGCGCCCGACGGGGCCCGTAAAACTGGTCTCATCCGCAAACAAAGGAGCGAGCGTACCGGTGATTACAAAATCAGCAGGATTGGTTTGCTTTTTGGCATACCGATCCAAAATATCCGCAGAGTTACCAAGTGAATTGTGTTTGGCGTAAACATAGTAGCGCAACACCATCCCCGTCAGGTTCTGATCCTCAAACCCCGGCAACGTAACCGTCCCATTTCTGATGGCGTGATACATATACCCGCCCGCACCAGCGTCGCCTTGCATGTTCACGTTGCGGGTGAAATTGATCCACTGGCACGCGGCTTTATCAGGTGTACCTGATATCTCGATACCCTCAGATTTTAATGAAAAATAGTTCAGAAAAAACTGGGTGCCGGGGGGCGATCCTTCTGAGTTCACATCCGTAATATTCCCCGACATGTTAATCGGCATGCCGATCAGCTGGCTATATGCTGCGTCCGTGGTCACCGCATTTTGCGCATCCGTCTGTACGCCGGTAACATGCGCCACCGTTTTAGAACTCATATTACCGTAATAGTTCCACTCAGCAGGGATAAACTTGCGCGCTGTTCCATTGCCATGGGTCGGCTCAAAGATGTGTTCTTCTTGAATCCAATCAAGGAATTCCGCATCACTTAACCCGTTGGTGATGGGTTGAACCGTTGCTGAATCAATCAGCGCCAGGTTTGCCCCGTTTGTGGGGTCATGCCAGCTTCCTGAATAGTCATCATTGTTGGCAGTGCCGGGGTTAAGGGTCAAAGTTCCGGTAAAGTTAATGCGTGGGTAGTCAAATAGACTCACGGTCTAGTCTCCCAAAAATTTAGTGCTCAAAATAACTATCTGAAATCGTGAAAAATGTGATCGGCGCGGCGCAGTAGAAAAAACTGCTAAAATTCTATAATGGCTAGAACGTAGACCGCGCAGTGCGTTTTGTCACGTAATTTCATCCAGCTTGGCATTTCCACAAAATACTCAAACAGGGCAATGGCCGCGTTTGTGAGCATACGATCAGACAGCAGGCTTTCCTGCCTCCCCGTCAGTTCTTTGAAGTCAAAGAGAACATTCGCAAAGAATGTGATGTTGTTGAGCGAGGTCTTAATTTCGCATTGTATTAGGTGATGCTGAACACGGGTCGAAGCATCCAAAGCGGAACGCCGCGCAAACTACAAAGCTTTGGTGGTCGTCAAACATCGGACACAAAGCAAAAGCGATTTTCGACCGGAGCTTTCCAGCACCCTAACAAATCGAAATAGGTATCAAAATCTGAAATGGTGCACCCGAGAGGATTCGAACCTCTGACCCCCTGATTCGTAGTCAGGTACTCTATCCAGCTGAGCTACGGGTGCACTGCGCGGCGGTTTAGTCCCGTCGTGCTCGCTTTGCAAGCCCTTGATTGATGCCAATTCAAATTTAGCGAAATCAGATCACAAAGTACCGTCACCTTTTGGCAACCTGATAAAAAACTGAGTACCCATTGCACTTGTTTGCGCCAATGTGAGGTCGCCGCCGTGCCCCCTGACGAGTTCTGCCGCGATCGTCAGGCCAAGGCCTGTTCCGCCTTTGCGCGCACCGCCTTGAAACGGGGTGAACAGATGCTCTTGTGCCTTTACAGGCAGGCCGGGCCCCGTGTCTGACACTTTGATCTCCCATGCGGTGTCTGTGTCTCTTGCCTGCATGTTGACTTCACCGGGTTGTCCTGTGGCCATAATGGCCTGCCGGGCGTTTCGCGCCAGATTAGACAGAACACGGTACATCTGCTCGGGATCAGAGCGTACCATCATCCCCTTTGGGATATCAGCGGCAAAACTAATGTCATGATCACCTGCGGCCAGCCGCTCTCCTTCGATCACATCTTCGATCAGTTCGCTTAAATCAACCATGGTCAAAGTTGGACCGGGTTCTTCGGCTTTCCCAAAGGCCAAAGTAGATTCGCACAGATGTACGGCACGGGTGATCGACCCAACCAACTTGGGGGCCATGCGTTTGACAGTTGGGTCCTCTGACATCTCAATCCGGTCTGTAAACAGCTGTGCTGAGGTCAGAATGTTACGCAAATCATGGCTGATCTTACTCACCGCTGACCCCAATTGCGCCAAACGTTCTTTTTGCTTCAATGCCTGCGTCAGATCGGTTTGTAGTTTCTTCAGCGCCTCCTCGGCGTCACGCAGTTCGGTCACACCTGCGCTTGGGGTAATGATGCGGCGCGCATCCTCTGGGGCAGCGGCATAGTTTTGCATATGCGCCACGACACCTTTGATTGGTTTGACCAAAAATACCCGCATCGCAAAAAACAGCAGCAACGCCGTAAAAACAGAAATCACCGCAGAAAGTACCAAGATACGTTTGCCATAATCCAGCATGGCCATCCGCATCGGTGCCGTTTCCATGGTAACTTCGATCAACAGCCCCGCCTCGCGAACTGGTGCGCCAATCACCCGGATCACGTCATTTTCAGGACGAAACAACCGCATCACCGCGTCTTTGATCAACGTCATGGCAGTGGCATCGCGCAGATCAAATGTCGCTGATATGGATTGCGGCATGTCCGAAGATAACATCAACTGACGCACCTCGTCCCGGCGCAACACGATGTTGAAAACTTCGGCGTTGCGCAGCAATTCGTCCTCTAGTGCGGGATCCAACATATCATCGGCTAGAAGCGCAAGTGACGCAATTTGCGCCCGTTCCAGTCGGTTTAACATATAATCTTCGCGGAACCGCGCGATGGACGGCACAAAGATCAACACTTCGGCCAACATCACAAAGATGGTGGTCAAGATCAGCAGCCGACCAGAGAGAGAGTTGATCATAGACATTTAGGGAATAAACCGCTGCACAAAGCCGACCACACGTTTGACCATATCGCTTTCGAACAAGCGCGGGCTGAAATACGCACCGGCAGCGCGTTTGTTGATTTCACCAACGGTGGGATACGGTGCAACCATGGCGGCAATCTGGCTCATTTTCATGTTGTTTGCCAGCGCCAAGGCCCAAAGATTGATCAACTCGCCTGCTTGGTAGCCAACGATTGATGCGCCAACGGGACGTCCCTTTACAACCATCACCTTGATAAAGCCTTTGGTTTTGCGTTCAGCGATGGCGCGATCGTTGTGGGTATAGTGAAACCTTACGACTTCTAGTTTATCACCATGATATTCCCGCGCCTGTGCTTCACTCAGGCCAACCTGGGACAATTCAGGGTCGGTATAGGTCGCCCAAGGTATATGGCTGGTTTTGGCCTTGGACGGCAGGCCAAATAGCATCGAGCGGATGATCACACCCGCATGATAACTTGCAACATGGGTAAATTGCAGCCCGCCCGCCACATCACCAATGGCATAGACTTTGCGGTTGGTGGTGCGCAGGGATGCATCAACTTTAATACCGCCGCGCGTAGGTTCGATGCTTGCTTTTTCCAGATCAAGTTTATCGGTATTCGCCTTACGCCCCACCGCCATCAACAGATGCGACCCTTTGAAGATGCGGCCATCCTTGGCCTCAACTTCAATCTCACCCTTTTTGCCCCGAATCTCAGCGGCCAAAGCACCCTCTTCGATCACAATGCCCTCGTCCCGCAAAGTATCCAACACCACAGCAGCCATTTCAGGATCGTCTTTGCCCAGCGCCTTATCGCCCTCAATCACCGTGACCTTCATGCCCATGCGAATATGAGCCTGCGCCATTTCCATACCGATAGGACCACCACCGATGATCAACAAATGCTTTGGCTTTTCGCGCAGATCAAACAGGGTTTCGTTTGTCTCGTAAGGCACGTTCTCGAGCCCTGGAATGGGCGGTACAAATGGCGATGATCCCGTTGCAATGACAATGCGCCGCGCCTTGATGATCGTGTCGCCTGCTTGCACTTCGGTCTCAGAAATAAAGCGCCCAAATTCGCGGATCACGTTAATCCCAAATCCTTCAAACCGTTCTTGGCTATCAACCGGGGCGATCTGTGCAATCACATCCGCCACGTGGTCCTTGGCCGCGGCATAATCCACCTCACCGGGCGCATCGGTCACACCGTATTGCGCCGCATGTTGCTGTGCATAAGCCGCCTTGCCCGTGGCAATCAGCGCCTTGGAGGGGATGCACCCATAATTCAGGCAATCACCACCCATTTTATGCCCTTCAAGCAGAACAACATCCGCGCCCATTTGCGCGGCCCCTGCCGCCACGGACAACCCACCAGAGCCCGCGCCAATGATGAGAATGTCAGCCTTTATACGGTTCATTTCAGCAGATCCTTTTTGCCCGTAAACTTTTTGATCACAATCGGCATCAACGACAGGGCACACAGGCCCAATATGGGGAGTAAAATATGCGGCTCAAAGATAATTCCAAGGTTTGGCGTTTCCCCTTTGGCAAACACCTCGCCAAGCCCTGCACCCACAGATGTATAGACTAACCCACCCGGCATAATTCCGAAAAATGTAGAGATCACAAAACGATACAGTGGCACACCAAAGAAAGCGGGGATCAGGTTGGCCACGAAAAAGGGCACCGCAGGCACAAGACGAATAAAGAACAACATCGACCATTGGTTTTCATCAATGCCCTGCTTGATCTTGGCGACCATCCCCTCAGAAGCGTCCATACGTTTCTTTAACTTTTCACCCAAACCCCATTGCGCCGCGAGAAAGATGATCACCGCCCCTGCTGTTGCGCCCAAGACATTGAATAAAACGCCGGGAAAGATGCCAAACAGGAACCCACCTGTAAGCGTTGCGATTGCGGCACCGGGCAATGAGAAAGCTACAATCACCATATAGGCCGCCATAAATACCAGCGCTGTCAGAACATAGTTGCCATCACGAAACGCTATCAACGCCTCTCGGTTGTCGCGCAGCGCATCAAACGAAAGATAGTCCCGCAATGTGAATGCGCCAATCGCAGCGACCACCACGATGACAATCAGCGGAAGATACCGAAGCATGGCGGGTTTGTTGGACTCGTTGTTGGTCATATCGGTCATTTCTGCGCCTTGGCGGTCAAAGATGTCTGTGTCTAACGCATAGATGGCGGGTTGTTGGCCAAAGTGACAGGCACATCACGGGTGGTTGATGCAGTGTGTGAATTGACCCTTGGATTCCCCTGCATTCAAGGCGTAGTGAAACAAAAGCCGGACCAGAACGCCAGAATTGTTGCAGACATTGCAGAAATCCACGTTCAAGGGTTTGACTTGGGCAAGGGACAGCATTAGAGACCGGGCTTGAATTGACGTTGGCGTTTGCGAATCTGCTATGGTTCCCTCACCAGCAAAGTATTAAATGGAGTCGGAGCGATGAAACGCACCTTTCAACCATCTAACCTCGTGCGCAAGCGGCGCCATGGTTTTCGCGCACGCATGGCAACCAAAGCTGGTCGTAAGATCATCAATGCGCGCCGTGCCCAAGGCCGCAAAGAACTAAGCGCGTAAATCACGCCACAAGGTTTCTAGAAATTGACACCGCCGGAGGCACCCAAGGAAGGCAACATAGCCGCCCAAGGGGATACGCCCCCGGCGGTTTCTTTGCGTTTGAACACATTAACCAAACGCGCTGACTTTCAACGGGCCAGCCGGGCGTTACATGTGGCAACCACTGGATTCATTCTACAAATGCGCCCGCGCAGACCAGATGAGGCCGCCGATGATCCAAATGGTATCCGCGTCGGCTTTACCTGTTCGAAAAAAGTCGGAAACGCAGTGGCCCGCAACCGTGCCAAACGACGCCTGCGCGAAATTGCCCGGCTCATCCTGCCAGAACACGGTCAGCCCGGTATGGATTACGTTTTGATTGGCCGCCGGGGCGCAACCGCCGACCTGCCGTTCACCCAATTGCAAACAGATATGCATAAGGCACTTGGCATTCTGCATGGCCGTCGCAAGTGACCCCTCTTGCGCATATCTTTGCCCTGCCTGTGCGCGCCTATCGCTTGGTTTTTAGCCCATGGGTCGGCTTTAACTGTCGCTATCAGCCCACATGCAGCGCCTATGCGCTGGAAGCGCTGCAAAAGCATGGCGGTATCAAAGGCAGTTGGCTAGCGGCGCGGCGCATTGGGCGGTGCCATCCATGGGGCGGTGATGGTTATGATCCCGTTCCAAGTCAGGATGACACATGATCGATACGCTATTCTTTATAAAGGTGTGGCACGTAGATGGACCCCACCCAACCAATGAACTGGGCCCGTGAACATGCTTGATCACCCTGATGATATTCACGCGCTGTTCTATGGCGCGCCGCAAACGACAGAATTCAAGAAATTACGCAAGCGTCTTGTCCGCCTAACCCGCGAGGCCATTGACCAATATGGCATGGTCGACAAAAGCACATCCAAACCACGTTGGCTGGTCTGCATTTCAGGGGGCAAAGATAGCTATACCTTGCTGGCAGTGTTACACGAACTGCAATGGCGCGGGCTTTTGCCGGTTGATATTTTGGCCTGCAATCTGGATCAAGGACAACCGAATTTCCCCGCCACTGTCTTGCCTGCATTCTTGGAAAAGATGGGGGTTCCGCATCGCGTTGAATATCAAGATACCTATTCAATCGTAATGGATAAAACCCCCGCAGGGCGCACACTATGTACCATGTGTTCGCGTCTGCGCCGCGGGCATTTGTACCGCATCGCACGCGAAGAGGGCTGCTCTGCTGTTGTGCTTGGTCATCACCGCGATGATATTTTGGAAACCTTTTTCATGAACTTGTTTCATGGGGGGCGGCTTGCCACCATGCCGCCAAAATTGGTCAATGAGGAAGGCGATTTATTTGTCTATCGCCCGCTTGCCCACGTCCCTGAAATCGACTGCGATAAATTCGCTAAAGCGATGCAATACCCCATTATTCCATGTGACCTATGTGGGTCGCAAGACGGGCTGCAACGCCAACAGGTCAAGGCGATTCTAGATGGCTGGGAAGCCAACAGCCCGGGCCGTCGCCAAATCATGTTTCGTGCATTGATGAACGCAAAACCGTCACATCTGTTGGATCCAAATTTGTTCGACTTTGCTGCTTTGGTCCGTGATTTAGACAAATCTTAGTTAAATCAAGCAGAACAAACCAAGTCACGTTAACGCACACCTCAATGGTTGAGCGCTAGTTTCATCCCGACACTGCGGACCTTCCGCGCAGGTTGAGGAGACGCAAAGTGGCGCAACGGCATGTATCGATAGCGGTAAGAGTACAGCGATGGCTGGTGGTTATGATGACAGGTGCCCCTGCCCTCGCGTTTTTGCCTGCCTTATCGCTTGCCTCGTTCTGGATTGGCGGCGAGGGGGCCCTGATCGTTGTATCAGCATTGCTGCCACTTGCGTATCTATTGGCGGGCGGACTTCGCGGCGGCTTGATCTTGCCGCGCGACGCGGTCAGCGGACTGTTCCAACGCAGTGCATTTGAGGAATTGACCGATCAGGTTTATCTACGCACCGCAGAAAAGGGGCGCAAATCTGCGACCTATTTTGTCGCGCTTGAGGATTTTCAACAATTGGTGGACCGCCATGGGCAAGCGGCAGCAGACATCATTGTCCAGCGAACCGGGGAACGGTTGATCACGACCTTACGCGGTGATGATAATGTCGGACAAATGGGCGATGCCCGGTTTGCAGTTTGCATCGACCCCGTGCGCCATCTTGATTTGGAAATGTGTATCCAGCTTGCCGGGCGGATGCAGTCCGCCGTTGAGGACCCGATTTCTGTAGATGGCATTAGTGTTTATGTTTCAGCCTCAGTTGGTTTTTGCCAGCATGCGCGGTCCCCCGGCAAAACCGGGCAGGAATGGTTACAGGCTGCCGCCACCGCACTCAGAGAAGCGCAGCGGCGTGGGCCATCTGCGATTCGAGCCTTTTCTGATCAAATGCGACGTGACACACAAAGCCGCGCTGAACTGCGCGAAGAAGTTGTACAGGCCTTAAATTGTGGCCAAATCCAACCTTGGTTCCAACCACAGATATCCACTGACACGGGGCAAATTACGGGTTTTGAAGCCTTGGCACGGTGGTCACATCCTGTACGCGGCATGATTTCCCCGGCTGATTTTTTGCCCGCGATCGAAGAAATCGGCATGTTGGAACGGCTTGCTGAAGTGATGATGTATCACGCCTTTGCCGCGCTTAAGGCGTGGGATGGTGCCGGTGTTGATGTCCCGCAAGTTGGCGTGAACTTTGCGGGATCAGATCTGAACAATCCTCGGCTTTTGGAAAAGATCAAATGGGAGTTGGATCGTTTTGATTTAACCCCTGATAGATTAGCGGTCGAAGTTTTGGAAACCGTCGTTGCAAGTTCGCCAGACGATATGATCACCCGCAACATCAATGCATTGGGGAAACTCGGCTGTCGGATAGATTTGGATGATTTTGGCACGGGCCACGCATCGATTGCTTCAATCCGCCGCTTTGCAGTAAGCCGGATCAAAATTGACCGCTCGTTCGTGATGAAGGCCGACCGTGACCCCGAACAACAACGTATGATCAGCGCCATTTTAACCATGGCAGAACGGCTCGGTGTTGAAACGCTGGCCGAGGGCGTGGAATCAGTTGGCGAACATGTATTGCTCGCGCAATTGGGCTGCGATCATGTCCAAGGGTTCGGCATTGCACGGCCAATGCCGTTTGAGCAAACCCTTGATTGGATCGCGCGCCATACCGCCAAACTGCAAGAGGTGCCGCGCATCATGAACGGTAAAGCCAAATAGCAAATGTGGTGTTTCTTGCCCCAACATCTAGTTCCCCGGCGCTTTGGTCAGAAACAACCGCAAGATCACAACACAATTTCCCCATACAATAAGCCAGAAAACCCGATTCCGCTTGACCTTTGGTCCTGCACTCTGTTGAACCCACGCTGATATATCACAGACATTAGGTGGCTGTCCCAATGGACGAACAGAACAAGAATCTCATCCTTGCGACGGCGCTCAGCTTCGTTGTGATCCTCATCTGGTTTGTTCTATTCCCCCCACCAGAGGCGGAAACACCCATTGATGGCACCGTACAAACAGATGCGGGCGCTAGCGATGGAACACTTGTACCAACAGCACCTGCTGACACCACGTCCCTCGCGGCGATTGATCCGCAACCCTCTGGCCGTGCCGAAACGCTTGCGAATGCGCCGCGTGTACCCATTGCCACAGCACGGTTGAGCGGCTCTGTCTCACTCCTTGGTGGACGCATAGACGATCTAAAATTGAACGATTACCGCACCACGCAAGACGATGATGCGCCGATTGTGACCATGCTCGCGCCCGAGGGCACAGAAGACGCGTATTACGCCTTGCATGGCTGGGCACCCGGCGCAGGCGTTGAAGCCACCGCCGTTCCAGGCGTTGATACAGAATGGCGCTTGAGCGCGGGTGAAACCCTGGGCGTGGACAGTCCCATCACATTGACCTGGGACAACGGTGCCGGTCAGGTTTTCTCGCGCAGCATATCCGTGGACGATGAATACATGTTCACCGTAACACAATCTGTCACCAACAACGCTGACACCTCAATCACGATGGCCCCTTACGGTATGATCGCCCAACACGGCGAACCAAAAGACCTTAAGAACTTCTTTATCTTGCATGAAGGTGCGGTCGCACACGCCGATGGAGAATTGGCTGAAACAGATTGGGAAGACATTGCAGAAGCAGAAGTCAACGCAAAGTGGGGTCGCCCCGCAGTTGTGACCGAAGATGTCAGTGATGGCTGGGTTGGATTTAGCGACCATTACTGGCAGGCCGTATTGGTGCCATCCTCTGCGCAACCCTACGATCAAGCACTGACATATGACGCCCGCAGTGACATATACCGCGCCTTTGCTCGGATGCCGACGCAGACAATTGCCGCTGGTGCGACAGCCACCTCAACAACCAAATTGTTTGCGGGTGCAAAAGAATGGGAAACCCTACGTAAATACGAATCCGAAGGGGTCACCAAATTCATCGACAGCATCGACTGGGGTTGGTTCTTTTTCCTGACCAAGCCGATCTTTTGGTTGCTGCACCAGTTGAACTTGCTGATTGGCAATATGGGCATCGCCATCATCGGCCTGACCCTGTTGATCAAGGCGCTCCTATTCCCGTTGGCCTATAAATCTTATGTCTCAATGGCCAAGATGAAAGAGCTTCAGCCGCAAATGGAGAAGCTCAAGAAAGACGCAGGCGACGACCGTCAAAAGATGCAGCAAGGCATGATGGAATTGTACAAGCGCGAAAAGGTCAATCCAGCCGCGGGCTGTTTGCCGATCTTGCTGCAAATTCCAATTTTCTTCTCGCTCTACAAAGTGATTTTTGTCACGATTGAATTGCGTCACGCCCCATTCTTTGGCCCATTTCAGGACCTGAGTGCCCCAGATCCAACCTCTATCATGAACTTCTATGGCTTGCTGCCATGGGCAGGACCAGAAGCAGGTTCAATCATGGCGCTGATCTTTATTGGTATTTTGCCGCTGCTCTTGGGTATCTCAATGTACTTGCAGCAGAAATTGAACCCCGCCCCAACTGATCCAACACAACAGATGATCTTTGCGTGGATGCCTTGGGTGTTCATGTTCATGCTGGGCGGTTTTGCTTCAGGCCTGGTGGTGTACTGGATCGCGAACAACACGATCACCTTTACACAACAGTATCTGATCATGCGGAGCCAAGGGTACAAACCTGACCTTCTGGGCAACATCACTGGTGGCTTTAAGCGCAAAAAAGATGCCGCTGCTAACGATGCGAAAGCCCCCTCTGGCAAAAGCAAAAAGTAATGCATGTCTCCGCCCTTTACCGGCACCCTTTAAAAGGTCACGGACGTGAAGCGTTACAATCAGTGACGCTTCATGTGGGGCAAAGCATGCCGTTTGATCGACGTTGGGCCGTGGCACATGATGCATCTGTTGCGGATGGCAGCGCATGGGTTGCTTGTCAAAACTTTAGCCGAGGTTCCAAAGCCCCAGCTTTAATGGCGATACATGCTAAACTGGATGATGATACGGGTCTGTTGACCTTAAGCCATCCAGATCGCCCTGATTTAACCTTTGATCCAGACCAAGACCCCGCAGAATTCTTAGCATGGGTCCGCCCCTTGGTCCCCGGCGATCGGGCTTTGCCTGCGCGCATTTTACAACTCGCGAAACGCGGTTTTACGGATACCGATTTCGCATCGATTAGCCTGTGTAACGTCGCATCCAACGCAGCCGTCGCAGAGCAGGCCAAGGTCGATATCTCGCCGCTACGTTGGCGTGGAAACATCTGGTTTGAAGGTGCTGCGGCTTGGCAAGAGTTTGACTGGATTGGCCAAGAAATCACACTTGGCGGTGCAACGCTCTCCATCCGCGAACCAATCGTGCGGTGCCTTGCAACCACTGCGAACCCCGAAACCGGCCTGCGCGATGTCGATACGCTTGGCATTCTAAAAAGCACCTGGAAACACCAGAACTTTGGCATCTACGCCGAAGTCACAAAAGGCGGGTTAGTCGCATTGGGCGACAGCCTGACGGTACACTGACATGCAATTGCCCTTCCCTGTAACAGAAGAACCCGATGCGTTTACGACTGAAAAAGGGCGCTTGCTGTTTGCTGGCGAAACTCAGTTTGTCAAAGGTGTGGTCGCAATGGATGGCCTGCCGCCGGCGGACCGCATGGAAGTCTGCTTTGCCGGGCGTTCCAATGTCGGAAAATCAACCCTGATCAACGCATTAACCGGGATGAAGGCATTGGCACGTGCATCAAATACCCCCGGCCGCACGCAAGAGATTAACTATTTCACCGCTGGTGAAGAAACCTATCTCGTCGATCTGCCCGGTTATGGCTATGCAAATGCCCCTGTTGCAGTTGTCGAAAAATGGCAGCGGCTTCTCAAACAGTACCTATCCGGGCGTCAAACCCTGCGCCGTGCCTTTGTTCTGATTGATGCGCGTCACGGCGTCAAAAAGGTTGATGATGAAATCATGTCGTTGCTCGACAGTTCAGCCGTGATTTTTCAGGCCGTGCTGACCAAGGCCGACAAGGTGAAAGAGGTCGAACGCGCCAAGGTTCTTGATCAAGTGCGCGGCGCGCTGAGCAAACACCCTGCTGCGTATCCAGAAATTGTTGTGACATCTTCCGAAAAGGGCTGGGGCATTCCAACATTGCGTGCAATTATTGCGACGCTGGAATAGTTTGATACGACCGGGTTTGGCGTGTCTGCCCAAGGGTTAAAAAGATGAGAAAACAAGAAATGAATCGTGATTGGATCGGCACTGCGCGGACGTTGTCACAGGCGTTACCATATTTACAACGTTACGCTGATGCGACCGTTGTGATTAAATTGGGCGGTCACGCCATGGGCAGTGACGAAGCAATGGACGAATTCGCGCGCGATGTGGCCTTGATGCGTCAAGTTGGCGTGAATCCTGTGATCGTGCATGGCGGTGGTCCGATGATCAATGACATGCTGAAACGGTTGGATATCAAATCCGAATTCGTGAACGGCAAACGTGTGACCGATGCTGCAACCATGGAAGTTGTGGAAATGGTGCTAAGCGGGGTTGTGAATTCAAAGATCGTGCAGGCCATCACCGAACAAGGTGGGCGGGCCGTTGGCGTGTCTGGCAAGGATGGTGGATTGATCATCTGTGATCAGGAAAACGCTGAACTTGGCCTTGTTGGCAAGCCAACAAAAGTGAACCCGCGCCTGTTACAGGACTTTGCTGACAAGGGCATTATTCCGGTCATTGCGCCACTTGGCATGGGCGAAAATGGCGAGACATTTAACATCAACGGCGACACTGCGGCAGGTGCGATTGCCGCAGCGCTCAAGGCGGATCGCCTGCTGCTGCTGACAGATGTTGCAGGTGTCAAAAACGCAAATGGTGATGTGTTGACCGAACTGACTTCTGATCAAATTCATAGCATGGTGGCCGATGGAACCATCGCAGGCGGTATGATTCCCAAAACCCAAACGGCACTGGATGCGCTGGAGGGCGGTGTGCGTGCTGTTGTGATCTTGGATGGCCGTGCACCAAATGCCTGTCTGCTTGAACTGTTTACCGAGCACGGCGCTGGCAGCATCATCCGCAACGGATGAATTGGGACCAACTACAGGCAAAAGCGCGCGCGCTGCACCTCAACATCTTGGGTGGGTTTCACCCAAAGTCTGATGACGTAACACCCGATGGCTGTCAGACCTTGCTGCTACTTGGGCCCGATGAGCCGCTTTTTTGGCCCGCGTTCACCTTGTCACCTGAATACAATGACGGTGACCCTGATCCGATGGATCGGTGGTCACTGCGCGTGCTTGGTGCCTTGGCTACAGAAATAGGCGCGACGGCCCTATTTCCCTTTGGCGGTGCCCCATATCACCCCTTTTATACTTGGGCGCTGCGTACGGGGCGCGTGCATGCGTCACCGATTAACTTTTTGGTACATGATACCGCAGGATTGTTTGTATCGTTTCGCGGTGCCCTTTGTCTGACAGCCAAGATAGATCTGCCCAAAGCCCCCCCAAGCCCATGCAACACTTGTACGGATCAACCTTGTAGAACCGCCTGCCCGGTTGGCGCATTGGTGCCCACAGGCTATGATGTGGCCGCCTGTAAGGTGTATCTTGATACACCGCCCGGTGTGGGTTGTATGGATGATGGATGCGCCGTGCGCCGTATTTGCCCAGTATCGCAAAAATTTGCGCGCGTGCCGGAACAATCAGCGTTTCACATGCGGTCGTTTAAGGGAGTTTGATGTGAAGCAATTGATCCTGATGCGTCACGCGAAATCGGATTGGTCCAGTGGCTCGATGTCAGATCATGACAGGCCGTTAAATCCGCGCGGTGCTGCCGCAGCAAAAATGCTCGGGGATTGGTTGCGCACGCACAACATTTCACCCGATCAAGTGCTTTGTTCTTCGGCCAAACGCACAGCTCAAACCTATTTGGGACTTGGGCTATCGCAGGACATACCCATCACCTTTACCCGCGATCTGTATTTGGCCACACACACAGAAATGCTGACGGCTTTGCAGGGGGCCACAGATGATGTTGTGTTGATGCTCGGCCATAACCCCGGAATTTCCATTACCGCCGCAGAACTACTGTCCTCACCACTAGAACATCCCAAATTTGAACAATACCCAACCGGCGCAACATTGGTTGCGGATTTCCAGATTGACGATTGGCGCGATGCGGATTGGGGAAAAGCAATCGCGCGACACTTTGTAGTGCCGCGCGATCTGTCGCTTTGATCTGTAAGGTGGGCCCATGGCCCACCTTACGATATTAGTGACCCAAAATCTGGCTCAAGAACAACTGAGTCCGTGGAGACTGTGGATTGTTAAAGAACTCTTCAGGCTCGTTCTGTTCAACAATCTGACCTTCATCCATAAAGATCACGCGGTTCGCAACCTGACGGGCAAAACCCATCTCGTGTGTCACGCAAAGCATGGTCATGCCTTCTTCGGCAAGCTCGATCATTGTATCAAGAACTTCTTTGATCATTTCAGGATCAAGGGCTGATGTTGGTTCATCAAACAACATGATACGTGGTTTCATGCACAGCGAACGTGCAATCGCAACGCGCTGTTGCTGGCCACCAGACAACTGGCCCGGAAACTTGTCAGCCTGTTCAGGGATTTTTACCTTTTCAAGGTAATGCATCGCCACTTCTTCGGCTTCTTTCTTGGGTGTTTTGCGCACCCAAATCGGGGCCAAGGTCAGGTTTTCCAAAATCGTCAAATGCGGAAACAGGTTAAAGTGCTGAAAGCACATGCCAACCTCTGACCGGATTTTATCGATGTTCTTGAGGTCAGAGGATAACAGCGTGCCATCCACTTCAATCGACCCTTTTTGGTGCTCTTCCAGCGCATTGATGCACCGGATGAGCGTGGATTTACCCGAACCAGAGGGTCCGCAAATCACGATCCTTTCGCCACGATGGACGGTCAGGTCGATATCACGCAGCACGTGAAACGTGCCGTACCATTTGTTCATACTGTTGATGCTGATCGCGATTTCGTCGGATACCTGCATCTGTTTTGCATTGGCCATGTTTCTAGCCCTTTCTTAACGATGATCTGTCGCAAGACGGCGTTCAAGCCACTGCGAATATTGTGAGATGCCATAGCAAACGATAAAGAACAGGACGGCTGCGAACATAAACAGTTCCCAATACACACCATTCCAATCCGTCGAGGCAAGGATCGGTCCGCGGATCATACCAACGATATCAAAGAGCGAGATCACGGAAACCAGCGTGGTATCCTTGAACAAGCCCACCGCAATGTTGACGATGCCAGGGATCGAAATCTTCAATGCCTGCGGCAAGACGATCAGACGCATGGACTGCGTATAGTCCAACCCAAGTGAATCGCCCGCCTCATATTGCCCTTTGGGTAAAGCGGCCAAACCACCACGGATCACCTCAGCGATATAAGCTGAGGAAAACATGGTGATCATGATCACCACGCGCAGGAACAAATCGACGCCAGAACCCGGAGGGAAGAAATACGCCAGCATCACGTTCGCCACGAACAGCAATGTGATCAACGGCACACCGCGGATGAATTCGATAAAGACAACGCAGATCCATTTGACAACCGGCAGGTGTGACTGTCGCCCAAGTGCCAGTGCAATGCCAATCGGCACCGACAAAGACACACAGGTGACACCCAACATCATGTTAAGCATAAACCCACCCAAATTACGGCTGGGAACAGCAGTCAACCACGCAGTTTCCGAAGCCCCTTCTGGGATCAGCAATCCACCAATATACCAAACGACAAAGGCAGCACCGATACCGCCAAAGAATCCAGCTGCAAAGCTATTTCTGACGAACCGCGCATAGACAAAATAACCGACCACAAAGCCCAGCATTGCCAGCAGAGGCACAAGGATGGTGCCGCCCCAGATCAACCAATAAGCAATGAACGGGTAGACGGCTGTAAACAGCAACAACTTGCGCGGCAGGTCAAAAAACAACACCGGTGCCGCTGCTACAAACAACAGCAAAAACGCAAATGTTGGACGCCAATAACCCACCTCAGTTAACAAACCAAATAAAATTCGCGGTGTATTTTCGTCCGCACTTGGATACGTGAATCCAAACAACAGTTGGTTCCAGCGTTCGGTCAGGACCGAAAAGCATGCGCCTGTCGCCCCATCAAGGATTTCGCGGCATTCCTTTAGGCTTTCCGTGTTCCACAAACCATTTAGCATCCAAGGAAAGGTTGCTGTCATAATCAGATAGATCACGTAGAAGGCCGCGATGGTGAGTAATGTATTTGCCCATGTGGCAAACAGGTTTGTACGCATCCAGAGAACTGGACCACTTGCTGTCGCGGGGGGCGCTACCGGAGGCAGCGACGTTTCACGGACAAAAGCGATGGATTGAGCATGTGTATCTGACATGGCTTAACGCTCCTTCAGCTTTGTTGAATTGTTATAGATGTTCATCACCATCGAAATGGTCAGCGAGATGATGAGATAGAACAACATCAACAACAGGACACATTCAATTGCCCGACCTGTTTGGTTCAATGTAATCCCGCCCAGCGTCGCTGTGATATCTGCATACCCAACGAGAATCGCCAGTGACGAGTTCTTGGTGATGTTCAGGTATTGTGAAATCAGCGGTGGAATGATCACACGCAAAGCTTGCGGAAGGACCACAAGGCTCATCACGCGACCAGGACGTAAGCCAAGTGCAGCAGCGGCCTCGCTTTGGCCACGTGATACCGCCTGAATACCCGCGCGCACGTTCTCTGCGATAAAGGCACCAGTATAGATCGACAAAGCAAACCAAAGAGCAATCAAGGGCGCACCGATCTGAAGGCCGCCTCTAAAGTTGAACCCTTTGAGTTCCGGGTAATCCAACGAGATCGGCGACCCCATGATGAAAAACATCAAAATCGCTGGCACAAAGAAAATCGCAACCGAGGGCCAAAGCATTGGCAGCAAGCGCCCTGTGTCAAACAGCAACTTTGTTGCATAGCGACGATATGCAAACACCCCGATAATTGACAAGATGAATGTCGCAACAACAACCATTGATCCGGGCCCCCAGACGGGCGCAGGGATGTAAACACCTCGGTTGGTAAAGGCGACCGCATCTAAAAACATCGTAGATGTCGGCGTTTCACCCCGGAACGTGTTGGGTGCTGGCATTGAAACCGTCATGATCGTAAAGATGATCAAAATCCAAATCAGCACTGGAATGTTGCGGAAGATTTCGACGTAAACCGACATCAATTTGCGCACCAACCAGTTGTTGGAAAGGCGCAAAACCCCGGCAAGCACACCAAAAACTGTGGCTGTGATACAGGCTAAAAACGCCACGAGTAACGTGTTGATGATCCCGACCCAAGCGGCCTGAAGGTTAGACGATTGGCTGTCGTATTCGATCAACGTTTGGTTAATGTCATAACCAGCTGGGCTGTTCAGAAATTCATAGCTGATGTTCAACCCGGCTTCGCGCAGGTTTGCAGCAAGGTTGGAACCAAGATACCAAAACGCCGCGACCAACAGAACCAATGCAATGACCTGCATTGTCATGGATCGATAGCGCGTATCGTACAGCAGCATAGAGAGCCTGAACGCTCCCTTCGGGGGGTCGGTGAGTGTCGTCATGAAACTGTTCCCTGTGTCCCTGGCCTTGTTATAAGGTGCATCTTTTTGATGCGTGGCCGGGTCATTTATTGGTCGTCCCACTGCATCTTAAGTGCAGCAATGTCGTACAAGCGAAAAGGGCGCGAGGATCACCTCGCGCCCTTTGGTATTTAGTTCTTAGCGGAACGGAGGCGTGTAAAGCAGGCCGCCGTCTGTCCACTGTGCGTTCAAACCACGGGCCAGACCGATTGGTGTTTCTTCACCGATGTTCTTGGCAAAGATTTCACCGTAGTTACCGCCAGCCATAATGGCTGCTTTGGCCCAACCAGCGTCGAGACCCAGCATTTCGCCCAATGTACCTTCGGTGCCGAGCAAACGAGCAACTTCAGGGTTGGTTGTGCTTGTAGACATCTCTTCGATGTTTGCTGATGAAACACCCAGCTCTTCAGCTGCGATCAATGCGTTCAACGTCCAGCGAACAACATCGCCCCATTCGTTGTCGCCGTGGCGAACAAGTGGGCCAAGTGGCTCTTTTGAGATGATCTCAGGCAGCAGAACGTGATCGCCCGGGTTTTCGAATGCTGCACGTGTTGACGCCAGACCAGATGCGTCTGTTGTGTACGTGTCGCATGCACCAGCAAGATACTGCTGCTGACCTTCGGCGTTTGTTTCAATTGGCACTGGCTCATAGCTGATGTTGTTCGCACGGAAGAAATCCGCGAGGTTCAGCTCTGTTGTTGTACCTGTCTGAATGCACACAGTTGCGCCGTCCAGATCTTTTGCAGATGAAACACCCAACGCTTTGGGCACCATGAAGCCTTGGCCATCATAGTAGTTCACTCCGATGAAATCGAACTTAAGGTCGACGTCACGTGAGAATGTCCATGTTGTGTTACGTGCCAACATGTCGATTTCGCCAGACGCCAACGCGGTAAAGCGTGTTTTGCCGGTTGTCGGGATGAATTCAACTGCTGTTGGGTCACCCAAAACGGCCGCTGCAACAGCGCGACATACTGCGACGTCAAAACCGTTCCATTCGCCGTTCGCGTCAGGAGCAGCAAAACCGATCAAGCCAGTTGTCACACCACATTTCAATTTGCCGTTTGCTTTTACGTCGTCCAGCGTACCGGCTGCCGCGGCACCCGCAGCAAGACCAGCGATCGTGAGCGCGCCAAAAATTACGGATTTATTCATTGTTACCTCTTCCTGATATTCCGCCACGTTATGGGCGGTTAAACCGGCGCATTCATCGCCGGAGGTGATACTGTGCAAGGTTAACCCCCACTCAGTCGCGCGTAGTTTGGGCGGATTCTATTTTAAAGGTCAAGAGTGGGTTACCGAAATCGCGCATTCTAAGTTGCTAAACGCGACGTAATGCCTCCAAATCGGATAAACTGTTCTTGCAAAGGTGGAACATCTTATGCGCATGGGCAAAACTAGCCTTTTTTAATGCGGCCAATGCTTCGGCGTCATCATCGCGTCCCCATTGTTCGGCCTGCCAAATTTCATCCAGCCGCGAGATGTCCCACAACACATCCGCATCTTGTGCTTTCAATGTCGCTGCGAACCCCAAGATCAAAGATCCAGACAGGCTAACCAGATCGTGAAAGGCAGCCAGTTCAAATGCATCCAATGCATGCGTTCTGTCGCTTAGCTTTTGTATCGCAGCGGGGTCTTGTGGTTGATGGATTACACCCGTTCGCGTTTCCAATTGAACGTCCAAAGCATCCTTTGCCCATGCGAGCATCGGGTCCCAGATTTCGATTTGCCGTGCAACCAACCCATCAGGTGACGCCGCCCGGTAACATAATAAATCGGCATCACCATATGCCGCCAACATATCTGCGACTTCGGCGTGTTGAATTGACACTTTGTCTATCGCGGCGTTTGCAGTTTTTGTGACGGGCATGGTGTCTGGCTTGATCACACCTTCTTGAGCTTGCCATTCCGCAGCCACAGCATCAGCCATAGCAGATGTCGGCACAACCAACGCCCGTTTGGCCGGAGTTTTGACAGGACGGCCATCCAGTTCAATGGCGAAACCACCCTCGCACGGAACCACAGCCGCCTCAGTCCAGAACCGTTTTGCTTTCCAATCGCTCATCGTGCCACACCCCAAAAATCGTTCAAAACAGGGATAAGATCAGAAAAGCCATCAATCACCAGATGCGCATTTTGCAGCTTTTCGCGGTCATGATAGCCCCAGTTCACACCAATCCCACGCACACCTGCCGCAGCAGCCATGTCCATATCAAAACTGGTATCGCCAATCATCACTGTATCTTCAGGGGACACACCCGCATCTGTCATCGCTTGCATGATCATCGACGGATGTGGCTTTGAGGGATGAAAATCAGCAACTTGTTGCGTTATGAACAGCCCCTCAAGCGCATGACCCTCTATCAGTTTATCCAGCCCACGCCGGGATTTGCCAGTTGCGACACCCAGCAAAATGTCAGGCATCCCATTCAGCGCCCTTAAAGTGTCCAAAGCCCCCGGATAAAGCGGTGACGATTGCGCCACGCCTGCATCTGCGCGTAGCGTCATATAAGCATCTTTATAGGCCTGAACCATCTTCACATGAACAACACCGTCAGCATCAGGTGCCAAAACGGGCATCGCGACATCCAGCGATAGGCCGACAATACTTAGCAAGGTCTCACGCGCAGGAATCGGCAGCCCGACAACGGCAAAAGCCGCCGTCATTGCCGCAACAATATCACCTTGGCTGTCGACCAAGGTTCCATCAACATCAAAAATCACCAACCGCAGTGGCGTCGTCATTGCAACGACTCAAACGGATCATCTGCTGCCAAATCCTCGGTCCAGCCGAATGTGTCCCATGTATGGGCCATGTGATCCGGTAATTCCGCAGTCACGGTGATCATTTTGCGGGACTCTGGATGTTCAAACCGCATCATCCGTGCGTGCAGATGCAACTTTTTCGAGATCACACCGCCAAGTTGCGCCCCCCAACCGTCACCCATGTTTTCCTGACCGGAACCGCCGTATTTGCCATCACCGATAATCGGATGGCCAATCTCTGTCATATGCGCCCGCAATTGGTGGGTCCGCCCTGTCACAGGTTCCATCGCAACCCACGATGCACGCGACCCTACACGGTAGAGCGTGGCATAAAGCGTATGGGCGCGTTTTGCCCCCGGCGTCGCATCAATGTCGCGCGGATGCACGGCGATCATCTTTTCGCCTTCACCGCCTTTGCCATGGCCACCAGCTTTCACAAGCCCAAACTTAATTTCACCCAAATACGGCGTCGGCACCCCAGCAACGATGGCCCAATAAATCTTGCGGGTTTCGCGGTGACGCATTGCAGCGGTCAGCGCCTTTGCAGCCAACCGCGTGCGTGCCAATAACAGAACACCAGACGTGTCCTTATCAAGCCGATGCACCAACCGTGGTTTTTCATCCAGATCAAACATCAATGCCTCGGACAGGGCATCAACATGACGATCCGATTGCCCCGATCCCCCCTGCACAGGCAAACCCGGTGGTTTGTTCAACGCGATCACATGATCATCACGGTAGATCACGCAAGACCGGATCAGCTTGGCATCCGCATCCGTCACGCGCGTGCGCTTGGGTGGCGGCGGTGCTTCTTTATCCGGCAACGGCGGAATACGGACCTGTTGCCCCGCTTCCAACCGTGTCGAGGCCTTAACACGCCCACCATTTACACGAATATCTCCCTTGCGGCACATCTTTTCGATGTGACCTTGGGAAATCAGAGGGAAGGTGCGTTTGAACCAACGGTCTAACCGTTGATCGCCATCGGCTTCTTCCACAGTTAGGGTTTGAACCCGGCTCATACAAATACTCCTCGGGCCAGCCATAGGCCCAACATCAATCCAATTATCGACAACCCTACGGACAGCGCGACATAGGCCGCCGCGAACCCGATTTGTCCACGCTCCATCAGGTTCACGGTTTCCAGCGAGAATGCCGAAAACGTGGTGAACCCGCCTAACAATCCCGTCATCACAAAGGGGCTAAGGTGTGTCAGCCCCCGATTGGCAGCAGCCACCACAAACACACCCATCAGGAAGGACCCGATGATGTTTACCGACAGGATCGCCAGCGGGAATTCTGTAGGGCCGCTCAGACGCAGTGCCGCCACGCCAAAGACGTACCGCAAAGACGCGCCAATCGCACCACCAAGGGCAACAAGGGACAGGGTTGAAATCATCTGCATCCCTTCGCGCGGGTTGCAGGCAGAGTCAAGTTTTGCAGCGATTTACGTCTGGTCGTCGCGTTTCAGGCGTAGTTTGGTGAAGTAATCCAATCGCTTTTTTAACTCACGCTCAAATCCACGCTCAACGGGCGCATAAAGCACGGGCCGTTTCATCGTTTCTGGAAAATAATCCTGGCCCGAGAACCCATCCTCAGCGTCATGATCATAGGCATAGCCATCACCGTACCCCTGTTCTTTCATCATCTTTGTTGGCGCGTTGAGAATATGTTTTGGCGGTGGCTCTGATCCGGTTTCTTTCGCGGCCCTGCGCGCGCCTTTATAGGCCACATAAGCCGCGTTGGATTTTGGGGCCAACGCCAGATAAGTCACGGCTTGGGCCAATGCCAGTTCACCTTCGGGACTGCCGAGGCGTTCAAATGTCTCCCACGATTGCAAGCATACGGCTTGCGCCTGTGGGTCCGCCAATCCAATGTCTTCAACCGCCATCCGGGTGATACGACGCGCCAGATAGCGCGGGTCTTCACCACCTTCTAACATCCGTGCAAACCAGTATAGCGAAGCATCCGGGTCTGAGCCGCGCACAGATTTATGCAGCGCCGAAATCAAATTGTAATGTGCATCACCCCCCTTGTCGTATTGTGCAGCCCGTCGCATCAAACGTGTCGAGAGGGCCGTTTTGTCAATCTTGCCATCAACCTTCCACGCCGCCACTTGTTCGATCAGATTAAGCAACGCCCGCCCATCACCATCCGCCATTTCCAGCAAAGCTTCGCGTGCAGGGCCATCTAGTGGCAATGCCTTGTCCAACTCCTGCTCAGCGCGCTGCGCAAGTTTTTCAAGATCAGACAGGGGCAGCCGTTCCAGTACCAAGACCTGCGCGCGGCTCATCACAGCGGCGTTTAATTCAAAGCTGGGGTTTTCCGTCGTAGCCCCAACCAGCAAGATCGTGCCATCCTCCATGTGCGGCAAAAACCCATCCTGCTGCGCTTTGTTAAAGCGATGAATTTCGTCGACGAACAGCAACGTCCCCTGCCCGTTCTGGCGTCTGATCTTTGCAGCCTCAAATACCCGGCGAAGCTCTGGCACACCACTAAAGATCGCGGAAATTTGCACAAAATGCAGATCAGTTTCATCCGCCAGCAACCGCGCGATGGTGGTTTTTCCAACCCCCGGCGGCCCCCAAAAGATCAACGAACCAAGGGCACCAGACGCCAACATCACCGTCAGCGGTGCATCCGGCCCCAGCACCTTTTGCTGACCAATAACGTCGGACAACGCTTTGGGCCGCAATCGATCCGCCAAGGGACGACGGGCGTTATCTGGCACCGTAGCACCGTTATCAAAGAGGTCAGCCAAGACGTTAAATCCTGAAACGCAGCGAAACGCGTTGGCTACCGCGTTGTATAATCATTTGAATGCGGCGCACCGCACCGCCAAGCAAAGACGCAGCGTCGTCTGTCTGGGTGATCTCAATCCCGTTAACATCAAGTATAACATCGCCCCTGCGCAGGCCCACACGCGGGCTAAACGGACCTGTATCCATCACAACAACACCCGTCGTCGCCAAGGGCAAATTCATCTCTGATATCACAGCTGGATTAACCCGCGCCAAAGTCAGACCAGGAAGAATACTCTGTTCATCCAATGTGATCTCTGCGCGCGGTGGGTCATCAGGCGCGGCAATCAAAGCAACATCAATGACCGCCTCTTTGCCGCCGCGTAACCGTGTAACTTTGACAGTTTGGCCAGACCCAGCAACACTCATCCGAAAGATCATTTCAGCAGGTGTATTCACGTCTTCGCCGCCGACAGCCACAATCACATCGCCAACATCCAATCCAGCCGCTAGAAACGGACTGACCGCGTGAAGGCCAGACACGATAATCCCACCGGGACGGTCAAGGCCTAAAGGGCCCGCCATATCGGCATCCACAGGTTGCCCGTTGATCCCTGCCCACGGCCTAATAAATCGTTCGGCACCTGCGCGGGCTTGGATCACAAAAGCTGCAACCAAATCAGCAGGAATGGCAAACCCAATTCCGTTTGAACCACCAGATTTCGTCAAAATCGACGTATTCACACCGATCAAGCGCCCCTCTACATCAATCAGCGCGCCGCCTGAATTACCCGGATTGATGGGCGCGTCAGTCTGAATAAAATAACCCAGACCGCCATTTCCAGCCACACCAGATCGCGCAAGCCCGGACACGATACCGCTGCTGACAGTTTGCCCCACCCCAAATGGATTACCAATCGCCAGCGCCAATTCACCCACCTCAACGCCGTCACTCTGGCGCAAGGGCAGATGCGGCAACACCACATCCGTATCAATTTTCAAAATCGCCAAATCCGCGTCTGCGTCGCTTAACAACACGCGCGCGCTGTATTCACGACGGTCATTCAGCACAACGCGAATATCAGTGGCCATACCAACAACGTGATAATTTGATACGACAATCCCATCCTCAGACAAGATCACCCCAGAGCCTAGCGAGTTTTGCACCCGTGGCTTTTCCGAAAACTGATCGCGAAAAAATCGCTCAAAAAACGGATCCGATTGCAGCGGTGTGCGCTGCGGGGCCGTCATAATCTTGGCATAGATATTCACGACCGCCGGGGCCGCTTGTTTGACCAAGGGCACAAAACTGAGTTGTATCTGCGTCGCAGACTGCGGGACTTGCTGTGCGGCCAATGGTGCCGCAATCAGCGCGAGGATCAATACTAAATATTTCATTCCTCAGATATGCGCAGCCTTACAGCAATGCGCAACTCCTCACCTCTTTTTGGCCCTAAATATCCTTGCACGGCGCAAACAACAAAAAGCCCCACCAATGGCGGGGCTTTGCAGTCGCAAAATGCGGCTAAACTTATTCTGCGGCGGCTTCTTCGGCTGCAACGCGGGCTTTGTCGCCAGCACCTTTTGCATCACGGTCGCGATCAACAAATTCGATGATCGCCATCGGTGCCATATCACCGTAGCGGAAACCGGCTTTCAACACGCGCACATAACCACCTTGGCGGTCTTTGTAGCGTGGTCCAAGAATTTCGAACAGTTTTGCGACGTACTGGTCTTCTTTCAGCTTTGACGCTGCCTGACGGCGGGCGTGCAAATCGCCGCGTTTGGCCAGCGTGATCAGCTTTTCGATAACCGGGCGCAATTCTTTGGCCTTGGGCAATGTTGTCTTGATCTGCTCATGTTCAATGAGCGAGCCTGCCATGTTCGCCCAGAGCGCCTTGCGGTGCTCATGTGTGCGGTTCAGGCGGCGGTATCCACGTGCGTGACGCATTGTGTAGTCTCCTTAGATGGCCCTCTACGGGCATTTATACTTTGTACCAGCCGTGATGCGTGTCAGCGGCCTTATTGGGGAATATTCCCGGCTCGTGTCGTAGGGTGGGCGCGTGGCCCACCCTTGTTTCTTAGAACGAATCCTCGAACTTTTTAGCCAAGTCTTCGATGTTGTCCGGTGGCCAATCCTCAACGTCCATACCGAGGTGCAAGCCCATACCTGACAACACTTCTTTGATCTCGTTCAAAGACTTGCGGCCAAAGTTCGGCGTGCGCAGCATTTCGGCTTCGGTCTTTTGGATCAGATCGCCAATATACACGATATTGTCGTTCTTCAGGCAGTTTGCTGAACGCACTGACAATTCCAACTCATCCACTTTCTTAAGCAGCAGCGGGTTGAACTCCAGACCATCATCATCGTCCTGACGGGACGCTGATTCAGGCTCATCAAAGTTCACAAAGATACCCAGCTGGTCTTGCAAAATGCGCGCAGCAAAAGCCACAGCGTCATCCGGTGTCAAAGACCCATCGGTTTCGACCTTCATCGTCAGTTTATCATAATCCAGCACCTGACCTTCGCGGGTCGGCTGCACGTCGTATGACACTTTTTTCACTGGCGAATAGATCGCATCGATCGGGATCAAACCAATCGGCGCATCTTCTGGCTTGTTCTTCTCAGCAGAGACATAGCCTTTGCCAGTGTTCACAGTCAGTTCCATGTACACATCCGCGCCATCGTCGAGGTGACAGATGACGTGATCGCGGTTCAGGATTTCGATACCAGCGGATTCGCTGATGTCGCCAGCCGTCACAACGCCCGGACCCTTAGCAGAGATCGACAGACGCTTTGGTCCTTCGACTTCCATACGGATGCTCACACCCTTGAGGTTCAAGATGATGTCGGTGACGTCTTCACGTACGCCAGCAACGCTTGAGAACTCGTGCAAAACATTGTCGATTTGTACAGACGTGATCGCGGCACCTTGCAGCGATGACATCAGAACACGACGCAATGCGTTGCCCATGGTCAAACCAAATCCGCGCTCCAGCGGTTCGGCAATCACAGTGGCTTGGCGTGCTGGGTCATTGCCCGGCTTAACATCAAGTTGTGTTGGCTTGATCAATTCAGCCCAGTTTTTATGGATCATGCGGTCCCTCCATCCTTGTTTGTGCTTCATGTCCAAAAGACACAAACGCTCGAGGTTTCAAAAAAGCGGTATGGGGCCGTGCAAAACACGCGGCCCCAAAAGAACAATGTCGCTTAGACGCGGCGGCGCTTTGGTGGGCGGCAACCGTTGTGGGCCATCGGTGTTACATCACGGATCGAGGTGATGTTAAAACCCGCAGCAGCCAATGCGCGTAGCGCGGATTCACGGCCAGAACCGGGACCCTGCACTTCGACTTCCAGCGTTTTCACGCCATGGTCTGCGGCTTTGCGGCCCACATCTTCTGCAGCCATCTGAGCGGCATAAGGTGTCGATTTACGAGACCCTTTGAAACCCATGGTGCCGGAAGAAGACCATGCAATTGCATTGCCCTGAACGTCAGAGATCAGGATTTTTGTGTTGTTAAAGGAGCTGTTCACATGCGCCACACCTGCGGCGATGTTCTTGCTGACCTTACGCTTTGTCTTAACCTTATCGCGTGCCATCTAATCAGCCCCCCTTATTTCTTCTTACCAGCAATGGCCTTTGCAGGACCTTTGCGAGTGCGAGCGTTGGTATGGGTACGCTGACCGCGAACCGGCAGGTTACGACGGTGGCGCAGGCCACGGTAGCAACCAAGGTCCATCAGACGCTTGATGTTCATCTGGGTGTCACGACGCAGATCACCTTCAACGGTGAAGTTTGCATCGATGTGCTCGCGCACGGCCAGAACTTCGGCATCAGACAGTTCGTTCACACGGCGCGAACGATCAATGCCAACAGCTTCGCAGATTGCTTCTGCGGAGGCGTTGCCGATACCGGTGATATATGTGAGGGCGATTGGAACCCGCTTTGCAGTCGGGATGTTTACGCCGGCAATACGTGCCACGTGTCATATTCCTTTTCGTTGCGGGTCCGTAATACCAGACCCTTTTTTCACAACATTAGCCCGAGGCGTTTAGGCCACCGGGCTACAGCTGATCAGGTGATCTTGTGAGGTCGGGCGCTACCCTAATCACAATTTGATTCTCGTTAGAGATAGGGGTGATTAGGGGGATTTGGGAAACGCGTCAAGGCCATAGTCACAATGTCTGTGCGACAAAGCCTTGACCGCGTCAAAAACCCTAAAGTGGTTTCAACTCGACCGCGTTCAGTAGGCGTTTGATAACAGCTGGCCAATAAACCAGGTACGCAAGCCCCAAGGTCACGATTGTTAAGAGCAACCAAACAAGGGCATGCCCCAGAATATCGCCAAACCCAACCTCAACACTCACCTTTGATATCTTATTTCCGTCCCGATCCAGAACATAGGTTCGGTTCAAGGGCGCTTTTAAAAAATAGTAAGGCAACACAAACAGAGCCAACCCAAGGGTGACGATGGATAGAAATATCCAGATTATCAATTGCCCAATTGCTTCGCTAACAGTGAATTCACACTTAAATTTCTGACCGATCATATGAATATCTCCAATTTCACTGGAGATATTTGACGCTACATAGCGACAGATGCAACCGCTATTTAAGGTTGTGTCAACTTAGCCAAGTGCACTCGCAATCTCACCCTGAACCGCTTCCATCGTGCCCAGCCCATTTACAGACTTCAGCATCTCTTTGGCATAGTAATACCCAATCAGCGGCGACGTCTGTTTGTAATAAGCCATCAGACGCGTTTTGAGGCTTTCCTCATTGTCGTCAGCACGGCGTTTAAAATCGTTCTCTTTGCCGCAGCTTGTACATTTGCCATCCGCAGGGATCGGCTTGGTATTGTCGTTATACACTTCTCCGCAGCCGCCACATGTGGAACGCGCTGTGATGCGATCCACCAATGCTTCGTCGTCCACACGCATTTCGATGACGCGGTCAAGCGTCTTGCCTTCATCGGCCATCAAACGACCAAGGGCGTCAGCCTGTTCCAACGTCCGTGGAAAACCATCAAAGATGAAGCCGCCGCCATTGTCACCTTGCAGCTTTTCCTTGATCAACCCGATGACAATCTCATCGGTGACCAATTCGCCACGTTCCATGACACCCGCGACCATCTTACCCATCTCGGTACCAGAGTCCTTAGCCTCGCGCAGCATGTCACCAGTAGAAAGCTGAACCATGCCACGCCCCTCAACCAAATGACGTGCCTGTGTGCCTTTGCCTGCGCCCGGAGGCCCGAGAAGGATAATATTCATCTGCGTACGGGGCTCCGTTTTTTGCGAGGGCCTTTTTTGCCAGCACCTTTGCCGCGCAATTGGGATTTCTCAAGTAGACCTTCGTATTGATGCGCCAACAGATGGCTTTGCACCTGCTGGATCGTGTCCATCGTGACCGATACCACAATCAACACTGAAGTACCGCCAAAGTAAAACGGAATAGCAAACTGACCGCGCAGAATTTCTGGCATCACACAGACGGCGGCCAAATAAGCAGCGCCAAGAACCAGAATGCGATTGACTACATACTCAAGATATTCAGCCGTCTTTTTACCGGGGCGAATGCCGGGCACAAAGCCGTTCTGGTTCTTGAGGTTGTCCGCAACATCATCAGGTTTAAAGCTGACGTTGAAGGTGTAGAAATAGGCAAAGAACACAATCATCGCCACAAAGAACAACAGGTACAGCGGCTGACCGGGGCCAAAGTTGGCCAACAGCCATGACATCACCGGGCTGGTTGAATTGCCCGAGAATGTGCTGATCGTAACAGGCAGCAGCAGCAAAGATGAGGCAAAGATCGCAGGGATAACGCCGGCTGGGTTAACCTTGACCGGAAGGTGCGAAGACCCGCCATCATACATCTTCATGCCAACCTGACGGCGGGGATATTGGATATGGATCTTGCGCAAGGCACGCTCCATGAACACCACGAACATGATGGTCACGATCACCATAACGAGCACGCCCACAATGACCGCTGGGCTGATCGCGCCGGAGCGACCAGAGGCAAAGAACTGTGCAATCGCGGCCGGAACCTCAGCGATAATGCCGACAAAAATGATTAGTGAGATACCGTTACCAATGCCACGGGCGGTGATCTGTTCACCCAGCCACATCAGGAACATCGTGCCACCAACCAGCGTGATCATACAAGCAATGCGGAAATACATGCCGGGGTCAGCAGCGATATCGCCTGCTTCTAGTGACACGGCCAGCCCATAAGACTGCAAGGTCGCCAAGGCCACGGTGCCGTAGCGTGTATATTGGTTAATCTTCTTGCGGCCCTGTTCGCCCTCTTTCTTGATCGCCTCAAGTGAGGGAACCATCGAGGTCAGCAACTGCACAATGATCGAGGCCGAAATATAGGGCATGATGCCAAGGGCAAAGATACCCATCCGCCCCAGCGCGCCGCCCGTGAACATGGACACCATGCCGCCGATACCTTGGCCCGCTTGGTCCATAAAGTCGCGCAGCGCCTGACCGTCGATACCCGGCACCGGGATAAACGTACCCAAGCGGTAAACGATGAGCAGACCCAGCGTGAATAAAATACGGTTGCGCAGGTCAGTCGCCTTGCCCAACGAGGACCAGCTGGTGTTGGCGGCCATGTTTTCGACGGCAGATACCATTGTGAGGGCTCTTTTCTATAACGAAAATGCCGCCCCGAACCGTTTTCCGGCGGGCGGCATTAAGGAAAACTTGAAGTTATGTAAGCGGGACGCGGCCCGCTCACAAGCCTTAAGGCCGCATTACTCGGAAGCTGGTGCTTCTTTTGGTGCTGAAACGGTGACTTTACCGCCCGCTTTTTCCACGGCTTCAACAGCAGATTTGGATGCGCCAGCAACGTGCAGGTCGATCTTGGATGTGATGTCACCCTTGGCCAACACGCGGATACCGTCCAATTCGCGGCGCACAAGGCCAGAACTGATCAATGCAGCAGCATCAATTGCGTTTTTCGCATCAAGCTTTTTCGCGTCGATGAACTTCTGGATCAAGCCCAAGTTCACAACTGCGTATGATTTGCGGTTCGGCTTGTTAAAGCCACGCTTTGGCAGACGTTGGAACAAAGGCATCTGACCGCCCTCATAGCCATTGATCGCCACACCTGAGCGGGATTTTTGACCTTTGATACCACGGCCACCCATTTTACCAGTGCCGGAGCCTGGGCCACGACCAACGCGCTTGCGTTTCTTGGTGGCGCCTTCGTTATCACTGAGTTCATGTAGTTTCATGTCGCTTCTCCTTTTGCCGGAAATGACCCCCAGCGACGGGAAGTGGTCAGACGCGGCGTTGATAAATTAGGTGGCCGGATTCGGGTCCACTGGGGGCGTATAGACGGGAGGGGTGTGGGGATCAAGTGTGGAGTTTATATGCAGCCGAGGGCAGTGCCTGACCGCGGGGCGAAGGCCGTCTTGCAAAAGGTCCAGTGGACCTTTTCAGGCCGTAGCGTGCGATAGCACCGGGTGCAAGGCGCGCGCCATGAAGCGGTCTGGCGATGCCCGTGATCAGAGATCACCGACTTTAAAATAGACGAGGCCTAGGCCGCCCTCAAAGTTGAACCCTTGACACTCAGACATCCTAAGTCTACATAGCCTATGTAGAGAACGACATAGGTATGATATGTTCAATAGCAAACTTAGGATGACCCAAAGCACAATCTTAATCGTTGAGCATTTATTAATGCATCGCGAAAACGAGGTCTCTGGCGCAGATATTTTCAGGGCAACTGGAATAGCGTCTGGAACGCTCTATCCCATTTTGCATCGGCTAGAAAAACAAGGTTGGGTCAAAAGCATGATGGAGGACATCGATCCAAGCGCAGAAGGCCGGCCCCGCAAAAGGCTTTACACCATTACTGGCGAAGGACAGAAAACTGCCTTGGACAAGTTGAATGCACGAACCCCAAGACCCATCACGCTATCGGGGGTCACTGAAAACGGAGAGGCACTTTGGAACACTTAACCAGTCTTATACTTGGAGTGCTTGCAACTATCATTGGGGCGGTTGTAATTGCTGTGACTACCTCAGCTCGTAGCCGCAACGGTGCCGACGATGTTTCGCTAAAATTATTTGATATTGCAGTTAAATTGCTTTCAAAGGAAGATGCCGAATTTTTTGCCGAAGCGTGGTTAGCAGACATTTGTTCAATAGAACAACCTGCCAGGCGCATTTCTTTTGCACTAGGTCTAATAAACGCAGCGATAACCATTCGTGCAAGCGAGCAGATTGCCGTTCCCGCCAAGAATGCCTTAGTGAATTTTCTGAATACAGCAGCTTCACAAATGCAACGTGGCTCAAAGAAGTTTACGGCGTATCATAGATTAATTAATCTAATTTTCGATTTAAATAATTCGCATATCAGTTTGAAAATTGGTAAATTACAAGTAACGTTTACTCTGCTAATTTTTATCTGCTTGTCACTAATTTCCCTCATTATCACGATTGTTGTGACGTACAATACCCAGACAATAATATCTGTCAGCCAATAATACGAAATCTCTCTTAGTCGAGTTATAAAAAAACGCCCCGCAGTTTCCTGCGAGGCGCTCTATCTATAACGAAATCCGGGGCTTAGCCCTTCTCTTCCAAAATCTCAACCATGTGCGAAATTTTGCGGATCATGCCACGAACAGATGGCGTATCTTCCAATTCACGTACACGGTGCATTTTGTTCAGACCCAAACCAACCAAAGTTGCCTTTTGGTCTGCGGGGCGGCGGATCGGGGAGCCGATCTGCTTGATCACAATTGTTTTAGCCATGGTTTAGGCCTCCTCAGTCGCGGGCGCAGGAGCGTCCGTTTTGGGCAGAATATCCGCAACCTTTTTGCCGCGACGCTGTGCGACAGAGCGAGGTGAAGATTCCTTGCGCAATCCGTCCATGGTGGCGCGGATCATGTTGTACGGGTTCTGCGAACCTATGGACTTGGACACAACGTCCTTGATGCCCAACATTTCGAACACGGCACGCATTGGACCACCGGCGATGATACCAGTACCTTCAGGTGCTGTACGCATCACAACGCGGCCGGCACCGTGGCGACCTTCCATGTCGTGGTGCAATGTGCGGCCTTCGCGCAGCTGAACGCGGATCATTTGGCGCTTGGCTTGCTCGGTGGCTTTGCGAATGGCTTCAGGAACCTCTTTCGCTTTACCTTTACCAAACCCAACGCGGCCTTTTTGATCGCCCACAACGACCAAAGCAGCAAAGCCAAAGCGCTTACCACCTTTTACGGTCTTGGACACACGGTTGATCGCGACGAGGCGGTCCTGAAATTCAGGTGTCTCGTCACGGTTGTTGCGGCGGTTGCCGCCACGGTTGTCATCTCTGGCCATTGTGGCCTCCTTGATCTGCGGGCCTCTGCCCTGATGTCTCAATCGCGGTGAGGCGAACCTCCCGGATCATCGAGAGGGCCAGCGCGGCCCTCTTCGTTTTGTTTGGAACGGTAAGGTAGGTTAGACCCACCACACCATTAGATTTTCAGACCACCTTCACGTGCGGCGTCTGCCAGTGCTTTTACTTTGCCGTGGAACAAGAAACCGCCCCGGTCAAAATATGCTGCTTCAACGCCAGCCTTTTTGGCACGTTCAGCAATTGCTGAACCAACCTTGGTAGCCGCGTCGATGTTGTTTTTACCAACAACACCCAACGCTTTTTCGAGCGATGATGCGGAAGCAAGCGTTACGCCAGCCACATCGTCGATCAACTGAACGCTGATGTTCTTGTTTGAGCGGTGCACGGAAAGGCGAAGACGCCCTGCGTTCACGCGGCGAAGCTTGTTCCGAACGCGCATGCGGCGCTTCAAGAACAACTGTCTTTTGCTGTTTGCCATTGTTTGCGTCCTTACTTCTTCTTGCCTTCTTTGCGGAACACGAATTCACCCTTATAGCGGATGCCCTTGCCTTTATACGGCTCGGGCTTGCGCCATGCGCGGATGTTCGCAGCGACTTGACCAACAAGCTGTTCGTCAATGCCTTCCACAACGATTTCGGTTTGCTTTGGCGCTGTTACGGTCACACCTTCTGGTGCTGTGTAATCAACGTCATGTGACAGGCCAAGGTTTAGTTTCAATGTGTTTCCGGTGATCGCAGCACGATAACCAACACCCTGAATTTCCAGCTCTTTCTTAAAGCCTGTCGTAACACCTGTGACCAAGTTTGCAACCATTGTGCGGCTCATGCCCCACTGCTGGCGCGCGCGCTTGGATTTGCCACGTGGCGTTACAGATACTGAATTGTCTTCGACAGTCATCGTGACGTCATCAGTTGCTTTGAAAGTCCGGACCCCTTTTGGGCCTTTCACTTCGATGGTCTGGCCGCTCACCGATGCCGAAACACCGCTGGGCAGATCAACCGCTTTTTTACCAATACGAGACATCTTGCTCTCCTTAGAATACGGTGCAGAGCACTTCGCCGCCGATATTATGGCTGCGTGCGCTTTGATCCGACATCACACCTTTAGAGGTGGAGACAATCGACACACCCAGGCCCTGACGGACAACTGGAATGTCATTGACGCCCATGTAGACGCGACGACCAGGCTTTGAAACCCGCTTCAACTCGCGAATAACAGGTTCGCCCTCGTAATACTTCAGGCTGATTTCGATGGCCGGGTGGCCGTCTTTGCCTGTCGTTGCTTCGTAGCCACGGATGTAGCCTTCGTCCGCCAGCACATCCAACACCCAAGCACGCAGCTTTGATGCTGGTGTCTCAACTGTGGATTTGCCGCGCATGGAAGAGTTCCGGATGCGTGTCAGCATATCTGCGATAGGATCGTTCATAATATGCTCTCCTTACCAGCTTGACTTGACCATGCCGGGGATCTGGCCAGATGAGCCAAGATCCCGCAACGCGATCCGTGAGATTTTCAGTTTACGATAATAAGCGTGCGGACGACCCGTCAGCTGGCAACGGTTATGCAAACGCACAGCCGAAGAGTTGCGGGGCAGTTTCGCCAAAGCCAAAGAAGCGCGAAAACGCTCTTCCATTGGCTTTTCCTGGTCGCTTACGATCGCTTTCAAGGCAGCACGCTTTTCGGCGTACTTCTTGACCAGTGCTTCACGCTTTGCTTCGCGTGCGATCATAGATTTCTTAGCCATGTCTAATCCTTCCGCTTACGAATTGAAGGGCATGTTGAAAGCTTTCAACAGCGCCTTGGCTTCGTCGTCGGTTTTCGCCGTGGTGGCGATCACGATATCCATTCCCCAGTTTTCATCGATTTTATCGAAATCGATTTCAGGGAACACGAGATGCTCTTTGAGGCCCATGGCATAGTTGCCACGTCCATCAAAAGATTTGCCAGATACGCCGCGGAAATCGCGGATACGAGGCATTGCAACTGTGATCAGACGATCCATGAATTCGTACATGCGATCACCGCGCAGGGTCACTTTCGCACCCATCGGCATCTCTTCACGTACACGGAAACCAGCGATAGATTTCTTGGCGATGGTCGTCAGAGCCTTTTGGCCCGCGATCAGCGACAGATCTTCTTGCGCAGATTTGGCTTTCTTGCTGTCACGTACAGCAGCGGCACCACAGCCGATGTTCAGAACGATTTTGTCCAAGCGTGGAATTTGCATTCCGTTCTTGTACCCAAACTGCTCTTTCATCGCAGCGCGGATTGTGTCGTTGTAAACGGCCTTTAGACGAGGCGTATATGTTGCAGTATCAAGCATCAGATCACATCCCCTGTTGTCTTGGCGAAACGAACTTTGTTTTCGCCGTCCATTTTGAACCCTACGCGGCTCGCTTTGCCATTGGCATCAACGATTGCGAGGTTGCTCAGGTCAATCGGCATGGCCTTGGGGATACGACCGCCTTGGCTTTCCTGTGATTGACGTGTGGCGCGGATGGAGATGTTGATACCGTCCACGATGGCTTTGTTAGACTTTGGGTCAACAGAGCTGATTGAGCCTGTCTTACCTTTGTCTTTACCAGCCAACACGATGACCTTGTCACCTTTGCGAAGTTTAGCAGCCATTACAGCACCTCCGGCGCAAGTGAGATAATCTTCATGAAGTTTTTGGCACGCAACTCACGCACAACTGGTCCAAAGATACGTGTACCTACTGGTTCGTTGTTGTTGTTGAGGATAACTGCGGCGTTACGGTCAAAACGGATGGCTGTACCATCGTCACGACGTACTTCTTTGGCTGTGCGAACAACAACGGCCTTACGGACGTCGCCTTTTTTCACACGACCGCGAGGGATGGCTTCCTTGACCGACACGACAATAATGTCGCCGACGGATGCGTATTTACGCTTGGAACCACCCAGTACCTTGATGCACTGAACTCGGCGAGCGCCTGAGTTGTCAGCAACATCCAGGTTGGTCTGCATCTGGATCATTTGGTTTCTCCCGACCT
>JBARCK010000083.1:0-18161 GCA_049794015.1 Sulfitobacter sp. | reverse complement strand
CGGCCTCAGCAACCACAGTCCAAGAAGTCACCTATACCTCGGGCGCGATGATCCGTGTATCTGGCCCAAACATCATCCTGTCGCCGCCCCTTATTGTAAGCGAGCAGGATATTGCACAAATCCTGTCAGCGCTTGATGCTGGTTTCTCGGCTGTTTGAGGTATCAGATATCAATGCTAGTCTTAAATTATGCCTCAAGATACGTAACCTGATGGAACGACAATGGCACAGCATCCGCGCGCAGAATTGGTCAGCAACCCGACACCGATTGAACCGCTAAAACAGCTGTCCAAAGAGCTTGGCATAAATCTATCCATCAAGCGCGACGATCTGGCTGGCACCACCTTGGGCGGAAATAAATCGCGCCAGTTGGAATTCTATCTTGGGGCGGCAATGGCGGCGCGTGCAGACACCATTTTGATCACGGGTGCTGTACAATCCAATTTTGTGCGCACTGCGGCAGCATCTGCGGCAAAATGTGGGATGCGCACGATTGTTCAGCTTGAAAACCGTGTGCCGGGGCAAGACGCGCTTTATTATGCGTCCGGCAATGTTCTGCTGAACAGATTATTGGGCGCAGAGATTATGTATTACCCGGACGGCGAGGATGAGGCCGGTGCGGATGCGGCGCTGCGTGCGCGGGCCGAGGCCGAAAAACAAAAGGGTTTCCGACCCTACGTGATCCCGCTGGCACTTGGAAATCCGCCGCTTGGGGCCTTGGGATATATGCGCGCGGCCCAAGAAATCCACGCCCAAGATGCCAAGTTTGATTTTATCATCGTCGCCTCTGGCAGTGGATTGACCCATGCCGGGCTACTGGCCGGAATGCATGAATTGGAAAATCCAGCGCGGGTTATCGGAAGCTGCGTGCGCCGCGATGCGGGTTTGCAAAAACAGCGCATCCGCACAGTGTTGAACAATTTGGAAACGCTGTTGGATGATGCCCCCCACGTGCCAGATCACTGCATCGAAATTTGGGACGGTGCCCTTGCGCCGGGATATGGCCAAATTGGAAACAGCGCCATGGATGCGATCAAAATGATGGCCAAGGCCGAAGGTCTGATGCTTGATCCCGTCTATACGGCCAAGGTTTTTGCCGCCATTCCTGCGCTTGTGAACAGTGGCGATATCCCAAAAGGCAGCCGTGTTTTGTTTATTCATACAGGTGGGCTTGCCTCGATGTTTGCCTACCAAACCGACCTTGATCGCTTACTCAGCGCGCAGTGACGGCCCATGCTTTGGGTGAGCGCCCACATCCTCCAACATCGAAAACAACGTGTTCATCCAATTGTCTTTGACCCGCGCGGCCAGCTTTGAGGCGGGGCGATACGCGGGTGTTAAGGTCGCGTATTCATAGCGGATCGGCGCATCAAGAGGGAGGAATACCACACCGCCTTTGGACAGGTTCAACTCTCGCTCCGTCACAACCGTCAATGGATCAACAATAGAACAGCAATGCCCAAGGCTGATGAAGGGAACAAGCGGGAGGAAGAATTGACCCGCAATATTTGACTTAAGCGTCGCGCCCTCATTTTGAAAAACCTGTGCCAAACGACGTGCCAAAGGGTGATCCCCGTGCAAGGCACCAATTGGCTTATTGTCCAAATCCGCTATCGTAATCTTGTCCTTTTTTGCCAACGGGTCGTCGCGTTGCAGGGCACAAAAACAATTTACGTTCACGATCTCTGACATGTAGCGCGGTTCGCTGCCTTTGGGGGCGTCAAAATCTGCAAATCCAAAATCAATGCTCTGTGTATTCGCCAACTCGCGGATCTGGGATGAACTGCGCGAAGATATCGTCGTTTGGAACCCGGCGTTGCTTTGGACATTTTCGCTGATAAAGCGTGGAAAGATGAACGCAGACGGTCCAGGCATCGCTGCAACTGAAAGACTACCAGTTTCGGCAGATTGCAGGCTGTTCATCGTCGCGGATACGGTGCGAAGGCGATCTAAAATACCTACGGCTTCGGCCAGCAAATATTGGGCTTCGGGCACAGGAACAAGACGCCTGCCACGCCGCTCAAACAAGGTAAGACCCAGACTGATCTCAAGGTTTTTAATGGCCAAACTGATGGCGGGTTGGGTGCGGCCAAGTTGTTTGGCGGCCTGAGAGATGGACCCAGTCGCCATCACCTCGCGAAAAACGGTAAGTTGCATAATGTTCATAGCAAATACATAAGCAAAACTTTCGTTTAGTTAAATATATTAAATTTGTCTTTATGTGAAATCTCCATAGGGTGGTGACATTAAAATTCGGACAAACCGAATCTCACTTTCAACAACCGGGAGACCACTATGACACTTACAAAGACACTGGCGGGTATCGCCTTGGCAGGCGCACTTGCTGTACCAGCATTTGCCCAAGACCTCACATTTTTCCGCATCGGCACAGGGGGTGCTGGCGGGACATATTTCCCAATCGGCGGCACAATCGCCAACGGCATTTCATCCCCTCCCGGCGCACGGGCATGCGATGATGGCGGCCAATGCGGCGTGCCGGGTTTGATTGCGATTGCCCAATCCACCACGGCATCCGTGTTCAACAACGCCGCTGTCGAAAACGGCGAACTTGAAGCAGGTCTGGCCGCCGCAGACGTCACACGGTCCATGTACTTGGGTGAAGGGAAATTTGAAGGTAAACCGCATCCTAAACTGCGTATCGTCGCCAACCTGTTCCCCGAAGACCTGCATCTGGTCATGCCAAAAGGCGCAACAATCTCTGATCTGGGTGATCTCAAAGGCAAACGTGTCGGTATTGCTCAAGCTGGGTCGGGTACACAGGTTGCCGTGCTGCAAATGCTCGACGCTTGGGGCGTGAATCGTGACAACATTGAAGAAGCCGAGTTGAACAACAGCCAATCAGCTGAACGGTTGGCCGATGGTCAGATTGATGCCTACTTTTATGCAGCGGGTTGGCCTGTTGCTGCCATGGTTCAGCTTTCATCAACCAAAGGCATGAGCCTGCATTCTTTCTCTGAAGCTGATCTACAAAAGATCAACGAGGTCATCCCCGCCTACATCCCGTCAAAAATTCCCGGCGGTGTTTATGAAGGCATCGACAGTGAAACATTGACCCCAGCGGTTTCCGCGATGTTGGTTGTGTCTTCTGATCTGTCCGAAGACCTCGTGTATAACCTGACCAAGGCGCTGTGGAACGACAACACCCGCAAGCTGCTCGACAATGGTCATGCAAAAGGCAAACAGATCACGGCTGATACAGCGCTTGACGGTGTTGCCGCCCTTGGTGTGCCGCTCCATCCGGGTGCCGAAAAGTTCTACAAAGAAGCTGGTCTTCTCAAGTAATCTCCCCTGATCTTTCCAGATCAAAATACCAACGTGGTGCCCCTTAGCTGGGGCACTGCATTCCTCACCAGCATGCGCGTCTAAGGGGCCATCTCATGTCAGATACCAACCAAAACGAAACCCATGAGTTGACCCAAGCAGAGCTTGCAGCGATCGAAGAAAAATATGACGAAGGGTCGGCCACCCGCGACGTCGGCCCCACAACAAGCCTGATTTTGCGCGCTGTTGCCCTGACCTTTGCGATTTATCATTACATCACCGCCGGATTTGGCCTGCCCGCGGATCACTGGCACATGGGGTGGCACCTTACGGGTCTGTTTATCCTGACCTATGCGCTGTTTCCGATCATCGGGGCCAAAAGCCTGTTTGCGCGCAAGGCAAGCGCCTTTCGCATTGGCAACATCCCGCTGTATGATCTGGTGTTCATGGCGCTTGGCGTTGCGGCTGCCCTCTATGTCGGCCTTGCGTGGCGTGGCATTGCGATCCTTGGCATCGAAGAACAAACCTTTCGCATGGGCAATCCAAACACTTACGACGTGTTCTTTGGTGTCGTCATCATCCTGCTGGTCTTGGACATCGCACGCCGCACGCTTGGCTTTATCCTGCCGATGATCATCTGTGTTTTCATCAGCTACGCTCTGTTGGGCCCGTATTTTCCTGGCCTGCTCAAACATCCCGGTGTGAATTTCAATACCTTCGTATCCTCGATGTATTTCCCCCAAGAAGGTATTTTTGGCGTCACACTTTGGGTCGTTTCGACCATCGTGTTCCATTTTGTGTTGTTTGGCGTCATTGCCCAGCGCACGGGATTGGGCCAATTGTTCATTGATAACGCGACAATCCTTGCAGGGCGCTACACGGGCGGCCCCGCCAAGGTATCGGTTGTATCCTCAGCCTTCTTTGGCACGATTTCGGGTTCATCCGTTGCCAACACAGTGTCCACGGGGGCGCTGACAATTCCCAATATGAAACGCCTCGGCTATCCTGCCCACTTCGCGGGCGGTGTTGAGGCCGCGTCCTCAGCTGGGGGGCAAATCACACCACCGATCATGGGGGCTGCGGCCTTTATCATGGCCGAGTTTCTTGAGCTGCCCTACACCACCATCGTGATCGCCGCGATTTTTCCAGCACTCTTGCATTACGTGGGCGTGTTTACCGTAGTTCACCTGATGGCGCGCAAGCTGGACCTTAAAGGTCTCACCAAAGAACAACTGCCGCATTTCAAAGCGGTTTGGTCAACGGGTTGGGCAAACATTGTGCCGTTGATCGGGTTGCTGGTTGTCTTATTCTCTGGCTACACACCCTACATGTCAGCGTTCTGTGGCATTTCATTGGCCGTTATCACGGGTATGTCACGCCTGAAAGAACCGCCAACTCTGATTTACTCTGCGGCTTTCATCGCCTTTGTTCTTTGGAAGTTCACGGACGGCGGATTTGGCCTGCCGATGACGGTGATCCTCTGTGCGATCTCTGCAATCGCGACGTTGAACCCACAGGACCGCATCAAAATTCCCGAAATGTCTGCCGCCATGGAACTGGGTGTGAAATATGCCCTCGCCGTTGGGGCCGCCTCTGCCGCTGTGGGTATTGTTGTTGGCGTGATCAACACAACAGGTATTGGGTTTCGCATTGGCTTTATGGTCACGCAAGGTGCGGGCAATTTGGCGTCTGACATGTTTGGCTTTCTGTCCTTGGGTGGTTTGTTTGAATGGTTCACCGTCGAAGACCTGCAATTGTTCATCTCGCTGATCTTTATCGCGCTTGCCTGTATCATGATGGGGGCGGGCATCCCGACCACGGCCCTCTACATCATGTTGGTGTCCGTCGCGCAGCCCGCCTTGGCACAACTTGGTGTGCCGCCCATCGCGAGCCATATGTTTGTGCTGTATTATGGAGTGGTGTCTGAAATCACGCCACCAGTTTGTACATCCGCTTATGCGGCAGCCGCGATTGCCAATGCCAACCCGTTTCGAACCGGGCTGTCGGCATTTTCGCTTGGGCTTGGCAAGGTGGTCGCACCAATGGCGTTTGTTTATGCCCCCGTGTTGTTGTTCGTGTCCTCAACTGGGTTTGATCTATGGGAATTCAGCTATACCGCGACCAGCTGTATCGCAGGCGTTTTCGCGCTTTCGACGGCCGTGGTTGGGTATTGGTTCAAACCCATGGGCGTGCTGTCACGCATATCCATGGCCATCGCCGGGTTGGTGTTTGTCGCCCCATCGCTAAGCGCCGATTTGCTCGCGATGATGATTGCAGCCCCGGTCACGATCCTACAGTTCATGGCGCGGCGCGCTGCACCAACTGCCGCCTAAAGAGCATGGGTGAAACAGTCACCATTATTGGCGCGGGTATCGTAGGCATTTGTTGCGCATTGTCCTTGCAAGAACGTGGCGTACAAGTGCGATTGATAGATCGCGGTGCACCGGGACAGGAAACGTCCTTTGGGAATGCTGGGGTCATTTCGCCCTGGTCGATTATCCCTCAAGCCGTTCCCGGCATTTGGAAATCAATACCGGGCATGGTGCTGCGCCCAAGCGGGCCAGTTTCAATACGGCCCTCGTTTTGGCCAAAGATGATCCCATGGGGGCTTCGGTTTCTCGCAAATTCATCCGAGACATCGACGCGTGCGATGGCCAATGCCATGGAAACACTCTGCCAACCTTCGATATCGCTGTTTCGCAAACATCTGACTGGCACCAATCATGAAGGGCTGATCGTCGACAGTTGTTACATTCACGCGTTTCGAAATGCCCGCAAGGCCAGCTTGCGTGACCTTGGCTATGCCATCCGTCAACAACACGGTGCTGATCTGGAATTGGTTGGTGGCTCAGACTTGCAACAGCTTGAGCCTGCCCTTTCAACTGACTTCAAAGCTGCCGTGGTGATCAAGGGGCAAGCCCGCGCGCGTTCCCCCGGGCGTATTGCCGAAGTGCTGGCGCAAAAGGCAATCGGTCTAGGCGTTGAGTTTGTTCAAGCCGAGATCACAGCACTTACCAGGGGCGCAGATGCCCGTTGGATTTTGCAAACGTCCGGTGGCCCGTTGAGCGCCGAAAAAATTGTTCTTGCCGCTGGTATCTGGAGTGCGCACCTCCTCAAGCCTTTGGGCATTACACAGCCCTTGCTTGCGGAGCGCGGCTATCATGTGGAATTCCCGCACGCGGCACTATCAGTTCACAATTCTATCATGGATGTGGATGCCAAGATCGTCGCCAGCGCCATGGAAGATGGGATCAGGGTCGCGGGATGTTCCGAATTTGCGCAGATCGATGCGCCAAAAGATCCGCGCAAAAAGGCGCTCTTGGTCAAACAAGCCCGCGCCATGCTGCCTGATTTGGACACCCGTGATGTCAGTTTTTGGCTTGGCAGGCGCCCTTCCTTTCCTGACAGCCTGCCCGCGCTTGGGGGTATTGCTGGGCACGAAGGTCTGTTTGCGGCCTTTGGTCATTCACATTATGGATTGATGATGGCCCCAAAAACCGGGGAACTGATTGCAGATATTGTTGCAGGCGTGCCGCCAAATATCGACCTGACGCCGTATGACCCGCTTCGGTTTTAAGACTTACAAACGTGGTTGAGATCTATTCACATTCCTGAACGCCATGAGGGCGAATAGGCCAATGCGCACCCTCACAACCAATGGTTTACACTTCCTCAAAGCGATGTCTAAAGTTCGCAATCGGCTTTGGAGTATTTTCAAAGCCAAACAATCGGCAATCTGCGGGGCTATGCGCGATCCATGCCGAAATAACAGGGAGAGAGACATGACATTTTCTATCAAGGGCTTCAAAGCTGCTGCTGTTGGTGCCGTTCTGGCGACCGGGCTTGCAACGGCTGGTGTCGCCCAAGACCTTAAATTCTTTACCATCGGCACAGGTGGCACCGCCTATACCTATTACCCCGTTGGCGGTGTGATCGCGAACGCGATTTCAAAACCACCGGGGTCACGTGAATGCGATGGCGGCGGTTCATGTGGTGTCGAAGGGCTGATTGCCTCTGCTGTGTCGTCACGCGGATCGGTCGACAACGTCAACGCCATCATTTCTGGTCTGCGCAATTCTGGGTTCGCGCAATCCGATGTCGCCTATTGGGCCTACACGGGCACTGGCACCATGGAAGGCAAAGAGCCCGCTGCGGACCTGCGCACCATTGCGGCCCTATTCGAAGAGCACATCCATCTGGTGGCTTTAAAAGATAGCGGCATCAATTCCGTAGCAGACCTCAAGGGCAAACGCGTTTCCTTGGATGAGCCGGGTTCAGGCACATATGTTGACGCAAACCTGATCATGGAGGCCAACGGCCTGACCGTTGATGATGTCACCGCCGAAGCCCTTAAGGGCGGTGCGGCGTCCGAGGCATTGCGCAACGGCAAGATTGATGCGTTCTTTGTGGTTGCGGGCTATCCAACCGGGTCTTTGGTTGAGCTGGCATCTGCCGCAGAAATCAAACTGGTGCCTATTGATGGCGCAGGCGCAGAAGCACTGACCAGCAAATACGGCTTTTTTGCTGCCTCAGATATTCCAGCAGGTGCTTATGAAGGTGTCGATGCAACGCCAACTGTGGCGGTTGGTGCGCAGTGGTTCACCTCAGCCAAAGAAGACGATGAGTTGATCTATAACATCACGAAGGCGCTGTGGAACGAACAGTCGCGCACGTTGTTGGATGTGGGTCACGCCAAGGGCAAGACAATTACGCCTGACACGGCGCTGGCTGGTGTTGGGGTGCCTTTGCATGCCGGTGCTGAGCGTTTCTACAAAGAAGCTGGTCTGCTGAAGTAAGCCTAGTATTCTAATGACAGGCCCGAACGTTTCACACGTTCGGGCCTTATTCTTTCTATTTACGAGAAACGGATATGCCCCATGGCCGCAGATGCGACACCCGAATTGACGCCCGAACAGCTGGCTGAAATTGAACGCAAGTTTGATCCAGAAACCGCGTTTCGCCCAACAGGTCGCATGCTGGGGCATTTCATTGCGGCAACTTTGGTCGCCATGTCGGTCTATCATTTCTATGCTTCCGGCTTTGGCCTGATCCGCGAACTTCTGCATCGTGGTATTCATTTGTCCTTTGTGTTGGGGCTGGTTTTTCTGCTGTTTGGATTGCGCAAATCTGACCCGGCGGATGGCGTACCAAAGGCATGGTATTATTTTGACGGTGTGCCTGTCATTGACATGATGCTGGCGATTTTGGCCGTTGGCGCAGCGATGTACCTGCCGCTTTTGCCGCCTGAAATTGTGTCTGAACGTGTGGGTAATCCATCCCAGTTTGACGTGTTTATGGGCAGTGCTTTGTTGTTGCTGACCCTTGAGGCAACGCGCAGGTCTGTTGGACCAACCCTGCCGGTCATCGCCATTTTGTTTATCGTCTTTGCCTATTTCGGTCCGTGGATGCCCGGAGCCTTAAAACATGGCGGCGCAAGCTGGCTTGGTATCATCAACCATCTCTATATGACCAACCAAGGTATCTACGGCATCGCCATTGGTGTCATGGCGCAATATGTATTCTTGTTCATCCTGTTCGGCGTTTTGGCGACACGCATCGGGTTGGGGCAATTGTTCATTGACCTCGCGATGGTGATTGCCGGGCGTTATGCGGGGGGACCGGCCAAGGTTGCGATCTTTTCCTCAGCCTTCATGGGGACGATTTCAGGATCTTCCATCGCCAATACGGTCACCACCGGTGCGCTTACCATTCCCGCGATGAAACGGGTGGGATATCCCGCGCACTTTGCGGGCGCTGTTGAGGCGACTTCATCAACCGGTGGCCAGATCACACCGCCAATTTTGGGTGCAGCGGCGTTCATCATGGTTGAATATCTGGAAATCCCGCTGCGCGATGTGCTGGCGGCGGCCCTGTTTCCAGCTTTGCTGCACTACTTTGGCATCTTCATCATGGTGCATCTAGAGGCCAAGAAACTGGGGCTTCGCGGTTTGCGCGCAGAGGAATTGCCAAAGGTTGGCTTGGTGCTCAAGGACCATTGGTTGTCGATTATTCCGCTGGCGATTTTGGTCTATCTCATCCTGTCGGGCAAAACGCCGGATTATGCGGCGGTCTATGGCATCATCGCTTGTGTGGTTGTTGGGTTTCTCAATCCCACACATCGTTTGACCATCCCAGACCTGTGGAACGCATTGTCAGCAGGGGCGAAAAACACGCTGGCCGTTGGGGCCGCGGCGGCCACCGTTGGCGTGGTTGTCGGTGTCGTAACCTTGACCGGCGTTGGGTTTCGCTTGGGCTATGTAGTGGTGCAAACCGCGACGGACATCGGCAGTTTTTTCAGCACGCTGCCTGTCTTGTCATACTTCAGCGTGACCCAATGGGCACTGTTCGTATCCTTGGTTCTGATCGCGATTTCCTGCATCATCATGGGCGCAGGCATCCCGACCACAGCAACCTATATCATCCTTGTCGCGGTTGCCGCCCCTGCCCTTGCGCAGTTGCAAGTTGAGCCTTTGGTCTCGCACTTCTTTGTCTTTTATTACGGGGTGTTGGCGGATATTACACCACCTGTCGCATTGGCCGCATATGCCGCCGCAGGCATTGCAGGATCAAACCCGTTCAAGACAGGCAACACGGCCTTTCGCCTTGGCATTGCAAAAGCACTGGTGCCGTTTGTATTTGTCTATTCGCCCGCTTTGCTGCTGGTCGCAGACGGGTTTACGTGGTGGTTGTTCAGCATCACACTAGCCGGTGCCATGATGGGGATCGCATCATTGGGGGTCGCGTTCAGCGGGTTCTTGTTTACACCCTTGGCCAAATGGGAACGCTGGTGGGTCGCGTTGGTGTCTTTCCTGTTCATCGCACCCGGGCTTAGCACGATGATCATCGCCTTGTTTGCAATGTCGCCCATTATCGCGCGACAGGTTTTGGCGAAGCGCAAAGTCATTGCGCCGACCTCATAAAAAAGGGCCGCGCATGTTGCAAATGCGCGGCCCTTTTAAATTGCTGATTGGGCAGGCTTAGCCGATGATGCCGTTCAACGTCGCGGATGGACGCATGACAGCAGCTGTTTTGGCGGCGTCCGTGCGGTAGTACCCCCCCAGATCAGCGGCAGGGCCTTGCACTGCGGCCAACTCAGACAGGATCGCCGCCTCGTTTCCAGCCAGTGCTTGCGCGATTGGCGCGAAATGCGCGGCAAGCTCAGCGTCATCTGATTGTGCTGCCAATGCTTCGGCCCAATAGCGCGCAAACCAATAGTGACTGTCGCGGTTATCAGGCTCACCTACTTTGCGCGAAGGAGAGCGACCATTGTCCAAGATGCCTTGCGTTGCAGCATCTACCGCCGCACCCAAAACGCGGGCTTTGTCATTGCCTTTGGTATCGGCAAGGAACGTCAAGCTTTCGCCCAAGGCACAGAATTCACCAAGGCTATCCCAACGCAGGTGGTTTTCCTCGTTCAACTGCTGCACGTGCTTGGGTGCAGAGCCGCCCGCGCCCGTTTCAAACAAGCCGCCACCGTTCATCAGTTTGACAATTGACAGCATCTTGGCAGAGGTCGCCAGTTCCAAGATTGGGAACAGGTCCGTCAGATAATCGCGCAGCACGTTGCCTGTGATTGCGATCGTGTTCTCGCCCTTGGTGATAATCTCCAATGACGCGCGCGTGGCTTCGCGAGGGGCCATGATCTCAAACTTGTCAGCTACGCCTTTGGCTTCCAAAATCGGCTTCACATAGGCGATCAATTCGGCGTCATGGGCACGTGCGGCATCGAGCCAGAAAATCGCGCTGCACCCTTCGGCCTTTTGACGATCAATGGCGAGGTTCACCCAATCTTCAATCGGGGCTTTGCGTGCAGAGGCTGAGCGCCAGATGTCGTTGGCCTCAACCTTGTGTTCGTGCAAAACCGTGCCGTCATCAAGGATCATCTTGACGGTGCCGGCTGTTGGCATCTCGAATGTGGTGGGGTGTGATCCGTATTCTTCGGCCTTTTGTGCCATCAAACCGACGTTCTGAACTGTGCCTGCGGTGGCTGGGTTCAGCTTGCCGTTCTCTTTAAAGAACTTAATGCTTTCGTCATACACGGGCGCATAGGAATTGTCCGGGATCACACAGTTTGTGTCAGATTCCTTGCCATCTGGCCCCCAACCTTTACCACCTGCACGGATCAGCGCAGGCATAGAGGCGTCGATGATCACGTCAGAGGACACGTGCAAGTTGGTGATGCCTTTGTCGCTGTCGACCATGTACATTGGCGGGCGCGCGGCCATGCAGGCTTGAATCGCTTCCATGATTTCCGGGTGATCAGCAACGCGGCCCAAAAGATCGCCAAGGCCCGAGTTCGGGTTTACCCCTGCGGCTTTCAACTCTTCACTGAATTTATCAAAAACCGGGGCAAGGAATGCCTTGACCGCGTGACCAAAGATGATCGGGTCAGAGACCTTCATCATCGTGGCTTTCATGTGCAGCGAGAACAACGTGCCGTCAGCTTTGGTGTTTTCAATCTCATCGGCAAGGAATGTCTTGAGGGCAGCCGCACTCATAAAGGTCGCGTCCACAACGGTGCCTGCGGGATAGCTGATGCCCTCTTTTAGAACAGTCTCACCAGCATCGTTCACCAGCACAATCTTGGCAGTGACGTCTTTGTCAAGCGTCGTTGACACTTCGTTTGAAAAGAAGTCTCCGCCGGACATTGATGATACGTGGGTTTTGCTGTCAGCGCTCCAGTCACCCATGCGGTGTGGATTTTTCTGGGCAAAGCTTTTCACAGCCTTGGCAGCGCGGCGGTCAGAGTTACCCTCGCGCAGGACCGGGTTCACAGCAGAGCCTTTCAGCGCGTCGTATTTGGCGCGGATCGCTTTGTCTGCATCACTGCTGGGTGCCTCGGGATAATTCGGCAAGCCAAACCCCTGTGATTGCAGTTCGGTGATCGCGGCAACCAATTGTGGAACCGACGCTGAGATGTTTGGCAGCTTGATCACATTTGCATCAGCTGTTTTCACCAAGCGGCCCAATTCGGCCAGATCATCGGATTGACGCTGAGCTTCGTTCAAATGCTCAGGGAACGCTGCGAGGATACGACCAGCAAGGCTGATGTCTTTGGTTCCTACGGAAACCCCTGCTGCTGCCGCAAATTTCTGGATGATCGGCAGGAAGGATGCGGATGCCAGCTCGGGGGCTTCATCCACTTTGGTATAAATGATGTCGGACATGGGAATCTCCTAAGAAGTTGCTTTGCCGTTTCTTACCCTATGCCGCAACTGTATACCAATGTATACAGTTGAGAGCCTGAATAGATGTAAAATTTTAGCGGCACGGGTCTGCCATAGCAGTTTGAGCGTAAAGAAAGTTTGTTTGTTGTCAGGCACAGTCGGATTTCACCTACGCCCCGGTTGTTGGGGCGCAAAATCTGAGGCCTTTTATCACCCGCACAGCGATCTTAAAAGAGACCCTGCTGCGCATGTTATGCGTAATTCTATATTACGCATAGTTCGGCGGCACGCTGATACATGCCGCCGAAAAACAAAGCACATGTCCGATCAAGCCAATTAAAGACCTGTCTCCATCAACTTCTTGATCTCTTCCTCAGAAGTGCCCGCAACGATGCGACCCAACTCGTCTTCACCGCGCAGCACAATCAGCGTGGATCGACGTGGGATGTCCCGAAACACCGTCACATCATCGTTTTTGTAGGTATCCCAATCGACCTTAACAAAGGTCATCCCCGCATCATATTTCGGATCAGCCGCCCGCAAGGTTTCGATCACACGTTCCTGACGCTTGCAGGTGCCACACCACGGCGCAGAGTAATCAACAAAAACTGTCTTGCCCTCGGCCAATGCAGCGCTGATCACACCCGGTTTATATTCAATATATCCAGCGGCCAGTGCGACAACAGGTGTCAGGCTCATTGCGGCGGCGGTCATAAGGAAAGTGCGTCTTTTCATTTTGGTTCTCCTAAAAATCAAATGGCGACTGACAGGTCTTGCAGCCAGATTGGCATCACGTCGAGCAGCCATGCTTCGATGTAGTGGTTGAGTTGGAAATACAGCATCAGCCCCACGGCAATAAAGGTGGCCCCAAGGATCGGTTTGGACCGTTCCGCCAGATTGCGCAGACGTTGCGCGCGGGTTCTGATCGCCTCGCGCGCCCCCATGCCAAGGCCGATGATCAGTGTCGACACGCCCAGCGCAAAGAACACCATGATCAACGTGACATAGCCAAGGTTTTCACCTTGAGAGGCAAGCGCAATGGCCCCGCCCAGTGTTGGCCCGATGCAGGGCGACCAGACTGCGCCCAACAGCAGACCACCCAAAAACTGCCCCTTGAGGTCGGATGCATCAATGCGGTTCATTTGACCATCTGCGCCCGAGGCGACGCCAGCGGTCGCCATCTCAAAACGGCGGGCAAACATCGGCACGATCAAAACCACGCCAAAAGCGATCATCAACAGCGCACCAATCTGTGCCAAACGGTCCTGCGTTAACCCGATTGAAGACCCAAACGCAGTGACAAAAACGCCAAATACAACAAAAGAGGTGCTCATCCCCGCGGCCAATGCCAATGGCCCAAACCGGTTCGCATTCAGCGCACTGACCAGCACAATGGGCAATACCGGCAGAACGCAAGGATTGATCAACGTCAGCAGACCAGCAAGGTAAGAGAGTACAAATTCCATAATCATGATCTGAAGATATAAATGCCCCTGATCAAGGAAAATGCACTGACTCGCGTTTCACGATCCCGTCAGCAAACAAAGCGGCAAATCGGACATTCGCCTTATGGCCTTGCCTGATAACGAACATTCATTCATATTCTAATAAGAGAATTTGGGAGGCGATGATGCAATTTTCAAGACGGGGTTTTCTTGCTGGTGGGACAGGGGTTTTAGCGGCCTCAGCGTTGGGTATCACACCTAGGCAGGCTCATGCGCAACTTGCGCTGGGGGATATGCAGATTGATGTTGTCAGTGACGGATCACTTACCCTGCCCGGTAGCTTTATCTTTGATCCGATGCCCAAAGACGAACTTGGACCCATTCTTGAAAAATACGGTCAATCGGCCGAAGTTCTGACACCGCCGTGCAATGTTACATTGATGCGGCGCGGGGATCGCACAATATTGTTTGACGTGGGTTCAGGGCCTGACTTTGCCCCCAATTCCGGGATCCTTTTGGACTCACTAGATGCGCTTGGTGTTGCACCAGAAGACGTGACCGATGTGGTCTTTACCCATGCACATCCTGATCACCTTTGGGGATTGCTTGATGACTTTGATGATCCGCTGTTTAGCGAAGCCACCTATATGATTGGCCAAGCTGAGTGGGAGTATTGGATGAACCCCAATACCGTGGACGAGATCGGAGAAGCGCGTGCGTCCTTTGCCGTTGGGGCGGCGCGCAGATTAGAAATGATCGAGGACAACATAACCTTCTTTAAAGACGGCGATGAAATCATACCCGGCGTCGCAGCGCGCGCGACCTATGGGCACACGCCCGGTCACATGGCCCTAGAGGTCCGCAATGGGTCCGATGCGGTGATGATCCTTGGCGACTGCATCGGCAATGATCACGTTGCTTTTGCGAGACCTGAATGGAAATCTGGATCTGATCAAGACCCCGCATTGGCGGCCAAAACACGTGTGTCGTTGATCGATCAGTTGGTGCACGAAAAGACCCGTGTGATCGGGTATCACCTGACAGGCAATGGAATTGGCTATGTCGACAAGATGTCGGATGGATATGTTTTTGTGCCGGAGGCGTCATGATGAGACCCTTTATTTTAGCAGCACTTTTGATGGCCTCCCCAGCATTCGCGGATGAAAACATCCCAGATCAATACCCCGGCTCGGTCCTCTATTCCAAACCCGTTGAAGTGATCCCGCATGTCTATTCTGCCATCGGTGCCACCGCGCCGCCGACCTATGAAAATGGAGGACATAACAACAACCTTAGCTTCATCGTCACAGGCGACGGCGTGATTGTTGTGAACAGTGGTGGGTCCTATCAATTGGCCGAAGCCTTGCACCAAGAAATCAAAGCCGTGACAGACCAGCCCGTTAAGTTGGTGTTTAACGAAAACGGCCAAGGACACGCCATGCTGGGCAATTCCTATTGGGCCGATCAAGGCGTCACGATTGTTGCGCATGTCGATGCGGCACATGAATTTGAAGAACAAGGCGGCGGCTCACTTCGCGCGACGCAAATGCGGATAAAAGAACGTGCAGATGGCACCGAAGTTGTGCTGCCAACTGAAACCTTTGATGACAGTTACCCGGTGCAAATGGGCGACATGCAGATTGAAGCGCGTTACCTGGGCCCCGCGCACAGCCCCGGTGATATCGTGATATGGCTGCCTGAACAAAGCATGGTCATCGCGGGGGACATGGCGTTTCACGAACGGATGCTGCCGATCTTTGATCATACGATGACCGCGGATTGGATCGAAACATGGGATACCGAATTTGAGGCGCTTAATGCGACCTACGTCATTCCCGGCCATGGTCACCCCACCAATATGGATCAGGTGCGCCGCTATACCCGCGACTACCTTATTTATCTGCGTGAAAAAGTTGGCGCGCACCTAGAGGACGGTGGCGATCTGGCTGATGCCTATTACGTTGATCAAGCGCCCTATGCACATCTGGATACATTCGAAGAACTGGCAACCAAAAACGCCGGGCGTGTCTATGAACAAATGGAATTTGAATAGCGTGCGGTTTTTATGCCGCGCAACGCTGTGCATCGACCCAAGGTGTCGCGCTTAAAGATGGGCCAAAAACACATGCTAAGGTTTGCTCTGGTTGCGATGATGTCGATGTTTTCGACGATCAGTTTAGCCCAAGACACCCTCTTGGAAGCCATGGACGGCTATAGCGGTTTTGCGCCCTACGACGCAGGCATAATTCTACCTGTGCAGATCACCGATGACCTTTTTGACGACTTCCTTTTTATCGACACCCGCACCGCAGAAGAGCATGCTCAAAGCACGATAGACGGGGCGATCCATATTGAGTGGCGCGAAGTGTTCTCAAGAGTGGATGAAATTCCACGGGAGCAGAAAACAATTCTGTTTTGCAACACTGGCGCATTGTCTGCCCAAGCTGGTTTTGGCTTGCGTGTTTTAGGGTATGAAAACGTCCTGATCTTGCAAGGCGGCTTTCAAGACTGGCAAGCAACCCATTGACCTATGTCAAGGCGCGCGACCTGATTGTTAAATAGCAAAAAGGCCAAGGCGGTCAGCAGTATGAACATGGAAAATCTCATTGAGCTATTTGGTGAAGGTACAGTGCTTTTCGCCTGCGCCATGGGGGTTGGCATATTGTTTGGGGCGGCGGCGCAACATTCACGGTTTTGCCTACGTTCTGCGACGATAGAATTCTCAGAACGTGTTTGGGGACCAAGTCTTGCGATATGGTTTGTCGCGTTCAGTGCCGCCGTAGCAAGTGTGCAATTGCTGATTTCTCAGGGTTTTCTTGATACATCGCAAGCGCGCCAGATTGCTGCCACAGGCAGCCTGTCCGGTGCCATGATTGGCGGTCTTATGTTTGGCATCGGCATGATCCTAGCCCGTGGCTGCGCCAGCCGTTTGCTGGTGTTGTCCGCCACAGGAAATTTGCGCGCGATTGTGACCGGATTGGTCCTGACCCTAACAGCGCAAGCGTCACTCAGGGGGGTATTCGCGCCGTTGCGTGACGCGTTAAGCTCCCTTTTGACCATACCGGGCGGTGTTTCACGTGATCTGTTGGCCTATGCCCAAATTCCCCCGCAGATCGCGTTTTATGCAGCACTTGGCGCACTTTTGGGTTCCATCTGGTTCGCGTGGACCCGGCAAAAAGATACATCACGAATTATCGCCGCCATATGCGTTGGACTTGCTGTTGGTTTGGGATGGCTTGGCACCTATCTTGTGGCCCAAGCGTCATTTGAGGTGGTCCCGATTTCATCGATCACTTTCACTGGCCCTTCGGCAGACACATTGATGGGATTGGTGAATGAACGGCACCTGCCGCTTGGGTTTGGTTCAGGGTTGGTGCCCGGCGTCTTTTTGGGGGCATTTGTGATGGCGCTTTTCGCCAAGGAAGCCCGCATTCAACGATTTGAACCTGAGATGCCGATGGAACGCTATCTTATGGGCGGCGTCCTGATGGGGTTTGGCAGCATGTTGGCCGGGGGATGTGCCGTGGGGGCCGGCATGTCTGGCGGATCCATCTTTGCCTTAACCGCGTGGCTGGCGCTGTTGTCGATGTGGATCGGCGCCGGCATCACCCATCTGAGTATCGCAGCACTTCAGGGTCGTGGCGACGCCTCAAATCCAGCCTAAGCCTGCCTCAAAGCCAGCGCCGCGTCTGTTTGAAATATTGTTCAGCCGCATCACCAAAGGCATCGCGCAAACCGTCTTCTTCTGGCGCGGCGAACCTGCGATCTAGAATGAGCCAAAGCACGACAGCCATGATCAAGCCAACAACCGACCCATGGCCCATAGCCGAGGCGAGGGTCAGCATGACCAAGGCCAGATAGATCGGATTGCGTGACACACGATACGGGCCTTCGACAATCAAATCTGTCGGGCTGTGGTGTGGTTCAATCGGTGTTTTCTTGCGAAAGAACCAAACAGCAGACCAGCACAGGATTACCAAAGCGGCACCTAACATGCCCCATGACAGGGTGTTCAACAGCGCCGTTTCAAAATGCCATGCTGGTGCGATGTATTTGGCAAGGTAAATTATCCCAATACTGGCGAACCACCAAATCGGTGGCAGATCGGGAAAACCTTTCATGTCAGGCGTCCTTTAGGACATCTTAAAGCTTCGCGCCTTTAACCTGATCCATAGCCAGCCTCGCAAAAGTAGTTCCAGCATTCTTGCGGTGAGAACAGGTCGCACACTTCGGCCAGTGCATCGAACATCTGATCGAAGGTCCTAGCA
>JBARCK010000082.1:0-21194 GCA_049794015.1 Sulfitobacter sp. | reverse complement strand
AGTAAGGTGGGCGCATCGCCCACCTACCATCATAGGTAGGGTGCTATAAATGAGCACAATCCCCGGCTTTATCTTTGACACGGCAACTGTGAACGGCCAACAGATTGCCTATGCACGCGGCGGCGATGGCCCGCCCGTGCTGTTGCTGCATGGCTTTCCACAAACCCATATGCTGTGGCATGCTGTTGCCCCGCAATTGGCCACGCATTTCACCGTCATCGCACCTGACCTACGTGGATACGGGGCCAGCAGTAAACCCCAAGGCACTGAAAATTATAGCTTTCGTGAAATGGCGAAGGATCAAGTGGCCCTGATGGGACACCTTGGTTTTGACGCCTTCAACCTTGTTGGCCATGACCGCGGTGCGCGTGTGGCGCACCGCCTTGCCCTAGATGCACCAGAGATGGTGAAATCCCTTAGCCTGATGGATATCGTGCCAACCCATCTGCTGCTCAATGACCTGACCTGTCGTGTGGCACAGGCCTATTACCACTGGTTCTTTCTGGCGCAACCTGCGCCCTTTCCCGAAACCATGATTGGCCATGACCCAGATGCCTATTACCAATCTTGCTTGCTTGGCTGGGGCGCGGCGCAGCTTTCTGATTTCGCGCCCACAGCACTTGCCGCCTTTCGTACAGCATGGCGCGACCCTGAGACCATTCGCGGCATGTGCGAAGATTACCGCGCGGCACTGGCGTATGATTTCGACCACGATGCAGCTGACCTTCACCGTCGCATTACCTGCCCTGCATTGGTGATGTGGGGCGCAGATGGAGCAATGGGTCAAGCCTATGATGTGCCGGGAACTTGGGCAGATCGGTTGAGCAACATCACCGCCGCCCCCGTTTCCGGTGGGCATTTCTTTGTCGATCAACACCCAGACACAACAGCAGCTGCTCTGCTGCGATTTCTGAAGACCGATACATATGAGGGATAAGTGGCGCGGTTGACGGGACTCGAACCCGCGACCCTCGGCGTGACAGGCCGATACTCTAACCAACTGAGCTACAACCGCGCAATGAGGGCGAAATAGGTCAGACGACGAAAAGGGTCAAGCGTTTATCTGGTCTCATTTCCCTTTAATCTCACAAACAAAAAAGGCCCGCACAAGCGGACCTTTTTCAAGCAGTGATGGCGCGGTTGACGGGACTCGAACCCGCGACCCTCGGCGTGACAGGCCGATACTCTAACCAACTGAGCTACAACCGCCCACTGCACATTCAAACAAGTCTGAACGTTGGGACGTATTAGGGTGCCAACCGGGCGGCGTCAAGCGTCATGAAAGGATCATTGTCGGTTTTTTTGACACAAGGCTTTGGCAGGGGAAAATGTTGCTCAAATCGCGACATTATCCTTTGGGTGCGGGGGTGAACTCTGCATCATCACCGGGGGGCAGTTTGAAACGACCATGCGCCCAATCCCCTGCGCGCCACGCCTCTTTTGCGGCGTCAATCCGGTCCTTGGACGACGCCACAAAATTCCACCAGATATGGCGGGGCCCGTCCATTGTGGCACCGCCCAACAACATGATCCGCGCACCCTGTTCACCCGCCTTGGCGCTGATCTGGTCACCGGGGCGGAACACCAACATCTGCCCCGCAGCAAAGCTTTGGCCCGACACGCTGACCTCGCCGCTAATCACATACAGCCCGCGGTCCTCATGATTGTCAGGCATTGGAATGCTCGCACCCGCCTCAAGCAATGCATCAGCGTAAAAGGTTTCAGAAAACACCTTAACCGGGGCAGTTTCGCCGTAGGCAGTGCCAAGGATCAGGCGCAGATGTTTGCCCTCACCCTCTAGCATTGGCAGACTGGCTTTGGGTGCATGTTCAAAGATGGCACCACTTTCCTCGTGTTTTTGCGGCAAGGCGACCCATGTCTGAATGCCAAACAATTCATGGGGTTGCTTGATCAAATCCCCATCAGCGCGTTCAGAATGGGTGATACCCTGCCCCGCCACCATCCAATTGACCGCACCCGGTTCGATCCATTGATCGGTGCCAAGGCTGTCGCGGTGATGTATCTTACCCTTGTACAGATAGGTGACAGTCGCGAGTCCAATGTGCGGATGCGGGCGCACATCAATCCCCTTGCCAGTTAGGAATTCGGCGGGGCCCATTTGATCGAAAAAGATGAACGGCCCCACCATTTGACGTTTCGGCGCAGGCAAAGCTCGCCGGACCTCAAAGCCGCCCAAATCGCGGGCACGCGGTACGATAACCGTTTCGATGGCGTCAATGGCATCACCCGTCGGGCAGACCGGGTCTAGGGCGGGGTTCCAGCTCATCTTAGGGGCTCCTGTCGATTTACAGGAATAGAATATCACTGAAGCAGCCATACACAAAGCGAAGCACCTGTGCATATGCGCAGGTCGCGCCTGATACCCTTTTTGGTATCAATATCTTAACAATTTCGGAAGAATGGTGGGTCGTGAGAGGCTCGAACTCCCGACATCTTCGGTGTAAACGAAGCGCTCTACCAACTGAGCTAACGACCCGATGTGCGTCTATTAGCCCAAGACGACGACGGGCTTCAAGCCCCTATATCAATCTATTTTGCAGACCGCCCTCAAGGTGAAAGACAACACCCTGCCCGCCCGGCAAATCACGCAGATTTTCAGTGGGTAAATCCAACACGATCAGACGCAACATGCGCGATGTGATGCCGTGGGTGACCAGCACGGCGGGACAATCTAGGGTTTCTAAGAACGCCGTACAGCGCGTGCGCAGAGCGGCAAAACCTTCACCACCGGGCGCAAATTCGTATAAATCAAAGGTATCCTTGGCGTCCGGGGCCAGTTTCATCACGTCCTCGCGGATCGCCCCTGCCCATTCCCCGACACCAATTTCACGCAGACGTGTGTCTGTCTCAATGCCATCCACCAGCCCTTCCAACGCGATTGAGGCCGTGTGAAAGGCACGACCCTGCGGACTCGTCAGCGCCATAAATCCAGTTAGATCACGGGTCTTTAAAATCTCATGTTGCTGTTGTGCTTGGCTTTTCCCAACAGCAGTCAACGCAGAATCGTGGTGACCTTGCAGGCGATTCTGTGCGTTCCATTCGGTTTCGCCGTGCCGCAAAATGAAAAGCGGGGGAAACAAGATCACCCGTTGGCCTCTAGCACCGTTTCACGACCTTCTTCCAACACGTAAATACATCCCTGATCGTTCGACAATTCACCAGCCTGTTGCATGTCCAGCCCCCGCACAAGCGCGCGCAACACCTGACCAAGCAGACCGTGCGCAACAATCACGCTTGGCCCGGTAAGATCATCCAAAAAGTCAGTGATCCGCGCCTGAAACGCAGCAATCCCTTCCCCGGCCTCTGCGGCTTCATAAATCTCAAGCGGCGATGGGTTGGTTGCCGCCCAATCTGGATGTGCTGCCATGATATCAGCGCGCAACATGCCTTGCCATTTGCCTGCGTCAATCTCCATCAAACGCAGATCTGTTTTATACGTCACATCACCTAGCGCGATCTCTGCCGTTTGGCGTGCACGCCCAAGCGGAGAGACAAAAACATCAGGGGATTGCGCCAAAATTGGCGGCATCATTACCGCTTGGCGCTCTGCTTCTGCGATGCCTTGGTTGGTGAGCGGTGAATTCAATTGGCCTTGCAAGCGATAGACCTTGTTCCATTCCGTCTGACCATGTCGCAGGAACCAGATTTTTGGATAAGATTTGGGCATGGCGAAAGTGTCCGTTTGGAATGTGCTGACAGAGGTTTAGGGGGTTATCTCTGACTCAACAGGACCATTCAAGGCGCGCTCAGAAACTTGGACAGATAATCATCGAAACTATTGTCGTTTTTGTCTGTGTCGTCAGCACATAGAAGGTAATTTGCCCTGCAATATCTGAAGCACCGTTAAGTCGGTTTCCCTGATCACGTGTCCTTGCTCATGCACAAGGCATCAGGAACAACATAGGCCTGTAGAGTGCGATCAAAATTGCGAAATCTGGAAGGGCCGGCTTGGCCAATGGCCAGCCGGACCGTTACGTATTCAAGCCAGATTCAAACGGTGTCGTCGGTCTTTTGTGGTGGCGTGGTCTGGCGCACTTTCACAACCAAAACGCGGCCATTTGGCAGCTTCTTTTCTTTACGCACCTTAACCCGGCCCATCGGCGGCAAGATAAGTTCGCGATTGTCAGCCAATGCCTCACCCAAAACATCCAGCATCACGTCAACGATGGGTTTGGCGTCTTTTTTCTTCATGCCAGAACGGGTCACAACCGTATCGATCAATTCTTTTTTGCGCATAACGGGTCCAAGGATGACAGATTGCTGGCCTTCCACCACAGTTGGCGTCGCGGTTTTGGCTGCGATTGGTGCATTGCCATCCACCGCCGAAAGAGGTGCCTTTGGGGCCGTTGGTGTCGCTGACGTCTTTTTCGCCGCTGTACTTGCTGCGCTCGACTTTGACGTCGTGCTCGCGCTTTTTGTCGTGGTTGATTTGGTTGGTTTCTTTGCTGTCGTGCTCATGTTGGCCTCACCGCGCTAATTGTTTCTTGTTTGGAAACAGACTAAGGCCGCTTCGCGTGAAATGCTAGCCTTGGTCGGTATTTGCCCTACTTATGCGTGTTTTTGGCGACAAATACGAAAAAAGCGCCGCAAAAAATGCAGCGCTTTGATGTTTCGTTGGTGTCGCTACCAGTTAGTGCGCTGTTGCGGTGTCGCCCTGACCAGACCGCGCCGCCAAAGCCGCCGCAGCAGCCGCATCTTCTGCCTCCTGATCCCATTCAATGGCTTCAGGTTCCCGCACAAGCGCGTGTTTTAGCACTTCGGACACATGCGTCACAGGGATGATCGTCAGCCCCTCTTTCACATTGTCGGGGATTTCCGGCAGATCCTTTTCGTTTTCTTCCGGGATCAACACAGTGGTGATACCACCGCGCAGCGCTGCAAGCAGTTTTTCCTTAAGACCACCAATTGGCATGGCGTTCCCGCGCAAGGACACTTCGCCTGTCATGGCGATATCTTTACGCACAGGAATTTGCGTCAGCACCGACACAATCGACGTCACCATCGCCAGACCCGCCGATGGACCATCTTTGGGTGTTGCCCCATCTGGCACGTGCACATGGATATCAATCGTGTCAAACTTGGGCGGTTTCACCCCGATTTTAGGACTGATTGAGCGCACATAGCTGCTGGCCGCGTCGATGGATTCTTTCATCACATCACCCAGCTTGCCTGTGGTCTTCATCCGCCCCTTACCCGGCAGGCGCAACGCTTCGATTTGCAGCAATTCACCGCCAACAGAGGTATAGGCCAGCCCGGTCACAACACCGATCTGGTCGTGTTTTTCAACCAAGCCATAGCGGTATTTTTGCACGCCCAGAAAATCATCCAGATTGTCACCGGTCACAGTCACGCTGTCGGCTTCTTTCTTGATGATCTTGGTCAGCGATTTACGCGCAACTTTGGCGATCTCACGCTCAAGGTTCCGCACGCCCGCCTCACGGGTGTAATAGCGGATCATCCCGGTCAAGGCGCTGTCTTCAATAGCAAATTCCTTGCTTTTTAGACCGTGGTTTTTGACCTGCTTGGCAACCAAATGCTGTTTCGCGATCTCGCGCTTTTCGTCCTCTGTGTAACCAGAGAGCGGAATAATCTCCATCCGGTCGAGCAGTGGCCCCGGCATGTTATAGCTGTTCGATGTGGTCAGGAACATCACGTTAGAAAGGTCATATTCGACCTCAAGATAGTGATCCACAAAGGTGGAGTTCTGTTCAGGGTCCAACACTTCAAGCATCGCAGATGCGGGATCACCACGGAAATCCTGACCCATCTTGTCGATTTCATCGAGCAAGATCAGCGGATTGGTGGTTTTCGCCTTTTTCAGCGCCTGAATGATCTTACCGGGCATAGACCCGATATAGGTCCGACGGTGACCGCGAATTTCGGACTCGTCGCGCACGCCGCCCAATGAGATACGGATAAACTCGCGCCCCGTGGCTTTGGCTACAGATTTACCAAGCGATGTTTTCCCCACACCCGGAGGGCCGACCAAGCACATGATCGGGCCTTTCATCTTGGTTGAACGCTGCTGCACGGCCAGATATTCGACGATCCGTTCTTTAACCTTTTCGAGGCCATAGTGGTCATCATCCAGAACCTTCTGCGCTTTGCTCAGGTCTTTTTTCACACGTGATTTCACACCCCATGGGATCGACAACATCCAGTCCAGATAGTTGCGCACCACTGTCGCCTCTGCGGACATGGGTGACATGTTCTTGAGCTTCTTGATCTCTGCATCAGCCTTTTCACGGGCTTCTTTGCTCAACTTGGTCGCTGCAACTTTTTCTTCCAGCTCAACAACTTCGTTTTTACCATCTTCACCGTCGCCCAGCTCTGTCTGAATGGCCTTCATCTGCTCATTCAGGTAATATTCGCGCTGGGTCTTTTCCATCTGCGATTTAACGCGGGTTTTGATCTTTTTCTCGACCTGTAGCACCGACATTTCGCCCTGCATCAGACCGTAAACTTTCTCCAACCGCTCAGACACGCTCAAGGTCTCAAGCAAATCTTGCTTTTGCTCAACCTCAATACCCAAATGCCCTGCAACCAAATCAGCCAAACGCGCCGGTTCGGCACTTTCACCAACGGCGGTAAGTGCCTCATCAGGCACGTTTTTCTTTACTTTGGCATAGCGTTCAAATTCATCCGCAACCGAGCGCAGTAACGCGTTCGTGGTCGCCGCATCACCCGGCATTTCGGTCAGATATTCTGCACGCGCCTCAAAGAAACTATCGTTCTCAAGGTATTCCGTGATGCGCACACGTGCCTGGCCTTCGACCAGCACTTTGACCGTGCCATCAGGCAGTTTGAGCAGTTGCAGCACATTGGCCAGCACACCGGCTTTAAAGATGCCAGATGCTTCGGGTTCATCCTCACCGGGGTCAATCTGGCTCGACAGCAATATTTGCTTGTCGTCTGCCATCACTTCTTCCAATGCGCGCACCGATTTTTCACGGCCGACAAACAGCGGGACAATCATGTGGGGGAAGACCACAATATCGCGCAACGGCAGTACCGGGTATGACGCGTTCAATGGCTCTTGCATGCTCAATTCCTTATCTTGGCAAACGATGATGGCCCCTATTTTAGGCAACCACAACGTCGTTTCCTGTTCTGGGTTAGGTATCTGTGCACCCTGCCCGCCTGTTTCAATCCCAAATCATCAGGACGTTACCATATCATCGCGCGTCCATCTGTCAGAGGCAACCGCCGTTTTGCACCTAATTCGCCACAATTGTGGGGGTTTTAAGGCGAAAACCGCCATTTAGGATTAAAAACTCATTTCAATAACAAAAGTCATCTAGCGCCAAAGTTTTAAACTTACAGAGGTTTTTCGAAATCCGTCACAGCCACACCAAGCATGGAAACTTTGAGATCAAGTTGGTATGGCCCATAGGTGCCCAAAGGCACATGTGTAACAAAGAGACCTATCATGCATCCTTCCCGCTATTTCGAGCTTAACTTTCATATCCCCAAACTTCAGTTGCTCGAAGTTTTCCCGCTGACGCCCTTTTTGTGGCGCTATCCGTCCTGCAACGTCTTTGATGTTGGCGCGAATACCGGGCTATGGAGCGAGGCATTTCTTAAAACCCACGGCGAAAGGGTTAATAAACACCTGATGTTTGAACCGCTGCCCGGCAATGTTAAATTACTGGAACAACGCACACAGAACATCCTTTCGCGGCTGATCACCGATCCAACCGTTGTCGGAATGGCCATGGGGGATGCCACGTCTGACGTGAAAATCAATTTCAACAAAGAAAGCACAACGCTTGCCTCTATCCGCAATACAAAATCCGACTTTGGTAGTCATTCCATTGATTTGAATAAATCTGTGATGGTGCCGCAAACAACTGTCGATGTGCAGATCGCGGCACAGGGCATTGATCACCTGCATTTGATGAAAATTGACGTCGAAGGATATGAGTTGAATGTTTTGCGCGGTGCAGAACAGGCACTGGCGGCTGGCAAGATCAGCAACGTGTTCTTTGAGTTTGGCGTGCATCAGACAGCACATGGCGAGCGTTTCAAAGATTTCTTTGAATTGTTCAACGATTTGGGTTTCAAAGTTTACAAAAGCGTGCGGGGGCGCAATTTCTTTGGCACCGCGCCAGTTGAGAAATACCACCGCAGCCATGAACCGGGCACCAAAGCCGTCGAAATGATTTTGGCATCCCGCGAGGGCCCCGACCCCGCTTACCGCGGCCCCAATGTAATTGGCGCAATCGACCCACCAAGCAAACGCATGCTACAGCGGATCAAGATCGCCCTGCATTCGGCCTGCATAAAATTCTGATTGCCATGCCTCAAACGTACCGCTGGCAATGGCGGTGCGCATACCATCCATGATGTCTTGGTAATAACGCAGGTTATGCCATGTCAGCAGCATTGAGCTGAGGATCTCTTGGCTGCGAAACACGTGATGCAGATAGGCGCGTGAATATTTGCTGCACGCCGGACAGCCGCAGTTTTCATCCAGCGGGCGCGGGTCATCCATGTGACGCGCGTTCTTGATGTTCAGCACACCATGGCGGGTGAACACCTGCCCTGTACGACCTGATCGCGACGGCAGCACGCAATCCATCATGTCAATGCCGCGCGCCACGGCGCCCACGATGTCATCTGGCTTGCCCACGCCCATTAAATAGCGTGGTTTGTCCTTGGGCAGCATGTCGGGCGCATAATCGAGGCAATCAAACATCGCCGCCTGCCCCTCACCCACAGCCAATCCGCCAACCGCGTAGCCATCAAATTCGATCTCGCGCAGCTCCTCGGCACTTTCGCCGCGCAAGTCTTGCTCAAGGCCGCCTTGCTGAATGCCAAACAGCGCATGACCGGGGCGATCCCCGAACGCCTCTTTTGAGCGCGCCGCCCACCGCATCGACAATTGCATGCTTTCAGCGATGCGCGTGCGATCCGCGGGCAAGGCAGGACATTCATCGAAACACATCACAATGTCAGAGCCGAGCAATGCCTGAATTTCCATAGAACGTTCCGGCGTGATCTCATGCTTGGACCCGTCAATGTGGCTTTTGAAGGTCACGCCACGTTCGGTCAGCTTGCGCAGGTCCGCCAGTGACATCACCTGAAACCCACCCGAATCCGTCAGGATCGGCTTGTCCCAATTCATGAATTTATGCAGCCCACCAAGGCGCGCAATCCGCTCTGCCGTGGGGCGCAGCATCAAGTGGTACGTATTGCCCAGCAAGATATCAGCCCCCGTCGCCGCGACGCTGTCGGGCATCATCGCCTTGACCGTCGCGGCTGTGCCCACGGGCATGAACGCAGGCGTGCGAATGTCGCCGCGCGTGGTGTGAATGACGCCGGTGCGCGCCTTGCCATCTGTGGCGTGTAAGTCAAACGAGATTTTATCCATGGCCCGCCTTCTGATCCAATTCGTCCGCCTTGCCAAGACAATTGATTTTTTCAACCCCTCCGCGCACTCTGGAGGAATTCATGAACGAGTATTTCCAATGACCGACCAAGACCACATCGAGCGCATCAACGCCCTAACCCGCAACGCCCGCAACACTTGGTTCGCCCTTTTGGGTGTGCTGGTCTTTGTCGGGATCACCCTGATGGGCGTCGAACACATCGACTTTTACGGCGTCAACCGCGCCACGAAACTGCCGTTGGTGGATGTGGAGGTGCCAACAAGGTCGTTCTTCTTTGCTGCGCCTGTGCTGACGGCGGCGATATTCGGGTATTTTCATTTGTATTTGATTAGGTTGTGGGATGCGTTGGGGGCTGCGCCGACGCGGATTAATGGCGTGCGATTGGGCGATGCGGTGGCCCCATGGCTGGTCACAGACGCCGCATTGAATCTGCGCGCTTGGTTGCGCGATGAAACGTGCACAACAAGGCGCACGATGGAGGGGCCCGCCATGGCTCTTAATCTTGTGCTCGCATGGGGGTTCGGACTGTGTATTTTGTGGTGGCTTTGGATATCTTCCATGCCAGCACGCGACATTTGGATCACGGGGGTCGCAGGCTGCGCCATGCTGGTTTCGACATTTACCGGAGCAGCCAGCCTAGCCATGCTGCACTTGCGTATGCGTGAAAAGTTCAATGGCAAACCGGTTGCCATCTGGTCCAGCATTCACGCCATGGCGTCGTTGGTTATGCTTGTTCCCTTCGTGGCAGCGTTCAGCCACATGCGGACAATGGGTGATGCTGAAAACTTGGCGGCGCTGGACCTGTCCGACCAGAACCTCGTGGAGAAACCACCTGGCTGGCTGCCCTATGGTATCGCCCGCAAGGATTTTCTGGCGGTCTGGTGCGAGCGTGAGGGCGCTAAATGCAAAGAAATGACAGAAGCGCAGCAACGTGACTTTGCCCGCGAATGGACAATCCGCCGCAACAGCGCATTGGCCGACCTGACCAGACCGGACTGGCACAAGGCAGATACCAAACCAAACCTTCGCAAGTCCGATCTGCCCCGTACCCAATTGAGCGGGCTTAACCTTAGTTGGGCTCAGTTGGAGGAGACAAATCTCAGCAGCGCTCAAATGGAAGGGGTAAACCTCAGCAATGCATATATGCAAAGGGCAAACCTCAGCAACGCACAAATGGAGGGGGCAGACCTCAGCAACGCGCAGATGGAGGGGGCAGACCTCAGCAACGCACAGATGGAGCGGGCAGACTTCAGCGAGGCGCATATGGAGGGAGCAGACCTCAGCAACGCGCAGATAGAAGGCGCGAACTTTCGGCGCGCGCGGTTGGCGGGGACAAATTTCTCGAATGCACGGATGGAGAGGGCAATCTTTCGAGGTGCACAGATGCGAGGAGCAGATTTAGGGGGTGCCCAGATGGAGAGGGCAGATTTTAGGGGTACGCAATTGGAAAAGGTCAACCTTTGGGACGCACAGATGGAGGGGGCAAATTTAGGGGGCGCACAGTTGAAGGGAGCATTTTTCAGAGGCGCACAGATGGAGGGAGTATATCTTTTTAATGCGCTACTTTTGGGCGCCGATCTATCAGGTTCGCTTATGACTGGAACGCCACTAGAAACGAGCAACCTGTATTTTACGAACTTTAGCGCGGCCCTGAACAATGGTGGCGCGATAAGGTTCATTAACCTTCGAGTCGCTGTCTATGACGATAGAACGGATTTCCGAAACACATACATGGACGGGTCTGTTCGTTTGCCAGACGGTTTTGCTGAACAGATGGGCGGGCTGTGTCAGCGTATTGATGAGGTGCTCGAAGACAAAGAATTCTATGGTCGCTGGCGCGGGTGGGTCGAAAAAGGCAGCCAAGTTTGGACAGGCAAGTTGTTCGGCATCTCCCCACCCGGCTGGGAAGACGTCACTCCCATCCCGCCCCCCGAAGGCTGCGAATGGAAAACCGGCCCGATGCCCGACGCCACATCCCCTGACTAACCCCGCACCCTTCCATATCCCCGCGCGACGCCTTATCTAACGCCAAACACCTCTAATAAGGACCGCCGCCTTGGACATCGAACAACTCCTCCTCGACGCATTGCAGAACAATCTGGCCTATCTGCTGCTGGCCCTGCTTGTCGTCATCGTCATCTTCAAATCGATCAAGATCGTGCCGCAGTCAGAACAGCATGTGGTGGAACGTTTTGGCCGCCTGCGCTCGGTGCTTGGACCTGGCATCAACATGATTGTGCCATTCATCGACCGGATCGCGCATAAGATTTCGATCCTTGAGCGGCAATTGCCAACGGCATCCCAAGACGCGATCACGCGGGATAACGTGCTCACCCAAGTCGACACCTCTGTGTTCTACCGCATCACCGAACCGGAAAAGACCGTGTACCGGATCCGCGATGTGGACAGCGCGATTTCGACGACTGTCGCCGGGATTGTACGGGCCGAGATTGGTAAGATGGATCTTGATGAGGTGCAGGCCAACCGGAACTCGCTGATCGACACGATCAAGGCAACTGTGGAAGAGGCGGTGGATGATTGGGGTATCCAAGTCACGCGCGCCGAGATTCTGGATGTGAACCTGGATCAAGCGACCCGCAATGCGATGATGCAACAGCTGAACGCCGAACGTGCGCGCCGGGCGCAGGTGACGGAAGCTGAGGGTAAAAAGCGCGCCGTGGAATTGGCGGCAGATGCGGAACTTTATGCCTCTGAACAGACCGCCAAGGCACGTCGCGTGCTGGCCGATGCCGAAGCCTATGCCACCCAAGTCGTCGCCGTTGCGATCAACGAAAATGGACTTGAGGCCGCGCAATATCAGATCGCGCTCAAACAGGTTGAGGCGTTGAATGTCATGGGCAATGGCTCTGGCAATCAGACCATCGTTGTTCCTGCCCAAGCACTCGAAGTCTTTGGTGATGCGTTCAAGCTTCTAAAAGGGCGTGGCTGATGGAACACTACCTGACGCTGTGGTGGGTCTGGATTTGTGGGGCACTGGCGCTTGGGGTGATTGAACTGCTCGCGCCGGGCTTTATCTTTCTGGGCTTTGCTATTGGGGCGCTTGTGATGGCGGTGGTGGTATTTATCATTCCGGCCACCAACGTCCCTGCCCTATTGGCGATGTTTGCGATCCTGTCACTGATCGCGTGGATCGGATTGCGCGCTGTGTTTCGCCGCCAATCCAGCGGTGCACGGATCGTAACGCGCGACATCAACGAAAACTGATCATATCTAAGCGCACCGTTTCCCTCACTTTAGCTAGTGGGGAACGCATGCTATTCCTTAACACAGTTCGTTTTGGGCAAGTTTCTGAAGGTGTTGGCAGATAACGTTCTGCACAAGGCCCGGATCGCCAACACCGAGGGCTGACTCGTTCTATCTAATTAAATATAGACCCACGTCTTTTCGTGGGTCTTTTACGTTTGTGCCCTATGCACCCCCTTGAGCCATCACAACGCGCCTGATACGGCATGCGTTCACCTCAATGGAGACCTGCACATGGATAAGCTGACTTTCGGCTGGGAAGAATGGATTGCGCTGCCTGATCTGGGTCTTCCAGCGATCAAGGTAAAAGTCGATACTGGTGCACGCACATCAGCGCTGCATGCAGATGATATTGAGGTTTTTGGCCCCTCAACAAAACCCAAGGTCCGATTCAAGGTCCACCCGATTGCGGGGCGTGAAGACATTTCGATCACCTGTTCTGCCCCGATTATTGACCGCCGCGAAGTCACGTCGTCGAATGGCGAATCTGAGCAGCGGTTTGTGATTTCCACAACAATGCAGGTCGCAGGTCAAAGCTGGCCAATTGATGTGACCCTGACCAACCGCGCGGGACTGACCAGCAGGATGTTACTGGGCCGTCAGGCGTTGAACGAACACATCAACATTTCCGCAACAGAGCGCCGTTTGCAGCCTGACCTGAGCTATGACGTCTACCACACCGCCGCCGTGCGCACGACCGCGCCCAAACGCGCCTTGCGCATTGCGGTGATGTCACGCGAAGACAATTATTCGACCCGCCGCTTGGTTGAGGTTGGCGAAGAACGCGGTCACACTGTTGAGGTCATCGACACGACACGGTGTTACATGGCGATCAACCAACTGGCCCCCGAAGTGCACTATGATGGCAAACGCCTGCCCCGCTATGACGCGATCATCCCGCGCATTGGCGCATCTGTGACGCCCTATGGCTGCGCGGTGATCCGGCAGTTTGAAACCATTGGCACCTATTGTGTGAACGGCAGTGCGGGCATCACCGCCAGCCGCGACAAGCTGCATGCGCATCAGGTGCTGGCGTCAAAACGGATCGGCATGCCGACAACCGCCTTTGCCGCCTCGCCCAAGGATACCAGCAACCTGATGGCCTTGGTTGGCACCGCGCCGTTGATCGTGAAGCTGCTCGAAAGCACCCAAGGCAAGGGCGTCGTCTTGGCGGAAACCAAAAAGGCCGCTGAATCGGTGATTGATGCCTTTCGCGGTCTCAAGGCAAACTTTCTGGTGCAGGATTTCGTTAAGGAAGCCGCAGGCGAAGACATCCGTTGCCTAGTTGTTGCAGGCAAGGTTATTGCGTCGATGAAACGCACCGGGGCGGATGGCGATTTTCGATCAAACCTACATCGCGGTGGATCGGCCAAGGTTGTGCGCATTTCCAAGATTGAACGTGACACTGCGGTGCGTGCCGCACGTGCCTTTGGATTGGGCATGGCGGGTGTTGATTTGTTGCGCTCTGATCATGGGCCAAAGGTCTTGGAAGTAAATTCATCCCCCGGTTTTGAAGGCATCGAAAAGGCCAGCGGCAAGGATATTGTTGGCAAGCTTTATGATGAAATCGAAGCGCGGGTAAAACCGCAACCGGTGCGCAAGCGTAAGGCGTAGCTGCGTAACGACCTGGCAATGGTTGCAGAATGTAGCGACGCATAAGTTGGCAAACCACAGCGCCATATTGGTATTTTGATAGGCGTATTGGTGCCTGTCTTGCTTATTCTGCACCCGTTTTTAAGGCAGGTTGACCTCACAAGGTCATAAAATCCTTACGAAATCGCAAATAGTTAACAAAAGGTTAACGCAAGCTGGAAAAGGCCCTCAGCAAACCTTACAATGACCCTCAAATTTGTGTATCTTCTCAAAGCGAGGTCTTACCAGTGTCGATCATTATTACCCAAGTAGGCGAAGGGTCCGTTGGCTCTGACAAGTATATCGAGATTTCCAATACGGGGTCCGGCAATGTCGACGTTTCTGGATATCGCATTGGCCTGTCTTCCAACGGCGAAGGCACAGCCATTGGTGATTTGACCCTCACCACCCTCACAAACGTTATGGGTGGTGCCACGGTTTTGGCCCCCGGTGAAACCATCGTGATTTATAACGGCTCCTCCAGCGCCGCGCTTATTACGGCTGCCGGGGCTGCAACCCACAGCGGATCAGGTGCGATCAGCCACAATGGCAACGACGCCTATATCTTGTTTGACGGTACTGACGCGATTATCGATTCAGTTGGCGATGCGGATTCAAGCGCCAATGACGCGACGATGAACGCCAACCTCTCACGTGTAGATCAAACGCCTGATGTGACACCCAACGATGCGGTAAACACCACAACGCAGTGGTCAGAAACGCCGTATGTGTCGGGTGATCCCGGCGATTTGGGGATGGTTTGTTTTGCCAAGGGAACGCAGATTTCCACGGCAGATGGTGTTGTCGCGGTTGAGGCGCTCAAGATCGGGGACTTTGTTCAGACTGCGGCTGGTACAACGACAAAAGTTCTGTGGATTGGACGTCAAACCGTCAAAACCGCGATTGCCGAACCTAAGAACCAACCGGTCCGTATTAATGCTGGCGCATTGGGTGACGGTTTGCCCACTCAAGACCTTACTGTCACCGCAAACCACGGCATGGTCATTGACGGTCTGGTGATCAACGCCTCTGCTTTGGTGAATGGGTCCACGATTGAATGGGTGCCCGCATCGGAATTGGCTGATCACGTGACCTATTACCACGTCGAGACCGAGACCCATGATGTGATCTTTGCCAATGGTGCCCCTTCGGAGACCTTCGTGGATGCGGTGGGCCGTGCAGCGTTTGATAACCATCAGGAATATCTTGACCTTCATAGCGTCGAACGGATCATCCCAGAGATGAGCCAAATGCGCATCTGCTCGCAACGATTGTTGCCAGATGCACTAAAGCGCCGTTTTATGTTGGTTGACCCCAGCGATGATGCGGCTGCTGACATGGACCAATTCTTGGGTAAACACAGCAAGGCCGGATAGGCCTGCACCCAAGCCCTTTAGCAAAGAAACGCGCCACGCCAAACGCAACGGACGTTAGAGCCTAAGCGTTTGGCGCGCCGGATCCTGTGGGTTTAGCCTTTGCAACAAGGCCGAACGCTTGACGCGTCATCAATCAAATGAAAATCGCCCTTTTCAGTTGGCCCTCTGGACGCTGCACAGATCAATCCCTATATAAATGCTCAGGAACATAAACGAGGCGCAGATGACTGATCAAACACTCCCGCTCGAAGGCACGCCGCTGATCGCGCCGTCAACGACAGATCATCCGCTGTATGAACAGGTCGTTGAGGCTTGTCGCACCGTTTATGACCCTGAAATCCCGGTCAACATTTACGAACTTGGCCTGATCTACACCATTGATATCAATGACCAAAACGAGGTCGATATCAAAATGTCCCTCACTGCCCCCGGCTGCCCGGTAGCAGGCGAAATGCCCGGGTGGGTCGCTGAGGCGGTCGAACCGCTGGCCGGGATCAAACAGGTGGATGTGGCCCTAGTCTGGGAACCACCGTGGGGCATGGACATGATGTCAGACGAAGCCCGTCTTGAATTGGGCTTTATGTAAGCCCCTCAATGCGCACCGAAAAACAAAAGATGATCGCAGGCGAATTGTACAGGGCTGGCGACGTTGAACTTGTGGCTGAGCGCGCCCGCTCGCAAGACCTTCAACGCCGCTACAATGCAACCACCGTCGCTGACGCCGATACGCGCGCGCCCTTGCTAGATGCTTGGCTTGGCAGGTATGGCACGGGCTGTGCTTTGCGCGCGCCGTTTTATGCCGATTACGGTTATAACATTCACCTCGGGCGCGACGTGTTCTTTAACTATGGCTGCGTCTTACTGGACGTCTGCGCCATTACAATTGGTGACATGACGCAGGTTGGCCCCTATGTCCAAATCCTAACCGCTGATCACCCCCGTGATCCCAAAGACCGTGACCAAGGCCTTGAATTTGGACGTGAAATTCGCATTGGACGTAATGTTTGGATTGGCGGTGGCGCGTTGATCTTACCGGGCGTCAATATTGGTGATGATGCGGTGATCGGCGCGGGTGCCGTTGTTACACGTGATGTTGCTGCGGGCATCACAGTTGCGGGAAATCCCGCACGCCCGCTTGTCGCGCGCGCCACGACCCCCTAGATTAGAGCGATAGGAGATCACATCATGTTCGGCATCCCCGGTAAACAAGCTGTTTCAATGACACCCAAAGCGGCGGGTCAGATCGCCAAGCTGATGCAATCAGCGGGCCATGCAGGATTGCGTATTGGCGTCAAAAAGGGCGGCTGTGCAGGCATGGAATACACCATGGAATACGTCGAAGCGACCGACCCCAACGACGAAGTGGTTGAACAGGACGGCGCGCGGGTGATGATCGCCCCGATGGCGCAGATGTTTCTATTTGGTACTGAAATTGACTATGAGACCACGCTGCTTGAATCCGGTTTCAAGTTTCGCAATCCCAATGTGACAGAGGCTTGCGGCTGCGGTGAATCGATCAAATTCGATGACGCGCTGGCCGCCAAGTGAGCCTTGGCGAGGCTGATATCGCCTTTGCCAAAGAGTTGTTTAGCGACCTACCCAACATCACCACCCGCAAAATGTTTGGCGGTATGAGTATCTATTCTGACGGCGTGATCTTTGCGCTGATCAAGTCTGATGCGCAGATCATGATCAAATCCCAAGACAGTGACTTTGACGCCAAGCTGGCCGAGATGGGCGCAGAAAAATGGACTTATGAGCGCAAGGACGGTGCAAAATCGTCAATGCCCTATTGGTCCCTGCCCGATACAGCGCTTGATGATCAGGATCTGGCTACCGCATTAGCCCGCGAATCTTTGGCCTTGCTCAGCTAAAGTTCACGCCTTTTGCAGATGCACATAGGTCTCGTTATAGCGCTGTGACAAGTGATCCCCCGCCAGCACAACCTCGTCCGATCCGTCCGGTGCCACGTTTGTCTCATAGGTCGGGTTAAAGAAAAGCGGCACCGAAATGCGCTCTGCATTGCCACCCACAACCCGGTGCGGTGTGGCGCGGATCACGCCATCGCTCCAGAATGCGATCATCTCACCAAAGTTGATGACAAATTCGCCCGGTGCTGCGCTGACCGGGATCCAGCCACCGCCACGTTTGCGCACCTCAAGACCGGGTGATCCATCGGTCGCAAGTAAGGTCAAACATCCATAATCCGTATGTGTTGCTATGCCAAAATCCTTGGCCCCCGCCCATGTTGGCCGCGAAGGATAATAATTACCGCGCAGCACCGCCATCGGCACATCAAATGCCCCATCAAAGGCGTCACGTGGCTTACCGATCGATAGCGCCACACCGCGCAACACATCCATCGCCACACCGCAGGCATCCGTATAATAACTGCTGATCATCTGCTGAAATGCAGCAGGCTTTTGCGGCCATTTGTTGGCCCCATAAAACGGGTTGCTCAGGCGTGCATCGCCCTCCGGCAGGATCAAGCCACTGTCGAAGAACTGTTTATAATCCGGGTTCGCATCTGGATCGACCTGCTCTGATCCCGCGGCACCCCAGCCCCGGTTGGACCCAGTTGGTCCCATGTCATAGGGGGCTTTGTCCGCTTCGGGCAGTTTAAAGAACGTACGGTAGGTTTCGATCACCTCGCGCACACGGGGGCCATCCAGTACCGTGTTGTATACTGTGGCAAATCCAATGTCTGTTGCAGCGTCGTGCATCGCCTGCAACGCATCTGCATCACCGGCAGTTAACTGGGCCAAATCAATTCTAGGGATCATGATACGCTCCTATAGTTGGCGCATGCCTTAACGCGCAAAGGTGCGGGGGGAAACCCTGCGCGTTGCCCAAGAGGGAAGCCAGTGCTATTCAAACCCAAAGAAATACAAGGAAAGCACCTCATGCGTCGCAAAATTGCAGCTGGAAACTGGAAGATGAACGGCACCGCTGCCGCTTTGGCCGAGATCAAAGCACTTGCCGATTTGCTGCCACATGGCGAAACAACCGTTGTGATCTGCCCCCCTGCGCCGTTGCTCTATCGTGCTGTCGAGGTTGCCAAAAACAGTATTATCGAAATCGGCGCGCAAGATTGCCATGTGCAATCTTCTGGTGCGTTCACAGGTGATATTTCAGCCCCGATGATCGCAGATACGGGTGCTGAATATGTGATCTTAGGTCACTCAGAACGCCGCGATGCGCATGAAGAATCCAACAGCGACGTGCGCCAAAAGGTGAAAGCGGCTTGGGCTGCAAACCTCACTGCAATCCTGTGCATCGGGGAAAGCGGCGATGACCGCACCGCCAACAACACGCTGGATATCATTGGCGGGCAGCTCTCTGGCTCTCTGCCTGACGCGGCCACAGCCCATAACACCGTGATCGCTTATGAACCGATCTGGGCCATTGGCACCGGGCTGGTCCCAACATTGGAACAAATCATCGAAGTCCACGACTTCATCCGCGCCCGCCTCAACACCCGCTTTGGCGCTGACATCGGCAACGCGGTCCCCCTGCTCTACGGCGGCTCGGTAAAACCTGACAACGCGGCAACGATCTTTCAGGCTGAGAATGTCGACGGCGCGTTGGTCGGCGGCGCATCCCTCAAATCCAGCGATTTCGCGCCTATCATCACAGCGCTCGCCGCGTCCTAACATTCACCCTTTCTTAAATACCGATGCACAGCGCAAGCAAAGGGCGGCACATCTAACTGATATGCCGCCCTCGCAACTTGAAAACCAAAAATAACGCGCAGGCGCAGCCTGCTCTATTTGGTTATGATCTCGGGTCCCATCATCAGCGTCGGTAACCACGTTGATATGATCGGGATGTAGGTCACCATGATCAGGAACACGAACAACACAGCCGTGAACGGCAGCGCCGCGCGCACAACCGACATCATCGGCATGTTCGCCACACCAGAGGTCACAAACAAGTTGAGACCCACAGGTGGCGTGATCATTCCGATCTCCATGTTGACCACCATAATGATGCCCAGATGGATCGGATCAATCCCCAACTCAATTGCAATCGGAAACACCAGCGGTGCGACGATGACCAACAAGCCAGAGGGTTCCATAAACTGACCACCAATCAACAAGATCACGTTCACAATGATCAGGAACACAATTGGCCCAAAGCCCGCGTTCAGCATTGCGGCTGAAATTTGCTGCGGGATTTGTTCGTCGGTCAACACGTGTTTCAGGATCAGCGCGTTGGCGATGATGAACATCAGCGTCACGGTCAACTTACCCGCTTCAAACAATGTGTTGCGCACATCTTTGTGCCAAAACACCGAAATCAATGCCATGGGTTTGTTCATCAGCGAGATGTTCTGCGCATCATCCCCCTTCACATGCAGTGGTCCCATATCGCGATACACAAAGCACGCGATCAGAAACGCATAGACCGCCGCCACCGCTGCCGCTTCAGTCGGGGTAAAGATACCGCCGTAAATACCACCAAGGATGATCACGATCAGCATCAGACCCCAACCGGCGTCTTTACCCGCATCCATCGCTTCGCCCCAGCCGCGCCACTCACCTTTTGGCAGATTTTTAACCTTGGCCATGATGTAGATAGTGATCATCAACATGGAACCAGCCATCAGGCCCGGAATAACGCCTGCGAGGAACATACGACCCACGGATACATCGGTGGCAGAGGCGTAAACCACCATCACGATGGACGGTGGAATCAAGATACCCAACGTCCCCGCGTTGGCGATCACGCCTGCGGCAAAATCTTTGGTATAGCCCACCTGCCGCATGCCTGCGATCACGATAGAGCCGATGGCAACAACTGTGGCAGGTGAAGACCCAGACAAAGCGGCGAACAACATACAGGCAAACACGCCCGCAATTGCCAGACCACCGGGCAAGTGACCGACCAGCGCAATTGAAAACCGGATGATCCGTTTCGCCACACCGCCTGTCGACATGAATGACGAGGCCAGAATAAAGAACGGGATTGCCAGCAAGGTATAGTGCCCTGCCATCGCCTGAAACAGCGTCTGCGCGATGGATGCCAGCGACGTGTCAGAGAGCACCAATAGAAACAGAATTGACGACATGCCAAGGCTGACCGCAATCGGCACACCAATCAACATCAAGCCAACAACCATCGTAAAGAGAATAAATACTTCCATGATCTCAGCTTTCTGCGTTCATGTGTTTAACGGCGTCGACGTCGTCTTCGGCCTCGTGGCTCACAATCATGCTTTGCTTTTCGTCCTTGATGATGCGCCATGTGGCTTGGATAAACCGGAACAACAGCAATGCCATGCCAATCGGCAGTATTGCATAAGGGATGAAACGCGGCAGTTTTTCATAAGTTTCGCCTTGGTTCATCAAGGGTTCAATAAAGCGCAGCCAATCTGGAATCGGCGTTTCGGCCACTTCATACCACGCCTGATCGCGGGTATCGGCAAACCCGGTGGGAAACCAACGCCCTGTCGTGGCATCAAGTCCCGCAAATGGTGCCCAATAATCCCATGCGCCTTTCATCAGGA
>JBARCK010000081.1:0-2077 GCA_049794015.1 Sulfitobacter sp. | reverse complement strand
TCACTTGAAGATTCTCATTAACCATGCATTTAATACCTGCCATTGATATCAAGGATGGGCGTTGCGTGCGCCCGCGACAGGGCAACATGGATGATGCAACCGTGTTCTCTGAAGACCCCGCAGCGATGGCCCGCCATTGGCTCGATAAGGGTGCTCGTCGCCTGCATCTAGTCGATCTGGACGGCGCCGTTGCGGGCAAGCCCAAGAACGAATCGGCGATCCGAACGATCATCGATGAAGTGGAAGAAATCATCCCGATTCAACTCGGCGGTGGGCTGCGCGATCTTGACACGATTGAACGATTTCTAGACTTGGGGATTAGCTACGCCATCATTGGCACCGCGGCGGTCAGGAACCCGGGTTTCTTACAAGATGCCTGTAGCGCATTTGTCGGGCAGATCATCGTTGGGCTCGATGCCCGTGACGGCAAAGTTGCCACGGACGGTTGGAGCAAGCTCACCGGCCATGACGTGTTGGATTTAGCCAAGCAGTTTGAAGAATACGGTGTCAGGGCGATCATTTACACGGACATAGGCCGCGACGGCATGATGACCGGGCTCAATATGGAAGCCACGCGCAAGCTTGCTGCTGAGTTGCTCATTCCGGTCTATGCGTCAGGTGGCGCTTCATCAATGGTTGACATTGATGCGCTGTGCGAAGCAGAAGATGATGGCGTCGAGGCCGTAATTCTTGGCCGATCAATTTATGAGGGAACGATCGACTTGGCGATTGCCCAGGAACGAGCTGACGAGTTGCGTCCTCAAAAGTTTGCAGATGATAAGTAGAACCTCCTCGTTGCGTTTGCCGCGCTGATGCTCGCCAAACGCATCATTCCCTGTCTGGACGTCACGGCAGGTCGCGTGGTGAAAGGCGTCAACTTCGTGTCTTTGCGCGATGCCGGCGACCCGGTCGAGATCGCTCGGCGTTATGATGACCAGGGTGCCGATGAGCTGACCTTTCTTGACATCACCGCATCGAGTGATGAGCGCGACATCATCCTTCATGTGATCGAGGCGGTTGCAAGCGAAGTATTCATTCCGCTGACAGTTGGTGGTGGGGTGCGCGAGGTCAGCGATGTTCGGCGACTCCTCAACGCGGGGGCCGATAAAGTCTCAATCAACACAGCCGCGATCAACGACCCCGATCTCATCGCCCGAACGTCAGCTCGATTCGGTTCGCAATGCATCGTGTGTGCAATCGATGCTAAATCGGTTGCACCCGGCCGCTGGGAAGTCTTTACACATGGCGGCCGGCGCCCAACCGGCCTTGACGCTGTGCAGTGGGCCCAAAAAGTCTCTAGCCTGGGCGCGGGAGAAATCCTCTTAACCAGCATGGACCGGGATGGCACGGGCGAAGGATTTGACCTTGCCCTGACTCGAGCTGTGAGTGATGCTGTGCCCGTGCCAGTGATTGCTTCGGGCGGCGTAGGCAATCTCGATCACCTGGCCGATGGCGTCAGTGAGGGACGTGCCGATGCGGTTTTGGCTGCCAGCATCTTTCACTTTGGACAACACACCATTCTTGAGGCCAAGGAACTGATGGCGCAGCGTGGGATCAACATTCGGATGCCTCTCAATGACTGAGGCTGGCTCCAACTACAACACTGCCTGGCTCGACGACGTGAGCTTTGACGCAGCAGGTTTGGTTTGTGCAATCGCTCAGGACCTGAATACGAAGCGCATACTGATGGTGGCTTGGATGAATCGTGACGCGCTGCTTGAGACCGTGGCGACTGGTCGGGTTGTGTACTTCTCGCGATCGCGCCAAAAGCTTTGGCGCAAAGGTGAAGAGTCGGGCAACACGCAGCGCCTGCGCGAAATTCGGCTCGATTGCGATGGCGATGTCGTTTTGCTGGATATTGAGCAGACCGGCGGCATTGCCTGCCATACCGGCCGTGAGTCTTGCTTCTACCGCCGCCTCGATGATGGCCACTGGACCGAGACAGATGCGCCGCTTAAATCGCCTGAAGAACTTTATGGATCAGCTAAATGACCGCTGCAGATTCGTCGACGCCATCGACGGCCAAAGTTGCGTCGGTCTTGCCCGACACAGTCCTCAATGACCTGGCTGCCGTAAT
>JBARCK010000080.1:0-33587 GCA_049794015.1 Sulfitobacter sp. | reverse complement strand
CACGAAACCGCGTGCGCAGCTCTGACGATAGTGCTGATGACATGAAACATCCTCCCAATAGGGATGAATCACAAATCAAACCCGATGGGAATCCCGCGATTCAGGTTTCAAGCTCGCCGCTTTAAATATTCCCGGGGGTTTGGGGGCAGAGCCCCCATTTTAGCCTTGGTTTGGGGGCCGCGCCCCCATTTTACACTTGGTTTGAGAACAGAGCCGCCATTCAGAATTTGGGTTTGGGGCAACCTCAAGGCAGCCGCGCGCGTTTTGTGCCGCTTAACCTTTGGGCATCTTCAGCACAACATTGCGCCCACGTTTGGTATAGCGCAATTCACTGTCGCCAATGGCCGACACACGCCCGCCATCAATGCGATCCCCGACAACAACCTTTTTGTAGCGCCCATTGCTCAACCGGACCAAGGCACGCCGTTTAGACGGTTTACCATAAACACCGATAAGGTTCACTTTGCGCAGATTGATCGCGTTTTTGACGGTCGCTTGCCGCGCAACTGAGGTTTTGGTCGGAATTTTCGGCGTCACCACACGCGGCGCAACCGAAGCCACTTGGGTTGCTTCTTGCTCAGGGGCGCTGCGTTGGGCGCGCTTTACAATCCGCGCAAAGTTACGTGGACGGGTGTCAGGGCGCATGGATGCTTTTACAGCATATCGCGTTGCGTTCTCAATTGCCGGGGCCGGGGCAAGAGCGGCTGCAACGGCGTCCGTTGTATCAACAGTGGGTGTTTCAGGCGCGGCCGCGGCCTCTGCTTGTTGTTGCACTGATTTGGGGCGCAGAAGCGGGCGAAATCCTGCCAGTTCAGAACGCGTTAACCCATCAAGCTGTGCGCGCTCAGTTGTTTCAACCAGATCACCGGGCCGCACTTTTGGGCGAAACGCGGCCAATGCATCGCTTTCTTGGGTGACCTCAGCAGGTGTGGGCAGCCGCGCCAGTGTTGCAGGCGGTACAACATCCGGTCGGCCTAGATAGACTGTAAACCCATCGGGGCTAAGCGCACCTTGGGCGGTGGGTATCACCAAACCGCGCGTATCAAGGGCAAACTGTGTCCCCGCAGCGGCAGGCGAAGATACGGTGCCAAAGGCAACATCCGTGGCCAGGCTTGCCGGGGACGGCAGTGCCACAGCATCCGTTGAGGTGCTGACCGGATCAATGCTGGTTAGGTAAAGGTCTTCTATGTCGATCAGCGCGGCAGGTTCCGGCGGCACATCAGGTGCGCGCGGCCAAATACCAGTTGCTGCATATTTTGCCTCAGCTTCTTCTTTGGTCAGTTCGACGATGGGTGGCGCAACCGGATCACGCAGCGCATCCAGCACAGCGGTGTCAACTTCGCTAAGGCCGGGTTCAAGTGACGCCGTTCTGATATCTTCTGTCTCGGGTGCGGGCGTATCTGGGATAGACGCCGTTGTGCGCGGGCTGCGATCCCCGAATATCCGGGACAGGTTCAAACCGTCGTCCAAAAACACGGACGCCCATGCCGCAACACCTGCCAAGAACACCAATAACGCAGCAGTAAGGATCAATCCTAAAAAGCGTGGCTTGCCGCCAACATCAATCTTGCGCGCACCAAATATCGTCATGCGCTCGGCCTCGGTACCGGGCGGTGTCACGGGTTTGACAGGCTTGGTCCGCTTTGCCGCTGCGGCAGCGCTTTTACCTTTGCGCCGACTTAAAAAGCTTGCTTTGGAGGCCGGGGCGGCCTCGGTAATTTGGGGGGCAAGCGAACTGCTGTCCGGGACAAGCACAGGTTCGACAAGATCCGCTGGCAAAGACGGATCAGATACAGATGCGCCTGCGGGCTTGGGGTCGCTGGACACGGGCGACATTGTGGGTTCACGTCGCGCACCAGCAAGGGGCGCTGCTTTTTCTGTACCGCGACGGCTGGCAAAACCACTCACCGACGCTGGTGCATCCGCGACCGGAGGCGATGCGGGCGCGGCTTTTGGTGGCGGTACATCGCGTGTTGCCGCACCCAATGTCGGGATTTGGGGTGCGCTTGGTTTTGGCGCAGAGGGGGCGATCGGTGGATCGATTGCAGGGGCTGGCGCCTTTGGCACCGTTGCCGTTACCGCTGCCGTTGGCGGAGCAACTGTTGGTGTTGCTACTCCTGGTGGTGTCTTTGGCGCAACGACAGTCTCAGTCTCAGTCTCAGACTTTGGAACGGGCTTAGGGGCGTCAGGGGTCTTTGTCTCAACAGGAAGGTCAGGTGCTGCTGTTGTGACGGGTGGCACCGACACTGGCTCAGGCTTTTCCTCAACCTTAACTTCTGGCGCGGCACGCGTCTGGGGCGGCAATGCCGGCTTTTCGCTCTGTTGGGGTGGCTCTTTTGGGGTTTCAGCAGCTTTTGGGGCAGGCTCTGGTTCGGCTTGGGGTTCTGGTTCTGCGACAGGCTCTGGGTCTAAATCCAACTCAAGTTCCGCTACCTGTTCAACCTTAGCTTCGGCTTTTGGGCGAATCATATCCCCGATCACCACAACTGCGATGCCATCCGGTTCAACTGTTTCGTCCGCCTCCAGCAGATCTTTTGCCCCGGCGCTTGGGCCAAAGAACGGTTCGCCTAAATACGGTTGATCCCCCGGAATGGCGACAAAGCTGACGGGATGAAAATTGTGTTCTGCGGCAAATGCTTCGGCCTCGGCCAGAGTTTCATGTGCCACAGCCGCAATATGGGTCTGGGTGCCATCCGCACTGATGTCAAAGGCCAGATCATCAACAGCGTAAGGGGTTGCCCCATCTAAAGCAGCGCGCGCGGCCTCTCGTTGGGCGGTGTCATCTAGGCCTTCGGTGTCAATGGTCAGGTATTTGATCTGATCATTCGGAACCAACAGTTTGGTGCGCACACCGCCCGGTTCCAATGAGGCAGCGGTGCGGCGCAGAACCGCCAATTCAGCCGCCATATCGCCCGCGTCCAAAGCGACATCGCCAACCACGCGCCACCCACCGGCTGCGCGGTGCAAAAGCCGGATACCTTCAAACGACAGGGACAGTGCAAAATTTGGCTTCATCGTTACCACTTTAACACGGGGGCGGGCCCGTTAACACATTGGCCCTAATCGGGATTAGAATAGCGCGGGACTTTGCTCATGAAAAGGGTAAGTGGTTAATCACACCTTGTTATGAGGCAGGGCAGAAGGCAATCTGGCACCTTGTCAGAAGTGCAATATCAGGAGAACAGCCATGAAAGCGTTAAAATGGGCGACAATGCTATGGATCATCTGTGTCGGGATGGCCTTTGCTCAGACGCAGGAACAAGGGATCATTGTGACTGGTGAGGGGCGCGTTTCTGCGGTGCCGGACATGGCAACGATCACTCTTGGGGTGCGTGAAAATGCGGAAACAGCCAAAGAGGCGATGGATAAAGTGACAGATTCTGTAAGTGGCATTTTGGCAAAACTGGATGATTTGAATGTTGCGCAGGCTGATCGGCAAACCAGCCGTTTCTATCTGAATCCCGTTTATACAAATGGGTCATACGACAGTGGCAAATCGCGAAAGGTCAGCGGCTACGAAGCAGGCAATTCGGTCACGGTTATCGTGCGTGATCTCGCGATGCTGGGTGAGATGATGGACGCGGTTATCGACATCGGTGCAAATGATTTCAACGGGTTGAGCTTTGGATTGCAGGAACCGGGCCCGGCCATGTCGGCAGCGCGCGCACTGGCCGTCAAAGACGCAATGGCGCGGGCAGATGAGTTGGCCAAAGCGGCTTTGCTTGAGCTTGGCAACGTGTTGCGGATCACCGAAAACAGCCGTGGTGGTGCGCCGATGATGATGGAAATGGCCGCTGCACGCTCTAGCATGAATGATGCGATTGCAGGCGGCGAGGTCGATGTGCAAGCACAGGTGACAATGGTTTTTGCGATTGCGCCGGGTCTATAAAGGCCGCGTTACACAGAAAGACTGCCCCACCGCCCATATAGGCAGTGGGGCGTTTGTTTAGCTGGACGCTTTGTTCAGCGCTTGATCGAGATCCGCAATCAGATCATCAGCATCTTCCGTACCAATTGACACGCGCACAACACTTGCGCCTGCACCAGCAGCTTCTTGCTGTTCTGCGGACAATTGGCGGTGCGTGGTAGAGGCCGAGTGGATGATCAACGACCGTGTGTCGCCCAAGTTGGCAACATGGCTAAAGATTTCCAAAGCGTTCACCAATTTGACACAGGCGTCATAGCCGCCCTTCACAGCAAAGGTGAACAAACCACCTGCACCTTTTGGGCACACCTTGGCCGCGCGTTCGTAGTATGGCGATGACTTCAGGCCCGCATAAGTGACGTAATCAACGCGGTCGTCCTTTTCGAGCCACTCTGCGACTTTCGCGGCGTTTTCCACATGGCGGTCCATCCGTAACGACAGGGTTTCTGTCCCCATCAATGTATAATGCGCGGCCTGCGGGTTCATTGTCATGCCCAAATCGCGCAGACCAATGGCGATGCCATGGAAGGTAAAGGCAAGGCTGCCAAAGGTCTCATGGAACTTGAGGCCATGATAGGCAGGTTCTGGTTGGCTGAAGGACGGGAATTTGTCATTTGCAGACCAGTCAAATTTACCCGAATCCACAACGCAACCGCCGGTGACCGTGCCGTTGCCGGTGAGGTATTTGGTGGTGGAATGCACAACCAACGTCGCCCCAAGGTCAATTGGGCGGCACAGATACGGCGTGGCTGTGGTGTTGTCCACGATCAGCGGGATGCCCGCCTCATCTGCGATATCTGCAATGGCGCGCACGTCCATGATGTAGCCGCCGGGATTTGCGATCGCCTCGCCAAAGACGGCGCGGGTGTCATCGTCAATCGCTGCTTTGACCGCGTCAAGATCGTCAAAATCGACAAAAGTACAGCTCCACCCGAAGCGTTTGATCGTATGGCTGAACTGCGTGACCGTACCGCCATAAAGACGGGTTGAGGCAACGATATTTTTGCCCGGACCCATCAATGGGAACAACGCCATGATCTGTGCTGCGTGACCGGAGGAACAACACACACCGCCAACGCCGCCCTCAAGGGTGGCAATACGTTCTTGCAACACGGCGATTGTGGGGTTGGTCAGGCGTGAATAGATAAAACCGACTTCTTGCAGGTTAAACAGTGCTGCGGCGTGATCGGCGTCGCGAAACACATAGCCTGTTGTCTGATAAATCGGCGTCTGACGCGCACCGGTGGCAGGGTCAGGGCGTGCGCCTGCGTGAATTTGCAGCGTGTCAAAGCCGTATGTTGGGCCGTCGGTCATGAAGTATCCTCCTTGGGGAATGTTGCGCGTGACTCTAGGCGCAAAAGATCGGCTGCTCAACTGGCGATTATAAGGGGGCAGGGGGCAAATTCCTGCAAAATAAAACATAGTATAAAAGTATGTTGACAGACGCCCTTCATACACATATATAGCGAGTATGTTTTAAAAAGGAGACCCAAAAAATGGGCAAAACCGAAACAATCAAATCAGATGACAAAGTTGCACCACTGGACCGCGCGGCGCGCCGGGCCAAACGGATGGAAAGCATCACCAAAGCAACCAATGTGACCTTTACGCTGGAATTGGCAGTGCGCCGTTTCATTGATGCAGAGGCCAAGGCAGCAGGAATGAACCTGACCCACTTTATGCAAAAGCTGGTCGAAGATCATGTGATCAACGCCGCCCCGGAAGGTGATGCATTGGCCCTGCGTTTGGCCGCAAAACGCCATGTTATTGGCTATGCTGTGACATTGGCCAGCGAAATGGACGCAGCGGGTAAGTTTGACGAACATTTCATTTTGAATGTGGTCAAAGAAGCCGCAGAAGATCCTGAATTTGCAACGCAATATGCGCTTGCCATTGGCGGCGAAGATGCTGCTGGCACACGTATTGCAGAACGCGCACGGGTGTCATTGAACCAGCAAATTGGCCGTTTGGTGAAAAAGGCCATCGGCGCGCGCAGCAAACGCAATGAAAAAGGCAAGATCGCCCGCGCACAGGTGCAGGGCACGTTGATTTCAACCTATACTTTGCTTGAAAAAGCGGCTTGATCACACAAGCTTAACGCATCCAAAATCCTTCGGATTTGATGCGATTGCGAATGGCCTGCTCCTTACGGGGCAGGTTTTCTTGATCAAAGAGGGCACGTACTTTTTCGCCGCGCCCCTGATAGATCATCCGTTTGATTGCATCATGGCCCTTAAGCACTTTCTTTAGCTTGTTGGGGGCCGCGATGGTTTCCAACACCTCAACCGCCAAATTGCTTTCGCGCGCATAAAGCAGCGGCAGAAACCGATAGTGGCAGGACACAGAGCCATCCAACAAACCCTCGGGCAGGGTATCGCGCCCACCGCCCAATGCATGGATCACCAAGGGAAGGGCGACTTGATCCAGCCAAGGATCAAAGCTTTGGCAGCACAGCTCAACCGGGGGGGTGTCGCGGATTGCCAGCGTGTATTCAAGGAACTTTTCCCCAAACTCACGCGGGCAGCGGTAGAAAAAGAAACCAGCGTTGAAATACAGATAGCGGCGCCAGTATTCATCAGGCTGGCTTAAATCGAGGCTGCTGTCGAAATCCAACCCAAATTTATCATAAAGTGATTTCCACAACCCCGCATACCCCGGCCCATAAAGTTGCGGAACGGGCCATGTGTTTTCGCGCCGCAGGGACGCGGTGGGGCGGTCAAAGTCAAACGGAACCGTCTTTAGATCGCCAGTGATCAACGTGTCGGTGTCAAAAAACACAAACGGCTCGCCCTTGGGCATGGCAGACAGCATTTCGATTTTATTGCCATAAGGGTACGCGCTGCCAAAATGACGGCACTCAAATGGGATAATCTCGGCGCCTAAACCTTCTAGGGCTGTGCGTACCTCGTCGGTTTTAATGCTTGGATCATTGCGCCACATTGGCCCGGCCTGCGGCTCCATCACCAATAAACGCCCTTGAAAATCAGGGTTTGTATGGCGCAAAGACGCAGCAAACAGCAGTGCCTCATAGGACAGCCGACCGTGTTGGCCAACAACGGCGATGTTGAATGTTTGCGATGTGCTGGGTTTGCGTGCCATACTCGATTTGCGCCTTTTGGTCTTTTGGGACCAGTATAGGCATAGAAACGCGATGGCAAAAGGCGGCAATTACGCCAACAGACACAGAGGTTTGAAAATGATTGATTTCTTTTTGGCAATGATGGCCGCCGGGGTGAATTCGGCTGATGGGTCTACGGGCGGATCTTCAGATGTAGCCGTCGTTGACCCCCCCGCAATTGTCGCACCAGAAGTCGTTGCAGAAGCGACCCCAACAGCCCCTCAGACTGATCAGCTTGCGCCTTTGGCTCCGGCAGATACGAATTCTTCTGTGGTTATGGGATCCGGCGTCATTGTTGGCCAAGGCGTGTTGCTTGAAGGGGTTGCAACGACACCCACCGCGCAAGCACCGATTGCCCAAGCGCCCGCCGTTGCGACGCCGACACCTGCCGCGCCCCAGCCCCCTGGTATGAACATGTCCGTTGTGCCCGCCGGATTGGTAGCCGACGATCAAACCCCCACAGGCAAATTCACCACTGCTGGTGAGGTTAAACCGATATTGAATGCCACCAAAGGCAATTGGGTGGCCGTGCGTGAATATGACGGTAAGGATCTACTGTACGTGACCCACCTGTGGAGCTGGCGTTGTGGCCTGCATGCGATGGCAATTTCCATCAATGACGAACCAATGCAAAACTGGCCCTTGCCCGAATGTCACATGAAATACACCACCCCCAGCGCCATTCTGGAAGACGACGGTTTGCCCTATCTATCCTTCAAACTGGGCGGTGTTCAGACCATCGATATTCAAATTGTCTATGATGATCTGAGCATGGACGCTGTGCGCTTTGAGCGTGGTAACGTATTGATACCATAAAGGTTATCGGGTGAAATTGCTTAAGCCGAGCAGATGACGAAGTGCTTTTTCACATACTCGTCTACCGTCCATTCGGTTTTTAACCCGTTGTCCATGACAAAGGCATCACCGGCGCTGACGCTAAAGGTTTCCCCGTCACTTGTGCGGATGCTCGCTCCGCCTTCTAGGATGTGACAAAATTCGATGATGCCGTCAAAATCAGCGGTGAAAACGCCCGCCGTGCTTTCCCAAATGCCAGACTTAAAGCTGTCATTGGCACCGGAGAATTTAAGCTGTGAATGTTGCACAGGTGTGCCACTGACAATGGTATCGCCAAGGTCTTTTTGTACTTTAGCCACGTCATGATCGCTGAATTTCACAAATTTCATCGGGGGTATCCGTTTGTTAGAATGTTTATGGAAAAGCGCCGTTATGAGCGCCGCAAGATCGTATCCATCGTATCGCGCACAGCCATCGCCGGGGCGGCCAGCGGGATGAGTTTTTTGGCGGCCCAATGCAGCGGGATACGGTTGATGGAGGATACTTGAAAGGGCAGGGTCTGATCGCTTGCGCCCAATGCCTTTTTAACCAATGTGCGTGCCATCACAGATGTCATCGCAATGCCGCGCCCGCTAAATCCAAGGCCAGCCAGAATGCCGCTTTCGGGTTCATGCAGATGTGGCATCATCTCGGGCGTGACGGCAATGCGGCCTGCCCATGTTGCTTCAATGTCGGTGTTTTCAAGTTGCGGGAATACTTTGAGCAACCCACGACGCAACCGCCATGACGCACCCAGCGTCGCCGCATCATCATCACTGCCCACACAACCAAAAATCAACCGACGGTCCCGGTCATAACGGCCAAAATAGATCGCGCGGCGGGTGTCAGAAATGGTCACAGCATTCGGCAGGACCGATTTTTGCAAATTATCGCTGAGGGGGGCGGTTGCCAAAGCGACGCTGACCAATGGATAGAATGTCTGCTTCAACCCCGGCCAAAGGTCGTCGGAATAGGCATTGGTGGTCAAAATGATTTGCGGCGCGGTTACAGACCCTGTTGGCGTTGTCGCTGTCCAGTTGCTGCCGCTGCGGTTTAGCGAAACAACCGGGCTGTTATCATAAAGCTGTGCGCCTAATTTTGCGGCTGTGCGTGCAAAGCCGCGGGTGAGTGATAGGGGCTGCACCAATCCGCCTTTGGGGTGGAACAGGGAAAATCCATATTCCGACGAACCTGTTGCGCGCTCTGTCTCAGCGCGGTCCAAAAACTTGATCTGACCGCCAACATTGTTCCACGCCGCACCAAGGCGTTCCAAATTCTTTTGTGCTGATCCGCAATGCGCAGTTTGTACCCAGCCGTTTTGCTCTGCATCACAGTCAATGTTGTATTTTCGGATGTCATCAAACAGATCATCTGCACAAGAGAGGGTGGTTTCGACCAAACGGCTGGCCGTCGCCTCGCCCAGTTTTTGAGCCAAATCATCCGGCGTTGCGCGCCAAATCGGGTTACATTGCCCGCCACTGCGCCCAGATGCGCCAAAGCCTATGTGCTTGGCCTCCAGCACAACCACGCTCGCACCTTGTTCGGCTAAACCCAGCGCCGTGCGCGTGCCGGTCAAACCACCACCGACCACGACAAAGTCTGCCTCAATGTCACCATTCAGCGGTGTGCAATCAGGTGCCTCTGTGGCGCTGCGCTGCCAATGAATGATGCCATTTACGCTTTTTGCTGAATTGGTATCGGACATGTCGGGATCACTTTGGCTAAGGGTTTTGTGAAGCTAAGGCCCATTAATGCACAATGAGCGATCATAAAAATCGTACCCTCAAGCCAAGTGTTGGGCAAGATTTTAACCTGCGCATATCTGCGGTGGACTATCGGATTTATGTATCTGGAAAGAATGGTGGGCGACCCTGGAATCGAACCAGGCGTGCGTCTCCGCGAGGGAGTTACAGTCCCCTGCCACACCTTGCGGCCTGTCGCCCACTTACGTCTGCGCATTGCGCTGAACGTGAGGGCGTGATTACAAGCGACCCAAAGAGGCGTCAAGGCGAAATGCGCGCCAAATGCATGGATAAGACCGGTTAGGACAAAGTGATGAAAAAACCAAAGTGGGTTGTGCAGAAAGAACAGGACAAAAAGACCGAGGCAAACATGACGGTTTGGCTGTTTGGTCTGCATGCGGTTCGGGATGCGTTGATGAACCCAAACCGCGAAAAACTGACCTTACGCGTGACGCCGAATGCGCAGATTAAACTGGAAGAAGCGATTGCTTTTGCTGGCATTACACCCGTCGTCGAGGATCCGCGCAAGTTTCGCCCACCTTTGGATCAAGGTTCAGTGCATCAGGGCGCGGTGTTAGAAGTCAAACCGCTGAATTGGGGCCGTTTGGAAGACGTTGCTATTGGGGATGCGGCCCCGCGATTGTTATTGCTGGATCGTGTCACGGACCCGCATAACGTTGGTGCGATTCTGCGTTCGGCTGAGGTATTGGGGGCTTCTGCGGTTATCGGCACGCGCCACCATTCTGCGCCAGAGACCGGGGCGCTTGCCAAAACTGCGTCTGGTGCATTGGAACGCCAGCCTTATTTACGGGTGCGCAATCTCGCGGATGCGATCCGAGAATTACAAAACATGGGCTATCTGGTGCTAGGGCTGGATGGTGAGGCGACTGTGAGCATTGAAACCGCTGTCGAGGGCAAACGCGACCGCCCTGTGGCGTTGGTTTTGGGGGCCGAGGGGCCGGGGCTGCGCGAAAAGACCAAAGAAACTGTGGACATGTTGGTACGCATTGACGCAGCTGGCGGATTTGGATCGCTCAATGTCTCAAATGCGGCCGCTATCGCCCTATATGCTTCTAGAGAACACGCATAAGTCCGGAGGCTGCCATCACCTACCCAACTAAAATCGCGACCTGCTGTCATTGCGGCAGCAAGGCCATGCTGAAGCTGGACAAGGGACGCCATGAATTGGCGTGCAACAGCTGTGGTGCCCCGTTGCGGCAGATGAAGTTTTTGCCCAAAGCCACGCAAAAACCCGCTGCGGTCACACATCAGCCGCAGGTGAGACAGTTTGCAGCGGTGCCAAAGCCTGTGGTCGAAAAGCGCAAGAAGCCTGTGAAAGGCAAGAAACGCAAAGCGTGGTTCAAGGATTGGGCTGAAGACGTGTTTGATCTGGTCGAAGATATCTTTGATTAAAGATCGGTGTTTCGGCAAGAAATTGCCCAAAATTAACGGATCCTTCACAGAAACGCGACTACCCCTTTGAAAGCAAGCGAGGCGTCTTACCTCCTATGCATGACGCTGGGCCCGGAACGCCTAGCCGTCCTTAAACTGTCCCTCGTTCCGTACCTTTGCGCCCCCTTGGTTTTTCCACGCGGGGCGCTTTTTTCTGCTGCGCTTAGGGTGTAGACGTTAGGAATGAGTTATTCTGACGCGCATCTCAAAGATATCTTGACCCGCACCAAAAGGATCGCGGTTGTGGGGGTGTCAACGAACCAGATCAGGCCAAGCTATTATGTGGCGCGCTATTTGGGGTTGAAGGGCTTTGATATTGTGCCCGTTAATCCGATGGCGGCAGGCGAGGTGTTGTTTGGAAAAACCGTTGTTGCGTCGCTGGCCGATATCGACGGGGCGGTTGATATGGTCGATATTTTTCGCCGCTCAGAGGCTGTGCCACCGATTGTGGATGAGGCGCTGGCGTTGTTTCCAGATTTGCAGACGATCTGGATGCAGATTGGGGTGGAACATGGCAAGGCTGCGGCCAAAGCGGAGGCGCGTGGGGTGGCAGTGATCCAGAATCGGTGTCCCAAGATCGAATATCAGCGGTTGTTTGGTGAGCTGCGGATGGGCGGGTTTGCGACGGGTGTGATATCAAGCAAGTTGTGATCGAGAGGGCGCGCGTTGCGCGGTTCGATTTTATTTTGCTGATGAGGGGGTTCCCCCCTCAAACTCCCCGGATATTTATTAGCCAAAAAGAAATAGGGTTAGCGGGATGCTTTTTCGCTGAGGCCGGATTGGGACTGGCGCTTGGCGAGTTCGTCTAGGACGTCATCAAAGGGCACGTCGCGAGAGGCGAGCATGACCATAAGGTGATAAAGCACATCGGCGGCTTCGGATGTGAGCGCGGCTTTGTCGTCTTTGATGGCTTCGATGATCGCTTCAATCGCTTCTTCACCGAATTTCTCGGCGCATTTTTCGGGACCTTTGGCGAGTAGTTGAGCGGTCCAACTGTTGCTGGGATCGGCGTCTTTGCGGGCAAGGATAGTGGCATAGAGATCATTTAAGGTCATATCAGCCTCATCGGGATGCCAGCGGCGGCCATATGGGCTTTGGCCTGACCAACCGTGTATTCACCAAAGTGGAAAATTGAGGCGGCGAGAACGGCGGATGCGCCGCCTTTGGTGACGCCCTCAACCAAGTGATCAAGATTGCCAACACCACCTGAAGCAATGACCGGGACGCTGACAGCATCAGAAATGGCGCGGGTGAGGGGCAGGTTGAACCCCTGTTTGGTGCCGTCGCGGTCCATTGAGGTCAGCAGGATTTCACCAGCACCTTTGGCGGTGACGGTTTTGGCAAACTCGACCGCGTCAATGCCCGTAGGTTTGCGTCCGCCATGGGTGAATATCTCCCATTTGCCGGGGGATACTGTTTTTGCGTCGATGGCGACGACAATGCACTGGCTGCCAAATTGATCGGCGGCTTTTGCCACCACATCGGGGTCAGCGACGGCGGCGGAGTTGAAGCTGACCTTATCCGCACCAGCAAGCAGCAGCGCACGTACGTCAGCGGCAGTGCGCACACCGCCCCCCACAGTCAGCGGGATATAGCAGTGTTCGGCGGTACGGCGGACCAGATCAAACATGGTGCCACGATTTTCGTGGGTGGCGTGAATGTCGAGGAAACACAGCTCATCCGCGCCCGCCGCATCATAGGCGATGGCGGCGTCAACGGGATCGCCTGCGTCGCGCAGGCCAACAAAGTTCACGCCTTTGACCACACGGCCATCAGCGACATCAAGACAGGGGATAATGCGGGTTTTTAACATGGCCTAAGCTTTAGCTGGCCAAAGACAGGGCGGCAAGCGGGGCGGGGCGATTTTGCGAATGAGCCATCTTGTTGTAGTCTAGGCAACAAAGGGCAAACCGATGGCACAGATAAAATTTGCAAATGTTGATTTTGAGGCCGTACCGGCAGGCTTTTACAACTATCTGTATGGCAGTTCTGATTCGTACTACTCAGAGACACTTCGCCGTATCCAATTGGAAAAGAAGAAATTCAAATGGTTCTGTGATGGTCAGAAATATAAACCTGCTCCTATAGATACAGCTTTTAAAGCGGTAGAACCGCATCTTATGGTGTATAAAAATACGCCACCAAAAGGAAAAACCCATAATCAAATTGATCTCGAGTCAGCAGAGGCTGGCAAGGAGTTCCTTCGTGTTATGGGCTTTGCTGGACCAGAGGCTTTGCTTGCCGCATTGATCGATGAATATGGTGCACCAGATGTCCCAATTGATTTGGACGCGGCCATTGCCAAGTTAAAAGCCAAGTTTCGCCTATCTGTGAAAGTGCAGCTGCTTTTTTACCACGTTGAACTATCAAATCCAAAGATTGTTCCGGGTGCAAGAATCGTCTTGTCGCTGCCGCATGAGGTTGTGATCCGCGCCAAGAAAACCAAGGAGTGTACCCCCGAAGGGGTCTTGGACCTTTGGGGAACGCGGAAATTCAAAATAATGTCGCATACCCTGGTTCGGGCCGAAAAGGATGCGGCATTTAAAGTGCGCAAAATCTCAACCGACTTGGAGATTAGCGGCGACGAGGCGCATATGGATGCAATCAAAGCCCGCATTGCGCAAGCTAAACAAAAACAAGAGGCGATGAAACCGAAGGCGGATTAGGTCTCTAACGCTTTCAGCGCTGACGCCAGATCAATCGCCCCATCATACAAGGCTCGGCCCGAAATCGCGCCCTCAATCACGCCGGTGTCGCGCAGGGCGATCAGGTCAGTTAGCGAAGACACACCGCCCGATGCAATCACCGGGATGTTCACGGCACGTGCCAGATCAGCGGTAGCCTCGATGTTTGGTCCACCCATCGCACCGTCGCGCATGATGTCGGTGTAGATGATCGCGGCGACGCCTGCGTCCTCGAACGATTTGGCGAGGTCAGTGACCATCACATCGGTCTCAGTGGCCCAACCTTTGGTCGCCACGCGGCCATTGCGCGCATCAATGCCCACGGCGACTTGGTTTGGAAAGGCGCGCGCAGCCTCGCGCACCAGATCGGGGTTTTCGACAGCGACGGTCCCAAGGATCACGCGGGCAAGGCCCTTGTCGAGCCAACGTTCGATTGTTGCCATATCGCGGATGCCGCCACCCAGTTGCGCGGGGACCTTACAAGATTTCAGGATCGCCTCAACCGGGGCCGCGTTCACCGGTTCACCCGCAAAAGCGCCATTTAAATCAACCAGATGCAGCCATGCACATCCCGCGTCCACAAAGGCACGTGCCTGTGCGGCGGGGTCATCATTGAACACCGTCGATTGTTCCATATCCCCATGTACAAGCCGTACAGCATTGCCGTCTTTGAGGTCGATTGCAGGGTAAAGGATCATCTATCTGGCCTCTGAGAAAGGGTTTTGACGCGGTTATGCACGTTACGTCACAATATGCAACGCGACCTAGGGTCAGGCTTGCTTGAATCGCGGGGTATGGCGCATGCTTTGCGACAGATCGGGAGGAGATCACTATGAAAAAGTTAATTTTGGCCGCTGTTGCAGGTCTTGGAATGGCGGGGGCTGCTTTCGCGGCCGATCCAGCTGTTGGTACATGGCAAACCCAAGTGGATGATGGCAAATATGCACATGTCAAAATGTCGCCCTGCGGCGCTGCGGTTTGTGGCACCATTGCGCGGTCGTTTGACAGCTCAGGCGAGATTAAGTCAAAGAACATCGGCAAGAAGCTGGTCATCGATATGAAGCCAGCAGGCGACGGCAGCTATGCAGGCAAAGTCTGGCGCCCTTCGAATGGTAAAATCTACATCGGTAAGATGCAGGTTTCTGGCAAGACACTTAAATTGTCGGGCTGTGTTGCTGGTGGTTTGATTTGCTCAAAGCAGACGTGGTCAAAGATTAAATAATGTGATGCAAATGCCGCAAGGTTAGCGTCACGTTTTTAGCCGATGAAATCGTAATTGTGCGAGACAAGGCGCAGGCGTATGAATACGGCTGCGCCTTTAATGCTGTCGGGGACCGACAGATAACAAGGCATTTTGTATCGCTTGGGGAGTGATGCGGATGTCTAAACTTATTACCTTTGTTTTAATTGCAGGAATGGCCGCTGCGGCAAGTGCTGCGCGGGCGGATGTACCGCTTGGCCTTTGGAAATCCAACCCGGATGCATCTGGTCTGGTTGTGCATGTGCGCACCAAGCCTTGTGGCCCCGCAGTATGTGGTCGCATTGAGCGCGCCAAGGACCGTCGCGGCTATGATACGCCGTCTAGGGCTGTGGGTCGCAAGATGTTATGGGACATGACACCACAACCAGATGGCAGCTATCAAGGCAAAATCTGGGAACCCGCGGCCAATAAAATGTTGGTTGCTAAGATGCAGGTGCAGGGCAATACCATGCGATTGCACAACTGCGACAATGCGGTGTGTCGGGATGTTGTCTGGACGCGATTGCGCTAAACCCTGATTAAGGTTTCCAGTTTAGGAAATTTGCAATCATCCGCAGACCCGTCGCCTGAGATTTCTCAGGGTGAAACTGCATGCCCAACATCGTGTCACGGCCAATGATCGCAGTGACGTCACCTGCGTAATCAACATGCGCTAGGCGCTGGGCAGGGTCGCTGACCGCCATGTGGTATGAGTGCACAAAATAGGTGTGATCGCCGGTCTTAATGCCGTCAAAAACGGGGTGGGGATGATCTATCACCAGATCATTCCAGCCCATATGTGGCACCTTGAGTGTCGGATCAGCGGGGGTGATGCGGGTCACTTCGCCCTCGATCCAGCCCAATCCGGGGGTATCGCTGTATTCACGGCCCATGCTGGCCATCAACTGCATGCCCACGCAGATGCCAAGAAAGGGGCGTCCCTTAACCTCAACCGCGTCAACCATCGCATCGTACAGCCCGCCAGCGCCCTTGAGTGCTGCCATACAGGCCGGAAACGCGCCATCACCGGGCAACACAAGGCGATCCGCCCGCGCAACCACGTCCGCGTCTGCGGTCACAATCACATCACCTGCATCTACTTCGCGCGCCATGCGTTCAAACGCCTTGTGCGCGGAATGCAGGTTGCCGGATTCGTAATCAATAATCGCAGTCAACATAAGATCACAGCGCGCCTTTGGTGGATGGGATATCACCTGACTTGCGCGGGTCCACTTCAACCGCGTCGCGCAGAGCGCGGGCGACAGACTTGAACGCCGCCTCAACGATGTGGTGGCTGTTGATGCCGTGCAGCATGTCCACGTGCAGCGTGATGCCGCCATGGGTGCTGAACGCCTGAAAGAACTCGCGCACCAATTCGGTGTCAAATGTGCCAATCTTGGCTGTTGGAATATCAACGTTCCAGATCAGAAAGGGGCGGGCAGACAGATCAAGTGCCGTTCTGATTTGCGCATCATCCATCGCCAGCAGGCAGGACCCGTAACGGCGGATACCTCGTTTATCAGCCAGTGCTGTGGCCAGCGCCTGACCCAATGTGATGCCCACATCCTCAACGGTGTGGTGATCATCAACGTGCAGATCACCCTTGGCGCGGATGGTCATATCCACCAAGGAATGGCGCGCCAACTGGTCCAGCATGTGATCAAAGAACCCAACGCCAGTTTGGTTGTCATAGACACCAGTGCCATCAAGATTGATTTCAATGGTGACGTCAGTTTCGGCGGTGGTCCGTGTCAGGGTGGTGGTACGCATGTGATGCTCTCCGGGGCGGCGGTTTTGGCCCTTATAACAGGGGCGGCGGTCAGGCCAAGGGGGCGGCGCAAACCAGTTTGTTGAGTGATCACCACCACATCACATCCAGATCAGCCCCAAGATCACCCATTGCGGCCCAAACCCCCTTATGTCAGCCTAGTGATGAACCCTAAAAGAGGCCGCCCTATGAGCACATGTGTCTTTATCCAAATCCGCTGCAAACCCAGTACCACGTACAGTGTTGCTGACGAAATTGCGCTGCGTGAAATCCACTCAGAACTCTATTCAACATCTGGCGAATATGATCTGTTGATGAAGCTCTACATTCCAAAAGGGGAGGATGTGGGCAAATACATCAATGATCATCTGCTCGACATCGCTGGCATTGAACGTTCACTGACCACCATGACCTTTAAGGTATTTTGAGGGTGCGGGGAAATGCCCTGTGGGCTGGGTTTTTGATCCTGAGTACCGCATCGCCGTCCTTTGCAGGGCAGCGCGTGTATGAGGGAAGCGAAGCTGCGGCATTGCGCTGTTCCAACACACTTGCATTGACGGCCGTGGCTTTGTCGGCGGCTGATCTGATTGGTGAACCTGAAAAAGAGGTCATGCTGGGTGTGACCGTCTTGATCCTAGAAAACCATGTCAGCGGCACGTGGCAGCAGAAAAAAGCGGCCCTGCGCGTGATGCGCGACCGCCGTAGTGTCACCGCGACGCTAGAAGATTACCGCCGCAATGCACAAAGGTGCCTGCGACAGTTTCCGATCAATTAAAGGGTCTCAAGGCACCAGTGATCAAAAGATAAAGTCGATGTTATCGAGATCAGCCAAGTTGACATTCATCAGCAAGATCGTGTTCCCGGCGTGGGCGTTGATGAACACGTTTGAGCCAACCTGATTTGCGTGATTGTTGATCAGATCGGTGAAGTCCGTGATTGTTGTCGCGCCACTAAGGTCAATCCGCTCAAAGTTATTGTTCGCATCGAAATCCATGACCGTATCTTGTCCGAACGCAGCTGTGAACACAAAGGTATCGGCGTTAAAATTGCCCCATAGCTGATCGTTGCCAGCGCTGCCCGGGGAAACGGTATCATCTCCCTCACCACCGTCCAGATTGTAGATCGCAGAGGTCGTGCAGCCGATGATGATGTCATCGCCGTTGCCGCCAATCACTTCTTCGAAATTCAGCAGTGTTGCGGCGAATGACCCATCGGTCAGGCTGATGACATTGTTTTCGAGATCATACAGATAATTGTTATTGTTTGAACTGCCATCAATCGTGTCCTGACCGCCAAGACCATCGATTGTCTCGCCGCCAATCAGACCGTTGAAATCATAAAGATTGTTTCCGGATGTACCAGTATAATCGGGCATTGTGCTGCTCCCTTTTTTGCAAAATCCGGCGCGGCGAACGAGGCGCGATTGGGGCCATGCAGAATGTTGAAAAACACAAGTTTCTAATAACTTAACTTAAAAACAGTTGTTTCTCAGCGAATCGGCAAACGCACCACCTGTGATTGTGGCGCTCAGGATAGGCTTTCAAAGCACGTGCTTGATTCAATGCAATAATATCCAGATCGATTTGGAGGAGGGTCCAAAAACACAAAGGCCGCCCGAAGGCGGCCTTGATATGTTTAACCGTGGGTAATCGGTTAAGTTGGAGCGGGCGAGGCGATTCGAACGCCCGACCCTAACCTTGGCAAGGTTATGCTCTACCCCTGAGCTACGCCCGCATCCGGTAGTGGGGGTCAGATACCCATTGGCTGGGTTTCCTGCAAGAGGGAAAAGGGCGATAAAGGTAAAAAATTTTAGATCACATTGAATAAGGGCTGGCAGGCGCTGATTGGATCAATACCTCTGTCACGCTCACCACGGTGTAATTGCTTTAAGGATAGGGCAGGGGCATTGTTTCTGTTGCTGAAAATCAAAATGGCCCGCCGATAAATCGCAGGGCCATTTTACGCCTCTTTGAGTGTTTTTGCCTAGAACAAGAAATCATCCTCGGTCAGGGCCGTGGTGACATTATTGAGGATGATCTTCATATCTGCCGTGCCGTCCCCATCCGTATCGACAAAGATCTTCACTCGGCCAATGACATTGGGGTCAGACACATAGAAACTTGGGCCAGTCCCACTGAAAGCAGTTGTGCCTGCATAGCTTAAGCCCGCAAAGGCCGTGAAGTCGATGATGTCGTCGCCTGCTTCAAAATCTTGAATGATGTCGCGCGCGCTGTTGTCATCAGGGCTGTCGCTCTCGGTCAGATACACAAACGTATCCGCGCCCGGCCCGCCAAATATGATGTCGAGGCCCTGACCACCTGTGATGATATCCTCGCCCGCGCCGCCACGGATAAAGTCATCGCCGGTGCCGCCCATGATCTCATCGTCGCCTTGGCCTGCGCGCAGGGTGTCGTTGCCGCTGCCACCGTCTATGATGTCGTCGCCCGTGCGGCCACGGATCAGGTCGTTCTGGTTGTCGCCGTAAATCTCGTCTGCGTCTGCGCCGCCGGTGATGGTATCTGCGCCAAAGCCGCCGCGCACAACGCCGCCAACATTGCCCAAAGTGGCCGTATCATCGCCGTTGCCCAGATCAATCTCACCCGTAACCACGCCTTGTCCGATGCCAATGTAGGTGTCGGCAAAACCACTTAACGTCACGTCGCCGTTGATGGTGCCCGTGTTGGTCATGGTGGCAGCGCCGGTTGCGGACACGTCCCCTGTGATCAGTCCGGTGTTCGCGATGGTGGCAGTGCCAGTTGTCGTGACATCCCCAGTGATCAGCCCATTATTTGCGATGGTGGCGACCGCGTTAATGACGACATTGCCATCAATTTCGCCGCTGTTGTTGAGGGTGGTATTGGACGCGCTGACAAGCGCATTGTCCCCGCTGGCGCTGATCGTGCCAGAGTTGTTGAGGTCTAATGCCCCACCGCCTTGCATCTCGATGACATTGGCAGAACCGATGTTGGCAATGACCCCTGTATTCACAATACTGCCGGAAAGGTTGGCACTTATATCAAAAGTCTGCTCAAGAAATGCTGACATCGTGCCATGATTTTGAATGCTGAACGCGCCAGCACCGACAGATGGGGTATCTAGAAAGATCGCATGTGTGTTTCCAAAAACCTCACCATAGTTGATGATGGGGCTGGCTGTGATGCCATCTTCTAACGCAATTGCAATCTCGCCAGCAATGATTTGTCCGGTTGCGCCAATGTAGATTGTGCTTCCATTTACTGAATTGCTAAAGTTCAGATTGCTGAAAATATCGATCCCGCGATGGTCTGCCACCAAGGTTCCCAGAATGTTGATTTGGCCACCGTTATACGTAGCTGACGACACCTGCAACGCAGACACATCTAAGGCAGTTGCCGAGACCGTGACCCCGGCAAGAACGGTGATATCGGTCCCTTCTGCAAAGACAATTCCGTCGGTGTCGTTTGTGGATACAATGGTAAGTGGCATATTTTGGTCCTTTTAGAGTGAAGTCCTGTTCAAGTGGTTTGCGGTTCGAGGGCTGGAGTACCTTGCACCACCGCAGATGTAAGTTTGGGGTATCGCTGCTGTCTTGCTTGTTCCTGCTGAGGTGGGGCATTACCGTCACCCACAGAGGCGTCAGCATTCGGATTATGTGTCAGACGTGTCGGCAGTTGCAGATTGTCTAGAATGGCCTGCGGTAGTCCCTTGTGGCGCGGTCGAAATATCGGCGCTTAGGCATACGAGAACAGGCGTAGAAACAGTGTGGCACCCCAACGACCCCCATAGTCGGTTTGCTCGTGCCGAAACTTTGCATGTTAACTGAGTTTTACCAAGGAAATTAAGTGGTTCCCGTTTTAGTGGAGTTTTCTGGTGCGGGTGGAACTGTGTGTTTAGTATCTCAAAATCAATGGTTTTACCTCTTCCCTCTGTACCTCAGAGTGATCTGTTCTGGGCAATATGAGACATGGCAGAAGCCCGTATCAATGAACGGATTTCCAACTTCGTGATGATAACCACCAAACCTTACAGTCGTATCCGCACTGACCAAATGCCCAGCGTGCGAGGCGTAAAATACTATCGGTCGTGAAAGGGTGCCTATTATGGTGCGGGTTGGGCGGTGCGCCTTCTGATCACCCACTCTGCAACGGCAATGTTCAGGGTGACACCGATCATTGATGCACCCGTGAATGAGGCTTCAAAGGGCAAGTCGAACAGCCACTCACCCGCATGGATAAAGATGCGCGCGGTCGAAACGGACAGGCCAATCGCATAAGCGCGGATCATGCTGCTGCGGTGACGTGCGAAGCGTTTTGCGCGGGCGTTGCGCCAGGCATCCCATAGGAACGCGATCATCAACAGATTGGCACCCGTTGTTGCGATTTGCGTGAGGGCACCGCCAATGGCTGGAAAGATAAACACCATCCAGATCACGGCCACAGCCGAAATGAAGCCACTGATAATGAACAGGCGGCCCATCATGCGATGTAATTTCCGATAGTTATTTCTGACAAATGGCGCGAACTGGAGCGGTCCAATGGCAAGGAATATCAATCCGGGTAAGATGTGGAGGATGCTTGCGATTGGATTATCCAGATAACGCTGAGCAATCCAATCCACTGAGGGGGCAGGGACCGTCGATACTGTTTCGAGTTTTGCGACCCCACCCAGAATGACAGGCAGCGTGACTGCATAAAGCAGGACAGTTGTCATGACGTGCTGAAGATGTCTCATCACATGTCCCGGCCATATCGTCGCTGGAAGGTCTCACAAAAAAGGCCCCAACCGCCGTTGGAGCCTTTCTTTATTTTCACATCACACAAACCTTAATGGCCGTGCTTAATATCCCAGTCTTCCTGCTTTGGAAGAGTCTCGAAAGTATGCTCTGGTGGTGGAGATGGCAAAGTCCATTCCAGCGTGTCCGCATATTCGTTCCATGGGTTGTTCGCCGTGACCTTTGGACCGCGGGTCAGGGCGTAGGCCATAACACCGAAGAAGAACAAGAACGAAGCAAAGCTTAGGAACGCGCCCATCGAAGACCATTGGTTCCAATAGGCAAACGCCTCTGGATAGTCGATGTAGCGGCGTGGCATGCCCTGACGGCCCAAGAAGTGCTGTGGGAAGAAGGTCAGGTTAGCACCGATGAACATCGCCCAGAAGTGCAGCTTGCCCGCCCATTCAGGGTACATTTTCCCGGTCATTTTTGGGAAGTAAAAGTAGATACCCGCAAAGATCGCGAACACCGCACCAAGGCTCATGACGTAGTGGAAGTGCGCCACAACATAGTAGGTGTCGTGATAGTAACGGTCCACAGCGGCTTGGCTCAATACGATGCCTGTCACACCACCAACGGTGAACAAGAACAAGAAGCCAAAGGCCCAGAGCATCGGTGTTTTAAACTCTACCGAGCCGCCCCACATGGTTGCGATCCATGAGAACACTTTAACACCCGTCGGCACCGCAATGACCATCGTCGCCAACATAAAGTACGCCTGCTGGTTCAGCGTCATACCCACCGTGTACATGTGGTGCGCCCAGACGACGAAACCCAATGCACCAATTGCAATGATCGCCCAAACCATTGGCAGATAGCCAAAGATCGGTTTGCGGCTGAAGGTCGCAATCACGTGGCTGATGATACCAAAGCCGGGCAGAATGATGATGTACACTTCTGGATGGCCAAAGAACCACAGGATGTGCTGGTACAGTACCGGATCACCACCGCCTGCGGGGTCAAAGAACGCGAAACCAAAGTTACGATCCATCAACAGCATGGTGATTGCGCCCGCCAAAACTGGAAGGGACAGCAGGATCAGCCATGAAGTGACAAAGATCGACCATGAAAACAACGGCACCTTGAACAACGTCATGCCGGGGGCACGCATGTTCAGGAACGTGGTGATCATGTTGATCGCACCTAGGATCGAAGAGGCACCGGAAACGTGGACCGCAAAGATCGCAAAATCCATCGACATGCCGGCTTCTTTGACGGACAGCGGCGGGTACAGAACCCAACCAACGCCTGACCCCAACTGGCCGTTACCGCCGGGTGACAGCACCGAACAGATCGCCAATGTTGTGCCAAATACGTACAACCAGAAAGAAAGGTTGTTCAAACGTGGGAACGCCATATCCGGCGCGCCGATCTGCAAGGGCATGAAATAGTTGCCAAAACCGCCGAACAGGGCGGGGATAACAACAAAGAACATCATCAGGATGCCGTGACCCGTGATCAAAACGTTCCACAAGTGGCCGTTTGGCGTACAAAGTGAATTGCTGTCCGCGATGAAACGCGCACCTTCCATACACATGTACTGAACGCCGGGGTTCATCAGTTCCAGGCGCATATAAACGGTGAATGCGACTGAGATAAAGCCAACAAAGGCTGAGACAATCAGATACAGAATACCGATGTCTTTGTGGTTCGTGGACATAAACCAACGCGTGAAAAATCCGCGTTCGTCGTGATGTTCTTGCCCGTGAATGGCTGCGTCTGCCATGCGGTGCCTCCTGAATAAAAATGTGACGCATGGGGTCTGGTTACCCAAACACATGCGGAGTCTCTCACGTTTTAGTGCGCTCATGCGTCGGGGGCAATGGGCGGGTTTGCCGCAGGGCGGGTTTATTTTGGGTTTTAAGGGGTTTTGGCGATTGGTTTGTGTTGGGTTTCCGAAAGGGATGATGTGGGGAATGTGTGAGTTGGGTCCAGAGTTACGCATGCTGCATTATGTGCGAATGTCAGCTTTTCTGCGGGCAGTCCTATTTACTTCACCGCTTTTCCGCTGAAACTAATACTATAGCCTGCCGTCCGCGCTTTATTATGGGAAACTATATGCAAGACTTTGATCACAGCCGTTTCGCGGTTATTGCCGACGTTCACAGCAACTCGGATGCTCTTGCTGCCGTCCTTCGGGACATCACCAGCCAAGGTATCGAAAGTGTTGTCAATCTCGGGGATCATCTAAGTGGTCCGATGGCCGCTCGTGAAACTGCCGATTTGCTTTTATCGACTGACATGCCCTCAATCTGCGGAAACCATGACCGATGGCTTATTGAAAACACGCGCGAAGAGATGATTTCGATTGATAGGGTGGCCTTCGATCAGCTTGAAGAACACCACCTGAGTTGGCTTCGAAAACTGCCACCAACGATCTGGTTGTCAGAGGAAATATTCGCCTGCCACGGCACACCGAACAGTGACATGACATATTGGATGGAAAAGGTTTCGCCGATGGGCGACATCGTTATCAGGCCACTTGAGGAAGTTGCTAAGGAGGCTGCGGGGATCAACGCCAGCCTGCTCTTATGCGGTCACACCCATCTTCCCCGTCGTATTGACTTGCCTGACGGTCGTGTGATCCTGAACCCCGGCAGCGTCGGCTGTCCGGGGTATATTGACGATACGCCCGTGCGTCATGTGGTCCAGTCGGGCACAAGTGCCGCCTGCTATGCGGTTGTGGAGAAGATGAATGATCGGTGGGCGACGACGTTCCGACACATTCCTTACGATCCAACCAGAATGATAGAAATGGCGAAAGCTAACGACCATCCGAACTGGGAATCGAGACTGGCAACCGGCTGGGTAGACGGTCTTTAGAGTGACAGAGCTTACATCGGTTTTGACAAGGGTGTTTCAGCCAATGCAAAGCGCAGCAGGTTCACTAAGCAGATATGCCCAGAGTCATGAAAACACTCTCTGGGTCTTCGCAGTAGTCGCCAAATGGCGCGCAATATTCGAACCCAAATTTTTCATAAACAAGACGGGCGGCTGCTGATGCTTCGCGGCTTCCGGTCTCCAATGACAAGCGCTCTAGGCCACGCTTGCTGGCCTCATTTATCACCGTATTAATCAGAAGTGTGCCGACGCCATGGCCACGCGCCTTCTTTAGAACATGCATAGACTTGAGTTCGCCGTGGCGATTTGTGACAGACTTAAGGCCAGCCATTCCGACGCATGATCCATCAAGCCATGCACCAAAAAGCTGAACGCCACTCTCATCATAATCTTCTAAATGAACATGATGATTACTTTCTGTCGGGTAATGCGCGTCACCGTACGCAACATGGGCTGCGATGATCTGGCTAACTTGGGGATCATTTGGATCAGCGTGGTCAACTTGTATCATCATGCTCTCCATATGACCAAAATATGCAGTTGGCACGAAGTCGTTGCAAGATGCAGCAGAACGCAGCCCATTCTTTCAATCGATTCAATCACAACTATTACCCTAGCCCTAAAAGCAGCCATTCGTTCTTGCGCAGCGAAAGTTAACTTCGTCCGCATAACCAGTATTGGCATTTTAATGGAAATCGTCGCCCTTCCCAACGTCCCCGCTAACGCCCAAACACCCCATCAAAAGCTGCTCTTAACGCCACATCCACATCATCCATTGTCACCGGCAACCCCAGATCAACCAGCGAAGTCACCCCATGTTCAGTAATCCCGCAGGGCACGATGCCATCAAAATGGCTCAGGTCCGGTTCGACATTGATGCTGATGCCATGAAAGCTGACCCATTTGCGCAGACGGATGCCAATGGCAGCGACCTTGTCTTCTGCGGTGGAGCCATCTGAGGTCAAAGGTTTCTGAGGTCGTTGCACCCAGACCCCGACGCGCCCAGTGCGGATTTCGCCGCGCACATTGAATTGATCAAGCGTGGCGATTACCCACGCCTCAAGATCGCGCACAAAACACCGTACATCCCGTCCACGCTTGCCCACATCCAGCATGACATAAACCACACGTTGTCCCGGGCCGTGATAGGTATATTGCCCGCCGCGTTTGGTCTCATATACGGGGAAACGATCCGGATCGGTCAGATCTGTGGGGTTGGCTGAGGTGCCAGCGGTATAAAGGGCAGGGTGTTCCACCAACCAGATGCATTCGTCCGCCGTGCCCGCCGCAATCCCTGCCGCACGCTCTTCCATCCACGCCTCAGCAGCGCGATAGTCCGTCAGCCCGTCGGTTGTGATCCATTCTATCATTGGGGGCTTTTATCGTGACCGCCCACCGAGGAAAACCATTAATCTACAACAAGCACACTTGCAGAAGGCGCGGGCATCAACATCGGTTTCTTTCGGCAGTAACCGGGTAGTTCCAACCCATATCTGATCCATCTGCGCGCTATCAATCGGCGTTTGGACACACAGACCTTGCCACCCTTTTGCACGACAAGCAGGCGATCATCTGTGCGCAAGACCCGATACCGCTCGGGTGTTTCAATCAAAACAGCACGGGTGGTGATTTCAAAACCGGGGATGTGGCGCACTTCAAGTGCTGTGGCCCAGCGGTATTCGACGCCCAGCAAAAAGCCACGCGTCGCTATCGCGAGCCCGATGAACAGCACACTCAATGCCAGTCGCGCCGACCATCGGGATCGCGCATACGCGGAAAGGGGAATATCAAACTGCATTGAACCTCAAGAAGTGAGGAACAATGATCAGACATCAGCGCGGCGATATTGGGGCAGGGGAAAGGAAAACTTGGGCCAATATATCAGGCCGCTGTTTCCTTTTCGCTCAACACTTTTTTCACCATCTCAGCATAATTCTGTGCGCCCTGTGCCCCGGTCAGCAAATACCGACCATCAAAGACCATGGAGGGGACACCTGTAATGCCACGTGAACTCCAAAACTCTTGGCGCTTGCGCACTTCTTTGGCGTGATCTTGGCTTTTCAACACCTCGCGGGCTTCCTCAGCATCAAGGCCAACGGAACTTGCGACCTCAATCAAAACGTCATTTTTTGAAACGTCCCTACCGTCGGTAAAATGCGCCTTGAACAAGGCCAGCTTTAGCGGATGTTGCAGCCCCTTTGATTGTGCCCAATCCAACAATTGATGCGCCTCAAAGGTATTCACAACTTGGGTGTCCGCATCAAAATTAAACGCAAATCCTAAATCGGCCCCCAAATCCGAAACCCGTTTGCGGTTGGCCACGGATTGCTCAGGGGGGAGGCCATATTTTTCAGCGATATGTTCACCAAGGTTTTGCCCTTCGGGCGGCATCGCGGGGTTCAATTCAAACGGGTGCCAGCGAATGTTAGCGCCGACGCCAACCTCGGCCAATGCCTGTTCCAACTGCTTGAATCCAACAACGCACCACGGGCACATCACATCGGAAACTATATCCACCTGTACGACAGGTGCATCGGATTCTTGTTCTGATTGAATTGGGGTGGATGACATTGGGGGCTCCTCATAGGGTTAATCATGCAAAATCGGGATGATCGTCCCTCATTTCAAGGGCAGGCCAAGAACTTTTAAGTGTATCATGTTTGGCACCTGATCAACTTGTGTTAGCCTCATGACAATAAAGTGATTCATTTTTGGAGCGATACGATGATTTTCAAGGTAATGACTGGGGCTGTACTTGCGGTTTCCCTTGCTGTGATCCCGGCAGAACGTGCCGAAGCAGATGCAGGCGACTTTATCGCGGGGGCCATCATTGGTGGCATCGTTGGGGCCAACGCCAAAAAGCAACGTCGCACGACACGCAGCCGTACAGTACGTCGCAAAAAATCAACGCGTTCCAGCATTCCAGCATCCCAAGAAGGCCGTAATATTCAGGCATCTTTGAACTATTTTGGTTTTGATGCGGGGGCAGTCGATGGCCAGTTGGGCCGCAAGACTCGCAATGCTGTGTCACAGTATCAGGCGTATTTGGGTTATCCGGTCACCGGTAAAATGACGGCTTTTGAACAGAACCTGTTGATTTCAAGTTATAACCGCGCCCAAGCTGGGGGATATGCTGTACAACAGCAAGTGGCCGCCAACTTTGACGGAACACGTGGTTTGCTGAAAACCTACCGCGCTGAAATGGCGGGGACGGCCCCAGCACCTGCGGCACCTGCAACAACCATTGTGGTTGCGCCACAACCAGCACCCGCCGCAACGAATCCACTTGGCGTAACGGCGCTTGCATCAGCCGTGGCACCGGCACCAGCGACTGGTTTGCCAAACTTTTTGGGGGCGGGGTCACAGGCATCTTTGGCCTCACACTGTAACACTGTGTCGCTGATCACCAACACCAACGGCGGTTTTACGACACTTGCCAGCATGTCTGATCCGAACATCGCACTCAACGAACAATTCTGCCTAGCACGGACCTATGCGATTGCGCGTTCTGAGGAATTGGTCAGCAAAATCCAAGGTTTCACACCTGATCAGATCGCCCAGCAATGTGCGGGCTTTGGACCTGCGATGAAAGACAAAGTGGCATCCTTGTCTCTTAAATCACGGGATGCTGTGGTCGCGGATGTGTCATCGTTCATTTTGACAACCGGCATGTCGCCTGCACAGTTGCAGGGCACGGCCAAGATCTGTTTGGGTGTTGGTTACCGCACCGACAACATGGATGTGGCCGTTGGGTCAGCTTTGTTGCTCTTTGCCATGGGTGAAGGGGTGTACGGCGAATTGATGGGCCACCACCTGTCTCAAGGCTTTGGTCCAGCCAAGCGCGTTGACGTTGCCGCCAGCTGGTATGATGCCGGGCTTGCCGCATCTGACGGCGGTGCCGCAGCAGTATTTGTCCCCGGTCAGCCAGAACGCACAGAGCTGATCCGCCAAGCATCCATGCGCGCCAACGGGGTGCCAGCGGCCGCAACATTGCCAACGGTGCAGCCTGCATCCAGCACAGGATTGCCTACCTTTTCGATCAGCGAATAAAGCGGATTAACGCAAAGAGTTCAAAGCCCCCGACGCTTATACGCTTCGGGGGCTTTTTGTTGCCGATTACCTCTTCACAAGCTGCGCGACATTAGCTAAACGGCTGGAACCATCCATGGCGTGCGGTCGTGGCGGAATGGTAGACGCGCAGCGTTGAGGTCGCTGTGGGGTAACACCCGTGAGAGTTCGAGTCTCTCCGACCGCACCAACTTCATTATATCGCTGATCTGCAAACGCCTTTATTGGCGCAGGTCTGCCGTGACATCCCTGAAATTAAAGGGATGCCTCATCCGATCCAAAGAAATGCAAATTATCTTCCTCAAATTTTAGCCCCACAGTTTGCCCTTCGACGTCGGGATGTGCGCCTGAGCTGCGTACGGTCAACAGACCAAGTGGGCCGCAATCGACGTAGTGAAAAAAATCCGCACCGAGGTATTCGCTGACTTGCACGATGCCGTCACAATGGCCTTCGCCAGGGGCCATGAAGGCTATGTGTTCTGGCCGGATGCCGAGGTGCACAGCTTTGGCACGCGCATCGCTACCAAGCGGGCCGCTGCGACCGCCATCAAGGACAAATTCGCCCTCACGGGTGGTGCAGGGCATGAGGTTCATCTTAGGACTGCCGATGAACTGCGCGACAAACACGTTATCGGGTTTTTCATACAATTCGCGTGGGGTGCCCACCTGCATGATCAGCCCGTCTTTCAGCACCACAATTCGATCCGCGAGCGTCATCGCTTCGACTTGGTCATGGGTCACATAAACCATCGTAGTCTCAAGCGTTTTGTGCAGGCGGGCAATTTCAAAGCGCATGTCAACGCGCAACGACGCATCTAAGTTTGACAGGGGTTCGTCAAACAAGAACCCTTTGGGCTTGCGCACAATCGCGCGGCCAATGGCAACGCGTTGGCGTTGACCACCTGACAGGTCCTTGGGACGGCGGTCCATGTAGGCGTCAAGTTTAAGGATATCAGCGGCGTGGCCGACCTTTTCGTCAATCTCGGCCTTGGGTGCACCTGCAGTTTTAAGGGCAAACCCCATGTTGTCCTCAACGCTCAGATGCGGATAAAGCGCATAAGATTGGAACACCATCGACAACTCACGCTCGGATGGGACCTTGTGGGTCACGTCATTGCCATCCAGCATGATTTGCCCACGACTGGTTTCCTCAAGCCCTGCAATCATCCGCAACAATGTCGATTTGCCACAGCCAGAGGGGCCGACAAAGATGATTAATTCTCCGTCCAGAATGTCGAGGTCAATGCCTTTGATGACCTGCACAGAGCCGAACCATTTTTCAACAGACTTGAGGCTGATGGAACCCATATCGTGTTTATCCTTCGCGGGCCTTACGCCACACCTTTGAGTTTCGTTTCATGCTGCCAAGACAGCCAGATTGCTGCCGTCCAGGAAAAGTTGGACCCAACACAGCCTTCGCCGGTTAAAGGGTTAAAGCATTCCCAAAAGCCGGATTTTTCGATTGCGTTGCACAACCCATCGCGCACGATCTGCGCCAAGTCATCTTCGCCTTGTTCGGCCAAACCTTGCGCGGTCATGTAATTCATTTGCGGCCACACCGGGCCACACCAATAGCGCTGGGGTTCAAAATCTGGGGCGTCTGGGTCCCAGCTGGGCAGCATGTGGTCCACCTTGCTGGCGATCCGGTTTAGGTTTTCGATGGTACGGGCGCGTTGATTGGCACTGCCGGAATCCGCGTAAAAGCAAAGCGCGCTGCAATTGCTAAAGCCTGTTGAAAACGCGCCAGTGCGGATGTCGCGGGCAGTGAACGCGCCAAGGTCATCGTTCCACAGATAGTCAGTCGCGGCTTCGCCTTTGGCGATCCAAGCCGTGATCTGGTCATAAATCGCTGTGGGTTTCCCCATCTCAATGGCCATCGCCAAGAGATCTTTGTCAGCGCGCAACAACACGAAATGCAAGTTCGGATCGGCCATAAGGAATGGCCCTTCGTCGGTTAATCGACGCTGGTCCCAACCAATGCTGTCACCAAAATGCACGATGGTCAGATACTTGTCATATTGTTCCTGTGTGGGGCGGAACCGTGGATCGACATGGGTGTTGTCACGTCGCGTGTAGGGCGGCAGATCGGGCGCGACCTGCATCACATCCAAACCAATGTTCCATTCAGGGCAATTGTCACGTCCGGTTTCCCACGGGTGCACAGTGGCGACAATGCCATCCGCGGTACGCGCATCGTGGAACCATTTGTGCCATGCAAATATCTGATCAAACACCTCCACGCGACGGGCAGCCCCCCTTGGGTCACTGCCATTGGTGAGTTGACGCACGATTGTTGCCAACACAGGGGGCTGTGACACGCCCGTGGATGGAATCGGACCTTTTGTGTTGCCCCAACGCGCAGGGCCGGGGAAATAATCGGGATCGTCACTGCGAAAGATGATGCTGGGGATCATGCCGTCTGGCCATTGCCCATCAATCAAAGAGGTGATTTCGGCCCAAGCGCGGTCCATATCATAGGTCGCAATACCAAGCGCGATAAACGCACTGTCCCAGTTCCATTGGTAAGGGTATAGGCCCGCCGTGGGGATCGTAAAACCGCCACGGTCGTTCTTGGCCAGCGTATCAATGGCGCGTTGTTTCAATGACATGAATTATCCTTTCACACTTCCGGCTGTTAGTCCTGCCACAAGGAAGCGTTCGAACCATAAGAACAGGGCGAGGACCGGAACGGTTGCAATCACGGCACCTGCCATCAAGTGTTGGCGTGGTACTTCCGAAGAATTGAGCTCAGCAATCCCGCGCGACAAGGTGTAAAGGTCGACGTTATCAAGGAACATGAACGCGAATAGAAATTCGTTCCATGCGATCATAAACACATAGAGCGCCACAGACGCCAAAGCGGGCAGGGCAAGCGGCAGGGTAATCTTGCGAATGACATTCAGGCGGCTTAATCCGTCCATCAGACCCGCTTCTTCCAACTCGGATGGGATGCCGCGAAAGTAGCCTTGCAACATATACAGTGCGACGGGAATGGTGGTTGCCGGATAGACCAGCATCAGCCCCCACAGTGTATTGCGCATGCCTAGCTGGCTAAAGATCGCATAAAGCGGGATCACCAGAACGATCATTGGCACCATGTAGATCAACAAGATGGAGCGGCTGAGAAAGTTCTGGCCCGGAAACTTTAAACGCGCCACAGCATAAGCACCGGGGACGGCAAAAAACAGCGTGATCAGGACCGTCGCGACCGACACCAGTGCGGAATTCAATAGGTAACTGCCAAAGTGGTATTGCGTGAACAATTCAACATAGCTGCGAAACAGCGCGCTTGCGCCTTGGGCAAAATCGATTGAGAAATCAAGCGGGTTAGACAGAAGTAGCTGCTGGTTCTTCAGACTCATCATCACCATGACAAAGAAGGGCAGGGCGACCGCGATGGTAAAACTGACAAGGCCAAAACCCTTGATGAAACGCAGGCAGATCACCTCGACGTTGTAGCGACGTTCGCGCGATGGACCAAAGCCATTGGCCGTCAGATGGATCGCCTCGATAGACAGCGTTGCGATAATCACGGTGAATATCAACTGCCCAAGTGAGTAGGTCGACAAAGCTAAGCCAAGCGGTGTTGCCCCGGATGCCACAGTTAGGACAACAACAAAGATCACCATGCTCATCATCCGCATCACACCTGTGCGCTTTGCGGGCACCATTGCTGTCAAAATACCCGCACTGATCAATCCCGCGATGGCACCAGCGGTCACTTGCGGCTGAAACGGCTCACCCGAAATGAACAGGGCCAACAATGTGATCAACGTGGTTGTGATCGCGCCCCACAGTGCGCCAAACAACAGACACAGATAAAAGATGTTTCCAAAACGGCTCATGCGTCATCCTCCGGTGAGAACTTGAAAAAGATCACGGAAAAGACCAACAAGATCAGGAACACGACAACCGCCACGGCAGCACCAGCGCCAAGGTTGGACACGGCAAAGGCCTGTTCATAGACATTCACGGTCAAAGTGCGCGTCCCCGCAGCACCACCCGTGAGCAAGAAAATATCGTCGAATTTGTTAAACGTCCAAATAAAGCGCAACAGGAACAAAACCGCCATGATACCCATAAGTTGTGGCAATGAGATAAAGCGGAACTGTTGGATCGGGGTCGCGCCGTCAATTTCTGCGGCCTCGTAAATATCAGTTGAAACCGACTGCATCCGCGCAAGGATGAACAACATCGCGAGTGGAAAATAGCGCCAGATTTCAAAGATGATCACGACAGTCAACGCGACCGGAAAATCAAAGGTGAGACCCAGAAAACCAATCTCAACGACGCGTTGACCTAGAAAATTAATCGGTCCGTCGATGACACCCAGCTGGATCAGCAGGGCATTCAGCGTCCCGCCCGGACCGGGATCAAGCAACAACACCCAAGCAAGGGCAACGGCGATCACCGGGGCGACATAAGGTGACAGGAACAGACCGCGCAGAAAACTGCGCCCGCGAAACGCCATATTCATCAACTGGGCGGCAAACAGACCCATGACCAGTGCACCCACGGTCCCCGCAATCGTGTAATACATCGACGCCCAAAGCACCTGCCAAAAATCTGACGCGCTGAACACCTTGCGAAAATTATCGAGGGTAAAGTCATCGTTGGTCAGGATGTTTTCCGGGTCATAGTCAAATACGGGGTCTGTGTCTTTGACATTGATTGGCGCGTCCAAGAATGCCTGCGTCGCGGCAACACGGATAATCACGTCTTCGCGCAATCCTGGCTCATAATCCCCCAGATCACAGCTGAGGGCCGTGCCATCAATTGTGCATCTGTCATCAAATGCGATCACGTCCAGCGTCACAGGCAATGTATCGGTCATGACCACGGCTGCAATCGCGCTTTGTCGGGATGAATTACGCAGACGATAGCGAATGTCAGCCTCGTCACCGACCGCCTCTAAATCGCCCATCAGGCGTTCGTTCGACAGGATCGATGGCGCGCGCAGATCACCAAGCGTGACGGGTTTAAAACTGATCCAAACATTCGCCACGAGCGGAAACAGTACGACGGAAAGAACAATCAAGAAGGTTGGCAACAACAACATATAAGCAAAACGCATCTCGCGTTTGGCCAATGGTCCTAATCCCTTGGGTGGCTTTGGTGTTGTGTTGTCGGGTGTCATGGGTTCATCCAGAAATGGGGTTGGGGGG
>JBARCK010000079.1:0-23965 GCA_049794015.1 Sulfitobacter sp. | reverse complement strand
ATACTAAAGCCACCTGCCGACCAATGCCAGCAGGTCCTCTATTCATCTAGCTAAATAAACTCCAGGGGGGTTTGGGGGCCAGAAGCCCCCAATTTCATAATTAATCAGGGGCCAGCATATAACCCGCACCGCGCACTGTTTGCAGATATTGTGGTTGTTTCGGATTATCCTCAATTTTGCGCCGTAATCGCGTGATCTGAACATCAACAGCACGCTCTTGTGCCTGTCCACGATCACGACCCAATTCTTCAACCAGTTTTGACCGGCTTAGCGGTGCTCCGGGTTGGGCAGAAAATATCTTCATCAATTGTATCTCAGTTGCAGTCAAACGTACCAACTCGTCCCCCTGCCACATCTCACCGCGTTCCAGATCATAGCGGATCGTGCCCAACGTCATGACCTTGGGTGCGGCTTCTTCGGCCTTGGTGTCAGGCACGCGGCGCAAAATTGCATTGATGCGCAACAATAGCTCTTTGGGCTCAAACGGTTTGGCCAGATAATCATCTGCACCGGCCTCCAACCCTTCGATACGGTTTCCCGTTTCACCTTTCGCAGTCAGCAATAATATTGGCGTTTGCATGGTCTCGCGCAGGGATTGTGTCAGCGCAATCCCATCTTCGCCGGGCATCATCACGTCCAACACGATCAAATCAAAATCCAGACCTGCCAGAATACGCCGCGCATGTGCGGCATCACGGGCGGCAGTCACCAGAAATCCGTGCCGCATCAGGAATTTTTGCAACAATGTGCGGATACGTTCGTCATCATCGACGATCAACAGATGGGCGTCCATTGCAGTCATGTACCTGCCTCCTTCAACCGCGTATAGCTTTGTCGCATCTCCGGGTCCATCATCGCCTCTAGGACGGTGCGAAACCCAGCAACCGCATCTGGCCCTGCATCCCTAAATGCTGCACGCATGCGGGCCCGCTGGGCGTCAGATAGTTTTTGCTCTAACGCGCGGCCATCATCCGTCAGAAAAAGATGCCGTTCGCGTTTGTCATTTCGACCAACCTTACTAACGACCAAACCATCGGAAATTAAGGTACGCAACACACGGTTCAGTGACTGTTTGGTAACGCCCAATATGTTCAGCAGGTTATTTACCGTTGTTCCCGGCGCGCGGTTGATAAAATGAACAGCGCGGTGGTGCGCCCGACCATAGGCAAGATCAACGAGAATACGATCAGGGTCTGCGGTGAAACCGCGATAGGCAAAAAACATTGCTTCAGTGCCTTGGCGCAACTGCTCGTCCGTCAGAAACAGCAGGCTTTCTCCACCGCTTGTCGAAGACCCACGTCCATCTGCCATTGTCAGCCTCATGCCTAGTTTCTCCCTGTTTAAGTCAGTGTTGTTGACACTCCAAGGGTGAAAGGCTATCGCATCGCTGGTTTTGCGTAATTTTACGGACGTTTGGGGTATTATTTGCGCAATATTCTTAATATATCGTGGCAAACAAGAAGGACACACCATGGCTGGCGCATATAATGACCGGGACGGGCACATCTGGATGGATGGCAAAATGATCGATTGGCGCGATGCCAATGTTCATATTCTGACCCATGCCATGCATTATGCGTCTTCAGTTTTTGAAGGCGAACGCGCCTATAATGGCAAAATTTTCAAAAGCCGCGACCATTCCGAACGCCTAAAACGTTCAGCAAAAATGATCGATTTTGAAGTTCCCTATACAGTCGATGAAATCGAAGCCGCAAAGGTCGAAGTCCTTGCCGCATCTGGCCTACAAGACGCCTATGTGCGTGCCATTGCATGGCGTGGTGCAGGCGAAGACATGGGCGTTGCCTCTGCGCGCAACCCCGTGCATCTGGCCATCGCCGCGTGGGAATGGGGTGCCTATTACGGTGACGCCAAGATGAAAGGTGCCAAGCTGGACATTTCCAAATGGAAACGCCCCTCACCCGAAACGATCCCAAGCCACGCCAAGGCAGCGGGCCTGTATATGATCTGCACCATGTCCAAACATGCCGCCGAAGCTAAAGGCTGTTCAGACGCGATGATGTTTGATTATCGCGGCTATGTGGCCGAGGCGACGGGCGCGAACATCTTTTTCGTCAAAGACGGTGAAGTGCACACGCCAGACCCTGATTGCTTTTTGAACGGAATCACACGTCAAACGGTTGTTGGGATGCTCAAAGAAAAAGGCATCAAGGTCCACGAACGCCACATCATGCCCGAAGAACTCGAAGGCTTCGAACAATGCTGGCTGACGGGAACCGCGGCTGAGGTCACCCCCGTTGGTCAGATTGGTGATTTCAACTTTGAGGTTGGTGCGCTGACACGAGATATCGCAGAAGGCTATGAGAAGTTGGTGCGAGAATAAAACTATGGGGCGGTTTTCGCCGCCCCAACTTCTTTAATAATCCACACCCTTTTGCGCCTTAATCCCCGCCTTAAACGGATGTTTCACTTCAGTCATTTCTGTCACCAGATCAGCATATTCGCACACCTCAGGCTTGGCATCTCGACCCGTCAGGATCACGCCTGTACGTTTGTCACGCGCATCCAATCCTGCAATCACATCCGCAACAGAGATGTAATCATAGCGCATCGCGATGTTGATCTCGTCCAGTACAACCAGATCATACTCACCGCTTTCCATCATCTCGCGCCCTTTGGCGAATGCGGCTTGAGCGGCGGCGATGTCACGGTCTTTGTCTTGCGTGTCCCATGTGAATCCTTCACCCATCGTGTGCCACGTAACCTCGCCAAGGCGATCAAAGAAGATGCGCTCGCCCGTCTTCCATTTGCCTTTGATAAACTGAACCACGCCGACTTTTTGCTTCCAACCCAAGGCACGCACCACAACGCCAAAGGCGCTGGATGATTTGCCTTTGCCTGCGCCCGTGTGCACCAAAACCAGACCTTTTTCCGGGTCCTGAAGCTCAGATACCTTGGCGCGCTGGGCCGCCTGACGTTCTTTCATCTTTTCTTTGTGCTGGTTTTGATCCGCGTCAGACATGACATGCCTCCTAAATGTGTTTGGGCGCACCATAGGCGGTTGTAGAGCGAGGTAAAGATCAGCCTTTTGGATCAGTCACAGATCGCGCACGGCTGCGTTCCAAACCCAATTGACGTTCGCGCCAGATGATCAAGACACCCCCGGCAATAACCAATGAGGCACCAATGAGAATTGATTGCGTTGGTACTTCGCTGAACACCACCCAACCGATGATACTGGCAAAGATCATCGATGAATAATCAAAGGGGGCCAGCATTGAAGCCGTGCCAAACCGATAAGATGACGTGATCATTATTTGCGCAACCCCGCCGATGAAACCCGCACAAATGATCAGTGCCAACACCTGCACACCCGGCAATGTCCATGCCAGTGCTGGTATGGGAAAAATCCAACCCAGCGGTAGTGTGAGCAATGAAATGCACGTGGCCGTCAGGGAAAAATAAAACACGATGGCCGAGGTGCTATCGGTCTGCACCAATCGTCGAAGGTGAATTTGTACCAATGCGCGCAGGATTGAACCCGTCAAAACCATCAACGCCCCAATCGTTGCAGCCGTTCCCATGCCGTCACTGATGCTAAGCCGAGGGGCCATAACGATCATCACACCGACTAGGCCCAGCGCGACTGCCGACAGACGAAACAGGCGCACCCGTTCACCCAGAAAAAGCGCGGCAAACAAAACGGTAAACATTGGCGTTGCATAGCCGATGGCAGTCACTTCGGGCAGCGGCAACAAGGCAAGCCCTGCAAAAGTTAACCCCATCGCCGTGGTGCCAAAAAGGCCGCGCCAAACATGACCCAGCGGATTGTTCACACGCAGCCCGTCATGCAAATGCCCTTGCTGCCACAGCCAGACACCAATGACCGGAATTGCAAACAAAGATCGAAAGAACACCGCCTGTCCCGGCGGCACGTCGTCTGATGCCGCTTTGATCAATGCAGCCATGACCATAATCAAGAAAACCGCGCCAAGCTTGAGAGCGATGGCGCGGCTGGGATTATTCTGTGTCATGGCGCTGGGCATGACCGTTTAATGCGCCTCGACCTGTGAAAGATCAAGCGGGCGTTTTGACCTTTAGTTCAATTGCGCAACACCAAGAGGAACAGCAAACTTGAGGCACCAAATGTACAGTTCGTTATAGTCATCAATATCCAAAGACGCGGGCACAACATAGCTTTGTGCACCATTCAGGTTTTTCAGCGCGCCGAGGTCGGAAATAGAGACAAACTTGCCATCTTTACCAAAACCAACCCGTGGATCAGGCGCACCATCTAGCGAAAAGTTAGCGTCAAATGTCACGGTAGACGTGCCATCGTCGTTCTTGGTGACGCTGACACCGCCCGTGGTGATGTGATCGCTGGCACCAACGAACGTGCCGCTTGTGTCTGCAAACGATGCCGTGACAGGGCCGAATGTAATCAACGCGGTGAGGGCGATTGCGATAAGGTTTTTCATTTTCCAGATCCTTTGTTTTGAAGTTGTTTGTTGTTGGTAAGGATGTGATACAATTAGGAACCAATCAGTTCAATACACAAGCACGTGAGTTATGTAACACTTGGTTCCAAACAGAAATTAATCTGACAACTGCGAAGACACAGGGCAAGCCCAGAGCTTTTAGAACAGAAAATTCGAACGGTCTGGCAGGGTGTCGCGCCCCACCAGAAGCAAGGGACAACAGCCAAGATTGTTCTTATCAGTCTGGGGTAATTAACGGATATGCCCGCGATTTTCGCCAACTTGGCCGCGATGCAACAGCAAATGATCCAAAATCACGCAGGCCATCATCGCCTCACCCACAGGCACAGCACGAATGCCGACGCAGGGGTCATGACGGCCTTTGGTGATAATCTCGGTATCTTCGCCTGATTTGGTGATCGTCTTGCGCGTGGTCAGGATGCTTGAGGTTGGTTTCACTGCAAAGCGTACAACAATGTCTTGTCCCGTGCTGATGCCCCCTAAAATACCACCTGCATGGTTTGACGAATAGATCGGCCCATCTGGCCCCATGCTAATCTCGTCTGCATTCAATTCACCCGTCAGCATGGCCGCTGACATGCCTTCGCCAATTTCGACGCCTTTGACGGCATTGATGCTCATCATTGCAGCCGCCAAATCGGTATCAAGCTTGCCATAGACAGGCGCACCCAGACCCGCAGGCACGCCGCGCGCCACGACTTCAATAATCGCACCAACGGAAGAGCCGGATTTGCGCAATCCATCCAGATAGTCAGCCCAATCTTTGGCGGCTTGTGAATCGGGTACCCAAAACGGGTTCTGTTCAATCTGGTCCCAATCAAAGGCATCACGATCAATCTGATGTGGACCCATCTGCACCATGTACCCAGTGATCTGTACATCCGGTGCCATCGCTTTGATCGCCTCACGCGCCAAACCACCCGCCGCAACACGCGACGCGGTTTCGCGCGCCGAGGATCGCCCACCGCCGCGATAGTCGCGAATACCGTATTTCTGGAAATAGGTGATGTCCGCATGGCCGGGGCGGAATTTTTCTTTGATGTCGCCGTAATCCTTTGACCGCTGATCGGTGTTTTCGATCATCAACTGGATCGGCGTCCCGGTGGTCACGCCCTCAAACACCCCAGAAAGGATACGCACTTCATCGGCCTCCCGCCGCTGAGTGGTGTATTTGTTCTGCCCGGGTTTGCGCTTGTCCAACCAATGCTGGATCATCTCTGCATCAACCGGAACACCCGGAGGGCAGCCATCAACGGTCGCGCCCAGCGCAGGACCATGGCTTTCGCCCCAAGTGGTCACGCGGAAAAGATGGCCAAAGCTGTTGATCGACATGGGGCATACTCCTGTTGTCCTGTTCCTTAGCGGGCAGGGCGGTTTGCCTCAAGGGGATTTGGCTTGCATCCTTGCCGCGCACCTCCTACCTCTAACCGTACCTCGGGGGGCACATGATGTGCTGAGATTGCGAAAGCTGACCCGTAGAACCTGAACCGGTTAACACCGGCGGAGGGAAGGTCTGGACATTCATCCACCTTTTTCCTTTCGCCGCAAAAGGAGGATGCGATGAAGTATCTTGCACTTGCGACGGCACTTATGGGGGCCTCAATTTTTTCCCATACGGCATCTGCTGAAACACCTGTACTCACAGTCTATGCGGGCGATTATTTTACGTCTGAATGGGGTCCCGGCCCCGTCATTGAAGCGGAATTTGAAAAAATCTGCGAATGCGATCTGGAATTCTCCACTGGTGACTTGTTGCCACGTCTGTTGCTTGAAGGCGAACGCACCAAGGCAGACGTTGTCATTGGCTTGACCTCTGACGTCACTGCCAAAGCTCGCGCAACAGGTCTGTTCGCACCGCATGGTCAAGACAACAGTGCATTGACCCTGCCGATTGACTGGACAGACGATACGTTCCTGCCCTTCAATTATGGTCACACGGCATTCATCTATGATGAAACTCGCATGGCCAAACCGCCCGCCAGCTTCGAAGACCTTTTGGCGCTGCCAGACGATGTCAAAATCGTTATCCAAGACCCGCGCACATCGATCTCTGGCCTTGCGCTCGTGTTGTGGGTGCAATCAGTTTATGGTGATAAGACCGAGGCCGCTTGGGCCAAACTTGCGCCAAAGATCCTTACCGTGACCAAAGATTGGTCGTCCAGCTATGGCATGTTCACTGATGGTGAGGCTGATATGGTGCTTAGCTATACAACGTCGCCTGCCTACCACATGTTCGCAGAAGACGATTTCACCAAAAAGGCGGCGCTGTTTAGCGACGGACACTATTTCATGGTCGAAACGGTAGCCAAGGTTGCCCAAACAGATCAGCCAGAATTAGCAGACAAGTTCATGGCCTATGTCATGTCGACAGAGTTCCAGACTGTCATCCCAACCGCCAACTGGTCTCTGCCATCTGCACTGCCCCAAGACCAATGGCCCGAAGGATGGTCCAAATTGGCCCTGCCAGAAAAGGTGCTGTTTTATAACGAAACAGAAGCAGCCGCCCTGCAAGACAAAGCGATTGAAGCATGGCGCAGCGCGCTGACTCAGTAACCAAATACCTAGGCATTGCCGCCGCCGCATTGGTTGTGGTGGCGGTTTTGCTCGCGTTTGTTGGTATTGCCACGCGTATTGAACCGGGCGCAGGCCTTGGCCCCGGTGATTGGGCGGCAGTTCGTTTCACCATTATTCAGTCGATCTTGTCCGCGCTCATTTCCGTGTTGCTTGCGATCCCCCTAGCGCGCGCATTGGCGCGGCGGCGGTTTTTGGGGCGTGGCGCTTTGGTTACATTGCTAGGCGCGCCTTTCATCTTACCCGTTATTGTTGCTGTGCTTGGCCTCGTTACTGTTTTTGGAAGAAGTGGCTGGGTTAATTCAGGTCTAGTGATGATCGGTCTACCCAGCATTTCCATCTACGGCCTGCATGGTGTGGTGCTGGCGCATGTATTCTTTAACCTGCCTTTGGCGACGCGGCTGTTGCTACAAGGGTGGCAAACCATCCCAGCAGAACGTTTTCGACTTGCGGCACAACTGCGCCTGCCCCCAACATCTGTCTTTCGCACGCTCGAATGGCCACTGCTGAAACAAATTGTCCCAGGCGTGGCAGCGCTAATATTCGTGATTTGCCTAACAAGTTTCGCCGTTGCCCTGACGTTGGGAGGTGGTCCGCGTGCCACAACGGTCGAACTTGCGATCTATCAGGCATTCAAATTCGATTTTGATCTGGGCCGGGCTGCCGGACTTGCCGTTGTGCAATTGGTCTTGGCCGGAGGCGCAGCACTGGCTGCACTTTGGATGATCCCACAGATCAGCATTGGTGGCGGCGTTGATCGTCCAGTGCAGCGGTGGGGCGTCGAAAACACCGCACAACGCAGCTTGGATATCGCCGTCATAACCATATCGGCATTGTTCTTACTACTCCCTCTCGCGGCTGTACTCTTGCGGGGGCTAACTGGCTTACCCCAAGTGCCATCATCTGTTTGGCAAGCAGCAGGGGCGTCCCTATTCGTCGCAACAATTAGCGTTCTCGTCATGTGCCTGTTGGCATTGCCAATGGCGGGTTGGATTGCAAGCAAGCGTTCTGGCGGGGTAGAGGCGATTGGCCTCTTGGGGTTATCCGCGTCGCCACTAATGATCGGCACGGGCTGGTTTATTCTGATCAATCCAGTGGCTGATCCGGTACATTTGGCCCTGCCAGTGACAGCACTGGTGAATGCACTCATGGCGCTACCCTTTGCGCTACGCATTATGGTTCCGCGCCTGCGTGATACGGTTCAAGACTTTGGCAGGTTAAGTGAAAGCTTGGGCATGCAAGGGTGGTCGTTGTGGCGCTGGCTGATCTTGCCACGATTGCGCGCGCAAATCGGGTTCGCGGCGGGTCTGACCGGGGCATTATCCGTGGGCGATTTAGGCGTTATTGCGCTTTTTGCGGACCCAGATCGAACCACACTGCCCCTACAAATGTACCGTTTAATGGGTGCCTACCGCATGGAAGCCGCAGCAGGGGCCGCATTGATTCTATTGGCACTGGCGCTTGGCGTCTTTTGGATGTGCGACAAAGGAGGCCGCTGGCATGCTGAGGCTTGAGAACGCGACCATCAATCAAGGCGACTTTCGTTTGCTGGCAGATATGACGCTTGAACCAGAACAAAAATACGCTGTGATCGGGCCATCAGGGGCAGGTAAATCAACGCTGTTAGGCGCGCTGTGTGGTTTCACACCGTTAGCGCAAGGGCGGTTGATTTGGGATGACCAAGACATCACCAATGCCACGCCAGGGGAACGACCGATGACAATGTTGTTTCAAGATAACAATCTGTTCCCACATCTAACCGTCTTACAAAACGTCGGCCTTGGATTACGCCCAAACTTGCGGCTTAGCGCGGCAGACAAAGATCTAATCAAAGATTCCCTCGCGCGCGTTGGGTTAACGGATCACGCGCACAAACGGCCCAGCGCTTTGTCCGGCGGGCAACAAAGCCGTGCAGCCCTTGCGCGGGTGTTGGTGCAAGCCCGCCCATTGGTTTTACTCGACGAACCCTTTGCCGCACTTGGACCTGCTTTGCGAAACGAAATGCTGGATTTGGTGCAGGATTTGGTTGCGGAAACCAAGGCATCATTGATTATGGTGACACATGCCCCCGACGATGTGCGCCGCATCGCTGATCAGGTAATATTTGTCGAGGGTGGCCGCGCGCATTCACCAAAACCGGCGGTGGCCTTGCTGGACAACCCACCGCCAGAATTACGTGAATACCTTGGCTAAGAAGCCCGGAATTATTCAATAACCCCGGATCGTTTTCTGTGAAAGAATCCGATTACGCCTCTAACTCTTCGTAGGCTTCAACGATGCCTAGCGCCGCTTCTGCCGCTTCGCGTCCTTTAGTAACAAAGTGATTGCGATAGATGGCATTGTGATGCTCGGTCTCTTGATACTGATGAGGTGTTAGTGACACCGATAAAATTGGCAGGCCGGTGTCAAGACCCACGCGCATAAGGCCATCAACAACCGAACTGGCGACAAAATCATGTCGATAAATGCCTCCATCGACGACAAACGCGGCGCAAATCACTGCACGATAATTCCCTGTCTTGGCGAGATGCTGTGCCATCAATGGCATTTCAAACGCCCCCGGCACGTCAAACACATCAACATTTTCATGCGCAATAATTTCGGTAAATCCATCCAGCGCACAATCGACGATGTCGGCGTGCCACTGCGCTTTGACAAAAGCAAAGCGGGTGTGGGCGGAACTAAGGTGTGTCATTTTTGATCTCCTTTATGTGGTCTCGACACGTCCACCCAAGGCGATCACGTACATAATAGCGGGCCCAAAGCCCTCTAAAACCTACGCATTCTCTTTCATCCGGACTATGACCGTCGGCCCTGGAATCACACCAGATCTGCTGTCCAAGCCTTCCGCGTTAGCGGAGGGCATTGCGCTCGCGGGCTTTGTGGGACTGACCACTTACCGCCGGTGGGGAATTGCGCCCCGCCCTGAGAATAGACCCAAGTTGCCAAGGCACAACGAAACCTGCAATAGCAAAAGGGTCACTAATGAAAGACATATGCGATGCACCCGAACCCAATTTTTCATGATGCCGATGCTGTGCGTAACTTGGCCTTTGCCAGAGAACGCGGGTTTGGGGTGTTGGCAACCAACGCTGATGATGGCCCGTTGCTTAGCCATATTCCGTTTTTGTTGAATGCCGCCGGGGATATGGCAGAACTGCATTTGGTACGCTCAAATCCTATTGCCCGTGCGTTGCGCGAACCATTGACGGTGAAAATCGCCGTGTCCGGGCCGGATACTTATATTTCACCAGATTGGTATGGTGTTCCGGATCAAGTACCAACGTGGAACTATGTTGCGGTGCATCTGACAGGAATTTTGGAACTTCGCCCTCAAGAAGAACTGCTTGACCTGCTCGACCGACAATCTGCTTTTTACGAAGACCGCCTGCTGCCAAAGCCACCTTGGAAAACAGCCAAGATGACCGAGGATGTTCTCGTCAAAATGATGCGCCAGATTGTACCATGTCGGATGCGTGTTACCGGTGTTGATGGCACATGGAAGCTAAGCCAGAACAAACCGGATGCGGTGCGAGTGTCAGCAGCAGATCATGTTGCAGGCTATGGGTTTGGGACTGAGACAGATGTGATCGCTGCACTGATGCGTGGTGTTGGAGAAGATTGATTGCACCTTTTGAGAAGCAAGGTGATACTTGGTTCAACCCAGAAGAGGACACATCATGCAACTCGCCTATTCCCCAACATCGCCTTACGTTCGCAAAGTCATGGTGTTGCTACACGAAACCAAGCAATTGGACGATGTGACGTTGCAAGAGCAATCTGGAACACCTTTGGTGCCCGCAGACGCGCTTTTGCCCAAAAACCCTTTGGGCAAGGTGCCCGCGCTAGAACGTCCAGAGGGGCCGACACTCTATGACAGCCGAGTGATTTGTGCCTACCTGGATGACCGTGCGGGCGGCAAGCTGTATGGCTCAGGCCAGCGCCGTTGGGATACACTCACACTTGAGGCGACCGCAGATGGTATTTTGGATGCGGCGCTGTTGATGGTCTATGAAACACGGCTTCGGCCCGAGAATTTGCGCATGGATGCCTGGGTCGACGGGCAGTGGGACAAGATTGCCCGGGCCTGTGCCGCGTTGAACACCCGCTGGATGAGCCACCTTTCAGGCCCGTTGGATATGGGACAGATCGCTGTTGGCTGTGCGCTGGCATATGTCGACTTTCGTTTGGATGCACGGGGTTGGCGCAAGGGCAATGATGCGCTGGCGGAATGGTTCGAAAAATTTGATTCGCGCGAATCAATGCAGGCAACACCACCCCCAAAGGGCTAAACCGGGTCTATTTTCGATATTTTTTAGCGCACTATACCCCCTGCGACCCTATTGCGCGGCTTTGACATCTGGACGGGGGCGCCCTGTCCCGGTAGATACCAAAATTGAAGTATGGTGACATTTGATGTGTCGCCGCTAGGTCTGATGGCCGCGATTTGGCCAAGAAGTGGAGAAAACCCTTGTCTCAAGCAGATGATCACGCAGGCAACCGGAGGGATTTCCTCTATTACGCCACAGCCGGAACCGGCGCTGTCGCCGTTGGCGCAGCCGTTTGGCCGCTCGTAAATCAAATGAACCCGTCCGCAGACGTCTTGGCGCTTTCGTCAATTCGTGTGGATGTATCTGGCATTGATCCGGGCACGCAGCTGACTGTGAAATGGTTGGGCAAACCTGTTTTCATTCGCCACCGCAGTGGTGCTGAAATTCAAGAGGCGCAGGCCCAAGATGAAGCAGCAGCAGGTACATTGCCTGACGCAAACGCGCGTAACGCGAACCTGACGGATCCGAATGCCGCGGCAACGGACGAAAACCGCGTAATGCCATCGCCCGAGGGCGAAGCACCGGGCGCATGGATCGTTCAGATGGGCGTTTGTACGCACCTTGGTTGTGTGCCATTGGCAGATGCTGGTGACTTTGGTGGATGGTTCTGCCCCTGCCACGGGTCACACTATGATTTGTCCGGCCGTATCCGTAAGGGTCCTGCCCCCGAAAATCTTCCGATTCCGCCCGCGTCTTGGGCGGACGACACAACAATTAAGCTGGGTTAAGGGAGCAGATAAATGGCTGGAATTCCGCACGACCATTACGAGCCGAAAACCAAAGGCGAAAAGTGGCTGTCAAGCCGCCTGAACGTCGTTGGGTTGCTCTATGATACATTGATGATCCCCACACCCAAGAACCTGAACTGGATGTGGATCTGGGGCATCGTCCTGACATTTTGTCTGGCGTTGCAGATCGTGACAGGCATCGTTTTGGCGATGCATTACACCCCGCACGTTGATATGGCCTTTGCCTCTGTTGAACACATCATGCGCAACGTGAATGGCGGCTATATGCTACGCTACATGCACGCAAACGGTGCTTCACTGTTCTTTATTGCCGTATATGCCCACATCTTCCGTGGTCTTTACTACGGTTCATACAAAGCGCCGCGTGAAATCACGTGGATCATCGGCATGCTGATTTATCTCTTGATGATGGCAACTGGTTTCATGGGTTACGTTCTGCCTTGGGGTCAAATGTCCTTCTGGGGTGCGACGGTTATCACAGGCCTGTTCGGTGCGATCCCGTTTGTGGGTGAAGCATTGCAAACCTTCCTGCTGGGTGGACCAGCGGTCGATAACGCAACGCTCAACCGTTTCTTCAGCCTTCATTACCTCCTGCCGTTTGTGATTGCCGGTCTGGTGATGGTCCACATCTGGGCCTTCCACAGCACAGGCAACAACAACCCAACCGGTGTTGAAGTCCGTCGCGGATCAAAAGAAGAAGCAGAGAAAGATACTCTGCCCTTCTGGCCCTATTTTGTGATCAAAGACTTGTTCGCATTGGCCGTGATCCTCGCAGTGTTCTTTGCCGTCGTTGGCTTTATGCCAAACTACTTGGGCCACCCCGATAACTACATCGAGGCGAACCCGCTGGCGACACCTGCGCACATTGTCCCTGAATGGTACTTCTTGCCGTTCTACGCGATCCTACGGGCGTTCACGTCTGAGGTCTGGGTTGTTCAGATTGCATCATTCGTCACTGGTGGCATCGTCGACGCTAAGTTCTTTGGTGTTCTGGCAATGTTTGGTGCGATTGCGGTCATGGCACTGGTGCCTTGGTTGGATACATCAAGCGTGCGTTCAGGTCGTTACCGTCCAATGTTCAAATGGTGGTTTGCGCTGCTGGTGATCGATTTCTTTGCGCTGATGTGGCTAGGTGCCATGCCTGCTGAGGAACCCTATGCTAGCTTCTCGTTGATCGCATCGGCCTATTGGTTCGGCTACTTCTTGGTAATCCTGCCACTACTTGGTGTGATTGAGAAACCAATGGCACCACCAGAGACCATCGAAGCCGATTTTGACGCCCATTATGGCCCGTCAAAAACAACGACAACTGCGGCGGAGTAAGGCAGATGAAAATGATCAAAAAACATATCCTGTCTGCCTTTACAGCATTGGCCATCGCCCCAGCCGCATTTGCGGCCGGTGGCGGCGACACACACATCGAAAACATCGACTTTTCGTTTGATGGCCCGTTTGGCTCTTACGATGTCAACCAATTGCAGCGCGGCTTGCAGATCTACACAGAGGTCTGCTCGGCCTGTCACGGCCTTAAATTCGTCGCACTACGGACCTTGGGTGATGAAGGCGGGCCAAGCCTGCCCGAAGATCAGGTGATCGAATATTCAAAGCAATTTGATGTTTTTGATCCTGACCTGGATGACACACGAGCGGCCACACCAGTTGATCACTTCCCAGGGTCAAACTTGGAAAATGCGCCTGACTTGTCTTTGATGGCAAAAAAACGCGCTGCTTTCCACGGCCCCTATGGCTTGGGGATCAACCAGTTCCTCAAGGGAACAGGTGGCGCAGAGTATATTGCTGCTTTGATGACCAGCTATACGGGTGAAGAAAAAGAACAGGCCGGAACCACATTCTACGAAAACACTGCATTTCCGGGTGGTTGGATTTCGATGGCACCTCCGATTGCAGACGAGCAGGTTGAGTTCATCGATGGCCATGCCAACGATGCACATCACTTGGCCGAAGACGTATCTGCATTCCTGATGTGGACAGCGGAACCAAAGCTTGGCGCACGTAAGCAAGCGGGTTTTGCAGGCGTGCTGTTCCTGACATTGTTGTCTGTACTGTTGTACCTGACCAACAAGCGCCTTTGGGCACCGATCAAGCATAAAGAACACGACTGATCTTAGCGACAGTCTGAAACGAAAAGCCCCCGCAGTCATCTGCGGGGGCTTTCTCGTTGTCCTACAAGGACTTGCATAAATGCAAATCAGCGATGGAAACCAGCAACCATTTCCTTATGGATCGCACCAAAACCAGCAAGCGTTGCACGAACTTCCTCATTCGCAGGGCCGTAGACATTAAAGCGTTCTGGCGCAAATGCCGCCAGAAAACGCTCTGAGAATTTGGGCCCAAAGTTCCCCATATGAGCCATCACCGCAGCGTTGTCGGCGTAACGTTCCAATACGGTGCAGGTACTACGATCAGCGGGCATGTAATATTCATAATGCAGCGCGCCGGGTTCATCCGCTTTGGTCGCGGCGACCATTTCATCTAGTAAGGGCTGCACATTGTCCGCTTGCCCTTCTTGGACACGCATCTCCAGTACCCACTCAATGATATCGCTCATGTCGCTTCTCCCTTTGAAAAGGAAAGCCTAGAGGGGGAACCAAAAATCACAAAGGACTAGATCAAGCAGTGAGGTGTGTGTCTTCTGCGTTCAAGATCATCGTTTCTATGATCTGGCCTTCGGGTTGAGCAGTCTTAAAATGCACTTCCGCGAACTGCTCTGTGCGACCCATCATAGTGCTTTCCATAAGGACGTTGTGCCGCTGCCCCACCTGTCGCACAAGATGCTCAGAAACACGCGCCACACCCGCTGCACGCAACCGTGCGGCCCGAGCCTTGATGTCAGCACCATTCACCGCAGGCATCCGAGCCGCCGGGGTGCCGGGACGGGCTGAATAAGGAAACACATGTAGCCACGTTAGGTCACATTCATCCACCAACCGCAGCGAATTCTCAAACATCGCCTCAGTTTCAGTCGGGAAGCCCGCGATAATATCAGCGCCAAATGTCATATCGGGGCGCAAACGCTTGGCCTCTTGCGTGAACCGAATTGCATCATCACGCAGATGGCGGCGTTTCATGCGTTTCAGGATCATATCGTCGCCATGTTGCAACGACAGATGTAGGTGCGGCATCAAACGCGGCTCTGTTGCGATGGCCTGCATGAGGTTTTCATCTACCTCGATGCTGTCGATTGACGAAATCCGCAGACGCCGTAGGTCAGGCACCAGCCGTAAAATACGCATTACCAGATCGCCCAGTTTTGGTTCGCTCGGCAGATCAGCACCCCATGATGTCAAATCAACACCCGTCAGCACAACTTCATTAAAGCCTTTGTCGACCAGCCGCTTGATCTGATCAACAACCACGCCCGCAGCCACTGACCGCGAATTACCACGGCCAAACGGAATGATACAAAACGTACACCGGTGGTCACAGCCATTTTGAACCTGAACATATGCCCGGCTACGCGTTCCAAAACCATCGATTAGGTGCCCGGCTGTCTCTGTGACAGACATAATATCGTCAACCTGAACGGTCTCGCTTTCACCGATGAAATCAGCGGCAAGACCCATCCAAGTGTCCGCCTGCATCTTTTCAGTGTTACCTATAACAGCGTCTACCTCTGCCATGTTTGCGAAAGTCTCAGGTTCGGTTTGTGCCGCGCACCCAGTAACGATCAAACGCGCATCTGGATTCGCCTTGCGTAACTTTCGTATATCTTGGCGCGCCTTTCGCACGGCCTCAGCTGTAACAGCACAGGTGTTCACCACAACGGCATTTTCCAGACCCGCTTGCCCTGCGAGGTCCTTCATTGCCTCAACCTCATAGGCGTTCAAGCGGCAGCCATGGTTTGAGAATACGGGGGCAGTCATGTGAGGCTCGCCAAAAACTCTGGCGTCAAAACACCGCTAAAAACATGTGTCGTTGGACCGGTCATCCAAACGCCGTCCTCACGCCAATCGATATGCAGGGTACCCCCATCCAGATCAATACGTGTCGCACGTCCCGTCAGCCCCTTACGGGCCGCAGCAACGCCAGTCGCACACGAGGACGAACCAGAGGCCCAAGTGATCCCTACACCGCGCTCCCAGACGCGCATACGAATATGGTCCGGGCCGATGATCTCAGCAATCTGCACATTCGTGCGTTCAGGATACAGCGGATGATGTTCGATTGTGGGGCCAAACTGCTCTAGGTCAATGGCCCCCACATCCGGTACAAAGAACGTACAATGGGGGTTACCCATTCCTGTTGCAGTTGGCGCACCGTCTATGGGTAGTTCCAGCGTGTCCATCTCATGCGCCAGTGGTATCTCTGACCAATCCAATTGCGGATGGCCCATATTCACCGACGTGAGGCCATTACCTGCATCTTCAGCCGACAAATCACCGCGGTCCGTCGTCAGATGCAAACGCTCTGCGCCACTTTCATCCAGCAAATACCTTGCGATGCAACGGGTTGCATTGCCACAGGCCGCAGGAAGCGAGCCATCGGTGTTATAAAACGTGAGATGTGCATCCCCAGACCCGTTGCTGATCACCGCAAGCTGATCAAAACCAACACCAAAATGCCGATCACTGATTCCCTTCGCTATTTCAGGCGTGATCAGGACGTCTTGAGCACGCGCATCCACAACGACAAAGTCGTTTCCCAGCCCATGCATCTTCATAAAGGGCAAACCAGAGGTAAAATCGCTGCACATTTGGCGCATATAACTGTGCGAGCGACACTTATCCAGCATGTCATTAGAAATTCTAAGGTTTTGGGCTTGACCCCCCGGCGGCTCCTTTCTAAGACACCGCCAGTGGGCCTGTAGCTCAGTTGGTAGAGCAACTGACTTTTAATCAGTAGGTCTCCGGTTCGAACCCGGACGGGCTCACCATTTTTATCAATAACTTAGAAGACCTATCAGTATTTGCATTCTTTCTTGGGTAAGCGCAGGGTAAGCACCTCGCACAGAATTTCTTTGCATTTTGTGGTTGTGTGTTTCAGCTTGTCCTGAGTTTGGGAGGGCAGCATGGGCCATATTAGGCTCGGAACTTTGCAAAGGTCAAAGAAATGGCGTGATGTCATTGGCTTGCTTGAGTCGGACGCCGACATCGAGAGTATCGCTGAGGCGGCTGCTAGGGCGTCTGAAACGGAACTGAAACGTGCTTCAGATGATCCTTTCTTCCAGTTTGTGACACAGCTACTTGTTCGCTTGCCGCTTCTGGCTCGTGCACCTGGTTTCGAGGCAGAAATGGCGGGCATGGGCTTGTCACCCGAGGCGCTGACTTCCGTGACTGGAATGCTGTCAGGGCTAAATGATGCCATCAGCCAACAGACTTTTGAGCAGGGTAATTCCTCTGATGCGGGAGAGCTGGCGCGCGCGGCCCTTCTGGAAAGCCTTTCGGTTCAGCTGAGAGACAAGCTGCCGACGTTGTTTGAGCCAACACCTCAAGAGATTCGCAAAGCGCTGGCGGCATTCTCAGGCGGGCAAGAGTTCTCCGCTTTGGCCCGAGATTTCTTTGCTCGGTTGTCTTACCGATCGCTCGATTATTACCTAAGCCGAGAGCTTGCTGATCATATTGGTGCGGGTAAACGATTTGGTGATGACAGCGACCGGGTAGCCTTTGAGACTGCCCTGCGCCAACACACATTTGAAGCCTCCAAGATTGTGGAGAGTTTTGCAGGCGGCTGGTACGGTAAAACCGTTTGGAAGGAGCAAAACTTAAGCCAGCACAAAATCAATGAGTTCACGCGATACGCGTTCAAGAAGATGAGGTCCGAGCTTGGACGACGTCGCGCATAAGCTTGAGCACATTGTCACCTGCTTCCCGCCCGAAGCTGATGGGCGTGGAGACGAGCAACTGCGGTTTGCGATCAATGGGAAAACTAAGGCGGTCTCGTTGCGCATTGGCCATATCCGCAAAAGCCTTGTCCTAGGTCTGCCTAATGTCGCCCTAGACCTGATTGAGATCGCCGCCTTTGTGTATGCCATTGATTCCAGTATTAGCCGAGGCGGCTTGATGGATCAGAAAATGGGCGCAAAATGGCATCGAAGTTTCCAAGTCTCGCTTCCTGTTCGCAACCTCGCCCTTTGGTCTAACCCTAAGTTAAAGCAGAACCTCGAAGAGACTCTGATGTTCCTCTCAGGTGACCGGTTCACCTTTGACTTCACTCCAATGGAGACAGAGGAGGCCGTGCCAGAACGATACTTTGAATTTGGCAAAGAGAGTGCGTGGCAGGCTGACTCCGTTTTGATGTTCTCCGGTGGTCTTGATTCATATGCTGGCGCGCTTGAAGAAATTATTGACCGTAAGCAAAAGGTGGCGTTGATCAGCCACTTTTCGGCAACCAAAATTGCGCCAATCCAGCGCGATCTACAAAAACACATGGCTGAGAAGCTAGGGCCTCAAATGCTGATGCATTTTCCGATGCGGGTGCAGCTTAAGAGTGGGACAAATAAGGAAGGAACGCATCGTGCCAGATCATTCCTGTTTGCCGCACTGGGCATGGCAACGGAAATTGCCTTTGGAAAAAAGCGGGTCTCTTTCTACGAGAACGGTGTGGTCAGTCTGAACTTACCGCCAGTTGGCAATGTCCTGGGTACGCGGGCCACTCGGACCACTCATCCGCAAACATTGCAGCGCTTCGGGGGTCTGTTTAGTATGATCTTTGGTCAGGATCTGCGCGTCGATAATCCCTTCTTTTGGCGGACAAAGACGGATGTGGTTCAAACCATAGCGCGTCTTGGATTGGCTGATCAGATCGCCTTTACGCGCAGTTGCGCGGATGTCCATAATCAGACTAAGCAATACGCCCACTGTGGCCGATGTTCTCAATGTGTTGATCGGCGCTTTGCGATCCTAGCAGCTGGCCTTGCGGCGCATGATCCAGCAGAGGCATATCGTCTCGATTTGATGGCAAGCCCCAGAGAACGAGTCCAAGATAAGGAAGTGGCACTATCGTATGTGCGCAGTGCGTTTGCGTATGAGGCAATAAACGAGGCTGAACTTGTTTCCCAATATCCGGCGATCCTGAATGCGGTAGAAAGTTTGGGTGAGCCGCCTGATACGGCACTAAAGCGAATCGTCGATCTGTTGAAGCGGCACGGCTCTTCGGTGGCAACTGTCATGCGCGATGAAATGTCTGCACTGCGTTTGGATCCAGTTCCTGCAAACAGTCTACCTGATCTTCATGGCACGGCCCAGCGCGGTCAGTTTTTTACACCGCAGCCGATCAATACAGAACCTCATATCGAGTCTAAAGAGCTTTTCGAGCTTGTCATTGATAAGAAGCGCAAAGTGATTTGGATCAATGATGCTGTTCAGGTCAAGGGTGCTGGATTTAATCTTCTGACTGTCCTAGCTGCTGAATTTTTGAAGAGCGCAGGGCAAGGTCTTGATCTGCTTGATTACTCCCTTCTCAGTGCAGATAAAGTAGCGACAAGTATGGACTCCCAGGACGAGGCCGCAGTCCGTCAAGCTATCAGCCGGACGCGAAATTTGTTGGGGAATAAGTTTGTCTCAGCTGGATTTAACCCCGAAGATGGAAAGGCTTTGATCGAAAGCCTCCCTTGGAAAGGGTATCGATTGCGGCCTGACCTAGTCCAGGTTCGTATACTCGCTAACAGCTGACCTCACTCAACCACGTCAACGTCATCATCATCGCAATCCGGTAATGGGCCGCGCTTGCGAAACCGTGTCATCAAATCCAACTGTCGACCGGTTGCAACGGAACCATAAGACCGGAATGTGGTGAGGACGTCCTCATGGCCCATGTTCTGTGACCAAGCTTTGTAATCTTCAGGCGTGCGGCAGTGATCCTTTGCCAATTCGGACAACGTATCTCGGACTCGATGTGGTGAGAACGGTGGCAGATCAGCTTTTGAAAACGCTTGTTTAAAGATCTTCGCTGCAGAGGATGGGTTTGACCAAGGTACCCGATCAATTCCCATCGCCGCAAACCGGCGGTCAGCACCGACACTAACGCGGGTTTTCGGGAAAAGTGGGTCGCTGTTCGAAAACTGATGATCTCGGCGTAACTCGGCGATCCAGTCCCGCACAATTTGCTCACATGGAGGGGCCATCGGGTAGAAGGCCGTTGTAAACGTTTTGCCAAACTTAGTATCCACCGAGCGACCATCAAAATGAACACAGGAATAAGTTAAATCTACATGCCCAAGACAGATGGTTATGGCCGCTCCTTCGCGCGAACCAGTCAGGAACAGAAAGGCGATGAGGGCCCTGTCTCGACGCAGCAAGGTTGTGTCGCACGGCATGTCCGCCAATAGCTTGGCGACCTGTGCGGGTGATGGATGAGGCTTCCAACAGGACGTACGCCGTGCCGCATCGGATTTGCGGTCTGGCGATAGGTACGCAATATCTGAGCGCGTGATTTTCGACTTGTATCCTGGTTGATCTGCCAACCAGTTCAGGAAGGCGCTAATCTCGCGCAGTGTGCCATTGATCGAACTGGCCGACAGCCTTGTGCCGTTTCGCTGGTTTTGCTGAGAAGTCAGATGACGCTTGAAGTTGCGTGCGCGCTCCGAATGAAAGCTGCGGAAATCCTTCCCGTTTAGGAAGGTCTCATAGACCGAGATCGCCGCCGCTGACTTGTCTACAGATGCGTCTGACAAACCCTTCGAGTCTTTCCGCCAAACAAGGTATTTGCGCTTGATGCGCAGGTTATCCGAATTGCGTTTTGTCATTGGTCTGAGCCTCCTTCACTGAGGTATCATTTGAGCAGGACGCGGGCAGGGACACTAATCTTGGGTTGGCTTGCTGTACTGTGACCTCTATTTTTGCCCGAATGGCCTCTAGATCAGCCCTGCGGACCACCTTGTTCATGACGCTTGTGCAGGTCGGGCAGAACGCTTTGAGCATGCCCGTCGTTGGTGACGCCTGCGTGTATTCTGCAAACTTGCCATCCGGTTCTTGCGGCGCTTTGCAGCCAAGACAAAAGAAGTGGTGCAACGCCAGTTTGGTTTTAGCCTTGGCGCGACGACGGCCAAGAAAGTGCTTTAGGTCCTTGCCTTGGATCAGCCAAGGGATCTTGCAGCGGTCCGCAATAAGGCCCTTGTTCTTGATCCAACGAACGACCGTTTGTCGGTGGCGACCGAGTGCCTGCGCAGCTTCCCAAACGGTATATACATAATGTGTCTTGATCCGGTTCGGTGAGGGAAGACGCGTCATCACACTCCCTCCGAACGTATTGGTCCAGAGGTGTTTTGACAGACTTGTGCGGCCTCCCAAGCCTCAACGTCTTCTTCGCGGTACAATACCCGTGCACCGATTTTGAGGAATTTGGGACCCTTTCCCAACCACCGCCATTGCTCAAGCGTGCGAGGCGACAAGTGCCACCGGTCCGCCAATTGTTCTTGCGTGAATTTGTTCATGAGAACTCTCCAAGCTTCATCGCCAGTCGAGTGAGTTCGACAGACTTGTGCTAAGAAAGGTGCAGTTTTGCAGGTGGGAAGTATGTGGTCAGAGTTTAAATAGGTGTGACCTACTCTCGTGTTAAGAGGCTGATTTTATAGTGTTTCGGGAATTGATTTGTGACGGACGTTTAGAAGGATGTGACAATCAAAACAAAAATCCAATTTTTTGCGCGATCAGTAGGTCCGCTAGAACGCAGAAGGCACCTCAATGGCGTCTGTTCTTGTATAGCTGCCCAATACCAGACCTCCGCTATGCGGGGCTTAGCGTGAGTTCGCTGTGTCGTGACGAAGGCCGGTTTCGAAGTTTGATCCATCGAACATTTTAGCAGGCGATCCTAAGATCAGGTATCTGTCCATTTGTCACTTGCAGACCCAACCGATCCGCTTCCCATTGCTCCGTGGCAAGATCGCGGTCCCATTTCTTGATTTCTATTGCAGTGCATGGATCTTTTTCGTTAATGCTTTTTGCAAGATGCCGCCGCGCCTCTCCAATTTTGAGGCACTCACGCGCGGCGGGCCCGTTTAGTGCCGCGTCTGGCGTAGGCGCAGCTCCAAAAATGGACGTCAAGTCTCGCCGCTCCAGTCTCGTCAGACCGACCACGACCATCGCCCCAGCAAAAGCGATTCTGACAGACAACCATTTGCCGTGACAATCTCATGCTGATCACAGGCGAAGTGTATCCATGTGATGGATTGTTTGCCTGTCATGTGCCGGATACCTGGCAGCGAAGTCAGAGATTTTGCCGGAGTAAGGGCCTCTTTTTTGAACCTGTCATCTAATTGGCCGTGACCGCCGACCAATATCCGATGCTGCGGTGACACGATCAGGTCTTGGGCGGGCCGACCCGCACCCAAGGCACTGGCATGAATGAGGACCGGCTTGTCATCGACCTCGGCGTCCTGAAGCGGGTGATCGCTGCTGCGCACCCATCGGATCGACTGGGGCCCATGGTCCACCGTGTCGACTAGATTACCGGGGCGGAGGGTTTCCACCGCGCGCGGGCCGTCCGGCGTGTCGACCATCGTGCCGGGGGCATAGCAGACAATGTTGGAGTAAGGTTCTGAACTGGACGACGTGCCGTCTCCACTGTCTAATGGGTCTCCGTCGCGCCCAGCTGTAGCTGTAAATGTCGTCCCATTTGTTGGTTCTTGCCCAACAGGATAACCAAACCCAATGTTTACCCCATCAATCCGGACGACGTAGACTTCATTGCCAGAGGCGTCCAGCATTGAGAACTCGTTCTCGATAACAGAACCGGCCAAATAGGTAGTGCCATTGATTGTTACGTCTTGCGTGAGCGTCTGCGCACCGCCGGTTTCAACGTAGCCATCCTGAAATTGACCATCGTCATCGGTTATTTCAACTTGGGTTGACGATCCACCATTGAAGGTGAAGGTCTCGCCAATCCATGTGGGAACAGAAGAGCTATAATCGGGAGACGCAGGGTCGTTGGAATGAGTATCGCCCTCGATGTCCGTCATCGGAATGGCTGACGGAAGAGTGTAGAGCGACCAATCGTACACCGCTATGTAATATGGCAACTGGCCGCACCTCCAAAAAGCTTGGTTTAACGTTCGGGCTCTTCTTATTTGGTTTTGGTTAAGAATGAGTTTTCCAGCAGTGGCAGATCGGTAAAGCACCAAAAACAAAAACGACAGGCACGCTTGATTCGCTAGGTTCAAACGGCGTTTGGGCAATGTCTGTGGATCGTCGGCCGCGTTTGAACCCGGAAGAGGCAAAGCGTTCTGTCAGGTTTTATTTCTACGCGAAAGCTGACGTTCGTAAAGGTTGCAGCATCCGTCACTGCGGGCTCTGTCCCGTCATTAGCTCTGCTTTGATGCATGACCGGTTCAGGAAGACGAACGGCAACAAGCCGTTCGTCCAGTGTTCAAATATCGATCTTTTCTGCGATGCTCAACGCGTCTTCGAGTTCGACACCGAGATAGCGCACCGTGCTGGCCAACTTGCTGTGCCCAAGCAGAAGTTGGATCGCGCGAAGATTGCCAGTTTTACGGTAGATCTGCGGGGCATACCAAGCTGCCACGGCCAACGCCGCCACAGCAATACATATCGCTCTCCATCTCATCTCAATAGCTCTTTCGTGTTTGAAATGTCTGATCTCATGCGTGCAACGCTGCCTGTGAGCTTTTGTAAACCTGAATAAACTCAGTTAATCTTGCCCATGATACTTTACTTGGCTTCACCAACAGCCGAGAGGGTTCTACTGTTTTCTGACAAGAAAATCGGGCTTCTAACAGTTGTAAATCTGTGGCCTATACAAAAAGGATGTTGGTGCTGACCTGCACCCCTGAAAAGTCCGGTGTTTTGAGTTAGCCTGTTCTCCAACAAGGAGACAGACGATGAAGAGAAGCCGTTTCAGCGAAGAGCAGATCATTGGGATATTGAAAGAGCATCAGGCTGGG
>JBARCK010000078.1:0-19821 GCA_049794015.1 Sulfitobacter sp. | reverse complement strand
GGCATCACTTACCCGATTGAAAATGTGCGAAAGCTGGTTGTGACTGCAAAAGAGCAGGTCAGCACGGCGATGACGACAAAGCGACTGTACTTTGGCATACCTGTAGGCTCTGCGGGCTTCTGGACTTCTGAGGAGGTCTGGGAAAAGGCCAAGGGCGAAGTTGATGCGGATGCAATGAAGGGGCGGCGGCTGCACTTGTCGTTGGACCTTTCGCAGAAAAACGACCTAACGGCGGTTTCTGGGTGCTGGGAGGGCGACATTCTTGCGGCCAAAACTTGGTACTGGACGCGAGAATATGAGGTTGAGAAGCGCACGGCAGAGGACCACATCCCATACCGTGATCTGGCAGAAAGTGGTAAAATCACGATCACGCCGGGGCGTGTGATTGATTACAGTTTCGTCGCCAAGCAGATAGTTGACTTGTGCGGCTCTCAAGACGTTGTGCAGATGGCAGTTGATGCCGCGCACCTTGAGAAGCTGTTGGAAGAATTCACCAAACAAGGATTTTCGCATTGGCTCTATGCGGGGCCAGACGAACCAGAAGGCGTTGGACTCAAGATAGTCAAGCACAAGCAGGGCATGCAGGTGCCGTTTAAGGGCATGGCGAAAAAGGGCAGCGATGATAAGTCACAGGCCGTTGATTACCTTTGTATGCCCACGAGTATCACACACTTAGAAGACAAGATGTTGAGTGAGCAAATTGTGATCGACAGCAACAAGCTGACGGATATTTGCGCCTCGAATACAGTTGTTAGGATGGACGCTATGGCAAACCGTATGTTTGACAAGAACGTGTCGCGGGGCCGGATCGATGGAATGGTAACGATTGCCATGGCTGTTGGATCTGCGGCAAGCGCTATGGAGGGCCAATCCAGCGGCTCTTACCTTGATGATAAAGACAGCGAAATGATTGTTCTGTGACATTGCGCAGCCGTATCATGGCACCCTTTCGAAAGAAGGATGTGGGCCTGAGCAACAGCAAAGAAGATAGGCTATTCTGGAATGGCTTGGGCCATTTTGGGCATCGCGAGTTTTCGCAGGTATCTGCTGCGTTGCGGGCGGGCTTCGTACTGGCAAATGGCATGGGTATGATGCCCATATCATTGCAGCAAGCCGATGGAGTGGAGGTGTTTGAGGGGCGTGAATACGACTTGCTCAACGTAAAGCCCAACGACTTTCAGACGGTTGTTGAGTTCAGAGAGACTTTAACGTTGCACGCGGTTTACACTGGGACAGGCCGCGCGTTTATTCGCCGTGGCGTTGATGGCAGGCCGTTGGAGTTGGTGCCGTTGCACCCGACATGGACGCCAAGCGGCTGGATTATGCGCGATGGGGCTTATGTCTTGCCTGTTTCCATTCCTGATGAGGGGTATTTGGGCGACTTTGAGCGTAAGGATATCTTGGAGATCAGCAACCCGCGCTGGGATATGATCGCAGGCGTTAACTCGACCCGCTCTTGCCAGAATGTTTTAGGCTTGGCTACGCAGCTTGAAACGCGACAGGCGCGGCTTGCGGACAGCAACGCGCCATACGGCATTATATCTGCGAAAGACGGCACAAGTGATGGCGCGATTAAAAAGCTCAAGGAATCTTGGGTAAAGCAGTTTGGCAAGACGGGCATTGCAGTAATCGATTTTGAGGCCAAATTCGACCAGTTGATGCAGAATTCGTCAGACCAGCAAATCCTTGAAACCCGGCAATTTCAGATTGAGGAAGTGGCGCGGGTTTATGGTGTTCACCCTTACCTGCTTATGAAAACGGGCGGTTCTGGGGCGCAAGGCGCTGTTTCTGATGTGATGCTGTTTCACCAAATCCACGGCATTGGCCCTTGGGTTGGCCGATACGAGGCGTCTTTGGCGTGTTCATTATTGCTTGATACGGGTTTGAAGGCCGAAATGGACGAAAACCAGTTGATGCGAACAACCCCGCAAATTCGCGGCGAGATTTACGCCAAGGCGCTTGGCGCAGGAGGCAACAAGCCATGGATGACCGAAAACGAAGTTCGAGCAGGCAAGTCACCATTCAGGCTCCCAATGCACCCGGATGGCAACAGCTTGGCATATCGGAAAGAGGCACAAACCAATGACACTTGAGCATAAATTCGCGCCCCTTGATGCGGATGTTGACGAAAAGGGCCGCGTTGAAGGCTACGCCAGCAAGTTCGGCGTAGAGGATCAAGGTGGCGATATCGTTGTGAAATCCGCGTTTTCCAAGTCTTTGGCGGTCCGCCTGCCTAAGATGCTTTGGCAGCACGATCCATCCGAGCCGATTGGCATATGGAAAGAGGTCAAAGAAGACAACACAGGGCTTTTTGTGGTCGGCCAAATCAACATGGATGTGCAACGCGGGCGCGAGACTCATTCCCTGATCAAGTCTGGTGCGATTGACGGTATGTCGATTGGCTACCGCACGCGCAAGGCTGTTAAAACTAAATCCGGCGCGCGTGAGTTGAGCGATTTGGATTTGTGGGAAGTATCGTTAGTGACCTTCCCAATGTTGCTTGATGCTACGGTGCAGGCAAAAAGCCTTGACGACTTTGATCAGCCACACGAAATTAAGAGATTCCTTGAAGATCACCTGCGCGACGCAGGCTTTTCAGTGAAGCAGGCCAAGCAGGGTGCCTCCCTTCTGGCCAAAGACGTTTTGGGTGAGCGTGATGCGCCCGGAACATCTGCCGAGATGGCAGAAGAACTGAGGCAGCTCATCCGCGGTGCTATCACCGCGTAAACCCCACACGGCCCGTCGTATGACGCGCTATTCCCTTAGATGGAGACTTAACATGCCTTTGGACATGGAAATTAAGGACGCCCTTGCGGCGGAAATGAAAACGGCGCTGACGGACGCGCTTAAAGAGCGCGACCAAAAGTCCACCGATATGGCCGAACAGATTGATGTTCTCAAAACCAAGTCGGAGGCCAACAGCGCGGATATTAAAAGCCGCATTGATACGTCTACGGACGAAATCAAAAAGCTGAACGGCACGATTGATGCGCTGGAAAAAAAGATGGCACGCGCAAACGCCCCATCCCAACGCAAATCTCTTGGCGAACAATTCATCGAAAGCGATGAATTCAAGGGCTATGACCACAGTCAAGCGGGCCGCATTCGCTTTGAGAGTAAGGATATCCTGAACTCAGGCAACCTTGCTGCAGGCGTTTCCCGTTCTGTTTTGGTCCCAGAGCAACAGTCGGGCTTTATTGCGCCGCCTCAAATTGATTTGCGCATTCGCAGCCTGTTTGCAACGGGTCAGACTTCGAGCAACTCCATCCGCTCTATCAAGGAAACGGGCTACACGAACAGCGCCGCTTCTGTTGCGGAGGGCGGGGCAAAGCCACAGTCTGAACTGACATTTGGCGAAGCTGTCATTCCAGTGCAGAAAATCGCGCACAAGTTCCGTGTGTCGATGGAAGCGTTGGAAGATGCACCGATGATGCGTTCTTACATCGACGGTCGCGGTCGCTATGGCCTTGATCTTGTCGAGGAAGAGCAGATTTTGCGCGGCAATGGCACAAGCCCAAATCTTGCGGGCATTTTGCCAGAGGCGGTCGCCTATAACGCAGCCACATTGGCGGGCTACACACCCGATACGTTAGTTGATGATATCCGCGTCGCTAAGTTGCAAGTTCGCAAGGCGCTGTATCCTGCGTCTGGCGTGGTTATGTCACCCGATGATTGGGCTGAGATTGAGTTGCTCAAAGACGCTGACAACCGCTATCTGTTCTCGTCTGTGACTACAGGCGCATCCCCCACACTTTGGGGTATGCCTGTTGTGACTTCTGATAGCATGGACAAAGGCGACTTCCTGATTGGCGCGTTCTCTCTGGGTGCGATGATCTGGGACCGCATGGGCATGACTGTCATGGCGTCGACCGAAGACGGCGATAACTTCTCGGAAAACATGGTTACGATCTTGTTTGAAAAGCGCTTGGCGCTGGAAGTGACCCGTCCAGAGGCGTTCGTTTACCACAACGCAGTTGCTTAATCTAATCGGGCGCGGCTTTAGGGTCGCGCTCCCTTTTGACCGGGGTGGATAATGCCAAACTACTTGACAATTGACGCTCTAAAACAGCGCCTTCACTTTGACGGCGATGAAGATGATACGGTTATGACGGGCCTGCTGGACGCAGCCGAGGCATATATTGGCGATCCAGACAACGGAATTTTGCGCCGCCCTGTAGTGGTCGAGGCGTTCACAGAGACATTCAACAGCCTTTCTGACGTGCGCTTGCGCTTTCCAGATGGGGCAACGGTCACATCGGTGACATATACAGACTTTGATGGTGCAGAGCAGGCACTTGGGGCGGTGTACAGTCTCATAGGCGACGCTCTTGTGCTTTTGGCAGGCGAGGTATGGCCACAGCACAAATCACCCGTAACGGTGATCTACACGGCGGGCTTTGTCACGATACCGGAACCGATAATTTCGGCGGGGTATTTCTATGCGGGCACCCTTTACGAGGGGCAGGCGAACGCAAGCATGATGAAGCCTGAAATGCTTAGACAACTTATGTGCCAGATGTTGGCGGGATATCGGAGATCGACACTATGACCAAAGAAACAACAGTCACGTTTGGCAAGAAGCACATTTACGGTGGGCATACCTTTTTTGAGGGAGATAAGCTGACATTGCCAGCATCCAAAGCAAAGGCGCTCAAATCTGCTGGCGCGCTCAAGGTTGACAAGAAGTCAAACGACTAATGCGCCTACGCCATCGCGTTCAATTCAATCGCCAAGGGCCAGAGGCTGACGATGGTTACGGTAATGTCGTGGCTGAATTTGAGCCGCTATTTTCGGTCTGGGGCAATTTGCGCGAAACAACTGGCAAAGAACGCGTTGACGCGGGTACGGTCGAGGGCGTCCGCACCGCAACAATCCGAGTTCGCAAGAATGCCGCTACAATGGGCCTGACAGGGGCAGATCAAGCGATTGCGCGCGGTGAGACTTGGAACCTAGCGGACCCGTCTAACGTGGCTGATAATGACGCCTATCTTGATATTTTAGCAACGGCAGGGGGCGCGCAGTGAAGAAGTCAGGGTTCGCGACCACTAAGGCAATGCTCAACAAGGTCGGCCCAGAAGTCGAGGCGCAATTTGAAGCGGCTAACCGTGACAATGCGGAAATGATTGTGGATTTGGCGCAAGTGCTTATTCCAGAGCGCAGTGGAGCCAGTCGTGCGGCTATTCGAAACCTCCCTGGCGCAGATGGTTCGCAGCTTATCGACTTCGGACCAAAAGCTAAGGTTATCGAAGGCAGGAACGCGCCGCGTCCGTTTGTTAACCCGGCAATGAAAGCCACGGCGAAGAAGCGCAAGGTGCGTAACCGCAAGGCTATCAAAGACGCAATTAAGGCGTTGAAGTAATGCCAGATAGTTATGTGCTCGCCATGCAAAAGGCGCTTGTTGCCACACTAAAAGCGAATGCGGGCGTTCAGGCTGTGGTTGGTGCTAGGGTGTACGGCAGGCGGGTTCCTAATAAGGCGCAGCGCCCCTATATTTGGATAAACAATATCGTCGTGCGCGACCTGCGTAGCGATTGCGGGAATGCCGCTACGTTGACGTTTGGCGTCGAATCTGTGAGCCGTGACGTTCAGGCCGCTGATGTCGAAGCGTCACGGTGCGCTGAGGCGGTAAATGCCGCCCTAGACACCGCCCCGCTGACGGTTAGCGGGTTCACATTGGTTCAGATCCACAGGCTTACAGAAACATCTGGGGAGGCTGCGGATGGCAAGTCGTTTGAAGTGGTTTCCGCGTATCAGGCTATCTTGGATGCCTGATTACAGGCAAATGTAATGGAATCGCGCTCTAAAATCACTGATTTCGTCGGTTATTTGCATCTCCGCAGTTTTCCCGACTGACCTGCACACCACATTTGCGCGCTCGGTTACGGTTGCTGGCGTTTCCCCGCCGCGTATTTTTAGCGCTTCTATCACAAACGAAAAACCGTTGAAGCCGAATACGGGCATTTCATTGGCTTGCGCCGTAGTGGCGGCAAGAATTGCTGCAATGATAACGCGTCTCATACAAATTCCTTTGTGCTGTTTATCAAAGGTTGCCCCATATCCGGCCCTTGGGCAAGGCCGCGACCGAACGCTGTGAAGCGTCCATATCCTTTAAAGGAGCCTACCCATGGCAAAGCAGAACCCTGATTTAATGTTGATCAAAGCTGGTGACGGCGAAGACCCCATTGCTTATGCAACTCTCTGCGGCCTGAATAGTCGCAACTTGACGCTTGACGGCGACAACATCGACGTGACCACCATCGATTGCAGCGGTGCAGGCGGTAAGCTATTCCAAGAAATGATTGCTGGCACATCCAAGGTCAGTTTCTCTGGGTCGGGTTTTTTCGAGAGCAAGGCGCAAACAGCCGCGCTTATCGCCAGCAAACTTGAGGGCACAGGAATCAACGACTACCAAATCATCGTGCCCGGCTTGGGTGAATTCGAAGGCAAGTTCATCACTTCGAGCCTTGGGGTCTCTGGTGAAATAAACGGTGGTGCTGTGACGATGGAGATGGGGCTGGATTCCACTGGAACCATCACATTCACGCCTGAAGCATAATGCCAATCACATCCGAAGCCCCGGCGGGCGGCACAATTGAGCAGTTGGGCGGCGAGAGTCGACCGCTGGTCTTGCGGAATGGTGAGGTTGAGCGGTTCGAGAGGCAGCATGATCTAAGCATTTTCAAAGTGCTAGACCAACTACTGGGCAAGGGCGATCCGCAGGCTCGCCATTGCCGTGACCTTGTGGCATTGGGGCTTGTCGGGGGCGGACTAAACGACAAATCAGCAGATAAGCTCGTCGATGATATCCCTACACATGAGAACCACTGGGTCAGATCAATGGCGCAGGACTTGTTGCTTGCCGCATTTGTATCGCCGGACACTAAAAAAAAAGCAGACGATTTAGCTGGTTCGTTAGAAATGAACATCCCGGATACTACGACTCCAGAGACAAAATAAAAAGCGCCATCGGCGCAGGGCTAAGCATATCTGCTTGGCGTGGAATGACGCCCCAAGATTGGGCGATCTTTGTTGATGGATGGAACCAAGCCCACGCAGGCGAAGCGACGACCCCGCCGACGTGGGAGGAGTTCCAAGAATTGAAGGCAAAGTATGGCTGAACCAACAGAACGCATTGCCATCTTGCTTGAGTTGCAGAATGAGCAATTCAAGAAGAGCGCGCGCACGGCAGGCAACGAAATTTCGCGGTTAGAGCGCAAGTTCAACCCGTTGCAGGCGGCGGAGGCGAGGCTGGAAAAGCAGCAGCGCCGAATGAACGCAGCTTTCGAAGCTGGTACAATCGACATGGCGCAGCACACCAAGGGTCTAAACCTTGTGCAACGTGAATATCAGAATACCGCAGACCGATTGAATGGCGCGCGGGATAATGTCGTTGCAATGAACAGCAGCGTTGCCGCGTCAACTGGTTTCATGAATCGCAATCGGCAAGTATTTCAGCAAGCGGGATATCAGGTTGGTGACTTTGCGGTCCAAATACAGGGCGGTCAATCAGCTATAACAGCATTCACACAACAGGGGTCGCAGATGCTCGGCGTGTTTGGGGCATACGGCGCTGTGGCGGGTGCGGTTCTTGCGGTCGGCGCACCACTTATTGCATCATTTCTGCGTGGCGGTGAGGAAGCAGAGGAATTCAAGGATCGCGCGAAGAGCCTGACGAATGCAGTTTCCGCGTACTCAGAAGCCGCAAGTGACGCCGCTGTACCAACTGAGGTTCTTAGGGAGAAGTACGGGACAGCGGCAGAAGCAGCAAAAGTTTTTGCTTTAGCGCTGACAGACATTAATCAGGCCATGGCACTGGAAGCGCTTAGTGCAGCCCAAGGCTTGGACGCCATCGATTCAGATCGCATTAGGACATTGCTTGAAATACTTGACGGAGTATCAGAGGACACCCGCGCATTCAGCAGTAATTATAAGGGTGCAATCAATGAACTAAACGACGACTTTGGCGTCACTGAGGCGCAGGCACGTGATCTACTTGCTGCGCTTGATGCCTTCGGTTCGGCGTCTGGGCCGCAAGAAGTAGTTGCATCTGGCGAGGCATTGTTGGCGGTTATTGTCGCAACTTTTGGCCCCTTAAAGAATTTGGAGGGCGCTGCGTTGGCTCTTGCAAATCAGGTTCAGGAAACGTCCAGATCGGCTGCGGAATTGCAAGGCGTCACAGAAAACGCCACACTGACCATGCTGGAATTTGCCTCTGCGGCATATGAGTCAGGTGGTGCTATCGCTAGCGCGATTGGTCCCGCAGATCAGTTGTTGGGCCGCGTTCAAGCGTTGGCAGGGGCCGCTTTGGAATATGCTGGCGCGATGGGGGCTGCTGAGCGGTTTAAGAATGAAAAAGGTCGTAGGGGAGCCGTAGACCCAAGGACTGTTGGCGGGCGGGCGATTGAAATTCAAACTGCTGAGGCCGGAGAGTTCCTTAGTACATACAAAGCGCCAAAGGCCAAGCGGTCCAGTAGCGGGCGTGGTGGTGGGTCAAAAAAAGAACTCCCACCTCTTTTTAGCATAGCTGAGTCCGAGTTGGAAAAGATGCAGCGTGCAATTGACATGCTTGGCAAGTCTAAAGGCGAGATCGCAGCCCTTACCGTTAAACACAAGCTATTGGACGAGGCCAAGAAGCGCGGCATCGCCGTCACGGACGAACTCACAGCCAAAATTGATGCAGAAGCGGCAGAAGTCGGTGATCTGGCCGAGAAGTATGATCAAGCCCGCGATAAGATCGCGGCAATGGAGCAAATCCAAGGTCAGTTTAAGGATAGTGTTATTGACGCGGCAATGGGCGGGGCTGACGCAATGGACGCCTTCAAAAACAGCATCAAGCGCGCAGCACTAGAGTATGCATTGTTCGGTTCTGGCATGTTTGCCGGAGGGAAGAAGTCAGGTGGCGGACTGCTTGGTGGCTTATTCGGCGGCGGTGGAGGTCTGCTTGGCGGACTATTTGCTGGCATGTTCGACAAGGGCGGCACGATCCCATCGGGTAAGTTCGGTATCGCGGGCGAGAACGGCCCCGAAATCATACGCGGCCCCGCTATGGTTACGTCTACTAAAGCAACTGCGGCAGCGATGCAGGGCGGCGGCGGGCCAATGGACGTGCGCGTGTACGTCGATGATGATGGCAACTGGCAAGCCAAGGTCGAGCAGATCAGTAGTGACGTAACGCGAAAGGCCGCAGGGCCTATTGTTCAACAAGCAGTCAAGCAAACAGGGGCCGCAATGAGGTCAACCAGATCGTTTGGGAGTCCTGCCTAATGCCTGACGTTTACGCATGGCCCCCGGTTTTTCTATCAGCCTCAGAGCATACAATCAGTCGCCCCGTGCAGCGTGCCGAGGGTTTGAGTGGCGCGCCATACCTAAGCCAATCGGAACCCACAAGAGCGCTTGTGACGGCGGTGGTTAGCGGTATCGGGCGAAACCGGGATCAAGGGGCCTATGTTGAGGCGCTGAAAGTGCTGCTTGATGGCAAGTTGGCACTGGTCCGAATGACCCCTTTCAAAAAACACTGGTGGGGTGGAACCGGGGATTTGGACGGCCTGCGTGGCGGCACACCCTTGAGTTGGACAGATGATAGTAACGATCTGTCATGGGAAACGGGCGGCGCGGGCCTCTTGTGGCTTGTTGGTCGCCCAATTACCGCGACCGCAGGCAATGACGGATGGCCCTATATCGATTGCGTGGGGTTCCCGCCAAACCTGCGGATTGCGGTGCCTGCGGAGCCTGTAACGGGCGGCGGCGAAAAGGCCATTGTGCTGCGGACTGTAACGTCAGACGCAGACGGAAATGCCCGCATTTATGTCAGTGCGCCCATACCAAGCGGCCTTGTGAGTATTGGTAAAATAGAAAGCCGTGTTTTCGAGATACCAAACTTTCCGAGGTCAATTCAAAGCACGACAGGAAACTATAGTTATTCTTTCGATATGGTCGAACGCTTTGACACGGATTTTGTTGATGGGTTTGAGGAGTTAAACCCGTGGAGTTGAAGCGCGATATATCGCCGGAACTATATGCGGCTTACCAGCAGCGGGTGATTTACCCAACAATGTTGGTGGATATTGACTGGCCCACTGGTCCTGTGCGCGCACACACGGGAACGGGATTGATCGAATACGATGGCAAGCAATGGGCAGGGGTTGGGGCTTTGGCCGACATCTCTTTGCCGGGGGAAGTCGGCGGGGCCGCTTCGCAAGGTGCATCAATTGAGTTTGCAGCCGCTCTTGTGGACCTGTTGGAATACGCAGACGAGGCGGACGCGCGCGGCAAAGACGTTGATATCTACACAGGTATCACAACAACCCCCGGCGGCACAGAGATTGTTGGTGTGATGCGGGCCTTAACGGGCAGCGTGAGCAAAACCGACTTCACGCTAAATGAAGACAAGTTGACAGCGCAGGCGACGGTTTCAATCAAGTCAGGCCAGCCTGCACGGGCAGCGGCGCAGATCACCCATACGAATGAAGACCAACAAGCCCTACATCCGGGAGATACGATATTTCGCCGGGTGGAGCACGCGGAAAAATGGCGGACCAACCCGCCCCAATGGCCTGCCTAATGACAATAAAATTCTGCACGCCAGATAAGGCGTTTGACGCGGCATCGCTTGAGATGTTCGGGGCCTTTGATGTTGCGGACAAGGATTGTTGCCGCACGGCTGGACGCGCCTTCCACCGCCTATGGGGGGTCAACCCCGTGGTGGGCGCTAACTACACCAGTCAACTTGGCGCGTTGCGCTTCTTGCGGTCCTACGGGGGCGCTGAGCGGTGCCACGAGGCACTAGCCGCAAGAGCGGGCTTGGTGCCGTGTGATGCGCTACCGGGCGTCATTGGTGCCGTTGAGGTCGATTTCGGGCCGATGCCGTGGGCCTTGGGTCTCTGCATCCAAACAGACGAATGGGCGGTTATGGGTATGAACGGCCTGCACGTGGTCAAGAGCACTGCTAAATCATGGGGCTTGCCATGGGATTAGAGGTCATTGTCGCCTTGGTTGCGAATGGGGTGGGAATTGGGGCGGCTCTGACCGCAACTTATGGTGCTATTGTCGCGGGCGCTATCCGTATAGGCTTTTCACTTCTAGCAAGGTCCATCCTTGGCGGGTTGACCCAAAAGAGGCCAACCCAACAAGACTTGAAGCGTGATTTGGCCTTTCCAACCTCACGCCCAAACAAGCGTTATGTTTATGGGGAGTTCCGCGCGCCAGCAACAGTACTGCCGTATCCGGTAATAGGTGAGTACTCATATGCTTGCTGGTTGATCAACAGTCGCGAGAGCGATGGTAGCTTTACGATATATCTGGATAACCGCGAATTGGATTTAGAGGGCGATCCTTACGACTTCAATGGACCCGGTGCGGTCCCTTCCGATGGTAGCGTCTTTACGGGGCATGTGTCCATTTGGATTGGCCTTGGTGATCAAACGCAGCCGCCGCAAGTGTTTTTGGATGAGGCGGGGTACGTTGTTGACGGCGACGAACTGCTTTGGAAGGCGTCGGACAAAGGCACGGGCCTAACAATGGTCTGGGCCAAATTAAGAGCGGGAGACAATGGGCAGCGTTCCGAGCGTTGGCCTAGCGCCATTCCGCAGTTGGAGGTTGAGGGGCGGCTTAGCAAGGTTTGGGACATGCGCGATGAGTCCCAAACCCCTGACGACCCAAGCACATGGCAATGGTCGCAAAACGCCTATTTGTGCGGACTTGATTTGGCGCGGCAAAACCCTTTTCGGCCTTATGATAACCGTAACCTTGAATTGACAATGTGGGCCGCTGCCGCAGACGTTTCCGATGAGGCGGTCGCCCTTAAAAATGGGGGATCTGAGCCAAGATACACGGTTGCAGGTGTCGTTGCTTTCGACGGTTCTGAGGTTGAAACACTCTTGCAGCCAATAATCGCGGCGGGTGCAGGACGCTTAGCTTGGTCAGGTGGGCAGCTTGGGGTAGTGCCGGGTGCGCCGCGAGATACTGCCGTTCAGATTGCTGACAGCCTTGGCGGCTTGTCGTTCTCTGCACTCAGGGCAGACGATGAGATTACAACAGAATTGAGGGTTACATATTCCCCACGTGAACGTGGCGGTGAACCTGCTGAGTTGGTGCCTTGGGCAATCCCCGGCGCTCTAGAGCAAGACAAGGGCAAGCCAAGCGTAAAGACGCTCGATCTAAGTATGGTTTCTTCTGCGACTCAGGCGCAGCGTGTTCGCAACATCGCGGGCAATCAAAACAGGCTGCAAAAACAGGCCACAGTCGTTGCCCCACCGTACGGTATCAAGGCTGTTGTTGGTTCGGTGATAGATCTAAGTTTGGCCGCACCATACACCAAGATGAACGGACTTTACGAAGTTGAGAGTATGTCACCGTTTCTCGACCCGGTTGGCAAGGATGGTTTTGCGCTTCGCTGTGCTATGAGCTTACGAGAATACTCCGACAGCATCACGGCATGGACCCCTGCAACGGATGAGGAGGACGTGACGCACGCCGTTTATGATGGAACGCGCGATGGGGTGGCCTCTGGTGGCCCTATCAGCGTCGTGACAGGAGATAGTGTTAACCTTGACACTGGCGGCGGTATCATTGCCCGCGTGAAATTTAGCTTTTCCCCGTCAACAAGCGGTGGTGTCGAGGGTTACGAGGTGCGCACCCGATTGGTTGGCGATCCGTTCGGCCCAAGTCAAATTCTTGGCGCTGAGTCGGTTGATCTAGCGGGCGACGTATTCGGATATATCGAAGGCATCGCCGGGCAATCCTATGATATAGAAATACGCGCACTAAGCGCATCGGGACGATCAGATTGGGTGACCTTCTTGGGCGCAACACCAGTTGTAGATATCGCGTTGGACACCCCAACAGAGGGCGCGGCGGTTGGCGGTGTTGGCGAGATAACCGTTAGTTTTCGCACGCCAAACGACCCCGATTTTAGAGCCATTGAAATACACGGCAGCGACACAGACGACATTGGAGCGGCCAGCCTGATCGGCACCGCAATTTACACCAGCCAAAACACAATCGTGAGCGTCACAGAGAGCAGCTTGGGGGCTTCGGTGTCCCGCTACTACTTCGCTCGTTCGCGCGGTGATTACGCAAGCGCGTCAGCCTTCACGGCTAGCGTAACAGGCACGACAGACCCATAGGATAGAAACACATGACAAGTATTGTATTTAATCTGCCCACAAGTGGGGCCGAGACCAAGGTTGCGACTAAAGAAGACCTTGATGGCGAAGTTAACCGCGTTATCGTGGCTCTATCTGAGGAATTCGCGCAGGCGATCAGCAATACATCGCTTGCTGGAAGCTGGGATGTTTCTAGCGGACTATTCCCATCCGGCGCACTCAATGGCACATACTACATTGCCGATGGTTCCGGCACGGTAGGCGGCGAGGAATTTGCAACTCGTGATCTACTTTTCCCCCTCTTAGATGGGGCGAGCACCACAGTTTACGATGGGAACTGGTCAACAATCCCCTTTTCTACAGCAATAGCCGCCGAGGTTGACGCGGCCCGTGTCGCGGCTGAGGAAGCGGCGGCGCTTTCACTATCCCATGCAACACAAGCCTCTCAGTATTCAACGCGGATGCTCCAAGATGTTAGCGCGGTAATCGAAGATAGTGGCTTTACTTACACGCCATCCCAACCTGAATCTGTTGCCGTTGGCGACTATATCATCACGAGGAAAGAGGGCTATTCATATAGGGTTGCCCCGGTCGTCGCTATTGACCATCACATCACAACGCAGGGTGGCGTGCGGCTCTATGTGCAAAGGGGCGACAGCGGCTATGACTTGATGGCGTTCGGTGCTAAAAATGACCTCTCTGAGGACGCCAGTGTGATCGCTGGTAAGTGGGTTGACGCCATCCTTTCGGGTGGACTTCGGGGGCACATACCCGCTGGTAAATTCCTGCTAAACTCCCTTGTTTTGAGGTCCGTTGCGACAGTCTGGTTTGCAATTGCGGGCGAAGGCGCTGGCATTTCTCAGTTCTACGTTCCCGAAACGAACACAGATGGCGGTTTGTGGATTGCATCAACAGCGCGAGATAGTGAAGCAACCTACAGGGATTTTGATGTCATCACGCGAGGCCAGGGCGGTATAGGTTTGGCCTTCACTCAGCCGGAGGGGGGCGCGCAGCATAAGCGAAATCTGACGTGCCAGAATATTGCGGTGAAGGGTGAGAACTCAAACAATGACTGGTTCGATACTTTTGTGTCATTCAAGGGAACATGGCGTCCATTTATTGACAACCTGACATGTTCTGGTCCGTGGGTAGGTGTTGACAACAGTGAAGCATCCTACCGTTTTGATCCAGCAATCGCGCTCAACCTTGATGGGTGCTATGACTGGACTGTCACAAATAGCTATTTTTGGGGCGCTTCGACGCTTATCCGTTCCCGCGTTTATGTCGGTAATATCACGACAATTTCAGATAACGGTGATGGCACCGTTCGATGCACGGTGTCCAGTTCAAGCCCGTTTAGCACGGGGTCGGATATCTTCATTGCTGAAACGACTGATTACAATGGCAGCCATGAGTACACGCGCGTAAGCGCAACACAGTTTGATATAACCGCCACATATGTATCCAGTCAGACAGGCAAGATGTACGCCAAAGAAGCGTCCGAGGCTTGGCGTCTAACAAATACAGTCACCAATGGCGGCAAGATTGGCCTTGACGTGTACCGACCCGGCGGGCGGGAGCCAATCGGCTGGATCACAAATTGTCACAGCAACTGCCGGGATGAAAATTACCGTGTCGATGGCGCAAAGCTTGTCAAGGCACTGAGCAATGATTTGTACAATGAGGATTTGACCGAGCAATACGCCTTCACGCCGCATGACTTCAACCTCAAAAACGTATCCGAATACATCGTAACGAATAACACATTCCACTTTAGTGGGCATTCATCACGGATCGGGGTTTTTGCGGAAAGTGACACCACAGGAGAGGGCGACAACGGAATCGTAGCCCACAACATTTTCTCAGGCGCTTTCGATTATGCGGTCTGGTTAACATCTGGCGTCACAGGCGTCACGGTTGGCCCCAACGCTTATTCCGGCACGTTTGTCACAGGTCATGTCAACGATGTTGCCAATAATAACTACATTGTAGATCAGGCCACGCAAACAAAAGGAGCATGGACGCCTGTTCTAGCCTTCGATGGCGCATCTACCGGCATTACGTATGGAGCGCAAAGTGCCCGTTATAGCATCCAAGGTGATGTCATGTTCTACTGGATCCTTATAAAATTGACTTCAAAGGGTACTGCAACCGGAACTGCCACAATATCACTCCCCACAAGCCTTCCGGGACCGCTTGGCATCCAAAAACGTCGCGGTAGCGCTTCTGTGGGTTTTTATGCGGCAATGGCTTCTGTCAGCACTAGCCCGAGTGCATACCCGTCCAGCGCCACGGCGTTGACCCTGACGAGATCAGGCATGGCGTCCATCGTTAATCTTGCCGATACCAACTTTACCAACACCAGCGCGATTGAATTAACGGGCCAACTTTGGCTTGCCTAACCAAGGACACCCCCATGAATAGATCATCGTTTTACACCGCCCTGCGCAAGCGGGATAGCGGGTTGTTTGGAGTATCGGTATGAGAAAAGTCACTGGCATAATTGTGCATTGTACCGCAACTCGTGCGAATTGGTGGCATGGTCACCGCACGTCTGAGAAGGTTGCGGAGATCAAGCGATGGCATTTGGCGCAGGGTTGGTCTGACATCGGATACCATTACCTTATCGATCGCGACGGGACCGTTGCCAAGGGACGGGACGTAGCGCGCACAGGCGCGCATGTTAAGGGGCATAATACCGGGACGATTGGCATTAGTTTATTCGGCGGCCACGGATCGACCGAAACGGATCAATTCGAGGATAACTTCACGCCTGAGCAGAACGAAGCGTTGATGCGCCTGATTGGTCAATTGCACGCTAAATATGGTCGCGTTCCTGTCACTGGTCACAATCAATATGCGGCCAAAGCCTGCCCCGGCTTTAATGTGCCGTCTTACATGAAGGGCGGAAAACCCGCATTATCCACCCACGTAGGCGCGCCCAAAGCATCAAAGGAAACCCCGGCGCAAAAGCATTGGCTGGCGGCTTTCATTGCCGCGATTGGAAGTCTGTTCACAGAAAAACGGAGTTAATCAGATGAAGCTTATCCCCGACTGGAAAGACGTGTGGAGGTGGCACAGCACGCATATTGCTGCCATCGCCGCCGCGTTGCCTGTTGCTTGGGCGAGCACGCCCGAAGATGTTAAAGCATATATCCCGACGGCATGGATGCCATGGATTGCGGGGGTGCTGTTTCTGGCGTTCCTGCTTGGTCGTGTGAGGGATCAGCCATGATGCCTTCTAGGGTATATTTCGGTGTGGCCTGCATCGCAACAATCATAGCTGGTCTTTGGTTCTACGGTGAATCCCGGTTCAACGCAGGCGTTCGCAAAACAACGGCAGAATTTATTGCCGCAGACAAAAAGGGGGCTGAGACAGTCCATGAAACAGCTACAAAAGCCCTCGCTGGCATTGGCGATGATACTGACCCTGACAGCTTGCTCGACGCCACCAACGGGTTCAGAGACTAGCGCGGCCATCCTTGGCGCGTGGGGTAACACACTGCCGACAGCATCGCGCAAAGACACGCAGCAAACCAAACTGGAAATAGGAAAGCACCGCACGGTGTATTTCGAGTTGTGCGCCAAATTTGGGGGATGCCCAGAGTGAGCGATGATGAGATCGAGAAAGCCCGCAAAAAGGGCATGGAAGAAGGCAAGTTGAAATCCGACATTGAGAACCACGGGTTGCGCCTAAGTCGTCTTGAAAAAGGCGTTATATCACTTGTGGGGGCAATTGTTGCGGCATGGGCTAAATCGCGGGGGCTTTGGTAATGCATTTTACAGGTAGCGCTCTTGCGCTTGTGGCGGGTATTGGAATGTTCTTTGGCGTTGATCAGGTCGCAAAGGTCATATCACCGCCCGTGGGCATACAGGTTCACAGCCTTACATTTGAGGGTGGCACGGTGCCAGCAATCATTCAAGACCGAACGGTGACAGCAAAACACAGGATCACTGCTGTATTCGAGGCTAAGGTTTATAAATCAACATCCGTTGGATTGATTGAGGCATGTAGCGGTGGCGGCGCGTGGGATTATGTGCCGGGGCATGTCCAAGCCAACATTCCGTTTGATGAGTGGGTGGCGGATGATGGCTGTTATGATAGACTACCGGAGAACGTAAACATCGTTGCTTGCGCCGAATGGCGGTGGGGCGATGGCGAAAGTGACAAGAAATGTACAATTGGATTTAGAAGGGATGCAACAGATGGCTCTTAACGTCAAACGGATTTATGATGAACAGAAGGCACGTGCGCGCCAACATACTGGCAGCGAAGATGATCTGGCTCGATACCTATCAAAGCGGCTTATTTCAGGCGAAGCTGGATTGAAGGTGGCTGCGATGTATTTCTGTGAAAAGGCTGGTGATGATCGGCGCGGTGCCGACGCGCAAGCACAGGCGACAGTAGAAGGCGCACTTGATCTGATCCTTGCTGCACACCGCCAGTTAAGCATCTTGGCCGCGCAACGTGACCTGTTGGATATTCCCGGCGAGGGTGGCCGCTGATGTGGTCCGCTCTGCTTCTGCTGGTATGTGTGGCTGCGTATTTCAGAAACAGAAAACGGGCGGTTATCTTTGGCGCGGCGCTTTGCTGTGCCATCGGAATAACAATTACTAATCCACTCTATACAGAGTTGTGGTTTTTTGCTACTTATGCGGGCATGGGCACACTTGTGTTTTTCCTAGTCGACTGGAAGGCCGGATCGTTGCTTTGTTTGGTCAGCATACCGGGTAGTATCCATGTTTTGGGGCTTATCGACAAACTACAGCGAGACGTTTCAGGCGAAATTGCGTTTGTTGTTGCCCTTCTTGCCGCAGTCATTCTTGGGCCTTCCCGTGGAGTTTCAAATTGCGGCACTGGCTTTAATTTCGGTGGTCGAGATAGTCTTGATTATGGCCGCACCTCTGGCCGTGCGATCCGTGCTGAAATGGTGGAAAAGTAAAGCCTAATCCACTCCAACGCTAACCCGCTATCACCACTCGATTAAGGCTCGCACGTTATTTCACCAAATGAGGTATTCAAATCCTCGATCTCAGATTCAAGGGCATGTATCTTAGCCGCGCGGATACCTACCATTTCCGCCTCAGTGAGCCGGGCCGCTTGTGGTGCGTTTTTCCAGTTCCCCGGTAAATAAGAAAGATGCAATCTGTAATTAACGTTGTCCTGATTTTTGCCGCCGCGCCAAAACTCCAAAGCCTTCTCGACTTCCTCAAGTCTTGCCCGGTTTTTGTTTGCTGTTATTAATGTTTCAATATCCATGTCTTTTCATCCTGTCGCACGGTGATGTTGTGTCTATCCAGAAGGCTGACACAACGTAGGTGCCGCGTTCGGTTCTAACGGTATGGCGAACCGGGTATTGCAGTGACGTGTTGCAGAATGTGCGCGCCATCACCCCGCCTCCCCAGATAGAGCAGCGCGGGCGTAGCGTCGTCGTGTTTCGTATTCGGCTTTGTCGGAAGCTGCTTTGAGGGTGTAATCGCCCAAGATGCTTTCCGCGTAGATCATTCTGGCGTAAGCCTCTGGGTCAACGCTGGAGGTTGCCACAAAGAATGCTTGAGGTGTGGCGATGCGCAGCAAAGCCGCCTCTAGCGCGTCAATCCGGTCTGCGGCTTCATTGGAAGTATTGGATGATAACCCGCAATCAAGGCATCCGTTGTTTATTGAATTTCCGCCAAGCATAATCGCATCTTCACGCAATCTGTCTGTTAGGTCGCTCATTCCGTCTCTCCCATAGCTGCTTTGATCTTGGATAGGGTGGCGCGGTTTGCGCCCAGTACCTCTGGCGTTGAACCCATCGGGTACTTACTCTGAGCATACGCCAACTGCATGTGCGCGTTCGACAAAGCCTCTACCGCCTCTTGCAGTAGGGTGGCGTCAGCGTATTTGGCATATTCATGATCTGGGCCGGGACTCGCGTGTTCATCTAAGTCGATTACTGGCACCCATATCCGTGCTGGTGGTGTCATTGGTTAGGCTCCTCTTGTGCTATCAGATCAGCCTCTCGCAGAACTCGGGTCATATCCGGAGACCTTTTCCACTGGAACCTTTCCGCCATTTGATGAAGCGAACGAGCGCGGGCAAAACACCGACCTCGAGCCTCGCTGTCCTCTGGGTGCTTTTTCCCGGTATCTTCCATCCGTTTGCTTTCTTTACGACAGGCATCTTCACACCATGCCAGTGTGGCATAATCCATCAACCGCCCTCCTCATCTGCTATGGGACCGGCTGGCAACGGCATCCAATGGGTTGGCTGATTTTGAGGCTGATAAATATACCCCGGCCCAATGAACCCGCCTGCTTCGGTTCTTCCCCACATAACAGGACTGCACGAATATCCATCACCATACCAACCGGCGTCATGGCCGGGCTGGTCAGGGCAATCGTCTTCACGTTCCTCCCAAATGCCAATAGCAATGCCTCCGGGCGTATATAGCAACACCTCAGTGCTATCCCTCGGCGCTGTATCAATCGTCTGCCACGTCATCAGCCTTGCTCCTTTGCGGAATCTGTAGACTTAGCCAACCCCAAGCATTCTTCACAAAGAGCCTTGCCATCATGCTCCCAACATTCTTGGGTTTCCCAATAGCAGGCGTTGTCTTTGCAAATACGCCCTTCGCATTTGACGTTGAAGCCAGCCTGCAACCACTGCACATTTGTCGGTTCAGCCTCAAGGCCCTCCCATGCCTTTGGTTCCGCAGTGTATTCTTCAATGAAGTCG
>JBARCK010000077.1:0-2842 GCA_049794015.1 Sulfitobacter sp. | reverse complement strand
TCGAGCGCGAGGAAAAACGCGAAGCCTTCCGCCAGGACGGTATCCGCGCCTGGGACGCCTATCAGGAGACCGGGCTGCACGTGACACATGCCGAGGCGGACGCTTGGCTGGCCCAGCTCGCCGCTGGCGACGATCAGGAGCCGCCCGCTTGCCACGTCTGATCTGGTCGCCCGAGGCGCTAGCAGATGTGCAGCGCCTCTACCGTTTTCTTGCTGAGAAAAACCCTGATGCTGCCAGACGCGCGGCAAGTGCGATCCGTGACGGGATGCAAATCATTGCAGACCATCCTGATGCCGGCCGTCCTGTCGATGACATGAACCCAGAGTTTCAGGAATGGCCGATCAGCTTTGGCGCCAGTGGATATGTCGCGCTCTATCGTTTGCAGCAAGATGTGGTTCTGGTCGTTGCTGTGCGCCACCAGAAAGAGGTTGGTTATCAGCCGTTGTAGAACCTCACATAAGACCCGTTATGTGGTGCAAAAAATATAATAAAAACAACAGTTTGACGCTAATATTTAGATTCCCATATTGTTCGCCCTACAGCAAATGCTATCGGCTCTCTAAGCGAAGTACCATTGAACTTAAACGGCACTGAAACGAACACACTTTTCTGCATTTTCGTAAATACTTGGGCTTCGCATTTTTCGGGCGTTGCGCAGTCCTTTGTTTGGGTACGGTAGAATTCTTGAACGGCCATGCTGTACCTTCCGTAAACACCCTCAAAATTGAATCCTTCGCGGAGTGAAATTTCTGTTTCGGTAGAGCCGACCTTGTACTGTTCAGGCAGAGTAACTTCTCTTTGATAGATACAGTCCCGCAAGAACCTAGTTAGAAAAATCTCCTTTCTTTGACTATCAGGCTGTGTTTTTTCCCACAGCGTATAGCCATGCGCCCGATCCAGTTTTTTTGCATTGAACGGTAGGCTGCACTGACCTGTGTACTGGCTTATTTTTAAACTATCTGCCCGCGTGTTGGACGCAGAGAACATAACCAATATCGTGACCAGAGAAACGAGGTTGTGGCGAAGGTTTTTCATACCTCACAGTATCAACATTGATGAGGGGGATACAACTTTAAGGACGTTCACATAAAACCTGTTAGCGGTTGTTAGCGGTTTGTTGCAGGACAGGGGATCAGCGCAGGGTTGTGATGGCCAATGGCGGCTCTGAGCCCAATGTTGCCCTGCCAAAAAAGCAACATGGGCGCACGATTGCTCCAGAATTCTTCATTCTCTGCCCAAGAAATGCACATTTTGTGAGTATGACTTCATACGGTGTCACTGTGGAAGGTAACATGAAGATCAAGCATCTAAATGCAAGTTTACTAACCCTAGCTGCAAGCCTTGCTGTTTGGGCTGGCCTTTCGGGCTATTCGGACAAAGACGTCCCTGACCCTCAATTTCTTGCAAGTGACCTTTTCTTTCAACTTGATGGGTTTGTATTTTCCATACCCGCCGTTGCTTTACAGGACGTCAGGGTAGTTGGAGAAGATGCAAGCCCACTTCCGAAGTATCGTTCCGATCCTCGGCTCTTCGGCAAGCCACGGTGGTTTGCCACAAGCGAGTACAAGAAAGCCCTTCACGAATTGGCGGGTGACCAAACAAAACCTGCAAGTATTCAGCGCATTAGAATAAATTTGGGAGTCTACGGCACCTATGGCGAATACTTGATATCACAACAAATCTGCCCTTTGCTCACCAAAGAATGGAGCCAAAAGGCTTGTGTGAACGAACTTCGACATGAACACCGCAGACTTCCGGTTAATTTCAGTCTCGCAACAACACCAGCACTGCCCGCAGACCAAGGCGCTACATTATCAGCTCGGTCAGATCACTATGCTCCTGAAATGACGTTGGCCTGTGATGAAGGGGCTAATCGCTGTGAGGCAACAATTGCAATTTCAAGAGACCTCTACGCCATATGGTCGTCGACGTGCCAGAGTGTGAACGTTGAGTACTGCCTTCAAGAACGTCGTGCTGAAGGTCAAACGATATTAAGCTTCGCACACAATCAACTCGCGGATGGTGGCTAATTTGGACGTCGCTTTGTCCGCACACCGGACCTCCAGCACTACGTCACCACGGCCACCAACGTTTCTTCTTCCCCGGTCCGCTCAGAAGCGCAGTAGCTTGCTGCTTCCAAGCGTCTCTGTCTGAGCGCATTTCCGTCAGTGCTTCTCGCTCTCGTTCCAGCATCGCCTCCAGTGCGTCAATTTTCACTTGAAGGGGGGTCTCAACTGGGGGTCGCGAAGTGTCCACTTGAGACGGTTGCGCGACGGTATCAGTGGACACCATAGAGAAGACGCGATGCAGCTCGGAAGGGTCGATGGAATATCGGCCATTTTTCCCTTTATGTGCAGATATAGTGCCTTTTGCGATAGCACGCTGGATTGTTGTTTTGCTTTTTCCAGTGGCTTTCGCAGCCATTCCAAGGGTGTAACTCATGGGGGTCTCAAACTGTCACACTAGGGGTCGCGTGAGACCGTCTCAGGGGTATCAAAAAGCGTGTCATAATCAGACTCTTTTCTGGCTTTTGCAGAAATTCACAAACACCGTTTCGATGTTCTTTGCGCCCAACTTGATCCCCTTTTGAGAACAGAACGATCGGAACGCATCCGCGATCTTACCGTGATCCCAGTTTGAATTATCACGGGCCAGTTGCTCCCAAGGATCAGTGTATTTGACGCTGCCCGATTCAGGGAAGTACAGCTTCTGTTTGGCCTCAGCGCGTCTGCCCTTACGGGCCGCTGAGTGTGCCTCCTGTTCCTTCTTGGCATCTTCCAGCGCTTCTTTGATTTTCCACGACAGCTCAACTTCTACGGTCTTGCGGCGTTCTCGTTTGGTG
>JBARCK010000076.1:0-1591 GCA_049794015.1 Sulfitobacter sp. | reverse complement strand
CCCTCCGGCTGCACAGGCGCATCGCCGCTGAGGAGTTCCGCTGCCAGATCAGTTGATATTTCTGGAACCACAGCAATTTCTGCCGCAAGCACAGCGGTTTCAACGACCGGTTGGCCTTGCATTAGCGCGGCAAACCCCTCGGGGACAGTTTGTTGATTTGCAGCATTCAATGACTTGGACACCGATGTAGGGGGTATTGCCTGGATCACCCTATTCTGCTCTGCTTGTTGTGACGCCACGGGCCAACAGTTCGTTCTTTAACCGCGACATCGCGCGGCGTTCTACCTGTCTCACCTTGGTGCTGTTCATCTTCAACCGCGCCGCCAGATCATTGATCGTTTCAGAGGGTTGTTTCAACGTTCTGCTCGTAACTATTTCACGGTCTATTTCATCAAGGCCGGTCAGTGCGTCGGCCAACCGTGCCCGCAGCAGATCGCGCGAGGATATCGCGATCATCCGTTCTTCGGGGGTGGGATCATCGCACACCAGCATATCGAACAGGTCTGTGCTTTGTTTAACCTGTTGCCCGTCTTCGGCACGCATGCCGGCGGGCATTTCAACAATTGACCTTAGGCGCTCGAATGCCGTCAGCACGCTGTTCTTGACCCACCAGCGCGCGTACGTCGAAAACCGGACCTCTCTGGCAAGATCAAACATATCAGCCGCCTTGATCAGTCCAAGGATACCCTCGGACAGCATCTCTTCTTGTTCTGCCCTATCCGTGCTGAGCTTACGCACCCATGCGAAAACAATGCGAACATGGGACAAAAGCAATTTTTCCAGCGCAGTTCGGTCTTTCCGCCTTTGCCAGCCTTCAATTAGAACACGCTCGTCTGCCCATTCGAGAATGGGTGCGCTCCTTGCGGTCGCATAAGAAATTGTCATGTCACTGCCCAATAGTCGTTTTTTGTACTTTGTTTTCCAAGGACACAAACACGTTTTGGGAGTTTTTCAAAGATTAATATGATTAACTGATGGTTAAATTGTTGATAATACGTCTGTCTACATGGCGCGCCACCTTTGAAACTAAGGAAGACTTTGCGCGCCCCGACGGTCCAGCAGTGCCATGGCCGCCAGTCTGCGGGACAAAATCCCTAACCGGCGCGCCAATCCAGCACGACCTTGCCCGACAAGCCGGACTTCATCACGCCAAATCCTTGCTCAAAGTCTTGCATCGCAAAACGGTGGGTGATCACACCGGACACGTCCAAGCCGTTTTGAAGCATGGCAATCATCTTGTACCACGTTTCGAAAATCTCGCGCCCGTAGATGCCCTTGAGGGTGATGGCCTTAAACACAATCCGGCTCCAGTCGACGGGGCTTTTGCCGGGGGGGATGCCAAGCAGGGCGATGCGCCCGCCCATCACCATGGCCTCGATCATCTGGTCTAGGGCCGCCTGATTGCCGGACATTTCCAAACCCACATCAAAGCCTTGCTTGATTTTCAGCCGCGCCCGCACATCCGCCAAATCTTCGGTTGTCACATTCACAGGCGTCACATTCGCGACCTTGGCGGCCAGATCCAACCGGTCCTGATTGATGTCAGTGATCACGACGTTGCGTGCGCCAGCATGGCGGGCGACGGCGGCGG
>JBARCK010000075.1:0-64305 GCA_049794015.1 Sulfitobacter sp. | reverse complement strand
TAACACCAAACGACCCCATAGTGCATTGGGCTATCGCCCACCTGCGCCAGAGGCCATCGTACCGATGGACCAAAGGCCAATCATGCACTAACTTTCAATTTGGACCACTCAAGTGGGGCTGCTCACTCACTCGACCTTTCTATCCGGGTATCGCAAGTATTGTAGAGCGGAAGGCTCCACGAAGACGGTTGCACAAATATCGGAGTCTGAAATGACAAAAGCCTCTAAAATGGTATTGATGCTCAAAGGATATGGGCTGACCACCGCAGAGTTCTATTATCACATGCCCGACTATACCCATGTGCTGAATAGCTTTGTCTGGCAAGAATACGACCTAGCGCCGGATCACCCGAAACTCTTTGAATTCGTCGAATTTTGGCAGTCAGAGATTGAAGGGCCATTGCATTCAGTACGATTCAGCCATCGCAAACTACTATCATCGGGTGAGTGGCAAAATCAGGTGGGTGAATTCACGTTGCATTAGGCCGAGCAAGTGGCCCCGCCTAAGACGCAGAATTTAGCACAATGCGGGTGGTTCAATGCCACATCGCGTTCGGCTTCTTCCAATGTGTTTCCCAGTTCGAATTCGGGCGCATAGGGCAGCAGCGTGCAGGCCAACACAGCAGGTTTATCAGCGCCTTTGCGTTTGACCACCATACGCGATGACGCGCACATGATTGCGTCGGGGGAAACATCCAAGATGCTCCAGCACGCGGTTGTGATTTCTGGAACTTCAACCGTTTCATCCATTTCAGGGAACAACACCGTCATGCCGGGATTGTTCGCATCAATGTCAAAGCCATGTTCGCCGTAAAACGCAGCATATCCCGCGCGGCTTGATGCATCGCTGTCACCAAAAACTGATCGCCCAGCAACGGCCATGGTAAACCCATTGTCACGCAGCCATTTCATGCCTGTCAGCGTTTTTTCAAAGGCACCAGCACCGCGCTCTGCATCGTGCAAATCAGCGCGGAAATGATCAACAGATATCCGAAGAGTGATTTTACCGGGGTAGGCGGCGTTCAGGCGCAGCAGCCCGTTTTGCATGGTCTTGCGCATCATCGGGCGCATGGCATTGGTCAGGATCAGCACGTCAAACCCTTGGGCCAGCGCGGCCTCTGTGATTTCAACCATCTGCGGGTTCATGAACGGCTCACCACCGGTAAAAGCGATCTCTTTCACAGGCCATTTGCGCTTCTCGATCTGATCTAGATAATCACGTACCTCATCCGCGGTGATATAGACCAGCGCATCGTTGGTGGGGCTGCTTTCGATGTAACAGTTCACACATTCGATGTTGCATAGGGTGCCTGTGTTAAACCACAAAGTTTGCGGGTCTTTCAAAGCAACAGTCGCACGTTTGTCGCCCTTGGCGGTCAATGCAGGATCACTAAACTTACCTGTATTCGCTTTTGCTTCAGGTGCCGCCAGATCTTTCATGAGTGGTCCTTGTCTATATGCATCTCGTATTTATCAGTGTGCTAAGCTAGTGCTGACGCCAATAAAAGTCCAAGCACAGCGGTGCACGGATTTGTGAACAGGCTTGTGAATCAGATAGAATAAGCTATGTTTGCGCTAACATTCAGCCAGACACTGGCACATTAGGGGTTAATATCATGGTTTCACGCGTCATTCCTGTTGATCCGTTTGATCTGGTTATTTTTGGCGGCACCGGGGATCTGGCCCGCCGCAAAATCTTGCCTGGACTTTTTCGGCGGTATTGTGCCGGGCAAATGCCGGCTGACGCGCAGATCATCGGTGCCGCCCGCACGGACATGGACACCGATGCATATCGTCAGATGGTGTCGGATGCGATTGCTGAATTTGGTGGCAAAATGAGCTGCGAAGACGGAACGCTTGATCACTTCCTTGGTCAAATCCACTATATCGCCATTGATGCCAAAGGCGAAAAAGGCTGGGCAGAGCTTCAGGAAAAAATGTCAGGCGAGGGCAGGGTAGAAGCTTATTACTTCTCGGTTTCACCGTCGTTGTTTGGGGATCTGGCCGAACGCCTGCAACTCTGGGGCATGGCAAACGAAGACAGCCGCATAGTTGTTGAAAAGCCCTTTGGCCGTGACCTTGAAACAGCACGGGCGCTGAACAAGACGCTGGCCACCTATTTTGATGAAAGCCAAATTTACCGCATCGACCATTATTTGGGCAAAGAAACGGTGCAAAACCTCATGGCTGTCCGGTTTGGCAACATGTTGTTCGAACCGCTTTGGAACGCGCAATACATTGATCATATCCAGATCACTGTGGCTGAAACCGTGGGCGTTGGTGGGCGCGGGGAATATTATGACAAATCCGGTGCGATGCGCGACATGGTGCAGAACCACCTCATGCAATTGCTCTGTTTGATTGCGATGGAGCCGCCGTCACGCTTTGACCCGGATGCGGTACGTGATGAAAAGTTGAAAGTCATCCGCGCACTTGATCCTGTGGCACCGCATCATATTGCACGTGGCCAATACGATGCCGAAGTGAACGGTGAAGAAGAGCACCCCAGCTATCGTGATGCAGTGGGTGATCCACGGTCCCGCACCGAAAGCTTCATCGCGCTCAAAGCCCAGATCAGCAATTGGCGGTGGGCGGATACCCCGTTTTACCTGCGCACGGGCAAACGCATGAGCGCGCGCAGTTCTGAGATCACTGTTGTGTTCAAAGAGACCCCCCATTCGATCTTTGCTGAGGACGCCGGGCGGCACCGCAACGTGCTGTCGATCCGCTTGCAACCCAACGAAGGCATCACCTTGGGCGTGACGATCAAAGAACCCGGTCCCGGTGGGATGCGCCTGATCGACGTGCCGCTTGATATGACCTTTGCCGACGCTTTGGGTGATGAAGGCGCGGATCATGTGGATGCCTATGAACGCCTGATCATGGATGTGATCCGGGGCAACCAGACCTTGTTTATGCGCGGCGATGAGGTTGAGGCAGCCTGGCGTTGGACAGACCCGCTGATCAAAGGCTGGGAAACCCGAAATGACGTGCCAAAATCTTATGAAAGCGGTTCTGATGGCCCCAGTATTGCAACGGAATTGATGCGGCGCGATGGCCGTGAATGGCGAAAGGTATCGTGATGAACATAATCGAATATGCAGACCGCGAACTGCTGGTGATGTCTGTGGCCAACATCTTGGCCGGAGAGTTGAAAAACGCACTTTTGACGCAAGACTTTGTATCCATTGCGGTGCCCGGTGGCACCACGCCGGGTCCAATCTTTGATCTGCTCAGCGCCACAGATTTGGACTGGGCGCGCGTGCATGTGATGCTGACCGACGAACGCTGGGTGCCCCAAGATCATGCACAATCAAATGCGGGGTTGCTGCGGGAACGTCTGTTGGTTGGCAATGCTGCTGCTGCAACGTTCATTCCATTCTATCAGGATGGCTTTGACGCGGTTGCCGGCTGCACCAAGGTTGCAGAAACTTTAGCGCAAGAACTGCCAATCTCGGTCATGATGTTGGGCATGGGGGCGGACATGCATACGGCCTCCTTGTTCCCCGGCTCAGACGGGTTAGACGCGGCTTTGGCAGAAGATGCCGCATTGTTGTGTCCAATCATTCCTGTGGGCCATGACATTGCCCGCGTGACCTTGCCCGCACATGTTTTGCAAGGGGCGATGTCCAAACATCTGGTGGTCTTTGGCGCAGACAAACACGCAGCCCTTGAGCGGGCGCAATCTTTACCACCAGAAGAGGCACCGATTGCTGCTGTTCTGGCAGATGCAGAAATCCATTGGGCGGAGTAATGATATGAGTGTTTGGGAAAATCTAAAAAGCCGTCAAAGTGCCGTTGCGGGTCGCCCGTTGCTTGCGCTTTTTGAAGAAAAAGACCGCGCGGCTGATTTCACGGTTGAGACTGCGGATATGCGGTTTGATTATGCCAAGACCAATATTGATCGCGATACACGCGCCGAGCTGATCAAGCTGGCCGAACTGGCTGGTGTGTCTGCCAAACGCGACGCCATGTTTGCAGGCGTTGAAATCAATGAAACCGAAGGGCGCGCTGTATTGCACACAGCGCTCCGTAATCTTGATGGCGGCCCAGTTATTGTCGATGGCAAAGACGTTATGCCCGGCGTTCTGGACACACTGGCCGCGATGCGCACCTTTGCCGATAAAATCCGTGACAGCCATATCACGGACGTGGTCAACATCGGCATCGGCGGCTCTGACCTTGGCCCGGCCATGGCCACGGCAGCCCTCAGCCCCTATCACGATGGCCCGCGCTGCCATTTTGTATCGAACGTGGACGGCGCACAGATCGCGGATACCCTGCGCGGATTGGATGCCAAACACACGCTGGTGATTGTCGCCTCAAAAACCTTTACCACCATCGAAACCATGACCAACGCCCGCACTGCGCGCGCATGGATGGCGGACAATGGCGGTGATCCGAAGACCCAATTTGCCGCCCTCAGTACGGCTGAAGAAAAGACCACAGAGTTTGGCATTGACCCCGAACAGGTCTTTGGTTTTGAAGATTGGGTCGGCGGGCGCTATTCCGTCTGGGGGCCGATTGGCCTGTCCCTGATGATTGCGATTGGATCAAAAGGTTTCGATGCCTTCCTGCGCGGTGCACAAAGCATGGACACGCATTTTCGCGCCGCAGAACCACTGGAAAACATCCCCATGATGCTTGCCTTAGTCGGCATCTGGCACAATCAAATTTGTGGCCACGCCACCCGCGCCGTGCTGCCCTATGATCAACGCTTGGCGCATCTGCCAGCCTATCTGCAACAACTTGAGATGGAATCAAACGGCAAGGCGGTCCAAATCGACGGCAGCGATGTGACCCATAATACCGGGCCTGTGGTCTGGGGCGCTGCTGGCACCAACGGGCAACACGCGTTTTATCAACTGATCCACCAAGGCACCCGTGTGATCCCTTGTGAATTTATGGTCGCGGCCAACGGTCATGAGGCTGATCTGCAACATCACCATCACCTGTTGATCGCCAACTGTCTTGCACAATCCGAGGCGCTGATGCGCGGTCGGTCCTTGAGTGAGGCGACCAAGATCATGGCCGCTAAGGGTCTGACAGGCGATGAACTTGACCGCCAAGCCCGCCACCGTGTTTTTCCGGGCAACCGCCCCTCAACAACGCTGACCTATCCGCTACTTGATCCCTATACGTTGGGCCAGATCATCGCGCTTTATGAACACCGCGTTTTTGTCGAAGGTGTGATCTTGGGGATCAATTCCTATGATCAATGGGGCGTGGAACTGGGCAAAGAGCTGGCAACATCGCTTGGTCCCGTTGTTGAGGGCACACAAAGCACAGAGGGCAAAGATGGATCAACTGCGGCGCTGGTCGACTACATCCTAAAACACCGCAGCTAACAGCTTCATCTAGCCAAATAAACTCGGGGAGTTTGAGGGGGGAACCCCCTCATTCCCAAAATAAAATCGCATGCGGCGCAGCCGCGCCTTTGGATCATACCAGATCAGGCGCGCGGCCCATGCGGTTGGCCAATCGCGCCACCGTCAAACCCTGCACGATGATCGAAAAGATCACGACGATGTAAGTGCAGGTCAGGATCACAGGTTTCCACTCACTTTCCGGCAAGGACAGCGCAAGCGCGACCGAGATACCGCCCTTTAGCCCACCCCATGTCATGATCGGCGTAACGCCGGGGCTGAATGTGTTAAACGGGCGCAACAGCGTCAGTGGTACAAATACCGCCACCAATCGCGCAAACAGCGCGATGATGATTGTCGCCATGCCCGTGAGAAACAGATCACCGGAAAATGCGATGGCAAAAACTTCAAAGCCAATCAGCAGGAACAAAACCGCGTTCAGGATTTCATCAATCAGCTTCCAGAAACTATCAACATAGCGCCGCGTGATTTCGGACATGCCCTTGGCTGCCCCCACATCGCCAATCAACAGCCCTGCACAAACCGCCATGATCGGGGCAGAGACATGCAGCCACACCGCCAATTCATAGCCGCCAAACGCCAAACCAAGCGTCAGCAACACCTCTAGCGAATAATCATCAATCCGGCGCATCACCCGGAAGGTCAACCAGCCCAATACAATGCCCAAGACCGCGCCACCTATGGCTTCTTGAAAGAACAACAATGCCGCCCCCACAAGTGGGCTGGCATGATCACCACCATGGCCGTCACTTGGAAAGGCCAATCCGACCAGAACCAAAAACACCACATAGCCGACACCGTCGTTAAACAGGCTTTCTCCGGCAATTTTGGTTTCCAGCGATTTGGGCAGGTCTGCCTCACGCAACACCCCCAACACCGCCACCGGGTCGGTGGGTGAAATCAACGCACCAAACACCAAGGCCAACAGTAAAGGCATGCCTGTCAGCCACGAAAACCCAAAGCCAACGATCATTGTCGACAATGCAATGCCAAGGGTCGCCATCAAGAACACAGTGGCCCATTGCGCCCGCAGATCGCTCATCTTTACGTGAAGGGCACCGGCAAACAGCAACAGGCCCAACATGCCTTCCAGCAGCGCTTCGGAAAAATCAATGCCCGTGACAATGCCGCGCACCGTGTCTGCGATCCCTAAAACGGGCCAGAGCAGATCAATACCAAGCAAACCAAAAGACGCCAGCAGGGACACCACCAAAATGCCAATGGCAGAGGGTAGCTTTAGAAACAGGTAATTGATCGCGCCAAAGCCGCCAGCAAGAACAATAAGGAGCGAGGTGATTTGCAGAAAATTCATGATGTCGCTTTCTTGTGGTCGGGGTGGACGGCGCGTCCACCTTACGGCTCATCGCGTAAGGTGCAGGCACGCTGCACTGCCATTGTTTAGGCCTTGTTCAGCCTTCGTGAATGGCCCGGTCGAGCGTCCCAAACCGGGCGCGGACGGCGGTGGGTATCTCAAATCGGCCAGACCCATCCGGTTGCAACAACACCAACACGCAGTCAAACGTGGCCCGCAGCGTGCCACCCGACCACACCTGTTGCACCATCGAAAACGATGTGTTGCGATAGGCCGTGCAGCCACAGGTTGTTACGTAATCTTCGTCCATGCGCATTTCTTGCCGATAATGAATTGTACCAGAGCGGATCACGATGCGCGGGTCCGTGGCGCTGTCATAGGTCGACAGCCCCCAGTCTTGAACATAACGCACCCGCAACCGTTCAAACCATTCCATGTAAACAGCGTTGTTCACATGGTTCAGTGCATCAAGTTCCGAAAACCGCACCTGATCCGCCATGGCAAGCGGTTGTGGCGCGGTGATGCCAAATGCACTCTGTTGCGCGGGGGTTAGTGGGGTATGGTAAAGCAATGTCATATCAAACCCCTAGGCCGCGCGCTGTATGCTTGCAAGAGCAGGCAGCATTGTCCACTCTGAAACAAACCAATTGGAGGGATAGATGATGCTTGGCCAGATGATGACACAACCGCTGCTAATTTCCAGTCTGATCGCCCATGCAGAACGCTATCATGCAGGCGGTGAAATTGCATCTATCAACACGGGCGGCGGGGTTGAGAATACCACATGGGGGCAGGTGGGTATCAACGCCAGACGTCTGGCAAGCGCCTTGTCCAAATTGGGTTTATCGCCCCAAACCCGCTGCGGAACCATCGCTTGGAACAACCGCAGGCATCTAGAGATTTACTTTGGCGCATCGGGGGGTGGGTTTGTTTGCCACACCATCAATCCCCGACTTTTCCCTGAACAGCTGGTCTATATTCTGAACCACGCCAAAGATAAGGTGTTGTTCATCGACAAGACCTTTGTGCCACTGGTTGCGGCCATCCGCGACAAGCTGGAACATCTGGATCATATCGTATTGATGGAATCTGACATCGGGGATGCCGGTGCCACTTTGCCGGGTATCATCGCCTATGATGATCTTCTTACAACAGGGGATGCCGATTATCAGTGGCCTGATATGGATGAAAATTGCGCCTCAAGTCTTTGTTATACTTCAGGAACCACTGGAAACCCAAAGGGCGTGTTGTTCTCGCATCGCTCAACAGTTTTGCACAGCTTTGGATCAAACCTTGCTGACAGTATCAATTTTTCAGCCATGGATGTGGTGTTGATGGTGGTGCCGATGTTCCATGTGAACGCATGGGGATCACCCTATGCCTGCGCAATGGTCGGTGCGCGTCTGGTGTTGCCGGGGCCGGGATTGGATGGCGCGTCCCTTGTGGGTTTGATTGATCAACATCGGGTGACTGTGGCGCTGGGAGTACCCACAATCTGGCTGGGCTTGTTGGGGGCTGCCAAAGCGGCCAACAGCAAACTGACCAGTCTCAACCGTACAGTGGTTGGGGGGTCTGCCTGTCCGCCTTCGATGATCGCCACGTTCCGCGATACCTATGATGTGGAAGTAATCCACGCATGGGGCATGACAGAAATGTCGCCACTGGGCACGGTCAATCAACCGCTCGCCAAACATCTGGATTTACCCACAGAAGACCTGCACAGGTTGCGCGAAAATCAGGGGAGGGCGGTGTACGGCGTAGAACTTGAAATATGGGACGCAGAGGGCAATCCGCTGCCCCATGATGGCAAGACCCAAGGTGATTTGATGACGCGTGGGCATTGGATTTTAGATGCCTATTTCCGGTCTACATCCGCTGAAACCCTGACCAACGGCTGGTTTGATACCGGCGATGTCGCGACGATGGACGCGGACGGCTATGTCACGATCAAGGATCGTTCAAAGGATATCATCAAGTCAGGTGGCGAATGGATCAGTTCGGTTGAACTGGAAAATATCGCCATTGCACATCCGCAGTTGGCGGACGCGGCGGTGATTGGCGCAAAGCATGCTAAATGGGATGAACGCCCCGTTCTGGTTGCCGTAAAAGCCGACGGCGTTGACCCAAGCGAGGCCGACATACTGGCGATTTTTGATGGCAAAATCGCGAAATGGCAGGTGCCCGATAAAGTGGTCTTTACCGACGTTTTGCCGCGCAACGCGACCGGTAAAGTCCTCAAACGTAATCTGCGCGACCAGTTTGGTGATGTTCTACTTTAGGTTTTCCAACGCCCCAATTGAGGCATGCCCCGCGTGAACAACCATGCCAAGACCTTGGGCATGCCATCACGCTGCATCGCCTTGACACATTCGGCCTGAAACGCGCGCAGCGTCGCGTCTGGATGCAGAAACGCACCCTGATCATAGCAGTATGAACAATACGTTGTGCTACGTGATCCGTCAGCCTCAGTCCCGCCCCCTTGGGGGTCCTTTTTCAATGGCATGCCGCAACTTTGGCAAAACTTACCCATGAGGATGCTCCTGCGTTGTGTTCGACGATCATAACATAATCTGTTCACAAATGCAGGGCCTTGTGCATTCAAAAGCGAATGCAGTGTGGACGGCTCGACTTGCCTGCTATCTGGGATCAAGTTGCGTCAACGATCGTTTACCTTGGAAAAGCCGCGCAGTAGACATTTCATAACCGCACACGCAGTTGGAGGGACAATGGATCGGTTCGATCTGGGAAATCACAAAAGAGAAATCTCGACCCAAGTGCCAGATGCCCAGCAGTGGTTCAATTTGGGGCTAAACTGGTGTTACGAAGAAGGTGTGAAATGCTTTCACAAAGCGCTAGAGCATGATCCTGAATGTGTGATGGCCCATTGGGGCATTGCCTATGGGTCCGGACCGTTTTACAATAATGTCTGGCGACAATTCAGTGCGGCTGAGGCGGATAGCGCCACGCGGATTGGCCACTTCCACATCCAGCAGGCCCGACGTTTTGCCAATACCGCAAGTGATGTGGAAAACGCATTGGTCGAGGCTTTGGCGTTGCGATTTCAGGAACCACACGGCGTTAGCGGCGCAACATTTGATAGATGGGATGACGCTTATGCGGATGCGATGCGTATCGTTTATGCAGCCTATCCCAACGATCACGACATCGCCGCGATCTTTGCAGAAAGCATGATGACCCGCACGTCATGGCAGCTATGGGATGTAAAACGTGGCATCCCCGCGCCGCGTTCAGATGTTCTTGAGGCGCTAGAGGTTATTGAACGCTCGATTGCGATGAAAGATGCCGCAAATGAAACCCAGCATCTGGCGATCTTACATCTTCACATCCATGCGACCGAGATGTCGAATGAACCGGAGCGCGCAATGCGCTCTGCCGATATTCTGGGCACACTTTGCCCTGATGCGGGCCATATGAACCACATGCCGGGGCATACCTATGTGCTGTGTGGTGAATATGAAAAAGCCAAAATCGCGAGCGAAAAGGCGATCCGCGCAGACGATATGTATGTCGAATATGCAGGGGCCTTTAATTTCTACACAACGGCACGCTGTCATGATCTGCATCTGATGATGTATGCCTGCATGTTTCTGGGGCAGTTCAAACCCGCAATGGCCGCCGCGCAGCAGATGTGCGCCACGCTGTCCAAAGAGGTACTAAGCGTTGAAGGTCGCCCTCAACTCGCGATCACGATGGAGGGCTATTACTCCATGAAGATGCATGTGTTGGTGCGGTTTGGCCGCTGGCAGGAAATTGTCGACGCGCCCATGCCCGACGATCCGGTGCTGTATTGTGTGTCCACAGCGATGCATCATTACGCCAAAGGCGTGGCACATGCCGCGTTGAAAAACATTGATGCCGCTGAAGAAGAACGCCGCCGTTTCTATGCTGCTGTTGAACGCATCCCGGACAACCGAAAATTCTTTAACAACACGGCACGTGCTACGCTGTCTGTTGGTGAAATGATGCTGAACGGTGAATTGGAATACCACAAAGGCAACTATGATTTGGCGTTTGAACACTTGCGCGAAAGCGTGCGCCGCGATGACAACCTTGAATATACAGAACCTTGGGCATGGATGCATCCACCGCGCCACGCACTGGCTGCACTTTTGGCCGAACAAGGGCATTACGGCGAAGCAGAAGATGTCTATCGCACAGATCTAGGCCTGAACGGAAAATTGCAGCGCTGCGCCCAACATCCGCGCAATGTCTGGGCGCTCCATGGTTTGGTTGAATGTCTGCGCCAGCGTGGTGAGGTCACTGAGATTGCGATTTATGAAAAACAATTGCGCAACGCGCTTGCCAAAACAGATGTGCCTGTGACCTCGTCCTGTTTGTGCCGCGCTGAAACAATCACGCCGACATGCTGCGGCGCATAAAAGGAACCCCGTAATATGATCGCCAATCTGATGATGTACCAGCGGCCCGAACTGGTTAAGGCGCATAACCGCTTTTGGGCGCTGATCCGTAAAAACCTGACCGCCGCAGGCATGGACAGCCCCGAAATGCTATCCCAAGACGCTGAGGAATTTTATGTCTGGAAGCATCCCGATCTGGTCCTAAGCCAAACATGCGGGATGCCGTATCGCACATGGCTGCATGACAAGGTTCAACTTGTTGGCACCCCTGATTACGGGTTGGAGGATTGTCCGGCAGGGTATTATCGCAGCGCCATCATTGTGCGCGCAAATGATACTCGAACACAGATAACGGCGTTCAAGGATGCAATTTTTGCCTACAATCAAACGTTTTCGCAATCTGGTTACGCTGCCCCGTTTTGGCATGTGAAGCCCAAAGGATTTTGGTTTGAGAACCGTCTGCACGTCGAACAGCATCTTGAAGCAGCACGCGCGGTTGCAACACGGCGCGCAGACATCGCAGCCCTTGATGCGGTGACGTGGCGCAATATCGAAAAGTTCGAACCGTTTTCAACCAATTTACGCGTGTTGGACTGGACCGCGCCCACACCGGGACTGCCTTTGATCACAGCTTTGGGCAACGACGCTGATCTCATTTTCCACGCCCTAGAGGGCGCGATTGCTGAGTTGGATGAACAAAGTAAAATCGAGCTTGGGATCAAAGGTATCGTGAGGATACCCAAGCAAGATTACCTGAAATTCCGCAATCCCGATTGAACCCACTTTTCGCCTTTGTGGCGCTGGCTATTAATATCTTGAAGTCGTGGAGCGGGTAACGAGAATCGAACTCGTAACTAAAGCTTGGGAAGCTGCCGTGATACCTTTTCACCATACCCGCGCGCCTATTGGTCAGATATGTCGGGGTCGGGCGTGCGTCAAGACGCAAACAGGGAATGCACCATGGGCTATGCCTTGCGTGCGGTGAAAAAGTTAATCTCGGCAGGAATGCGCAGGCCTTCGGGGCCATCAAACTGGGCGTAGATGTCTTGCAACATCTCGCGCAGTGCCGCGACTTGATCTGGATCAGCGTTAAAATGGGTGATTGCTGCGTCCGAAGGGCCAATACTCAGCACCATATCAGCAAAATCAGCGAGGTTGCCGCGTGGTGTCAGCATCACCTCAGCGGTATCGCATTGCGCATCATGCAGTCCCGCCTGCGCTAATATTTCCAATACGCGTGCGGGATCGCGAAAGGCAAAGGGGCCCGGCAAATCAGGGTCGACCTTGGGCGGTGCACCAATGATGGTCCGCGCCGCTTGAGCGGCAAAAGTAAAGAATGGATTGGACTGAATTTGCCCCCATGATCCAAAGGTGACGCGCCCATCTGATTTCAAGGCACGTGCCATATTGGCAAAAGCCGCAACCGGGTCCCCGAAAAACATAACGCCAAAGCGTGACACCAAATGGTCAAAGGTAGCCTCTTCAAAGCGATGTTCTTGCGCGTCGGCCTCAACAAAACTGACGTGGTCCAAATCTTGCGCGCGCGTCGCAGCCCGCGCCAGCATTGGGCCAGAGATATCAGCACCCAATACACGCCCACGATCTTTAACCAGCCCACCAAGTTGCACCGCACTCGCCCCGGTGCCACACCCGATGTCGAGCACATGATCATCCGCCTGAATATCAGCACGCGCAAACACGCCGTCCAGCACAGGTTGCATAAGATGATCTAGACCCGCCTCAAAATGCAGCCATTTTGGGCCAGCAGCATTGCTCCAAAACGTTTTTTGATCCTCATTAACTGGCTTATTCATCTTTCAACCCCGCCGACGTCTGCGTCCACCCGCAGCACCATCACCACCGCCGCCTGTATTAAACGTTGCTGTCGGCAGCGTGACGATGGAATTCAAAATGGGGAAGGGTTCAACCGCATTGGGGATCGCAGAGGCGTTGACAAAATGCTCTTGAAAACGCGGCTCGATCGCGGTTTCGATCTTGTGAATGGCACGCACGGTTTCTTCGATCTCTGCACGCGCATCGGTATTAAGCAACGCAATCCGCGCACCTGTGCCCGCTGCGTTGCCCGCCGATGTGACCTTGTCCAGCGGCACATCCGGGATCATCCCCAAGATCATCGCATGTTTAGGTGATATATGCGCGCCAAAGGCCCCGGCGAGGACCACACGGTCCACATGATCAACGCCAAATTTATCCATCAGCAGCCGTGCACCTGAATAAAGTGCGGCCTTGGCCATCTGGATTTCGCGGATATCGCGGTTGGTCACAGTGATTTTCGGGCCACCCACAGCGGTCCCATCATAGATCAGATATGAATTGGTGCGCCCATCCTCAAACACATTGGCTGATCCGGTCTGTTCAGCGGTGCCGATTAGGCCGGGCGCATCAACAATCCCGTGCACGCGCATTTCCGCAACCATCTCGATGATGCCTGACCCGCAAATACCCGTCACGCCTGTGGTGGCGATGGCGTCATCAAACCCATTCTCAGTGGACCACAGGTCCGATCCGATCACCTTAAAGCGCGCGATCTTTGTCACGGGATCAATCTCGACACGTTCGATGGCACCTGGGGCTGCGCGTTGGCCAGATGAAATTTGCGCGCCCTCAAATGCAGGGCCAGTAGGTGAGGAACAGGCCAAGACCTTGTCCTTGTTGCCCAGTAAAATTTCCGCATTGGTGCCGACATCCACCACCAAAACCAGATCTTCGGATTTGTCTGGCGCCTCGCTTAGCGCAACCGCAGCCGCATCCGCACCGACGTGACCCGCAATGCAAGGCAACAGATAAACCCGTGCGGACGGATGGATGTTGAGGTCTAGATCATCCGCGCGCAGGCGCATGGAATTGGATGTGGTCAGGGCAAAGGGCGCCTGTCCCAACTCAAAGGGATCAATGCCCAAAAACAAGTGATGCATAACCGGATTACAAACAAATACCGCATCCACGATCAGGTTCTTGTCAATCTCACCTTCAGTTGCAATCTGCGAGAACAGCCCATTCATGCCCTCACGCACCGCGCGGGTCATTTCGGCAGCACCCGTTGCGTTCATCATGGAATAGCTGACCCGGCTCATCAAATCCTCACCAAAGCGGATTTGCGGGTTCATCACACCAGATGATGCCACAACTTCACCGGTTTGCAGATCACATAGATGGGCGGCAATGGTCGTAGACCCCAGATCAACGGCCAGCCCGTAAACGGTGCCCTCATAATATCCCGGCCAGATGTGCATGATCCGGGGTGGGTTTTCCGCGTCCCCCAAATGCACGGCCACAGTGACCTTCCAATTGCCCTTGCGCAAAATCGGCTGCATCAATTGCAGAATGTGCAAGTCGGCGTGCACCTTTTCCAACTTCCATTGATTTTGCAACGCATCGCGCAACCGTTCCAAATCACCTGACGGATCGTGCATGTCAGGCTCAGCCACCTCAACGTAAAACAGCTTGGTTGATGGGTTCAGCACAATGTCGCGCGCCTCTGCGCGTTTGCGCACAACCTGTTTGTGCACCTGGCTTTCCGGTGGCACATCGATCACCACATCACCTTGAACCGCAGCCTGACACCCCAAACGGCGCCCGTCGATTAACCCACGTTTGTCCTTGTAACGCTGTTCAACCGAATTCCATTCAGACAACGCATCATCGCGCACGGTGACTTTGTGCTTTGAGAATTCGCCGTAACTTGGCGTGATCTGGCACTTGGAACAAATCCCGCGCCCGCCACAGACCGAATCCAGATCAACCCCCAACTGACGTGCAGCCGTCAAAATTGGTGTGCCCACGGCAAAATGCCCGCGCTTGCCAGAGGGGGTGAAAATCACCAGTGGATCGTTGCTCATTTTTATCTACCTTACCGTGACCGAAAGGGTCCGCACGTCACCTTTGACGTGTTGCACCATTTCTCACCTGAAGCGCTTAAGTTATTTGTGCAAGTAGTTCCGCATCGACAAAGCCCAGATTTTTTTCAGATGCGTCAACCAAATCCATCATATCTTGGCTTGGCTTTAAATCAACAACCAGATGAACGCGGTATTCTGTCTCACTCAAATTCAGCATTGAGTGATTGGCAAAGTTGTTCAGCATCCAAACCTCTCCAACCGCCATATGATAGAATTTGCCTTCGGCATACATGTGGCATTTGGGGTTTGTCTGTAGCGCGACGTGGATACGCATGGTCCGGTTGAACATGTCAAACTGGCCTTGCGGCTCGCCTTTGGCATTGTATCCATCGCGGTGAATCTTAAGCCTGCGCCCAGGCGGAAATGTGCGAATGTGAGCTTTTTCGATGCCGCAATTGGGCAATGCCTTAAGAATTTTTTGCATTTCGGGCCATTCTTCATACAAGGCTTGGTTTTCCCAATCGTTGTGTATGATATCGGACTTTGAAATATCGACTTTAGGATCTTGGCTCATCCGCGTTTCGGGCGATTTTACCGTCGGGGCGACGGAGCCCATAACGACGTCGTTGGCCATATATTGACCAAATTCATACGCACCCAAATCTAACTTAAGGCGGCAGCAATCTGGCAAATGAGCCTCGGTTTTCGTAAATTCCATTCTAAAGAATTCCTAATGTCAGCCAAAAGGCATGCACTGCGTTAATGCTGCGCAGGACATGTCTTTGATGGCGTAAGTTCTGGCAGTAAATGTTACGCTCTGCAAGCTGTCCAAGGGGTGTCGCAAACGTCTATTGCGCGGTCGTATTCCACGGCAGGCGACGCCCCAGTACTTTGGCAAGTGTGGCGTTGTACGGGGCGAAATATGCATCCAACCATGCGCGCGTTTCCTGTGGCATCTCGGTATACTGTCCCTTGTGTGAATGTGTGGCACATTCAACATTGGCGGGCGGCAATCCCAAGTGATCAAACACCTTTGCGATTGCCTGCTCTGGGGCTGTGATCAAATCTTCGGTAAGCAGGACGTGCAGACGATCTGGCGGAAAACACGTGGTCCAGTTTTGTATTTGCTCGGCGTATCGCCCCCGAGATAAAAAGGTAGGGCCACTTTTGCCTGCATTGAACCTATGGGCTTCGCTGTTTTTGAATGCCTGCCATTCGTCTGCCATGTCTGCATCTTCGCGCTGGACCAGATCAAGCAGGGGTTCTGTTTCTTTGCCCTTTGCAAAGCGCTGTTGGTAGTGAGAATAGGCGCGATCTGTGGGGTTACGCAGGATCGCCAAAAGTTTTGCGTTCGGAAAATCCTGAAAGACCCATTTTGGGGCGTGTTGGTGACGCAAATAAAACGGCGTGGCCTCGCCAGAAATGCAGCCCGGCGGTTTTTCAGGGAACATTGACCTGTATTTATCTAGATTCCAGTCCCCATAGCGCTTGTTGTTATAATAGTGCAGTTCTTTGGTCACGGGGGAACAGACCTGTGGGTGCTGCCCAATAATATCGAACAACGTGGTTGTCCCGCTTTTCATCGCACCCAAGATAAAAAAGTCAGGACCCGACATTGGCAATACTCCGTCTGCTACTTGATGCACGTTGCGCGGCGCAAATGATATTTCCAGACAAATTAGAGGCTAGACCTCGCTCTCTTATACGACCCTGTTTAGGATTGATGCAACGCCCTGAACCTGGGCTATAATTGAACGACACGAACAGACGCTGTCACCGCCCCCCTAAAACATGCCAATGGCCCTTGGCATCCCGACGCATCCATGAAATAGCAAACCGCCAAATGAACCCAATTTTTTATTATGACCCGGAGGTCGATGATGGAGATTCGTGAGGCACTCACCTTTGATGATGTACTACTGGTTCCGGGCGCGTCCTCGGTGCTGCCCTCGACCGCAGATACACGCACATTTGTCACCAAATCCATTGCGCTGAACATCCCTTTGCTCAGCTCGGCTATGGACACAGTGACAGAGGGGCGGATGGCGATTGCCATGGCACAAGCGGGCGGCATGGGTGTGATCCACCGCAACTTAACAGTCGAAGAACAGGCCCGCGAGGTGCGTCGCGTCAAACGTTTTGAAAGCGGTATTGTTTACAGCCCAATCACGCTCACCGCCAATCAAACGCTCGCTGATGCCAAAGCCTTGCAAGACCGCTATAACGTCACGGGTTTTCCGGTTGTCGATGAAAACGGTCGCGTTGTGGGCATTGTCACCAACCGTGACATGCGCTTTGCCTCTGACGACCGCACGCCCGTCAAGGCGATGATGTCGACGGACAACCTCGCGATCCTGCACGAACCCGCAGACCGCGACGAAGCAATCAGCCTGATGAAGGCGCGTCGGATTGAAAAGCTATTGATCACCGATAAGAAAGGTAAACTCACAGGGCTTCTGACACTCAAAGATACCGAACAAGCGGTTCTGAACCCTACAGCCTGCAAAGATGAGCTTGGCCGTTTGCGTGTGGCCGCTGCCACCACCGTCGGGGATGCGGGCTTTGAACGGTCTCAGGCGCTAGTGGATGCAGGTGTTGATATGATCGTGATCGACACCGCCCATGGCCATTCCGAAGGCGTGGCACGCGCTGTAGAACGTGCCAAGACCCTCAGCAACAATGTGCAGGTTGTGGCAGGTAACGTCGCGACAGGTGATGCCACACGTGCGTTGATTGATGCGGGCGCGGATGCTGTCAAAGTGGGCATTGGTCCCGGATCTATTTGCACTACTCGTATGGTGGCCGGCGTCGGCGTCCCACAGCTGACCGCGATCATGGATTGCGCCATTGCGGCTGGGGATATCCCGGTCATTGCGGACGGTGGTATCAAGTTTTCCGGTGATTTTGCCAAAGCCATCGCCGCAGGCGCATCCTGCGCGATGGTCGGTTCGATGATTGCCGGGACAGACGAATCCCCCGGTGATGTGATTCTGTATCAGGGCCGCAGTTTCAAAAGCTATCGTGGCATGGGCAGCCTAGGTGCGATGGCCAGCGGGTCAGCGGATCGGTATTTCCAAAAAGACGCAGCTAGCGACAAACTTGTGCCAGAAGGCATCGAAGGGCAGGTGGCCTACAAAGGCAGTGCCGCCGCCGTGGTGCACCAGATGGTTGGCGGTTTGCGTGCTGCGATGGGTTATACCGGATGCGCCACCGTAGCTGAGATGCGCAAAAATTGCACCTTTGTGAAAATCACGGGTGCCGGGTTGAAAGAAAGCCATGTGCATGATGTGCAAATCACCCGCGAAAGCCCAAATTACCGAGCAGGATAATTGATGTTAATCAATGCAGTAAGAGACACCTTTCATGTTGAGATGGCACCGTGACCCCGGGTGCACGCATATCCGCGGCCATCGAAGTGCTGGACGATATGGCAGGTGGCCTTGCTGCTGAACAAGCGCTGACACGTTGGGCGCGGCGCAGCAGATTTGCAGGCTCCAAAGATCGTGCCGCGATCCGCGATCACGTGTTTGATGTGCTACGGTCGCGTAAAACCGCAGCGCATTATGGGCGATCTGATAATGCCCGTGCGTTGATGATTGGCCTGCTGCACGAACAGGGCGTTGAAATTGAAACTCTTTTCAACGCCCAAGGCCATGCGCCCGCGCCCTTAAGCGAAGCCGAGGCCGACTTTCCTGCCGCCCCAACAGATCCCGAAACGCTGTGGAATATGCCCGATTGGGTGATCCCGCATTTTCAAGATTCACTAGGCGATGAGGCCGGGCAAAACGCGCAGGCCTTACAACGCCGCGCACCTATCACCTTGCGCGTCAACCTTGCCAAAACGAACCTTGGCCGCGCCCAAAGCATGTTGTCCGAGCAAGGTATTGAAACAACTGAAAACCCGCTTGCCGGATCGGCCTTGACCGTCACCGAAGGCGCGCGAAAAATCCGTAATTCACAAGCCTATACAGAAGGTTACGTTGAACTACAGGACGCTGCCAGCCAAGCGGTCGTTGCCGCACTTACCCCCGGCGGTAAGGTACTTGATTATTGCACAGGCGGGGGCGGAAAAGCCTTGGCATTAGCCATGGATGACACCCGCAAAGTGTTTGCCCATGATATTGATGCGGGGCGCATGGCAGACCTGCCAACGCGTACAGAACGCGCTGCGGCAGGGATTGTGCAGCTCGAAACGGATGATCTGGCGGCCAATGCGCCGTTTGACGTTGTTTTGTGTGACGCGCCCTGTTCAGGGTCCGGTGCATGGCGCCGCGCGGCAGAGGGGAAATGGACGTTGACGCCAGACCGTTTGGCGGCACTGACACAAATCCAAGACGACATTCTGGATCAGGCTGCCCGGTTGACTGAACACTCGGGCACCTTGGCCTATGCAACCTGTTCACTGTTCAAAGTAGAAAACGAAGACCGGGTAGAGGCCTTTCTGGCCCGTCATGCCGATTGGAAATGTACGTTTTCAAAACGCTACAATGTTGATGATCATGGCGATGGTTTTTTCACAGCACACTTGACCCGAGCGTAACTCTGCCCATACTCAACTAAAACGTGCAAAGCAATCTTGATCAAAATCGACCTTGGTTAAACGCTGCTTAACTCTTGATGCGCGTAACTGTTGGTACGATTCGCAGACATCGGGGACCGCTTTGCAGGACAAGACCGAGAAAACGGCTGATCGCCTTCCGGCGACATCGAACCCAAAACAATCAGGCGGGCGCACAAGAACCCTGTTCTTAATGGCGCTTGTGTTAGGGATTTTTGGGCTTTTGGCACCAAACCGGATGATGTCCCTTGGGCTATTTACGGCAACAGCAACGCTGCTTTGCATCGCGGGTCTGACGATATGTATATCCAACCTGCGCGCCAGAAAGCAGATAAACGCAATGGATATCGTGTCTGATTTCATTGCAAAAGACGCCACACCCAGTTTTGTGGCGGACCGCGATGGCCTTATCATGTCGCGCAACAGTGCCGCAAATAAGCGTTTCAAAGTTAGGGATCACCAAACATTGGCCGCCGCGTTGGACGCAGATTTTGCCAATCCTGCCGGTATCGTTTTTCGCCTGCAAACCAAAGCAAATACAATCGGTTCCGCCCAAGAGGATATTGTCACCCGGGCAGGGCATATTCGGCTTTCGGTGCATGAAATGTTAGACGACGCCTATATCTGGCGCATTGAACAGGTCGCAGAACGTCACACGCCGCGCTCGGGCGCTGAGGGACATCAACTGCCGATGCTGATGGTCGGGCGTGGTGATGCCATTTTATTCATGAATGATGCGGCCCTGAAATTGACGGGTGGACGGATCAAGTCTTTGGACCGTGTGTTCACCTCACTGCCCGTGGCACCAGGTATCCCTTGCGAGATCAGCACCGCAGATGGGCCCAAGACTGCGATTGCCGCCGAAGTTGCGGCAGGCGCAGGCCGCAGGGCAATGTACCTTTTGCCTGCACCCTCGGGTCAAGATGCGGGGCAGGGATGGCAAGTATTCCAAGACCTTCCTGTCCCAATGATAAAAGTTGCCCCAGATGGTGCGGTGCAATCGTTTAACCGCATGGCAGCCAAATTGATTGGCGTATCATTGACCGAAAACATCCACCTGTCCCATTTGATGGAGGGGCTGGGCAGGTCGATTACGGATTGGTTAAACGACACCTTGGCTGGGCGAATGGTCCAAAAATCAGAGTTTTTACGCCTGACACGCACGGACCGCGAAGTATTTGTGCAGGTAACCTTGAACCGGATCACAGAAGAGGGCGTGCCGTCTTTGATCGCGGTTTTGCATGACGCGACAGAACTTAAATCGCTTGAGGCGCAGTTTGTGCAAAGTCAAAAGATGCAAGCGATCGGTCAACTTGCCGGTGGTGTGGCACATGATTTTAACAATCTCTTGACAGCTATTTCAGGCCATTGTGACCTGCTGTTGTTGCGCCATGATCAAGGTGATCCCGATTACGCAGACCTGACGCAGATCAATCAAAACGCCAATCGTGCCGCTGCCTTGGTTGGGCAATTGCTGGCATTTTCACGTAAACAAACACTCAGGCCCGAAACCCTTGATATGCGCGACACCTTGGCTGACTTGACCCATCTGCTGAACCGTCTTGTCGGTGAAAAAGTAACCCTGACCCTAAGCCATGATCCGGTGCTGCAACCAATCCGCGCAGATAAACGCCAATTGGAACAGGTGTTGATGAACCTCGTTGTCAATGCGCGCGATGCGATGCCAGCGGGCGGCGAAATCAGGATTATCACGGAATGTACGACGTTATCTGAACCACTCACCCGCGACCGGGTCACAGTGCCTGCGGGGCAATATGTGACAGTGCAGGTCTGTGATGACGGTGCAGGTATCGCACCGGACAAGTTGCAAAAAGTCTTTGAGCCGTTTTTCACCACCAAACGCACAGGCGAAGGAACCGGGCTTGGCCTGTCAACGGCTTACGGCATCGTGAAACAGACAGGTGGCTTTATCTTTGTCGATTCTACCGTTGGGACTGGAACGTCATTTATCCTTTATTTCCCGGTTCTTGAGGTGCAGCCCACTGTGCAGACCCCGGTTGTGAAAAAAGAACCGCGCGTCACGCCCAAACACGACGATGGTGTCATCCTCTTGGTCGAAGACGAGGCACCCGTGCGGGCATTTGCCAGCCGCGCCCTGCGGTTGCGTGGGTATACCGTATTGGAAGCAGATTCCGCCGAAGCAGCCTTAAAAACGCTAGAAGATGAAAGCCTCAACATCGACGTGTTTGTCACTGATGTGGTGATGCCCGGTATGGATGGCCCCAGTTGGGTTAAAGAGGCCTTAAAAAACCGGCCCGGCGTGCGGGTGGTGTTTGTGTCAGGATACGCCGAAGACAGTTTTGGGGAAGAGCAAACAAAAATCCCCAATTCCGTATTTTTGCCCAAGCCATTTTCGCTAAACGACCTCACGGACACGGTGCATCGCCAATTACACTAGATCAGCTGATGCTTTCATACAGTGCAAATTCATCCCCAAACTTACGCCTAAAACGGGTTTCAACGTCCGGGGACAGGTCCAACTGCATCTGCGGTGACACATTTTCACGGGTAAGGTTAAGATCAACGTCAAGTCGTTCTTTCAAAAACGCCTGTAACTTTGGCTGATCCTCATACCTGAAATAATGCGTGATGCCTGTACCGTTTGGTTGGCTTTTCATAAAATTTAACTGACTGCCCACATCCGCAAAGCCCGGTTTGTCACCTTTCATATAGGCCAGTATAAAGTCATCAAAACTGATCCCAAAGGTGCTGTTGGGTTTGCCCTGCATGAACGGGCGCTGGCGATAGCGATACCAACTGCCCAACCATGAAATCGGTTCACGCATCACCGCCATCAGTTCCAGTTCTGCATCACAAACCTTGAGGAACATGGGGCGAATGAATCGGTTGTAGCGATAGACGGGGGCATGTTTCAGCATTGGTGGTTCTGAAATCACCATATCGGCACGCGGGGCCAACGCCGCCTCATATGCGGTGGTACCGGTTTTTGGCACAGACAAAAACGCCAGACGTTCTTTAAAGAAAACAAGCACCTAAAGGTTACTCCCGGATCAAAACCATATCATTCACTACCGTAAACTACTTCTTAACCTTGATGGGAAAAAGATAGGGAATGAAATAAATTGATTGAAATGTTCTGCTTTTGATCTCATAAGAACATTAGCGGAACAAAAATCAGCAGCCCATCAGCGATTGTAGCGGACGGTACACTGTGACACTAAGGGAATAGGCAAAATGGCAACGGCAGATCTTTTGACAATGGACAGCAAAAAAACCGCGGAAAAGCAAAAGGCGCTCGACAGCGCATTGGCGCAAATCGAACGTCAGTTCGGCAAAGGCTCTATCATGAAGCTGGGTGCCGAAGGGGCCATTCAGGACATTCGGGCCAGTTCTACCGGCTCACTTGGGCTTGATATCGCCCTTGGCATCGGTGGTTTGCCGATGGGGCGCATCATCGAAATTTACGGCCCGGAATCCTCCGGTAAAACAACGCTGACACTGCATTGTATCGCAGAACAGCAAAAGGCTGGCGGCGTCTGTGCCTTTGTGGACGCGGAACATGCGCTGGACCCACAATATGCCCGCAAACTGGGCATCGACATTGACGAATTGCTAATCTCGCAGCCCGACACGGGTGAACAGGCGCTTGAGATCACCGATACGCTGGTGCGTTCTGGCGCGGTGAATATGGTTGTTGTCGATTCTGTTGCGGCTTTGACACCCAAGTCAGAACTTGAAGGTGATATGGGCGACAGCAGCGTCGGCGTTCAGGCCCGTCTGATGAGCCAAGCCATGCGCAAGCTGACAGGTTCGATCAGCCGCTCAAATTGTATGGTTATTTTCATCAACCAAATCCGGATGAAAATTGGTGTTATGTTCGGTTCGCCCGAGACAACATCTGGCGGTAACGCATTAAAATTTTATTCCTCGGTTCGCCTTGATATTCGCCGCATTGGCGCGCTCAAGGACCGCGATGAAGTTGTTGGCAACGCGACCCGTGTGAAGGTTGTCAAAAACAAAGTTGCGGCGCCGTTCAAGCAGGTTGAATTTGACATCATGTACGGCGAAGGCATCTCAAAGATGGGTGAATTGCTGGATCTTGGTGTCAAAGTTGGCGTCGTGGACAAATCCGGATCATGGTTCAGCTATGGCGATGAACGCATTGGCCAAGGCCGTGAAAAGGCCAAAGAATTCCTGAAAGAACATGCAACCATGGCGCATGATATCGAGGATAAAATTCGTGCCGCGCATGGATTGGATTTTGATGGCTCTGAAAAAGACGACATTGATATTCTTGAAGCTTAGGCGCAATCAGGTCGACCAATCCACGTCGCCTTGCGTTATTTAGAATTTGATCAAAGGGCATCCCGGCGCGGGGTGCCTTTTTTCATGGGTCAAGCTGTGGACAGCGCGCGGGCACAGAGGTATTTGAAACCAGACATTTGCCCCGGAAGGCCCAGACATGAAGACGCTTAACGATATCCGATCCACCTTTTTGTCCTATTTTGGCAATCAGGGCCATTCCGTACAGGCCTCTGGCCCGCTGGTGCCGCGCAATGATCCGACATTGATGTTCGCAAATTCCGGCATGGTGCAATTCAAAAACCTGTTCACCGGGTTAGAAACACGTGATTACAACCGTGCCACCACCAGCCAGAAATGTGTGCGCGCAGGCGGCAAGCACAACGATCTGGACAATGTTGGGTACACCGCGCGCCATCACACATTCTTTGAGATGTTGGGCAACTTTAGCTTTGGGGACTACTTCAAAGCGGAAGCCATCGCATTTGCTTGGGAATTGTTGACCAAGGACTTTGGTATCGACGCATCGCGTCTGTTGGTCACAGTGTACCACACGGATGATGAAGCGGCCGAAATTTGGAAAAAAGTCGCAAACCTGCCGGATGAACGCATCATTCGCATCCCGACAGATGATAATTTCTGGCGCATGGGACCAACGGGGCCGTGTGGTCCATGCACAGAAATTTTCTATGACCACGGTGATCACATCCCCGGTGGTCCCCCCGGCAGCCCGGACGAGGACGGCGATCGTTTCATCGAAATCTGGAACATCGTTTTCATGCAGAACGAACAGTTCGCTGATGGCACGATGCGCCCGCTAGAGATGCAGTCGATTGACACGGGTATGGGGCTGGAACGCATCGGTGCCCTGCTGCAAGGCCAGCATGATAACTACGAAACTGACCTGTTCCGCAGCCTGATCGAGGCCAGCGGGCATGCTTTGAACGTTGATCCCTTTGGTGACGGAAATGTGCACCACCGGGTCATTGCGGATCACCTGCGCTCTACATCTTTTCTGATCGCGGATGGCGTGATGCCTGCCAATGACGGGCGTGGGTATGTTCTGCGCCGGATCATGCGGCGCGCCATGCGTCATGCGCATTTACTTGGGGCCACGGATCCATTGATGCACAAATTGGTGCCGGCATTGGTCCAGCAGATGGGCTCTGCCTATCCTGAACTTGGCCGCGCGCAGGCGTTGGTCACCGAAACACTGGAACTTGAAGAAACCCGTTTCAAGCAAACGCTGGAACGTGGTCTCAAGCTTTTGGCGGATGAGGTCAGTGCTTTGCCTGCGGACGCAAACTTGCCCGGCGACGCGGCTTTCAAGCTGTATGACACGTTTGGTTTCCCGCTTGATTTGACCCAAGACGCGCTGCGCGAACAGGGGCGTGGTGTTGACACTGATGGGTTTGACACAGCGATGGAGGCCCAAAAGGCCAAGGCCCGCGCGGCGTGGTCCGGCTCTGGTGAGGCGGCGGACGCAACTGTGTGGTTCGATATCGCTGACAAACACGGGACCACGGATTTTCTTGGGTACGATACCGAAGTTGCCGAAGGGCAGGTGGCTGCAATCATCAAAGACGGGGCCATCGTCACGGGTGCAACCAAAGGCGACAACGTGCAAATCGCGCTGAACCAAACGCCGTTCTATGCAGAATCTGGCGGGCAGGTTGGTGACACGGGTGTCATCAAAACCGGCACTGGTATTGTTAATGTAACTGATACCCGCAAAACGGCGGGCGTGTTTGCCCATATCGGCACCGTGATTGAAGGTGACATTCAACCCGGCCAAAACGCTGTACTGACTGTTGATCACACCCGCCGCACTTCAATCCGGGCCAACCACTCTGCTACGCACCTGTTGCACGAGGCCTTGCGCGGTGCCTTGGGCGATCACGTTGCCCAACGTGGATCGTTAAACGCCGCTGATCGGTTGCGCTTTGATTTCAGCCACACCAAAGCGATGAGTGGTGATGAACTGACCCGCGTTGAAGCAGAGGTGAACGCCTATATCCGCCAGAATGCACCGGTAGAAACCCGTATCATGACACCCGATGATGCCCGCGCTCTTGGCGCGCAGGCACTATTTGGTGAAAAATACGGCGACGAGGTGCGCGTTGTATCGATGGGCCGTCAAGACGGGTCTGGCAAAGGCAGCGACAAGGCGACCTATTCGCTTGAACTCTGCGGTGGCACACATGTGCGTCAAACCGGTGACATTGGTGCCTTTGTTTTGTTGGGTGATAGCGCCAGCAGTTCTGGTGTGCGCCGCATCGAAGCCCTGACCGGGGCCGAAGCAATGGCATGGCTGCGCGATCAGCAATCTGCGCTGTCAAAGGTTGCAGAGACCCTGAAAACATCGACCACAGATGTGCCAGACCGGGTGCGCGCCTTGATGGATGAACGCAAGGCACTCAGCAACGAGGTCGCACAATTACGCCGTGAATTGGCGATGTCAGGTGGCAGTGCTGCCCCGGCAGAGGCACGCGAAATTGGGGGGGTGAAGTTCATCGCACAAGTTCTCAGCGGTGTGACTGGCAAGGATTTGCCCGCATTGATTGACGAGCATAAGACAAAGCTTGGCTCTGGTGCGGTTCTGTTGATTGCAGATGCCGGAGGCAAAGCTGCGATTGCAGCTGGGGTTACCCAAGATCTAACATCACGTATTTCTGCCGTTGATCTGCTTAAGGCAGCGGTGGTTGAATTGGGCGGCAAGGGCGGCGGCGGTCGCCCTGACATGGCACAAGGCGGCGGGCCAAGTGCCGACAATGCCGATGCAGCTATCGCGGCTGCTGAAAATGTATTGAAAGGATAACCAATGGGCGCACTTTGGATTGCACATGTCACCGTGACGGATGAAGAGGCGTATAAAAAATACGCAGCAGGTGCGACAATCGCCATTGCCGAACACGGCGGTGAATTCATTGCGCGGGGCGGACGTTTTGTTCAGCTAGAAGGCAAAGAACGTCCACGTAATGTTGTGGCGCGTTTTCCTGATGTTGAAACGGCTGAAAAGTGCTATCATTCAGATACTTATCAGGCGGCCTTAAGTCATGCACGTGGCGCATCGGAACGTGAACTGATGATCATTGAGACCAGCGAATAACGCCACGATTTTTTTGATTTAACATCCCAACAAGAAAAAAGGCCGATCGCGTCAAAGCGGTCGGCCTTTTCTGTACATATTGTGCTAAAATCAGCTTGCCTTAGACATCCGCTTACGCTCATGCGGGTCCAGATAACGCTTGCGCAGACGGATCGCATTTGGCGTGACTTCAACCAATTCATCATCATCAACATAGGCAATTGCCTGTTCCAGCGACAACGTAACAGGCGTGGTCAAACGGACAGCTTCATCTGTACCAGAAGCACGCACGTTGGTCAGTTGTTTACCCTTCAACGGGTTCACTTCCAAATCGTTCTCACGGCTGTGTTCGCCAATGATCATGCCTTGATAGACGTCGGTTTGCGCACCAATAAAGAACTTACCGCGGTCTTCAAGCTTCCACAGCGCGTAAGATACAGCCGTTCCGTTTTCCATTGAAATCAGAACACCTGCACGACGGCCCGGGATCGCACCTTTGTGCGGTGCCCAATCATGGAACACGCGGTTCAAAACGCCTGTGCCGCGTGTGTCGGTTAGGAATTCGCCGTGATAGCCGATCAAGCCACGTGAAGGCACCAAGGCGACGATGCGCGTTTTTCCGGCACCTGCTGGTTTCATCTCGATCAACTCACCCTTGCGGGTGCCGGTGATCTTTTCGATGACGGCACCTGAGTATTCGTCATCCACGTCAATGGTGGCCTCTTCGATTGGCTCATGACGCACACCGTCGATGTCGCGGAACAATACTTGTGGGCGCGAAATAGACAATTCAAAGCCTTCGCGGCGCATGTTTTCGATCAAAACACCCATCTGGAGTTCGCCGCGACCTGCAACTTCAAACGCTTCACCGCCCGGCGTGTCGCTGATCTTGATCGCAACGTTTGATTCTGCTTCTTTCATCAAACGTTCACGGATCACGCGTGACTGTACTTTTTTGCCATCACGCCCCGCCAGTGGGCTGTCGTTAATGCCAAAGGTAACTGTAATCGTGGGCGGATCAATCGGCTGCGCAGGCAGGGCGGTGTTCACAGATGTTGCCACGATACTGTCAGCAACGGTGGCTTTGGACATGCCTGCGATGGACACGATGTCGCCCGCTTCGGCCACATCAATGGCTTGTTGGCTCAACCCACGAAAGGCTGTGATCTTGGTCACACGGAAGTTTTCGATCAATGTGCCGTCACGTGACAGCGCTTTGACCTGCTCACCGGCCTTCAGTTGACCGGTTTCAACACGACCTGTCAGCATACGACCAATAAACGCATCTGCGCCCAATGTGGTGGCCAGCATGGTAAATGGCTTGTCGATATCGGCCATCTGCTTTGGCGCCTTCACGTGCTCAACAATCAGATCAAACAGTGCTGACAAATCCTTGCGTGGGCCATCAAGTTCCATATCAGCCCAGCCATTACGGCCAGAGGCATACATGGATGGGAAATCAAGCTGGTCGTCGTCTGCGCCAAGGTTGGCAAACAGATCAAAACATTCATCCAGCGCGCGATCAGGTTCGGCGTCGGTTTTATCAACTTTATTCAGCACCACAATTGGGCGCAGACCCAGCGCAAGCGCCTTGGAGGTCACAAATTTAGTCTGTGGCATCGGGCCTTCGGCCGCATCCACCAGCAGAACAACACCGTCAACCATCGACAGGATGCGTTCAACTTCGCCCCCAAAATCCGCGTGGCCGGGCGTGTCAACGATATTGATGCGCACGCCTTTCCATTCAACAGATGTTGGTTTTGCAAAGATCGTGATGCCGCGTTCGCGCTCAAGATCATTGCTGTCCATGGCGCGTTCTGTCGTCGCCTGGTTGTCACGGTAGGTACCGGATTGTTTCAGCAATTCATCTACCAGCGTTGTTTTACCGTGGTCAACGTGAGCGATGATTGCGATGTTGCGCATGTCCATTGGATCAGCCTTTTTCAGGGAATTGTCGCGCCCATACCGTGCACACGCAGCAAAGGCCAGTAAAAAAGCCAAACAGTCTTATTGAGTGGGCCGCGATGTCACAAATTTGGCGGACTTCAATGCGTTGTAGAGTTGGAAAACAGGTGGATCACTGCAATTCCGGCAATAATCATCGCCAACCCCAACAGGGCAGGCAGATCAAGCCGTTGACCAAATACTGCAAATCCAATGCAGGCGATCAGGATAATTCCAAGCCCTGACCATAATGCATAGACTATGCCAACGGGCATCACCTTGAGGGTCATCGACAATAGGTAAAACGACACCGCATAAGCAACCACCACCAAGACGGAGGGCCAAAGACGTGTGAATTGCTGTGACGCCTGTAGGGCAGTTGTGCCAATCGTTTCGGCCAGAACTGCCAATGCGAGGATCAGATAAGCGGGCATGGTGCGCCTTTCGATATGTAGGCAGCTATAGTGGCAACTGCGTGGTTTCTTTGATTTCTTCCATCACAAAGCTGGCCGAGACATCTGACAAAGGGACTTTGCGGATCAGGTTTTGATACAAGCGATCATAATCTGCCATATCCGCCACCCGCGCGCGGATCAAATAATCCAGATCACCGGTCATCCGATACACGCCAAGGATTTCCGGCATTCCCTTGGTGGCTGCTGAAAATTTACCCAGCCAATCTGGCGCATGGGCATTGGTGCGGATCAACATAAACACGGTCAAGCTCAGACCAAGCTTTGCAGGGTCCAGCAACGTCACCCGTCCTTTGATCACGCCTGCGGCCTCTAACGCGCGGATCCGACGCCAGCAGGCATTGCGAGACAAGTTCACCGTCTCACCCAAAGCATCCAACGATTTGCCCGCGTCGCGTTGAAGTTCCGCTAAGATGCGGCGGTCTGTATCATCAATTGTCAACATGAAGGGCATTATTTCGGGATATTTTCACAATATCAAGTCAGATCATCAGATCATTGGGAGAATTTCACACCTCAACTGACGTAGATTGCCTTTAACAAGCAACGCCAACAAGGACAGCCACCATGATCGCACGTGTATTTCTGGACCACCCTGCAAAAGTCGACGAGACATTCTTTGAACATATGGCCTTTGCATTGAAATTTTCGGGTCTGTTGTTTGCGGCCGCTGGTGCCGCTCTGGTCCACGCCTTCATTCCCTGTCTGTGTGAAAAAACCGCAAGCGGCATCATCGCAAAGCTGTATGCACGCACGCACAACCGGGGTCAGTAAACATGTGTCGCTGGGCGGCATGGCAGGGCCAGCCGCTGTATTTAAGTGAGATATTGACCGCGCCAGATCATTCTTTGATCCACCAATCTAGAGAAGCATCAAAATGCAAAACCGCAATCAATGCGGATGGGTTTGGAGTGGCGTGGTACGGGGATCGCCCAAATCCCGGCCAATACCGCGATGTCTATCCTGCGTGGTCTGACCCGAACCTCAAATCACTGGCAGAACAGGTGCAGGCGCGTCTGTTTATGGCACATGTGCGTGCCTCAACAGGGACGGCCACCAGCCGCAACAATTGTCATCCCTTTGTGCAAGGCAAATGGTCGTTCATGCACAATGGGCAAGTTGGCGGATTTGAGGGGTTTCGGCGTCACGCCGAAGCATTGATTAACGATGATCTATATGCCCACCGCAAAGGTGCCACCGACAGCGAGGCGTTGTTTTTGGTGACCTGTGGATTAGGCTTAACAGCTGATCCAAAGCAGGCTTTGGAAACCGCCGTTGCGCATTTTGAAACACTATCACGCGCGGCAGGTATTGGCCCGCACATGCGTCTTGCTGCGGCTATGTCAGATGGTGAAACACTATATGCAGTGCGCTATGCCTCTGATTATCTGGCACCATCTCTGTTCTATCAGTGGAATGCAAAATGGCAGGGCTGGGCCGTGGTGTCAGAACCCTATGACACAGCCTTTGGGGATTGGATCGAAGTTCCAAAGGGCAGTTTTTGCCGATTCAGCCCGACAGAGTGCGAGGTGGTTCCGTTTCAACCAAATACCGTTTCACAAGCCGCCTGATCCTCATAGACATATCCAAATAACGCAATATCACGCGCATGGCGTTTGCGGATAATTTCGATACCTTCAGTGCAATAGGAAACATCAGAGTTTGGGTTACAATACAACACCTTAGAGTGTATTTGAGGCATGTTGAGCCGCAGGCCGTATGTATCGCTTAGGCGATGCAAATCTTGGTTCAGGGTTTCGTAGCGCAACACGTGATCAACGCCGATTTGACCATCACTGCCGATCAACCACTCTGACATCTCTCGCAGGTAATGGCGATTTCGCAATCCAGTGATGCCGGGACAGTCCAACCAACGCAGATATTCGAGGAAAGTGATGTTTTGAAACAAGGCGTGTTCAACAGGCATGCCGGACTGCATACCGCCTGTGTCTTGTTTCACAAAACTGTACCAGCTTTGATGCCAGTGCCAGGGATTGCGCACCAAGTCGAATGTATAAAAATCCGCGATGTCCAAGTTGTGGCGGCTCAACCCCACACGATACCGCCGCAATGTTGGATGGCCACGCATTTTTGGGTCCGTCATCGTAATGCAATCCTGAAAGGCGCGACCAAAGGTTTGCGCCACAAATGCGCCACCACAATTTGGTGTCTGAACAAAAATCATCGGACAACCCGTGGTCTGCAAAGATGGCACGGACAGGCGGCGTGGAACATACATTATGGTGGCCTTGAACAACTGATCTATTGTTCAACGCGGCAATCAGGTATTTCCGTCGCAGGTTTTTTATAAAAAAGGACCGCGCCACCGCAGTCCCTTTTTCACATATTTTTCAAAAGTTTCACATCAGCCCTTGAGCGCCCTGTTCAAGTTCTCATCAACTTTTTCCAAGAACCCAATGGTCGTTAGCCACCCTTGATCAGGCCCCACCAGCAGCGCCAGATCTTTGGTCATATGACCACTTTCAACCGTGTCCACGACGACTTTCTCCAAAGTTTCAGCAAAGCGGGTGAGTTCAGTATTTTCATCCAGCTTGCCGCGGTGCTTGAGCCCGCCAGTCCACGCATAGATCGACGCAATTGAGTTGGTTGAGGTCTCTTCACCTTTTTGATGCTGGCGGTAGTGACGTGTTACTGTCCCATGCGCGGCCTCTGCCTCAACCGTGTTCCCATCAGGGGTCATCAAAACCGACGTCATCAACCCAAGTGATCCAAAGCCCTGCGCCACAGTGTCCGACTGCACATCGCCATCATAGTTCTTGCACGCCCAAACATAGCCTCCGTTCCATTTCATCGCACAGGCGACCATATCGTCGATCAGGCGGTGCTCATACGTGATGCCAGCTTGCGAAAATTTCTCTTGGAATTCAGTCTCATAGATGTGTTGGAACAGTTCAAGGAACCGTCCGTCGTATTGTTTAAGGATCGTGTTCTTGGTGGACAGATACACAGGCCAGCCTTTGGTCAGACCATAGTTCATCGAGGCGCGGGCAAAATCGATGATGGATTTATCAAGGTTGTACATTGCCATGACGACACCGGAATCAGGCGCGTCAAAGACTTCGTGCTCAATCTCGGTGCCGTCTGCGCCCACAAATTTGATCGTCAATTTGCCCGCACCGGGAAACTTAAAATCCGTCGCGCGGTATTGATCGCCGTAAGCATGACGTCCCACCACAATCGGTTGTGTCCAACCCGGCACAAGGCGCGGCACGTTCTTGCAAATGATCGGTTCGCGGAAAATCACACCACCCAAAATGTTGCGGATCGTCCCATTCGGGGAACGCCACATCTTTTTCAGGCCAAATTCCTCAACCCGTGCTTCATCCGGCGTGATCGTCGCGCATTTCACACCAACGCCATATTTCTTGATCGCATGGGCCGCATCAATGGTGATCTGGTCGTCCGTGTCATCACGCGCCTGCATGCCCAGATCGTAATATTTCAGATCAATATCCAAATAGGGCAGAATCAATTTTTTCTTGATGAAATCCCACATGATCCGGGTCATTTCATCGCCGTCTAGTTCTACGACAGGGTTCGCGACCTTAATCTTGGACATGTGATGTTCCTTGTATCGAGGGTATTTGAGGGATGTTGGGCTTTAACGGCTCTGATGTTCTTTAAAGAAACCCGCAATCCGGGCTTTGGCATAATCCCACAGGCGCGGCGCCCCAATGGCTATTTTAGTGCCGACCTTTTGGGCAATCTGTTCTTCGCTCACATTGAAATCCGTCCAGCTGCCGCCGCCCGATTGTAGGTTCTGCATAGGCGGCTGAAAGCGATCCAACGATTTAGCGAACTGCGCCGATGGGCTTTCTGCGGCTTCGAATTCTTCCCAAATCGCGCGAAGGTCACGGCGTAAATCATTGGGAAGAAGTCCAAATATACGATCCGCTGCAATTTGCTCTTGTGCTTCAACGGCCGCGACATCAAAATCGCCAAAGATCGGATTATCGCCTGCGTCAATCTCAACCAGATCGTGCAGGATCAACATTTTGATCACCAGATTGATGTCGACACCCGGGCCAGCTTGATCAGACAAAACCAGCGCATAAAGTGTCAGATGCCAAGAATGTTCGGCGGAATTCTCATAACGGGAATTATCGCACAATTCAGTAGCACGAATTGTTGACTTGAGCTTGTCCGCCTCGTTCAAAAAAGCGATCTGTTGCTCAAGTCGCTCCGTCATTCGGGCTTGGCCTGACGTGCTTGGAAATCGATCAGCGTTTTCTTGAGAAAGGCACGCCCTTGAATTTCGGCCATCCGGGTCCGGATCGCTGTCAAAAACGCTTCTTCCAGTGTTTGCGATGACGCGCCCAGCACGTCACCGACTTTCATAAACAGCCGATCATCACCGGTTTTGGCCTGAACTGCCAAACAATCTTCGGCCAGTTTATTGGCCATTTGGGTAACCGCTGGATCCGCCATTAGCGCGTTGTCTCGGTCAGGCGGCGTTTAACGTAATCGGTTGTTGACCCGATCAGCGTGTCCATATGCGGCTCTTCAAAGAAGTGGCCCGCACCTTCGACTTCTTGGTGCGTGATGGTGATGCCTTTTTGCTCGTGCAATTTGTTGACCAAATTCACGGTATCTGCGGGCGGTGCAACACGGTCTGCGGTGCCATTGATCATCAGACCAGAGGCCGGGCAGGGCGCAAGAAAGCTAAAATCATACATATTCGCAGGGGGGGCAACCGATATAAAACCGGTGATTTCAGGACGGCGCATCAACAATTGCATGCCGATCCACGCACCAAAGCTAAAGCCAGCAACCCAGCAGTGTTTGGAATTGTTGTTCATCGATTGCAGATAATCGAGCGCAGAGGCGGCATCTGACAATTCGCCGATACCCTGATCATATTCACCTTGGCTACGACCCACACCACGGAAATTAAACCGCAACACGGTGAAGCCCATGTTATAAAAGGCATAATGCAGGTTATAGACAACCTTGTGGTTCATCGTGCCGCCAAACTGCGGGTGCGGATGCAACACAATGGCAATCGGTGCGTCACGTTCTTTTTGTGGATGATAGCGGCCTTCTAGGCGGCCTTCGGGTCCGGGAAAAATAACCTCGGGCATATGCGTCCCTGCTTGGGGGTTCTTGAGGGCTGCGCGAATAGTTGACGAATTCGCTAAGGCACCTTAGAACGGTTCTAATCTGGGGTCCGCAGCGCGTGCGGGGCTTGACCAAGCACTTAGGCATTTCATGCGCCCGCGTCAATCAATGTGGGCCGCATAGGGGTAATGAGCGATGAAGCTATCCACCAAAGGGCGTTATGCGATGGTCGCATTGGCCGATATTGCCTTACAGCCGGGTGATGCTTTGGTGTCTTTGGGCGATATTGCTGAACGTCAGTCGATTTCACTGCCTTATCTTGAGCAGCTTTTTGTCAAACTGCGCCGTGCTGAATTGGTGACATCTGTACGTGGGCCCGGGGGTGGGTATCGCTTGGGTCGTTTGCCATCTGAAATTCGCGTGGTGGATGTGTTGGCAGCGGTCGATGAAACGCTGGATGCCATGCACAAAGGGGCAGGGGCATCAGGTGGATCATCTGGCAGCCGTGCGCAATCTATGACGAACCGCCTGTGGGAGGGGTTAAGCGCGCATGTCTATGTGTTCTTGCACCAAACGCGGTTGTCGGATGTGATTTCCAACGGGCTGGTGCCCTGTCCGGCGGTGCCGAACCTGTTTGCGGTGGTGGACGAATGACGTTTGATCCAATGGCCGCGCAAGCGCGACGCGATATTATTTTGGGAATGAGGGACGCTGTCCCTCAAACTCCCTGGGATATTTTAGGCCAAAAAGAATGTTGAGGACGTACCTGGATCATAATGCCACGACGCCTTTGCGCGTTGAGGCGCGCGATGCGATGATTGCTGCGATGGATCTAGTGGGTAACCCCTCAAGTGTTCATGCTGAGGGCCGCGCGGCCAAAGGTATTGTTGAGCGCGCTCGCGGTCAATTGGCTGCGGCGTTGGGTGCCGACGGCGCTGATATTGTTTTTACGTCTGGCGCGACAGAGGCCGCAGGGCTTGCGTTGGCGGGACGAAATTTGCGCGCCGCCGCTGTTGAGCATGATGCCGTGCGCGCGTGGACGGTTGAGGCCCTCATCCCTGATGCGCAGGGACAAGTTCAGGTGGGTGATCCGGCAACGGCAACGCTGCAATGGGCCAACTCTGAAACGGGGATTGTTCAGACATTACCTGCTGGGCTTGCGGTCAGTGACATGACCCAAGGGTTTGGCAAGCTGCCTATCGATTTCATCGGTTCGGGTGTGCGTATGGCGCTGGTATCGGCCCATAAACTGGGGGGGCCAAAAGGCATTGGCGCACTTGTTTTGCGGCGTGGCCAAGACGTGCCTGTCCAAATCAAGGGCGGAGGCCAGGAAATGGGCCGTCGGTCAGGCACCGAGAACATCATCGGCATCGCGGGTTTTGGCGCGGCAGCCGAAGCAGCGGCGCGCGACGTTACGTCAGGGCGTTGGGAAGAAGTTGCGCAAATGCGTGATTTAATGGAAGAGGCCCTTGAGGCTTCCTCAAAGCTTACTATTTTAGTAGGGAAAGAAGCGCCGCGGTTGCCGAACACCTCTTGCGTTCTGACACCTGGCTGGAAGGGCGAAACGCAAGTGATGCAAATGGACCTATCTGGATTTGCCGTGTCGGCGGGGTCGGCCTGTTCATCTGGCAAGGTTAAGGCAAGCGCGGTGTTGCGCGCGCTTGGGTTTGATGAGACTGAGGCCGCCAGTGCGATCCGTGTGTCATTGGGGTTGGAAACGACTCGCGAGGATGTATTGCGGTTTGCCGATACATGGGCCGCTAAATTAAAGAAACACGAGCAGCGGGCAGCATGATGCGCCCCGAGCGGAAGGGAACAAAACCTTGGATACTGTAATGACAGACCAAAATGATGGCGTCAAAGAAGGCGTTGATCAGGACACCGTGGATGCTGTGCGTGAGGTAGGTGGTGCCTATAAACATGGTTGGGCCACCGACATTGAGATGGAATATGCGCCAAAAGGCCTGTCGCCAGATATCGTTAAGCTGATCTCGGAAAAGAACGAAGAACCGGCTTGGATGCTGGACTGGCGCATGGCGGCGTATGAGCGTTGGTTGACCAAGGTTGAACCCGATTGGGCGATGGTGGATTACCCTGAAATTGATTTTCAGGATCAATATTATTACGCGCGCCCTGTCAGCATGATTGAAAAGCCCAAGTCGCTGGATGACGTCGACCCCAAGCTGCTTGAGACTTACAAAAAGCTAGGTATTCCTTTGAAAGAGCAAGCCATTTTGGCGGGCGTTGAAGGGGCCGAGAACATGTCAGAGGAGCCACGCAAAGTGGCAGTGGATGCGGTGTTTGACAGTGTTTCTGTGGGAACAACCTTTCAGGAAGAATTGAAAAAAGCCGGTGTAATCTTTTGTTCGATCTCTGAAGCGATCCGCGAACATCCTGAACTGGTGCGCAAATATCTGGGCTCGGTTGTGCCAGTTTCTGACAACTTTTATGCGACGTTGAACTCTGCTGTGTTCTCGGACGGATCGTTTGTGTATGTGCCGCCGGGCGTGCGTTGTCCGATGGAACTTAGCACTTATTTCCGTATCAATGCAGAGAATACGGGTCAGTTTGAGCGCACGTTGATCATCGCCGATAAGGGGTCATACGTTTCATACCTTGAAGGCTGTACCGCACCCCAGCGTGACGAGAGCCAGCTTCACGCGGCGGTGGTCGAAATCATCATCGAAGAAGACGCCGAGGTGAAATATTCCACCGTTCAGAACTGGTATCCCGGGGATGAGAACGGCAAGGGTGGTATCTATAACTTTGTGACCAAGCGCGCCGACTGTCGTGGGGATCGCGCCAAGGTGATGTGGACGCAGGTGGAAACCGGGTCTGCGGTGACGTGGAAATACCCAAGTTGCATTTTGCGTGGTGATGACAGCCAAGGCGAATTCTATTCCATCGCCATCGCCAATAACATGCAGCAGGCCGACACCGGCACCAAGATGATCCATCTGGGCAAGCGTACCAAGTCGCGGATTGTGTCCAAAGGTATTTCAGCGGGCAAAGCGCAGAACACCTATCGCGGGTTGGTGTCGATGCACCCCAAAGCCAAGGAATCGCGCAACTATACCCAATGCGACAGCTTGTTGATTGGCGACAAATGTGGGGCGCATACGGTGCCTTATATTGAGGTCAAGAATAACAGCAGCCGTGTAGAGCACGAGGCGACGACATCGAAAGTCGACGATGATCAGCTGTTTTATTGCCGCTCACGTGGCATGGACGAGGAAGAGGCTGTGGCGCTGGTGGTCAACGGGTTCTGCAAGGACGTATTACAAGCCTTGCCGATGGAGTTTGCGATGGAAGCGCAGGCACTAGTGGCGATTTCGTTGGAAGGTTCAGTGGGGTAAATCATGATCTTAACAACCACAAACACAATCGAAGGCCGTGCGATCACGGCTTATAAAGGCATCGTCGTCGGCGAGGCCATTATGGGTGCGAATATCGTGCGCGATATGTTTGCGCGGGTCACCGACATCGTTGGCGGGCGGTCTGGGCAATACGAACACAAACTGCGCGATGCACGCCAAACCGCCATGTCCGAACTAGAGCAAGAGGCACAGGCCATGGGTGCCGACGCCGTTGTGGGTATTGATTTGGACTATGAGATCATTTCGGACAGCATGATGATGGTGTCCGTATCCGGAACAGCAGTCAGCCTGCGCTGACTACATGAATATCGCGCTTCAAGGCGCTGAAATAGGACAGTAAAATGCTAAGCATCAAGAACTTGCACGTGAAACTTGAAGAAGAAGACAAGCAAATCCTAAAAGGTGTCGATCTGGAAGTCGAAGCCGGCAAGGTCCATGCGATTATGGGACCAAACGGGTCTGGTAAATCGACGTTGTCTTATGTGCTGTCTGGCAAGGGTGGCTATGAGGTCACGGATGGGTCTGCCGAACTTGAAGGTAATGATCTGCTGGATATGGAACCAGAAGAACGCGCCGCGGCGGGTCTGTTTTTGGCGTTCCAATATCCCGTTGAAATCCCCGGTGTTGGCAACATGACGTTCCTGCGCACGGCGGTGAATGCGCAGCGCAAGGCACGCGGCGAGGACGAAATGTCAGCGGCGGAATTCCTAAAGGTTGTGCGCGCCAAAGCGAAAGACCTCAAAATCGACGCTGACATGCTGAAACGCCCCGTTAACATGGGCTTTTCGGGTGGTGAGAAAAAGCGCAATGAAATCCTACAGATGGCGATGCTTGAACCCAAGATGTGCATCTTGGATGAAACGGATTCCGGCCTTGACGTTGATGCGATGAAACTGGTGGCTGAGGGCGTGAATGCACTGCGTTCTGAGGGCCGTGGCTTCCTTGTGATCACCCACTATCAGCGTTTGCTCGACCACATCAAACCAGATGTCGTGCACATCATGGCCAATGGCCGCATCGTGAAATCCGGTGGGCCGGAACTGGCGCTTGAAGTCGAAAACAACGGCTATGCTGATATTCTGGCCGAGGTGGCGTAATGTCAGCTGTTGAAAAAGAAACCCCGCTTGGGGCGATGATTGCTGGGCTATCCATGCCGGCCAAAGGTTGGTCACGGGGCGCACGTGAAAACGCACTGACCCGTTTGCACGCGATGGGCCTGCCAACCCGTCGTGATGAATATTGGAAATACACACGTCCAGATACGTTAACGCAAAGTGACGCCACACCGGCAGCCGTATTTCACGCCGTTGATGAAGCCCCCTTGTTTGACGACATCGATCGACTAAAAATCATCTTTGTCGATGGTGTATTTGATGCAGAGGCATCAGATGATTTAACCCTTGAGGGGGTCACCATCGAACGTTTGGCCACAGCGGACAGTGACCTGCATTGGGCACGTGATTTGTATGGGGTGCTCGAAACAAACGGGCAGACGCCAGTTGCGCGTCCCTTGGCAGCGTTGAACACGGCATTTGCGACGGACGGTGTGTTGATCCACGTAACAGGCACGCCCAGCAAACCGGTGAAACTGATCTATGTGCACGCGTCAGACACCTCTGACGCTATCCTGCACCATCTGATCAAACTGGACGCAGGCACCGAAATGACCTTGCTGGAAACTGGCCCAGCGGCGGCACGGTTCAACAAGGTCATGGAAGTCGATGTTGCGGATGGCGCAACCTTCCACCACATCCGCGCCCAAGGCCGGGACCATGAACGCCGCGCGGCCACGCATATTTTCGCGCGCCTTGGTGCTGAATCTCTGTTTAAATCCTTTACCGTGACCGTCAACGGTGTGCTGACGCGCAATGAATGTGTGATCGAATTGACGGGTGACAATGCCTCTGCTCACGTGGCGGGTGCCTGTGTTGGGGATGGTGATTTTCATCATGATGACACGATTTTTGTGACCCATGACGCGGTGAACTGCGAAAGCCGTCAGGTGTTCAAAAAGGTGCTGCGAAATGGCGCAACTGGCGTGTTTCAAGGTAAAATCCTTGTCAAAGCCGGGGCGCAGAAAACCGATGGCTATCAGATCAGTCAGTCGCTTTTGCTGGACGATGACAGCCAGTTCCTTGCCAAGCCAGAGCTTGAGATTTACGCCGACGATGTGGCTTGTTCACACGGCTCAACATCTGGCGCGATTGACGAAGAAGCCCTGTTTTACCTGCGTGCGCGCGGCGTGAGCAAATCAGAAGCAACAGACCTGTTGACGCTATCGTTCCTTGCCGAAGCGGTTGAGGAAATCGCCTGCGAAGACCTGCGTGATGAGATCAACGGACGGCTTGCGTCTTGGCTTGAACGCCACCGCAGCTGATGGCGCTGACCCAAGATATCGTCGCGACCTATCGTGGCCCGTCAAAGGTCATGGGGCGGTTTTTGTCGCAGGGCCGCAACGAGGTGCGCGCCCTGCTGTTCCTGCTGCTTTCGGGCCTGATGATCTTTATCGCGGCCAGCCCCTTCCAAGCGCGTGAAGCGCAGTTAGACCCGGATGGTCCATTGTCCGTACGTCTTTATTGGAGTGCGTTTTTGTGGATATTTATCATGCCCTTACTGATGTACGGGTTTGCAGCGGTCATTTGGGCGGTGTCGCGACTGGCACGGATAAACATCACTGGTTTTGACGTCCGTTTGACCTTGTTCTGGTCCTTGCTTGCCACAACACCTGTGATGTTGTTGCTGGGCCTTGTGGCAGGGTTAATCGGGCCGGGCATACAGCTTCAAGTCGTAGGGATCATTTGGCTGTGTGTCTTTGGCTGGTTTTGGGGCAGTGGTCTGGCGACCGCACAAGGAAGAAACGCGTGAACAGCGCAACCTTCATGCCTCTGGTTCAAACCACGCTGCGCGATCCACGTGCTGCTGGCGAACAAATCATTGGCTGGGGTTTGGGGCGTGATGTCCTATGGACCGCACTCGCGTTGGTCGCGATCCTCAATACCTTTGTCATCGTGATGTTGATCCAACTCGCCAAACCAGACATGCCGCTGCCGGGTTACTTCAACACGCCCCTTGCGCTATACGTCATCTTGGCTGGCGTTCTGGTCATCTACGTCCATGCGATCTATTGGGCAGGATTGGCGATTGGCGGGCAGGGCAGCTTGTCGGATGTTTTGGCACTGGTGGTTTGGCTGCAAGTGCTGCGCGCTTTGGCACAGGTCGGCGTTTTGGTGCTGACCGTTCTACTGCCCCAAGCCGCATTGCTGTTGTCGCTTACCGTCGCGCTTTGGGGGCTGTGGATCTTGCTACATTTCATCACCACAGCAATGAACCTTCCTTCAATTGCCCATGCAATAGCAGTTTTGGTTATTGGGGCCGTGGGTTTGGTTCTGGGGCTTGGCACTTTGCTGGCCATCATCGGGGTCGCGGCCCAAGGAGTATTTAGCAATGTATGACGTCGATCTGATCCGCAGCCAGTTCCCAATCCTGTCGCGTGAGGTGAACAACAAACCGCTGACCTATTTGGACAATGGCGCATCTGCCCAAAAACCACAGGTGGTGATTGACGCGATCACGCAAGCCTACTCTATGGAATATTCAAATGTTCACAGAGGCTTACATTACCTTTCTAATCTTGCTACGGATAAATATGAGGCCGTGCGCGGCACCATCGCAAAGTTCCTGAATGCAAAATCAGAGGATGAAATTGTCCTGAATTCCGGCACCACCGAAGGGATCAACACCGTTGCCTATGGCTGGGCGATGCCGCGCATGCAGGCCGGCGATGAAATCATCCTTAGCGTGATGGAACACCACGCCAATATCGTGCCTTGGCATTTCTTGCGGGAACGGCAAGGCGTTGTGATCAAATGGGTTGATATTGATCCATCAGGTGCGCTTGATCCGCAAGCGGTCATTGATGCGATCACCCCCCAGACAAAACTAATCGCAATTACACATCTTTCCAATGTGTTGGGCACCAAAGTTGATGTGAAAACCATCACCGCCACGGCCCATGCCAAAGGCGTGCCTGTTCTGGTTGATGGGTCACAAAGCGCGGTGCATATGCCTGTTGACGTACAGGATCTTGATTGTGATTTCTTTGCCATCACGGGGCACAAGCTTTATGGTCCGTCCGGCTCTGGCGCGATCTATATCAAATCTGAACGCATGGCTGAAATGCGCCCGTTCATGGGGGGCGGTGATATGATCCGCGAGGTTACAAAAGACGCGATCACTTACAACGATCCCCCGATGAAGTTCGAGGCTGGCACGCCGGGTATCGTACAGACCATCGGTTTGGGCGTGGCGCTTGAGTATATGATGTACCTTGGGTTGGATAATATCGCCGCCCACGAAGATTTGCTGCGCGACTATGCCGTTTCAAAACTAAACGGGCTAAATTGGCTACAGGTTCAAGGCACAACTGCGGACAAGGCGGCGATCTTTAGCTTTACCCTGGACGGTGCGGCCCATGCCCACGACATATCCACAATTCTGGACAAAAAGGGCGTTGCTGTACGCGCGGGTCACCATTGCGCTGGCCCGTTGATGACCCACCTAGGTGTCACTGCAACTTGCCGGGCCTCCTTTGGGCTGTACAATACCAAAGCCGAGGTTGACGTGCTGGTTGACGCCTTAGAATTGGCACATGACTTGTTTGCGTAACGCCTGATTTCTTGATTGCAGGGGCAGGGCAGGCTGGCTATACCGCCCTCATGGACCATTAGCTCAGCTGGATAGAGCGCTGCCCTCCGAAGGCAGAGGCCAGAGGTTCGAATCCTCTATGGTCCGCCATTTTACCCCGATTTGTATAATGTTGTTGGGTCGCGGCCAGGCGCCGTTCTCCAAAGCATCGTTTACATTTATCGCGCTAACCCAAAGTCATGCTTTGGTGTGCACAGTGCAGCAGTGTCTTCAAACGACGATCGCTTGCCCTGACAGGATTGAAAGAAAAAGTCGATATCGCCTTGACCTTCCAGTTACTGGAAGGGCCATGTAGAGAGTAGCTGTGAAAACGAGGCCTAAGATGGACACTGAAAGATCACTCTCATTTGGCATTAGCAAGATGAGCTGCGCCTCGTGTGTAGGGCGCGCCGAAAAGGCCTTGCGGGCTGTTCGTGGTGTACGGGACGTGACGGTAAACCTCGCTTCCGAGGCTGCAACGATCCGCATTGATGAGGCTTTCAAGGCCGAAGACGCCACTGCGGCGCTTGATGCGGCGGGTTATCCGGCTGAACTGATCACCCATCGCTTCAGCATCGAAAACATGTCCTGCGCATCATGCGTGGGCCGCGTGGAACGGACGCTCGCGCAGATGCCGGGTGTTGTTTCTGTTGCGGTGAACCTCGCCAAGGAAGAAGCCGTTTTGCGGGTGCTGGGCAGCACTGTCTCACCCGCAGATATTGAGAAAACGGCAAGCACCGCAGGCTATCCCGCCACGCTGATCACACAACAAGGCGTGCACACCACACCAGATCGAAAGGCCAAAGAATCTGCGCACCTCAGACGTATGACACTGGTTGCCGCACTGCTTACGATCCCCGTTTTCATTTTGGAAATGGGCAGTCACGCCATTCCTGCCATCCACCACTGGGTAATGAACACCCTTGGCATGGAGGTGAGTTGGAGTATTCAATTTGTGCTGACCACCATCGTTCTGGCGTGGCCCGGACGTCAGTTTTACCTCAAAGGGTTTCCAGCGCTGTTCAAAGGCGCGCCTGACATGAATTCACTGGTTGCACTTGGGTCCGCTGCCGCATGGGGGTTTTCCACCGTTGCACTGTTTGCGCCGCGGCTTTTGCCCGATGGCACGCGTGTGGTGTATTTCGAAGCTGCCGCCGTGATTGTGACGCTCATTTTGCTTGGTCGTTTTCTTGAGGCCCGTGCAAAAGGGCAGACAGGTCAGGCCATTCGCAAGCTTGTCGGGCTAAGGCCAAAGACCGCGCAGGTTGAACGGGCAGGGGCACTGATCGAACTGCCCATAGACGACATTGTCCTTGGTGATCTGATCCAGGTGCGCCCGGGCGAAAAGATTGCGGTCGACGGGATCGTTGTGAGGGGCACGTCTTATGTTGATGAAAGCATGATCACCGGAGAGCCTATTGCGGTAGAAAAATCAACCGATGCCGAGGTCGTCGGCGGCACGATCAATGGGACTGGTGCGCTGACGGTGCGCACAACAAAAGTCGGTGCGGACACCATGCTGGCCCAGATCATCCGTATGGTCGAGGACGCGCAGGGCGCAAAATTGCCCATTCAGGATTTGGTCAACCGCATTACGCTGTGGTTCGTTCCCGCAGTGATGATCATTGCAACATTGACATTTTTTGCGTGGCTACTGGTTGGTCCAGCGCCCGCCCTCAGTCTTGCGCTTGTCGCTGGGGTGGCCGTGCTGATCATTGCTTGCCCCTGTGCTATGGGATTGGCAACACCGACGTCCATCATGGTCGGCACGGGTCGCGCTGCCGAGCTTGGTGTGCTGTTTCGCCGTGGTGATGCATTGCAGGGACTAAACGACGTTCAGACAATTGCGCTGGATAAAACCGGGACGCTGACCCAGGGCCGCCCGGAATTGACGGACCTGAGCATCAGCAATGGCTTTGAAGAAGCCGATGTTTTGCGCCTAGTCGCGTCTGTTGAAGCGATGTCAGAACACCCGATTGCTGCCGCCATTGTACGGCGCGCAGATCAGGACGGCCTAAGCTTGTTACCGCTTGAGGACTTCACCTCGATCACGGGTTACGGGGTGAGCGCGGTCATTGATGGGCGCAAAGTGCTTGTTGGTGCAGATCGGCTGATGACCCGGGAAGGCATCGCACTGGACGACCTACATCCGATTGGCGAGGGTTTGGGTACACAGGGGAAAACACCACTTTACACAGCAATTGACGGACGCATTGCGGCGGTCATTGCAGTGTCAGACCCCATCAAAGCCAGCACCGCAGAAGCGATTGCCGCACTGCACAATCTGGGCCTAAAGGTCGCGATGATCACCGGCGACAACACAGGTACCGCAAATGCCATCGCCGCAAAGCTGTGCATTGATATTGTCGTCGCCGAGGTGTTGCCCGACGGTAAAGTCACAGCCATCGAACAGTTGCAGACAGGCGGCAAAGTCGCGTTTGTCGGTGACGGCATCAACGACGCACCAGCCCTTGCGCGCGCTGACGTTGGCATTGCAATTGGCACTGGCACGGACGTTGCCATCCAAGCGGCGGACGTGGTGCTGATGTCTGGTGATCTGAAAGGGGTGGTCAACGCCCTGCATGTCAGTCAACGCACGATGCGAAATATCCGTCAAAACCTGTTCTGGGCCTTTGGGTATAACGCCCTGCTGATCCCTGTTGCGGCTGGTGTCTTTTATCCGGTGTTTGGACTGCTGCTGTCACCTGCTTTGGCTGCCGGGGCGATGGCGCTGTCCAGCGTTTTTGTTCTCACCAATGCGCTGCGCCTGCGGTGGATCACACCTGCCCTCAATGAGCAGCACTTGGGTCCCAACACAAAGCGCGGCCTTGTGCCTGCCACGGCGCAGTAGGGGGGTAAGATGAATATCGGAGATGCATCAAAACGCACCAGCCTGCCACCAAAAACAATCCGGTATTACGAAGAAATCGGATTGGTAACCCCTTTAAGGGACGCAAACGGGTATCGCAGCTTTCGAGACAGCGACATGCACAAGCTTGCATTTATGGGACGCGCCCGCACGCTTGGCTTCACAATCGAAGACTGTCGAAACCTGCTGGCGCTTTGGGATGATCAAGACCGCGCCAGCGCTGACGTGCGCGCCATTGCATCAGATCACCTTGCACAGATCGAGAGCAAAATTCTGGGCTTGCAAGAAATCCGCGCGACCTTGACCGATCTGGTGAATGAATGTGCGGGGGATGACCGACCTGATTGCCCAATTATCAAATCACTCGAAAGTTCCGCTGAGACATGAACACACATGCCTGCACGGAATTGTATGGTCCAACCTCTGCATTATCCGAGGGCGCTAGAGATCCGGGAAGAGTGACCCGACCTATGCAGGATGAAAAGGCCGCAGAGGTAATACGTGATCGAAAAATCAATTCGACAACAAAGGAGATACCCAAATGAAATGGGGAGCCGTATTTTTTGCCCTTGTGGCGCTCGCCGCAGCGATTTGGTATTTTATGCAGCCCAGCAGTATGGATGCTATGGACAATTCTCAATCAAGCCCGACACTACAAGACGATGCCATTGCGTTTGTCCAAGTCCCTGCATCGTTTTCAAATCAGGAACAGATTGGAAAACGCGCCTTTGATGCCACCTGCGCGACCTGTCACGGCGCAAACGCTCAGGGCAGGGAAGGCATCGCCCCGCCGCTCGTGCACAAAATTTACGAACCAAACCATCATGGTGATCTGTCCTTTGTCTTGGCCGCACAAAACGGTGTCCGCGCGCATCACTGGAGGTTTGGAAACATGCCTGCGGTCGAAGGCGTTACAAAGGCTGATGTTTTGAACATCGTGGCCTATGTGCGTGCGCTTCAACGGGAAAATGGGATTAATTGAAACTGTGAAGATACGTTGACAGCACGAGGCTGCAAATGTGCACAAATCCGTATCTGCACGCCTGTGAGGCTGTCGTCATCTTGGGTCAATTTTGGCTTGGATTTTCACATCTAAAACACTGATACAAATACATTTCATGGGGTGCACCCTCTGCTGAACCGGTGTTGCGAACCAGCAGAGGGTATCATTGTATCAAACCTAAGACGGATCAAAGGTTGGAATATTCACACCACCGGCACCCGCCCGTGTAGGCGCAGGATCACCCTCAAGTTCAAACGGATAGTCCTGCGTCGCGGCCCTTGCCCAAGCACGACCATCCAGCGGAAATGCATCAATATGATCAGCCGCCGCGCGCGCAACTTGAGGGGACGCAACACTGGTTCCCGCAAGACGCACCCACGATCCACTGCGCGATCCCGCGCTATAAACGCCACCCAACACCAAACTATCGTCACCTTTGGCCGTCACATCAGGACCAACCCGGTGCGGATCAGGTGAATTGACCGATGGATTAAGCGGCCCGGCTGCGGAATACTCCGATATCGTGGCCTCTTTTTTGGTGTACGCCGCCACAACGATGGGTGATTTACCAGAAGCAAATCCGCTGATCGTACCAGCACGGCGCACAGGGCAATCGCTGTCAACAGGATCAACCGCCAGAGGTTCACCAAAGGGGCCAAACCGAACATAGTCAGGATTGCTGAAATAGGCCTGACGTCCGCCGGGGCCTAAGCCCGGGATCGTTTCGTCGCGGCGCACCCAGATGTGTATTGGTTCAGGCGGCGTGCCGTCATTTCGACAAACCTGCAATTTCCAACACCCGGCAACCGCCAGATCACGGGTCTCTTCCAAGTTCGCAGTGGGATTGATCGTTAACGTCACCAAGCCACGTTGCGTCGCACCGCCAACATACTCATAGGCAAGCCGCGCGACACGTTTTCCCTTGGTATTCACCAAAGATACCTGCTGGCCGATCTTTGTATTGATCGACCCGTGTTGTTCACCAAACGGGTCCGAGACCTTGATTGTGGCAAAATCGATCTGCGCATCAACGGGACACACTGGCATCCAAATCTGCACCTGTGTCGCAGTGCGATCATCCGGCAGCACTGTAAGGTCAAGCGACACATCGCCATTTGAAACCTCGGGGTCCGCAATGGCATGAAGTCTTCTCAGGTTTGCGTTACCGGCAGGTAATGTCAGCCAAGCCTTCTGTTCCTCGCCCTCACAATGCTGCGCATTTTCACCAAAATAGTGATCAAACATCGCTGCAAAAACCCCGGTCCCATCATGCGGGCCGCCGTTGTTGCCATAGGAAAAATTGAACACAACAGGGGCAAGCGCCCCGGATTTTGTGCGAAACCGCCGCGCTTGTTTCACCAAGATGTGAAAGGCAAGATACACGGTTGGCAGCAATTCAACCCCCGTGGTGTCCTTGACTGCGCGCGACGGCAAAGCGGCACAAATGATCGGTCTGTTCTGACAATTTTCTTTGATCGGATGTCCGGCCGCAAGCGCCATAACATGGGTGCCGTGCGATTTACGCAAAGCAACAGTTGAAAACACCTGCTCAGCCAGATCAACTTGACCAGATTTTGTGTAAAATAAATCCTCGTCGAGCAAGCCGTTAAAGGTGCATTCAACCAGCAGCGCATTGATGTCCGCTTGATCCAGACTACGCCCCACACTGCTGTGGGATTTTGCCACATCCGGTTCCGCCTCAAAAATCCGCGCATGATGAATACGGCTTGAGGTGTCACTGGTTCGAAACAGATCATGGGCAATTGCAATGCCGTCATCCACGATGGCCTGCACAACGGTATCATCATCCACTTCTAATTCTTCAAGCATGAGCGATTCAGCATCATGGTTCAAAAACCGTTCAGGCGTGATCGCGCCAAGCAAGACGGAACTGACGTAAAACGGATTGCCCGTTTTGTTCAGTCTCTTAATAAAGCGCTTGCGGGCATAGATTGTCACCGATTGGGACGCTAAAACCCGTGCCCGATCTGCCGCATCATAAGCAATGGGGATCAACATATCCTGCGCGAACTTTGATGCAGCTTCTTCAAACTGATCGATGCTTGCACCCTCAATCACGATCAGCACGGACCACCATATTTCCGTCAATTCTATTGGAAAGTTTGACTCCCCAAGTGACAGGCGAAAATACGTGGTTTGATCAATGATCTCTGACGCATCAGGGTCGTAGTCAGATGTCCAAATAGACATATCAGCCCCCTATGCTTGTGTGCCTGTATCAAGATCTTTCCACTCCGCCAGCGCTTTGTCCCAAAGCCACGCTAAAATCGGGGATGGTTCAACCGAGGCATCAGGGCTGTTTTGTTTGGTTTCTGCCCAAACACCCAAATCAGATTCTGCATCCTTTTTCATACGGTCATTCTTGGCCGCATAAAACTGATGCCAATCAAGATCATCCGCAGGATCAAAGTTCGCTGCATTAAAAGTTGTCGACGTCCAATCGCCACCACAGCACATTGCAGAAATATGTTCCGCCATGGTCAAGCCCAGCAGGCCACCTGCAACGCTATCAATTGGGAAATGCACGCCAGCGACAGTACGGTTTGTGGCAATACGCGATGCTTGGCGCATCAACATATCCCCCCAATAGGCGTGATCATTGTATTGTGGCACTTTGCTTTGGATCAACAATTTCCACAAAATGCGTGCCATCAAAAAGGCTTCGGTGGCGTGACCACTGGGCAATGAGCCGTGTGTGGGTGTTGGGATCATTGGCTGAATTTGTGGTGAGAATTCAATCGGGCGTTTGACCGCCAGCGTATATTTCATGCGTTGCGTGACGTTAACCGTAAACCCTAACGCAGCGTACAACAATTCTATGGTATAGGGGGTGCGGGCCGGGTCCATAAAACCGATGGAGGCGTAAAACGCAGTTGGCACGCTGACCTGTGACATGATTTCGGCAGCGCGGTCGGGGCGAATGCGCGCATAGCCCATGACATGCTTTAACTGCGTTGTCAGTTGCGGCACCGATGGTCCGGTCATTTGGACCATTTCATCAAAAGCGACAGTGCGGCGTTTTTTGTTTTCCTCAGACCTGCGCCAAAGGGTGGCAACAGGAAGGTCGTTCTGGGTGTCAAAGGTCACATCGACGCTTGGCCCAAGTTGCGATTGATACAATGCAGCGCGCACATCACGGGACAGTCGTGCCAAATTCTTGGGGTTGTTGGCCAAGCCTGCCACAACACCAGGAATGCTATCGATCTGTGCGCCTGTGATACCATCGCGGTTCGTAATCAATGCTTGGGACAACATGGGGCTTTCACCGCCATCCTCACCATAGGAATTATACGAGTTGTAAGAATTATACGAGTTATATGAGTTATAGGAATTGTAAGAGTTATAAGAATTTTCTGGACGGATACCCATTTATTTTCTCCTGTATTTGGTTGGTTATGAGTTATTCGGGAATTCCGACAGCGCGCAACATATCTGCAAAACGGCGGCCATTATGATAGTCAGCGCTTGGTGTATTCTTGAGCCATTTTCCGACGCGCAGATCTGGTTGTAGCCGCAGCAGCTCGCTTGCTGTCTGTTTCGCTTCGACATGTTGGCCCGCACCTTCTTGGGCGACCGTCAAAACGCGAAGCGTCGAGACATGTGTGCGATTCAAACGCAGTGACTCTTTGGCCAGTATCACGGCACGTGGATAATCTTCGGCAGAGATGTTTGCCCCCGCAGCCAACACAAGGAACATAAATCGATGAGGGTCCAGAGGTGTAAGGTGAAGGGCGCGTTCTGCGTCGCGCTTTCCTTCAATGCCTCTATCTTGAAAGGAAACCAGCGCGCCGCGCAGCGCACGGCCCTGTGCGTCGTTCGGATTGATCGTGAGCGCCGTGTCATACCGGTCTTTTGCCTCATCCAACCGATGGGCCATATTTGCCAAAACCTGACCTTCGCATAGCAAAGCCAGCGTATTTTCTGAATCAATATCAAGCGCACGCGCAGTAAGTTCCAAGGCATGGGCCGCTTCTTGACCAGCGTCTTCGGTCCAACCCTGAACCGTTCTCAACACATGCCAACGCGCCAGCCAGGCCAATGGGGCAGGGTGCTTGGGTGCTTTGGAAATCACATATTCCAAAAAGCTGCGCGCCTGTTGGAATTCCTTGGGGGACAATCGATGCATCAACCCAACCGCACCGTGCAAAACGCTGAACAGCTTGAGATCGTGCAAAGGACGTGACCGCACACGGCGCACTTCGTTCAGAGTGATTGCTTTGCGGATTTGCGCCACAATTTGGGCAACGCCTTCGACCTCGCCTAAATGGGGGTCAATCGACAGCTCCATACGGTCAGACCACAAGACGTATTGTGTTTCAGTCTCAGCAAATTCAATGATCGCGATGGCGCTGTTGTCTTTTTGAAACAAGGTCCCGGACAGAATAAAATCAGCATTCAAAAGCTGACCAAGATCGCGCAGATTGCCCACGTGCCCGCCAACTGACCCGGTGGACAGACGCGAGATAACATTCACATCCTCTGATCGGCTGATGGCATTGGCGACTTCATCTGCCAAAAAGGTGCCCAGCATGTTTTCCGGACCACCCGATTGCGTGCGAAACGGCAGCACCGCCAAAGTTGGCAACACATCTTTTGCATCAAGCTGTGGAATGATCGCACGATGGGCACCGCCGGTGGACACACGATACGGGCGCAGGTTTTCGGTGCCATCCGTCGGGGTCACTTCACCCAGATCATGAAAAACGAATTCCGTCAGGTGATCCACGGTTGCACTCACGTCAGGTGAGGTCAGAACCTCGCCCTTTGTCGCAACCCGCAAAAGCGCGCAAACCTCACGCCCGTCGCCTTGTGTGAAATCCACGGCAACGGCCAACCCGGTTGCACTGGCAATATATAATGCAGCCTGCAAAGACGTTGCTGGGGCATCATAGATCAGAACCATCGCGCCCGCATCCTGAACCACTGTTGAGACTGGGTGCAGGCCAGGGGGAAAGCGTTTGATCAGAACCTCGACAGGCTCACTCAAATCCGCAATTGCGACTGCTGCCATTCTCTTGGCAGAAAATTGTAGCGCAGCAGCTGCGATATCTTGGGTGTCGGCAACCGGTTCTTGCGGGGCGATATGTTCACCTCGCAGGATATACCCACGCTTTGGAACCGTCTTGAGGATCGAACGGGATTTATCCCCCATCGCCTTGCGAATATCCGAAATGCACTGCGTTAAACTGTCGTCGGTAACGGCAACATCGGGCCAAACCTTGGCCACCAGATCATCACGGGTCACCAGCACACCAAGATTTTCAGCAAGGAAGCGTAAAACAATTGCAGATTGAGAACGCAGCATCACCTCATCACCCGTCGCGGTGATCAGGCTTTCTGTTTCGACATGATATGTCGCATTTCCAAGCCTAATTTGGCGAGAAGCTGAACTCATGCTCTGCCCAAGTGACGTCACCCCAATTTCGGCATCGTCCGCCGGTCTAATTCGCAACTTTCTGTTCACATAGCTTGGTAGCGTATATGCAGTCAGTTTGCCGTTTGGCTGTTCAACCCCAGCAGATCGGATCATTTCCGGAATCATAATGCGGGACTGAACATCCTTACCGTAACAATCATTAACGCGGAAAAATAGTCTGGACATCATGATTCCTGCTGCAAAAACAAAGCGGGATCAGTTGCGCTGACACAGGTCAAAGAACCAAAGCTGATTGTTTGCAACGTTCGCACGGATTTTGCCGAGATCATAATGTTTGATGTGCCTTCGCAAAATGCGGGTGGCAAAGACGGACTTTCAATCGAAAGCCCCATCGCATCAGGGGCGTTCACCCGCGTCATCACCAACCACCCCCGATGTCCAATCTGCGCCTGCGCAAGACCGACCGCATGTAGTGGCGACGGAAAGGTGGCAACCAAGTCGGTAAGTTCTTCAACTTGGACCAATGGCGTTTCGACATTCGGCATCATTGGGGCAAAGCTGTTGATCTGGGACAGGTTTTGAGTGATCCCAAACGTCAAAACCGGTTCAACCGATGTACAATACAACCAATGGGTTTTTAGGGGGCTGCCATCCTCAGTCACAGCTGAGCAGCTATAGGTTGCGCCCACATGGACATCCTCAACCATTTCGGCGTGATCCAAACTCAGGGCGTGATACGTTTGGCTGAGCAGTTGACCAACGACATAACGGCCATCACCACCTTTGATCACAGGTTCAACTTCTAATGGTATGCCACGGTAATAGGGAAAGATGCGAACGTCACAAAGCTTGGTCTCTTGCGCTTGCATCATAAAATTTACGCCCGGGTGTACCCGGATTTCTCCTGCTCATGCGGCAGGCTAAATTAGCCTGATGCGTTACAAGGATGATGCGTGTCATTTGATCAGAATGACCAATATCTGTCCGAAATTTTTACGAAATATATCTCATATTTATTTCGGTTTGTTTTCATGACTTCCGTGACGGCAATGTGCAATTCTGATTATGGAAGCGCTGCCAAGCTGGTTCGTTACCGCCAAACCAAAGGCTTCAATTTAGAAGTCTTAAGACAGATCGGGGTTATTAAGTGTCATTTTCTGCACGCATTCATCTCCCCCCTCGATCGTGACAACACATTTTGCGACCTGACTGTTTGCCAGTTCATGCTGACCAAACCAGCCAGATTACCCCGGTTCGATTTTACGGATCGGTCAGTGATTAAGACCAAATTTATAGCTAAAGCCTGTCGCGTGACTGATCACTCCTAGAGTGTGAAGTTGCGCGACTATTTCCTTTTGGAAGGGGCTTACGGTGCTGATCTAAATTCAATCAAAAATGCACAATCAACAAAAAAAGCGCCCAAGGGCGCTTGTTTCTAATTCAGGTCTGCGAAAAGGGGCCTTAGCCGCCCCAGCTGCGGACAACGCCGCAATCCATATGCACAAAGTTAGAACCAGAGTAACGCCCAACGCCACCGCCGTGACAGGCAATAGCGGCACGCGCCATTTGGCTGGTTGAACGTGATGACAGGCGAAGGTCAGCGGCCTGACCACGCATGTGCAGTGAATTCTTTGCCACGCCGCGCGAACGTGAGCGCAACATCGCGTTTGTCTTTGGACTGCGATAGCCTGAAAGCAACATGTAAGGTTCGGTCGCATCAAGCAGGTTATGAGATGCAGCCATAATATCAACAGTGCGCAAATCCATGGATTTCACACCATCGGTGCGCCAGTCGCGCATAAAGTAGTTCACTTCTTTTACGGCATCTTTGATGTACTGACCTTCGATCCAATAGATCATGTCGATACGTTCACCAGTCCGGCCAGAATACATACGAATGCGACGAATGTCGCCAGCGCCGCGCAGAAAACCTGCTGCATTAGAAAAAGTCGGTGCTGCTGCCACTGTGGTTGCTGCGAAAGCGCCCAGAAGGGCGCGCCGGGTCATACCCGAAGAGCTTTTGCCTGTCATGTGCCTTACGTCCCGTTTTCTGCCTAAACATACCCGTGATGTTACACGGGCACTTCATCTCATCCCCAGATGCAACATGCTTATTACATAGTGTGATTCTTGAACCAAGAACTGAATCTGGATACCTCCATCTATCGGCAAATTTAGGCGAATTTTTGCGCAAACCTTGACCATCTTTTAACGTTCACATTGAAAACAGGTGCTTTTTGAGCATCACGTGCGCCTTAGTTTGGCCAACCCGCGGAAACGTGAGTGGACTCGCATCGCGACATTCCAGAAAAAAGACGGAACAAACAGGGTTCATGTAATCGGGGGACGATGTGTCAGGCGAATCTAAAATTCTAGGAAACAGTGGGTTTCTAACAGTGGTGGCATTTTCGCTGGCAGCGTTTTTTGCGCCTGCGCCAGTGACAGCCCAAGTCACAGCTTTCAAACAAGCTGTCGCTGAATCCGCATCCAGCGACAAAGATATCGCGGCATTTTACCAATCAAACGGCTATGCACCGATCTGGACGGGGTCAAGCGAGGCTGAACGCAATCGCCGCGCCGAACTGTTGCGCGCCATTCAAGGTGCCGCATCACACGGTTTGCCTGTGTCACGCTATGACCCTGCGGCATTGATGGCCACCTTGCAGGCGGTGCGTTCGCCACGTGATCGTGGTCTGGCCGAAGTCGAGATGAGCCGCGTGTTCTTGCAATATGCCCGCGATATCCAAACCGGTGTCTTGATCCCCAAACGTGTTGATGCGCGCATTGTGCGTGACATCCCTTATCGTGACCGTACCGCGTATTTGACCGGCCTGGTGGATGCCAAGCCTGGTGCATTTTTCCGCGCGCTGCCCCCCCGCAGCATGGAATACAACGCGTTGCTAAAAGAAAAAGTAGCAATGGAACGCTTGCTGAGCCAAGGCGGCTGGGGCCCGACCGTTCCTGCGAAATCGCTTGAAGCAGGCAACACAGGTCAGGCTGTGATCGCCCTGCGCAATCGCATGATCACAATGGGCTACCTTGATCGCTCAAACACAATGACCTACGACGCTGCATTGGTTGATGCGGTTCAGCAGTTTCAGATTGCCCATGGGTTGAACCCAGATGGCAAGGCCGGTGCTGCCACGATGAAGCAGATCAACATTGGTGTCGAAAAGCGCCTGCAATCGGTGATGGTCGCGCTGGAACGGGAACGTTGGTTCAACACAGAACGCGGCAAGCGCCATATTCTGGTGAACATCCCGGACTTCACCGCCAAGATTATCGATGATGGTGTTGTGACGTTCAAAACCCGCTCTGTTGTGGGCGCGCTCAGCAGTGACCGCCCGACGCCGGAATTCTCTGATGTGATGGAACATATGGTGGTGAACCCAAGCTGGTATGTGCCCCGTTCAATCGTCACCAAAGAATATCTACCTGCCCTCAAGCGCAATTCAAACGCAGTAAGACATATTGAGATTACCGACAGCAGGGGCCGCAAGGTTAACCGTGGCGCGGTGAACTTTAGCAAATACTCCGCGCGCAACTTTCCCTATTCAATGCGTCAACCTCCAAGCAAAGGAAATGCATTGGGTCTTGTAAAGTTCATGTTCCCCAACAAGCACAATATCTATCTGCACGACACCCCATCAAAAAGCCTGTTTGCCCGTGATGTTCGTGCCTTTAGCCATGGTTGTGTGCGATTGCAGGACCCCTTTGATTTTGCCTATGCACTTTTGGCAGCACAATCAGATGACCCTGTAGGTGAATTTAAACGTGTCCTGAATTCAGGTCGTGAACAGCGCATTGATCTGGTTGAACAAGTGCCTGTGCATATTATCTATCGCACAGCGGTGACAAACGCGCGTGGCCATACTGAATATCGTGATGATATCTATGGTCGTGACGGACGGATTTGGAATGCGCTGTCAAAGGCAGGGGTGGCCTTGGGCGGCGTTCAGGGGTAATTCTGGCCCCGAACACGTAAGGGGCTATGATGAGTTATTCTGTAAAAGAGATTGCAGCGGCCTTGGGTGCAGAGGCCGTTGGCGACACCGACATTCAGGTTGTTGGCGCGGCTGAACCTCAAGAGGCGCGACCAGATCAACTTGCCCTTGCGATGGATCCCAAATACGCCGAAGGACTGGGGCAGGGGCACGCGCAGGCGGCCATGTTATGGCCCGGTGCGGATTGGCAGGCCCTGGGTTTAAAGGCCGCGATTTTCCCCGCTCGCCCCAGATATGCCATGTCTGGCCTGACCCGTATGCTGGACAAAGGCCAAGGGTTTAGCACCGGTATTCACCCAACTGCGGTGATTGATGCTGGCGCTCATTTGGACGTCGATGTCAGCGTTGGCCCATTGGCGATCATTTCAGCAGGTGCACATATTGGTGCGGGCACCATGATTGGCCCACATTGTTTTGTCGGCGTCGATACAAAAATTGGCAGAAACGGGTTCCTGCGCGAACAGGTCAGTATTGGCGCACGTGTGACCATCGGTGACAACTTTATTGCCCAACCCGGCGCACGCATTGGCGGGGATGGTTTTTCATTTGTGACGGCTGAACCAAGTGCCGTTGAAAACGTCCGCAGCACCCTTGGCGATCAAGGTGATGCCAAGGCGCAACCTTGGACGCGGATCCATTCAGTTGGTGCTGTCAGCATTGGCAATGACGTTGAAATCGGCATGGGCTGCACAATCGACAACGGCACCATCCGAGACACGCGTATTGGCGATGGCACAAAGTTCGATAACCAAGTACAGATCGGCCACAACGTCGTGATCGGGCGCAATTGTTTGCTGTGCGGACAGGCAGGTGTGGCGGGATCATCCGTTGTTGGGGATAACGTCGTGCTTGGCGGTCAATCTGGTGTCAGTGACAACATCATAGTCGGGGACGGCGTGATTGCAGGCGGCGCAACCAAGTTGATGTCGAATGTTCCAGCCGGGCGCACCATGCTGGGGTATCCCGCCACCCAGATGGACAGACAGGTTGAAGCCTACAAAGCAATGCGGCGTTTGCCTCGGCTGCTACGCGAGGTCGCAGAGTTGAAAAAAGTGGTTTTCAAAACCAAAGAGGCTGACTAAATCAACCTCGTGCAGGGTGCCGCGTGCCGCTCAACGATCAAGGATGCAGAGCCATGAACGTCAAAGATCAGGTCATCGCAATCATCGCGGACCAAGCGTTACTGGAACCGCAAGATGTAAGCATGGACAGCACTCTTGAAAGCCTTGGCATTGACAGCATGGGCTTGGTCGAAAGCATTTTTGCCATTGAAGAAGCCTTTGACATCTCAGTCCCTTTCAACGCCAATAGCCCGACGGAGTACGATTTTGATATCTCATCCGTCAAGACCATTGTGGCGGGCATTGAACGCCTCAAGGCCGAGCAGGCATAATATATGAAACGCGTCGTGATCACCGGGGCAGGGACGATCAACGCCCTTGGTCATTGTGTAAACGATACGCTTGAGGCGATGAAAAACGGCACCTGCGGCATTGGACAATTAGATTTTCGTGATGTGGAGCGTTTGTCGATACAAATCGGCGGGCAAGTGCGCGGGTTTGAGGCTGAGGGGCGTTATAACCGCCAACAAATCTCACTTTATGATCGGTTCACGCAATTCACCTTGGCCGCAGCGCGCGAAGCGATCACCCAATCGGGCCTCAGCTTTTCAGGTGCGTTATCCGCAAAATCCGGTGTGGTCTTAGGCACTGCGGGCGGTGGTGTGTCGACGTGGGATGACAATTACCGCGCGGTCTATGAAGAAGGTAAAAACCGGGTGCATCCGTTTGTTGTGCCAAAGCTGATGAACAATGCCGCTGCAAGTCATGTGAGCATGGAATGGAACCTCAAGGGGCCATCCTTTACAGTGTCGACCGCCTGTGCATCATCCAATCATGCGATGGCACAGGCGTTTTCGATGGTGCGCTCTGGTATGGCCCCAGCGATGATCACGGGTGGATCTGAATCGATGTTGTGCTTTGGCGGTGTCAAAGCCTGGGAAGGTCTGCGCGTAATGTCACGCGATGCCTGCCGCCCGTTTTCCGCCAACCGCAACGGCATGGTACAAGGCGAAGGCGCGGGCATCTTTGTGTTTGAGGAATATGAACACGCCAAAAATCGCGGTGCTGAAATTTTATGCGAGGTGGCGGGTTTCGCCATGTCCTCTGATGCCAGTGACATTGTGATGCCGTCCAAATCAGGCGCCGCGCGTGCCATGTCAGGTGCGCTGCAAGATGCTGGGATCAACCGCGAGGATGTGGGATATATCAATGCCCATGGCACGGGCACAGCCGCCAACGACAAAACGGAATGTGCCGCCGTCGCAGATGTGTTTGGTCCACATGCAGATCAGTTGATGATCAGCTCAACCAAGTCCATGCATGGGCATCTGATTGGTGGCACCGGGGCTGTGGAACTGCTGGCCTGCATCATGGCCCTGCGCGACGGGGTGATTGCGCCAACGATTGGCTATCAAGAACCTGATCCAGAATGTGCGTTGGATGTGGTGCCCAACACTGCGCGGGATCACAAGGTCGATGTCGTGCTCAGCAATGCTTTTGCCTTTGGTGGCATGAACGCTGTGATGGCCTTGCGCAAAATCTAGATCAAAACGTCGTCCAAATCAGAACATAGTCAAAACGAAAAAGGCCGCCCCAAAAAGGACGGCCCGTTCATCAGTCTAAGCTCAAGCTTATTGCTCGATCACAGAAGCCTCGTCATAGCTGGCGGTGAAACCTTCCAGTGACAGCTTCAATTCAACCTTTTGATCCTGCGCACGGGCAGGAACGATTGTGATTGTAGCCTCTTTGCCGCGCTTAAACGCCGCAACATCTTCGCTTGTCAGGCCCAAACGGACATAACAACCAACCGGATCACAGAACGCGAAAGGGTAACGGCGCGCTTTGGCACCATCAACAGAAACGGTCATCTGCTGGGGCAAAGATGTTTCAAGCGGCACAACAACGGTTGCGCCTGCTTCGGCTTTGCCACCATTTGCCAAACGGAACAATGACACTTCAGCCACAGGTGCGCCTTCGCCATCATCCAGCAGCTGATAAATCTGACATGGGTCTACTTCTTCTTCGGTTTTGATACAGCGCACTTCCCACGCGCCAATCTCTTCGCGTGTATAGGGCTGTCCCAATCCGGGAACTTTGTCTGCATCTTCGCCAAGGCTCAACTGATCTTCAATTTGGGAAGCATTGCCGCTGGTCCCGGCTTGTGGTGCGGCCGGATCAGTCTGCGTGGCGGGATCGTCAGTTGCCGTCTGGGCAAAGGACGCCACAGGTGCCATCAATGCAAGTGCAGCACACAGCGGCAGCGCGGTGAAAAATTTGCTCATGTCTTTTCCTGTTTGTTATGTTGGCGCATTTTATCACGCCACAAATGCAATGTCAGTGGCGATTGCCAAATATCACCCAGATAAAAGGCAATTTCCCGCTGATCTGCAAGCAGAACCTTAAAAAGAAAAAAGAGAGCGCAAAGCACTCTCTTTTAACATTTTTTCTCCCCGTCGGACTGGGCCGACTTATTGACGCGACGTTACGAAACCGCATGTCGTCGGTCAACAGTCAAAATGGGTCTTTTATCATCACTTTTTCAATCTTCTACCCGGGGTAGAAAAAAGGCCGTACCCGAAGGCACGGCCAGTCTGACAGGGAGGAAATGCCCCAACCCAAGCGAGGACACGCGCAGGTCAGGACAAATAGACTATGGCGCGCAAAGGTTAAGTTTGTATGCTCTGGCGGAACGGATAAGTGCGCAAAATGCACGAGGGGAATACTTGTGACGAATGACATCTTTATTGGCGGTGGCGGCGAAGACTATGCCACGCAACAATTTTTAAACATTGGCTATGCCAACCGCCACGGATTGATTGCAGGGGCCACCGGAACTGGTAAAACTGTGACACTGCAAATCCTTGCCGAAGGGTTCGCCTCGCAAGGCGTTCCTGTGTTCCTATCTGACGTCAAAGGCGATCTGTCTGGACTGGCCAAATCAGGCAGCGCAGATCACAAACTGCACACGCCCTTTACGGAACGCGCTGCAAAAATTGGCTTTGATGATTATGTCTATGAGGCATTCCCGGTCACCTTTTGGGACCTCTTTGGCCAACAAGGTCACCCGGTTCGCACCACGGTTTCGGAAATGGGGCCTTTGTTGCTGGGACAATTACTGGGCCTCAGCGAAGCCCAAGAAGGTATTTTGAACATTGCCTTTCGCGTCGCGGATGAAGACGGTTTGCCGCTCTTGGACCTCAAGGACTTACAAGCACTGCTCGTGTGGATTGGCGAACATGCAAAAGACCTGTCGCTGCGTTATGGCAATGTATCCACCGCATCGGTTGGGACAATCCAACGCCGTTTGCTGGTCTTGGAAAACCAAGGCGCGGCTGATCTGTTTGGCGAACCTGCGCTGGCACTGAGCGACCTAATGCGCACCGACACAGACGGACGTGGTTTCATCAATATCCTTGCCGCTGATCAATTGATGGGTGCACCAAAGCTTTACGCGACCTTCCTGCTTTGGCTGCTGTCAGAACTGTTTGAAGAACTGCCCGAGGTCGGTGATCCTGAGAAACCCAAGCTGGTGTTTTTCTTTGACGAAGCACACTTGCTGTTTGACGACGCACCCAAAGCGCTGGTCGACAAAGTTGAACAGGTCGCGCGGCTGATCCGGTCAAAAGGGGTAGGGGTCTATTTTATCACCCAAAACCCAGCGGATGTCCCTGACGACATTTTGGGCCAGCTTGGTAACCGCGTGCAACATGCGTTGCGCGCCTTCACCGCTAAGGACCGCAAAGAGTTGCGCATGGCCGCAGAGACCTACCGCGAGAACCCGCGTTTTGACACCGAAGAAGCGATCCGCGAAGTTGGCGTCGGTGAGGCCGTCACATCGTTTTTGCAAAAGAAAGGCGTGCCAGGCGTTGTTGAGCGTACCTTGATCCGCCCACCTTCGTCACATCTGGGACCAATTGATACATCCGAACGCGCCGCCCTGATTGCGGCCTCTGACATGGATGCCAAATACAAGACCCGGCTTGATCGCGAGTCCGCCTTTGAGATGCTCAAAAAACGCGCTGATGTCGCCGCCAAAGAGGCCGCTGACGCCGAGGAAAAAGCCGAAGCCCAAGAAGCCACGCCATCCCTGCGCGAATTCACCAAAGCGCGGCGCTATGCTGGCAAAGGTGTTGAACGATCAACCTCACGTGCGCCACGTCGCACAGCATCCGAAGGGTTCGGCGGTGCCATCGCGTCGGTGGTCATCAAAGAACTCAAAGGCACTACGGGGCGCCGGATCGTGCGCGGTATTTTGGGCGGGTTGTTTAAGGGGCGCTGATTGCGCCCCTGACAACCTTATCCCGAATGACGTTGCAGATAGCGGCTGTGGACCCAACCATCCAACAAGTCATCTCCGTTGTCATCCAGCACGGTCACATGCCACCAACGGCCATCCATTTCGTTTAGCTCGACCACAGTACCGACCGCGAGGTTCTCTTCGCGTACCTTGTCGAATTCTTTTGCTGGGCCAACGCGAATGGACAAGCCTCCTGGTGTGCCGGGGCGAACTTCCCAAGCGGCAGCACCTTCCGCATCCATACCAAATACTGAATCCCTGAACCCAACAGTATCAAACAGCGGACCGGGATCTGATTTTCGACCGGGGCTGATATCATCGTGGCCCACAATGTCCTGCAATCCATAATGCTCAACCAGCAAACCCGCGAGTTCACGTGCAGCGACCAGTTGCGCTTCGGGATAGGTTTCCCAACCGGGTTTAGTCACGTTGCCAGTAGGAACCCCATGCGGGTTCGAACCAAAATAGACGCTGCCGTTCTTGTGACGCGCCTCAATAATATCGTCACTGCTGACACGAACGCCAAGGCCGTTTTTCCAACTGCCGCCTGCTGTACGCAGGCAAGCACCCGCGTTAGCCAATTCGATCCCAATAGAATAGGCGTTGATACTGGTAACCTTTGTGCCATCAGGCGCGCGATAGCTGCTGTGGCCACAATGCCAAGCACGCTTATCAAATGCGACGCTTTGATAGACCTTTCCATCACGGCCAATAGTGATGTGAGCTGACACCTTGCTGATCGGGTTAGCGAACCAATCAATCGATCCCGAAGCACGGCTACCGCCTGTATAATGCATCACAAGAAGACGAGGGGTCTGATCAACTGGATTAGAATCTCGTTGATGCGGCGAAATCTTGTATTCAACGCGACTACCGCCCTGATATAAGAAATCCCCGCCGCTTAAACTGCGTATCGAAAACATATAACCTCCTAAAATTTCGTATTGAATACCGAAACTTTAGCAGAAAACTCATTTTCAACCTAAGATTAAATCTTAGGTGCTTTAGCGCTCAGGTATCAAACCACGCGGGCTAAAGCGCAAAACCAGCAGTAAAACCATTCCCATGGTCAGCAATCGCATGTGCGCAGCACTTTCGATCAGATGCGCCTTCAGTGGCGACCCTTCGGCCATGCCGTAGGTGATGAAATTCATCAATGCCAGCCCCATCGGTTCGACCTGAACCCACAGAAACCAGATCAAAAAGCCACCCAGTACGGCACCAAAATTATTGCCCGACCCGCCGACAATCACCATCACCCAGATCAAAAAGGTAAAGCGCAGCGGTTGATAGGTCGTGGGCGTCAACTGACCATCAAGCGTGGTCATCATCGCGCCCGCGATCCCGCAAATGGCAGAACCCAGAATGAACACCTGCAAATGCCGCGCCGTGACGTCTTTGCCCATCGCTTCGGCGGCGACCTCATTATCCCGAATGGCGCGCAGCATACGGCCCCAGGGCGAATGAAGCGCGCGTTGGCTCATCCAAAGTAGGATCAACAATACAACGGCAAACAGCGCAATATAGAGAAGTTTCACCCATAGGGTCGAGCTTTCGACGGGATCAAACCCAAGGCTTGCCGCGGTTTCGACAAAGAATGGATTGCTTTGCAGATCGATTTCATAAGGCACAGGGCGCGGGATACCGACAACGTTTTTCACGCCGCGTGTTAACCAATCTTCGTTCTTCATCACCGCGATAATGATCTCTGCAATACCCAGTGTCGCAATCGCCAGATAGTCAGAGCGCAAACCCAATGCGGTTTTGCCTATCAACCACGCAGCCCCGGCCGCAAAGACGCCCCCCAAAGGCCAAGCCAGAAGCATAATCAAACCGTTATCTTTATAGGTCGCATCCGTCCCCGGATTAAGGCCACCCAAAAATCCGGTCTGTGCAGGGTTTATGCCCTCAATCGCACTGACTGACGGGTCCAAAAACCCGCGAAACACAAAGAACCCAACGACCAAAATCGCAATAACCGACAGGTTGCGTAACCAGCCCGCACGCAATTCCTTCATCAAGATGACAGCAGCCAGAACCGTGCCAGCCCCCAACAAAAGCGCAATCAATACACCATTGCCCCCCGCAGACCACGCGCCTTCGGTTGCAGGCATGCCCATCAAAACAGCCGCAAGACCGCCCAAGGCCACAAACCCCATAATCCCAACGTTAAACAGGCCCGCAAACCCCCATTGCAGGTTCACGCCTAGCGCCATGATCGACGAAATCAATCCCATCATGATGATCAACAGGGCGGAATCCCAACTCCCTGAGAACCCAACATAAAGGATAAGGATGGCAATGACCGCAAACAGCAGCGAATTTTTCTGAATCTGGCTCATGCGGACTGCCCCTTGAATAGGCCCGTGGGCTTGATCAACAATACGATCAGCAAAATCACAAAGCTCACCGCGAATTTATAATCAGTGCTCATCAGTTGCACCAAACTGTTGGGTTCAAGGCTTTCTGGCAGCGCATAGACCAGCACCTTTTTCCAGGCATAGGTGATCGTGACTTCGGAAAACGCGATCACAAAACCACCCGCGATGGCACCCAGAGGATTGCCAAGGCCACCCACAATGGCGGCGGCAAAGATCGGCAGCAGCAATTGGAAATAGGTGAACGGCTTGAATGACTTATCAAGACCATAGAGCACCCCGGCAATGGTTGCCAAAGACGCCACAATGATCCACGTGATCATCACCACACGCTCCGGGTTGATGCCCGACAGCAGCGCCAAATCTTCGTTGTCTGAATAGGCGCGCATGGATTTTCCGGATCGGGTTTTGTTCAAAAACCAGAACAGAAACGCCACAACCACAATCGCAGTGATCACGGTGATGGCTTGCGTGGTTTTGATCGACAACCCTTCGGCCAGCCCGGTCATCTCCTTAAAATCACGCGCTGAAATGATAAAGCGCTCACCGTCCAGAAAGTTCTGATCATCCGCGCCGATAATAAAGCGGGTCACACCGTTATAGATGAACGTAACACCAAGCGAGACAATTACAAAGATCACCGGCTTGGCTTTTTTCTGTCGATAAAACTTGTAGACCACACGGTCGGTTCCAAGCAGCAGACCAACAGCAAACAGAATACCAAAGGGCAGGGCAAGCAGGGCCGTGGGCAGGGGCCCAAAGCTTATGCCCCAAGATTGAAACAGCCATGTCACAAGAACCGTCGCCATCGCCCCAAGCGCCATGGTGTCGCCCTGCGCAAAGTTAGAAAACCGCAGGATGCCGTAGACCA
>JBARCK010000074.1:0-14596 GCA_049794015.1 Sulfitobacter sp. | reverse complement strand
GGTTGAAGGTGAACAGGTCGCTATTGATGCGGACGGCGTTGCCACCGCGTTGAATGAAGCTGACAGCGTCATCATCATTCCCGGGTACGGTATGGCTGTGGCGCAAGCCCAACAAGCGGTGTCCGAGCTGGTGAAAAAACTGCGCGCTAAAGGCAAGAACGTGCGTTTCGCCATTCACCCCGTCGCGGGGCGTTTGCCGGGTCATATGAACGTGCTGCTGGCCGAGGCCAAGGTGCCATATGACATCGTCATGGAAATGGACGAGATCAACGATGATTTCCCGTCCACCGACGTCGCGATTGTGATCGGGTCCAATGACATCGTGAACCCAGCGGCGCAGGACGATCCCAACAGCCCTATCGCTGGTATGCCGGTGTTGGAATGCTGGAAGGCAAAGACTGTGTTCGTGTCCAAGCGTGGGCAGGGGACGGGATATTCCGGCATCGAAAATCCGCTGTTCTTTAAGGACAACACGCGGATGTTCTATGGCGATGCAAAGGAAAGCCTTGATAAGCTGCTACCTCTGATCGATTAGGTACGAAACGTTTTCTTTCAAAGAAAACGGACCGGAATTTTTCAAAAATTCCGTTTCGCTCAAAACATAGACGCCCTGCCAGAAATGGTGGGGCGTTTGTTGTTTAGGGCTTGAGCTGGAGTGTACTCCAGCATGTAGGGTTGATTCGTAACTTGCAGAAAAGGGGCCAGACATGATGATTGGCGAAGTGTCGCAAAAGTCGGGATTAAGTGTCGATACACTGCGGTTTTATGAAAAAATTGGACTCATTGACCCGCCGATGCGCAACGATGCAGGGCGTCGGGTGTATGGCGTGGATGTCTTGGGCTGGATTGGGTTTCTGGAACAACTGGGCGCGACAGGCATGAAGCAAGCGGACCGCATTCATTATGCTGCGCTGCGCCAGCAAGGCGATGCAACCTTACAAGAGCGCCGCAAGATGTTGGAGGCGCACCGCGCGGTGATAGCGATCAAGCTCGCCCAAATGCAGGACACATCGGCGCTGATGGACCGCAAGGTCGCCGCCTATCACAGAATGGAAAAACAAGCGAAAGGTACGATTACATGACAGAGACATCTCTGGAACGTGGGCGCGCACATGTGGCGCAGATGAACCCTGAATTAGAAGCCATATTGGCTAAGCGGTACGATGATCTGGTGCCGGGCATGGCTGAAAGTCTGGTGGAATGGGCCTATGGGCGTCACTATACCCGCGAGGGAGTGGACAACAAAACCCGTCAGCTGTGTACCGTCGCTGCGCTGACGGCGATGGGGGGACAGACCACGCCGCAATTAAAGGTCAACATCGAACATGCGCTAATGGTCGGGGCCACACCGCGCGAAATCTCGGAAGTGATCTGGCAGATGTCCGTTTATGGCGGGATGCCCGCAGCAATCAACGGGCTGAACGCAGCAAAGGAGGTTTTTGAAGCCTAAACGCTAGCAAGGCAGAAATGTCGCGTTGCCCAATTACCAGTGTACAATTGCGTACCGCTTTTGGCCGTGCCCACGATTTACATTCAAGGCTGGGGCTTAGATGATTGGACCCATTGTGTGCACCACTGGAAGACAACGATGGCCCCGATCAAAGATTACCCGAACCGTTATGCCTTAACCGGGGAACTACATGCGCGGCCCTTTCCGGCGCTCAACGCCCCCTCAACAGCGGTGTTTCTGGCGATTAAGCAGCCGACCGATGCTGCGGGGCGTGATCGTGGCCTTGATCTGGCGCATTTGACCCAATTGCTTGAACACTACGGTGCGCCGCTGCCGGATGCCTCTGCCACGCATTACTACGGCGAGATGGGAAAATACTGGCTGAAATGGGAACAGCACACTGAATTTGTTACCTACACAGTGTTTTGTGATGGGTTAAGCGCGCGGCCTTTTGACCCTTCGGCCTTTGACGTATTTCCCGACTATTGGCTGGATGCCGCGCCGGGTGGGCGGATCACATCTGCGCTCATGCGCTTGATGGTGATGCCAAAAGATGAAGCTGCCATCGCCACCGACCTCAAGGATTGGTTTGTGCCAGAGAGCCTTGCTGTTGCCTCGGTCTTGGAGAATGCGGCCGTGGTTGCAAGTGACTTTCGGATCGATTCCGCCGGGCATTTGCGCATGGCGCTGTTTGTTGATGGTGCGACGGGTCACCGCAGAACCGGGCGCATCGTGCAGCGGTTGTGCGAGATTGAGACTTATAAATCGGCCTCGATGCTGGGGTTTTCTGTGGTGCGCGATATGGGACCACAGTTGAACGCGTTGGATGCCAAATTGACCGATCTTATGGCGCAGATGCGCGGCCCTTCTGCCGTGGCTGAGGACACGTTGCATGCTTTGTTGGATGTCTCTGTTGAGCTTGAAACCTTGGCGGCACAAACCGCTTTTAGGTTTGGGGCAACGGGTGCTTATCAGGCGATCGTCAATCAACGCATTACAGCGCTGCGCGAAGCGCGGTTTATGGGCCGTCAGGGATTTGGTGAATTCATGATGCGCCGCTATGAGCCTGCGATGCGCACCGTTGCGTCAACCGAAAGCCGTCTGCAAACCATGTCGGCCCGCGCGATCCGTGCCAGTGAATTGTTGCGCACACGTGTAGATGTCGAACGTTCAGCGCAGAACCAAGCGATCCTTGCGAGCATGGACAAGCGCGCTGATCTACAACTGCGCTTACAGCACACCGTTGAGGGGCTGTCCGTCGTTGCAATCAGCTATTACGCGGTTTCGCTTGTGGGGTATTTGGTCTACCCATTCGGGGCGACGGTTGGGGTCAGCAAGGGGATGCTGACCGCCGTGATTACACTGCCGGTTGTTCTGGGCGTGTGGTGGATGCTGCGCCGCTTGCGAAAAAAGATCGGTTCAACAGAGCGTTCATAATCAACGCACCTGCGGCGATCATCAGCACCGCAAGGATCGCCGCGACCGACAGGGTCGGGACACCTGACAGACCTGCACCCAAGGTACAGCCACCGGCCAATACACCGCCAAGACCCATCATCGCAGCACCTGCCATGTAGCGTCCGGTTTGGCGTGGACCTTCAAAACTTTGCCACTTAAAGCCGCCAAAGATCAGGCTTGCGGCCATGGCACCGATGAACACGCCGCCCAACAATCCTGTGCCAAATCCGGCAGGGATCGACGTGCTGGCAATGCTCCAGAACAATGTTTCCGCAGCGGGTGAGGTGAAGGACAGGCTTTCCATCGCGATGGGATCAAAGTCGTCATAAAGAATGAACCCGGTGCCGACCCATGCCAGCGGCACAAGCGCGCCAATCAGGACGGCCAAGGCCAAGTGACCCACGCGGTTGCCCGAGCGCCAAGCAAAGGCGAACGCTGCGGCAGCGATCAAACCACCCCAGAACCACGCGCCACCGGGCAGGGCGGCAAGGCTGACATTGTCACCCACATCAATAGTCATACCGCCCAAGGCGACGCGCAGGGGGGCCAAGACACCCTTGAGGGTCATGTGCGCCACTAGGGCAAAGACAAGCACGACAAGGCCCGCACGCAAGTTACCTGATCCGGTCAGTACTGTGAGGCGAGAGATACAGCCACGGGTCAACACCATGCCCGCGCCAAACAGCAATCCACCTATGGCGATGGCCACAATAGGGACATCTGAAACCATAAAGCGGTGCTCATCAAGACTGATCCACTCAAAGGACACCGCAGCTTGAGTGCCGAGAACAGCCACAGCCAACGCAGTAAGCCAAATGCCTCCTGCTTGACGCCGATCCTCGCCCACAAGGGCGCGGCGCAGACAAAAGTTGGTCACCTGGGCAAGGCCACCAAATATGACACCAATCGCCAGTGCAAAAAACACAGCGGCTTGGGGGGCGGTGAGGTTTTCAAAACCAAAAGTTTCAAACATATGAATATCTCCTTGGAACGGAATTATATTCCACATGCAGATTGAAACCGCTTGGATCAAGCGAATGTGTAGGGGATGTGTTCTTGTGATTGGGAATAATGTTCCAAAATCCATTCAGATTTGGGGCCAATGTTCATGGTTCTTTAAATACACAAAACGCAGCACCTGCAAAAGGCACTGCGTTTGATGTCTTGGTTCTTATTTGAACTCAGCGGCCCCTGATCCGTGGGTCTAAGGCATCGCGCAAGCCATCCCCCAAATAGTTCACACTTAGAACCGTAAGCGAAATCGCGATGCCGGGCAGCAAGACCCGTTCAGGGAACTCTTGCATCCGTTGAACTGCATCGGCCAGCAGTTTGCCCCATGTGGGATAATCCGATGGAAAACCTACACCCAGAAAGCTAAGCGCGCTTTCAGTGATGATCGCCGTCGCCAGCCCCAAAGTTGCGGATACCATGATCGGTGAGATCACGTTGGGCAGCAGATGCCGGCGGATGATCTTGCCCGGTTTGGTCCCGATGGAACGGGCGGCCAAGATGAATTCGCGTTCCTTGAGCGCCAAGATATCACCGCGCACGATCCGCGCTGTTTGCATCCATGAGGTCAGACCAATGACCGATACGATCAGAATAAACATGCCGCCTTCGGGTCCAAAGCTGGCGTTCAGGGGTTGGCGGAACAGTGTCACAGCCAACAGAACCAAAGGCAGAATGGGCAATGACAAAACCAGATCGGTAAAGCGCATCAGCCAGAAATCAAGACGTTTGAAATAGCCAGAGACCACCCCAATCGCCGTGCCAATGACCAGTGCCAGCGCCATGGCCAGCCAACCGACCGCCATCGATACGCGGCCCCCGGCAATCATTTGTGACATGATATCACGGCCCAATTGATCGGTGCCAAAAGGATGTGCCCAACCTGCCTTGGCCTCGCTGTCAAACAGCAGTTGATAGATCGGGCGCCAGTTTTTGTTTCGGATGTCCAGTTTTGTGGCTTCCAATGTCCAGATGTACGGCCCAAAAATCACAATAAACGTGATGAACAGCAGGAATCCCCCGCCAAACACAGCGCCTTTGTGTTTGCTGAATTGGTCCCAAACGTCACGCCATTGGCTGCTTGGTGGCTTTTGCGGTTCTTTGTCTTTCAACGCGCCGTATGTTTCCAGATCGGCCTCGATGGGGCTGGCAGGGATTGCTTGCTCAGTCATAGCGGATCCTCGGGTCAAGTAGGCCGTAAAGCACGTCAGCGATCAGGTTGAAAAGCACAATCAGGATCGCAAAGATAAAGGTCAGGGTCATGACCATCGGCAGGTCATTGGCAAACAGGGCCGTCAGTAACAATTGCCCGATGCCGTTCACCTTGAACACGTTTTCCGTAATGATCGCGCCACCAAAGATCGCGGGCATGCCTAGGGCGATTACCGTGACCACCGGGATCATTGAGTTGCGCAATACATGCACCATAACAACAACGCTTTCGCTTAAGCCCTTGGCGCGCGCCGTGCGCACGTAATCTTGGTTTAGATTGTCCAACATCGCGCCCCGCATGTAGCGGCTTATTTGTGCGGTGGTCTGCAAGGCCAGCACCATAACCGGCATGATCATCTGGAAAATCTGGACTTTGAACGATTCCCAATCATTGACCACATGGGTGGTGTCATAGATCGAGGGCAACCAACCAAAGTAGACCGAAAAGATCACGATAAGCAGGGGACCAGTAAAGAAGGGCGGAATTGAAAACCCGACCATGGTGATGAACGTACCGGCCTGATCGAATAGTGAATAATGGCGATAAGCAGAATAAATCCCAATCGGGATCGCGATAACGATGCCAACCACATAGCTCAGGCCCACAACCCACAATGTTTGTGGCATCCGCTGAACCACGATGTCCATAACGGGGGAACGGGTCTGCCAGCTGATCACGCGCAGTTTGCCTTCGGAAAATGCTGTATCCGGCAACCAGCCGAACAGGGACGTGGAATTGGTCAGCCAATCGATGAACACCAAGGGTTCAATCCAGAAAAACTGGATCAGCCATTTGTAATATTGGATGTACCACGCCTGACCTAATCCCAGCGCCTCGCGCATTTTCTGCTTAACTTCGGGGGGGACGGTCAGGGGGACCTGCGCCATCGGATCGCCGGGGGCGAGTTGCAGCAGGCCAAAGATGATAAAACTGATGAACAAAAGCGTCGGGATGGACAGCAATAATCGGCGGATGGTGAAGGTCAACATGCGTCGCGGCGCCTTTGCAGATCGGTCTGTGGGGAAGGTAAGGCGAGGAAATTCCCCGCCCTACGAAAAGTAGGTTGGGCGGGGTTAACCCCGCCACGCCCTATTACTTGATGCGGTACCAATCAGCCACATTCCAAAGCTCTGAGTCCCATGTGTTCAGAACCACACCACCCAGGCTGATGGATGCCGCAGACACACGACCACGATCAACGAGCGGCAACATGGAATGGCTGTCCTTGGTCAACATGTCGTTCAGCTTTTTGGCGATCTCGCCGCGCTTGCTCAACTCACCTGTTTTACCAAGTTCGGCAACCAGTGCATCATATTCCGGATCACAGAACCGGTTGATGTTTTCACCCTGCCACTGTGATTCCGGGCTAGGTGCCTTTTCACAGGTGCGCTGTGCCAGATAGCTTTCTGGATCTGTACCATCAAAGTTGTTGGCATACATTTCAACGTCCGCATAGAAGCGCTGGAATGTATCTGGGGAACCGGGGTCACCACCAAAGTACACGGAACCATCAATGTTACGCAGCTCGGTTTCGATGCCAATCTGGCTCCACCAATCTTTGATCAACGCTTGAAAGTCCTGACGCACGGCGTTGGTGGATGTTTGGTAAAGAATCGACATTTTCACGCCGTCTTTGTCACGCACACCGTCGCCATCGCTATCAACCCAGCCTGCTTCGTCCAGCAAAGCATTTGCACCGTCGATGTCTTGTGTCAGACATTCGGAGTTGTCAGAGGCATACAGTGCTGGTGCAGGCACCAAGTTACAGGTCGGACGACCGGCCTGACCATAACCAACCTCGGTCAGCAGATCGCGATCAATCGCCATAGAAAGTGCCTTGCGCACGTTCAAGTCAGACAAGAACGGATGTGCATGTTTGGCTGTTGAACGTTCGCCTTCGGGCAGATCGGGTGACGGATCAGTCAGGTTGATCTCAATACGTTCAACCAATGTGCCGAATGCGGCATAAAGTTTGCCTTTGCCAGCTTCTTCCATTTTGGCCAGAACGTCTGGTGCCAGTTGCATGTTCCAAGCGTAATCGTATTCGCCTGTTTCCATCACAGCACGGCCCGCAGATACCGCATCACCGCCCCCTTTGAAGGTCAGCGTTGCGAATGCTGGTTTGCCCTCATGGCGGAAGTTTTCGTTTGCCGCCATCGTGATCACGTCATTTGGACGGAATTCAGTCACCGTGAACGGGCCTGTGCCGATGGGGTTAAAGTTGGCTTCGGTACATTCTGGCGCCTTTGCACCGGTACAATCGGCAAATTGTGCTGCCTGAAGGATCGGGGACTGACCGCCCATGAACGGGCCATATGGGTTTGGCTTGGGCTCAGAGAAGTTGACCGTAACCGTCACGTCATCAACGATATCAACCGATGAAACACCTTCGAATTTCGCCAGCTGCGCGCAGCCGCCTTCGGGGTTCATGCAGTAATCAGCGGTGAATTTCAGGTCCGCAGATGTTACTGGCGTACCGTCAGACCACAACAGGCCTTCTTGCAGCTTCCATGTGATCGTCTTGAGGTCAGCACTGACGCCGCCATTTTCGACAGTCGGGATTTCAGTGGCCAAAAACGGAATCAATGCGCCTGTTTCGTCGTAACGACCCATTGGCTCAAGAACCAATGACGCGGATTCAATGTCTTTGGTGCCGCTGGACAAATAGGGGTTCAGGATTGACGGGGCCTGCCAATAGATAATTTTGACATCACCGTCACGCCCGCGCTCGCCTTCATGGCCATCCGCAAGGGCGAAAGGCGCAAATGCAGTGGATGCAATGGCGCCCATCAATAGGGTTCTCATCTTCATGTCGTACTCCTTGTTGGACACAGTTTGTGTGTCGCGTTTTTGGGGCAGGGCGGACCTGCCGATCGTATCGTCGGTCTTTGGGGCTTTAAGAGGCGCGGCTAACGTAACGGCGTTGCGGGCAAATTTGACTGCCCTCCGCGCGCCCCCCAGAACGCATGCATGTATCGAAACAGGTTTCATTAAAAATGCAACCCTTGTGATCAATCAAATGACGTAAAAACGGATGCTGGCGTCACCGGATCTGCGTATCCGGAGCGTTTGACAGTTCGGGCGAATTGGCCGTAGCGTGGCGATAGCAATTTTCATCAACTGCGATAATTGCGATGCGGCCAATTTTTGCGGGGAAAAACATGCTGGATCATTCAGGCGCGGCACCAATTGCCCAGATCAAAGAACTGCGGGTCGAATTTCAAACAAAAGATGGGCCTGTCGTTGGCGTTGAGAACGTCAGCTTTGACATCCATTCGGGTGAAACCGTCTGTGTGGTGGGCGAATCAGGATCAGGCAAATCGGTGTCCTCGCTGTCGCTGATGCGGTTGGTTGAATATGGCGGCGGCGAGATTGCGGGGGGGCGGTTGTTGTTTGACCGCCTTGACGGGGGCGAAGTTGATCTGGCCACCACCGATCAAGACCTGATGCGCCATATCCGCGGCAACGAAATCGGCATGATTTTTCAAGAACCCATGACAGCGCTGAACCCGGTGTTCACGGTTGGCAAGCAATTGACCGAAGGATTGCGCCTTCACAAAGGTATGAGCAAAGCCCAAGCCGAAGAACGCGCACTGGCCTTGATGACGCAGGTGCGTATCCCGGAACCCAAAGCACGATTGAAACAATACCCACACGAGCTGTCTGGCGGGATGCGCCAACGCGTGGTGATTGCGATGGCATTGGCCTGCGAGCCGCGCCTTTTGATTGCGGATGAACCTACAACGGCGCTTGATGTGACGATCCAGGCCGAAATTTTGGCGTTGATGGACCGTCTGAAACGCGAGACCGGGACCGCCGTGATGTTCATCACCCACGATATGGCCGTGGTGGCCCAGATGGCGGACCGCGTGGTGGTGATGTTCCGGGGCAACAAGGTCGAAGAAGGCACAGTCGAAGAGATTTTCGAAAATCCGCAGCATCCTTATACAAAGGCGTTGCTGGCGGCGGTCCCAAAATTGGGTGAAATGACCGGCAAAGCCTATCCTGAGCCGATGAAGCTGCTTGGCTCTAAGGACAAAGAAATTGTGCCAATCAAGGGCACCAATGAAGTGCTGTTGTCGGTCAAAAACCTGACCACTCGGTTTCCCGTAAAGGGCGGCTTTTTCCGCCAGACGGTGGCAAATGTACATGCGGTCGAAGATTTGTCTTTTACAATCAACAAGGGGCAAACCCTAAGCCTTGTTGGTGAAAGCGGATGTGGCAAATCCACTGCGGGTCGCTCAATCTTGCGATTGGTTGAACCCCTTACCGGAGAGATCAATCTGGCTGGCAAAGACATCATGGCGTTGGATCAACACGACCTGCGCACGGCACGGGTTGATATGCAGATGATCTTTCAGGATCCATTTGCCTCGCTTAATCCGCAAATCCAGCTTGCAGATCAGGTTGCCGAACCGATCCACAATTACGGGCTGCTTAAAGGGGCTGCTGTCACCGAATGGGTTGAGACCCTTTTTGATCGGGTCGAACTGCCGCGCAGCTTTATGCGGCGTTTTCCCCATGAATTGTCAGGTGGGCAGCGCCAGCGGGTGGCCATTGCGCGCGCCCTTGCCCTTAAACCCAAGCTGATTATCGCGGATGAAGCGGTCAGTGCCTTGGATGTTTCCGTGCAGGCGCAGGTGTTGAACCTGATGCTGGAACTTCAAGCAGAAATGGAGTTGTCGTTTCTGTTCATCAGTCATGACATGGCCGTGGTCGAACGCGTCAGTCATCAGGTCGGCGTGATGTATCTGGGGCGTATCGTAGAATTGGGGCCGCGCAGTTGCGTATTCGAAAATCCACAACATCCCTATACCCAAGCCTTGATGAAGGCCGTGCCGATTGCGGATCCGCGCAAGCGCAAAGACGAAAAAGACCTAAACTTTAAACCCATTCCATCGCCCATTCACCCCGCCAGCTATGTGGCAGAACCTTCTGTCTATGATGAGGTGGAACCGGGTCATTTTGTGCTGACCACTGACAGCGGTTATTGAGGGTGCGCGTGATGTTGCGCACTGGTTTGATCGCATTCGTTTTGTCGCAGCTGGCTTTTGCCGCACAGGCAACAGTGCTGGACGGTAAAATTCTGCGTCAATCTGGCAGTGGCGCATTTGTAAAACTGGACGCCAACCCACCCTTTACAGTGGGCGAAGATAACTTTGACGATTGTAATCTCTATGCCTTTGATGAAGATCAGAACATCATCCTGATCGAACCTGTGCGTGTCGATATCGGCAATCCAAGTGGTGTGATCCCGGCAGGCACCGAGATTGCCAGCCATTACGTGTTTTTTGACAGCCTTGATGGCATTCACCACGGGTATGTCGACTTTGATGCGGATATCCTTGGGGTAGCTGCGTTTGAGGGCACGATGGGGGCGACGGATTATCTGGCCAACACGGGTGTAAGTTATATCGGGACCGAACTGCGTGGCCTTGAACAGGGTGATCACGTGTGGATCGATGACCAAAACCCAAGCCGCCTTTGGGTGTATTGGGCAGGGTCTTCGCCGGGTGATTACATTCGGGTTTTCACCGCCCGTTCTGCCGCTGCGATGATGTAGCGACGTTTAAATCGCACGCTGGCCAGGGGCAGCCGGCGTGTTAGATTGTAATTAAATGCCAATCAGCCCTCCAAAGGACGACCCCATGTCGACACGACTTTCCCCGCTTGAGTTGATGACCAAACTGATCAGTTTTCCCACGGTCAGTCGCGACACCAATATTCCGTTGATTGATTGGGTTGCTGAATATTTAGGCAGCCATGGCATCGAAAGCCACCGATACATTGATCCAGACCAACCCAAACATGCGCTTTTTGCACATGTTGGCCCATGGGAGGAGGGTGCGATTGTGCTGTCTGGTCACACAGATGTGGTGCCGGTTGACGGCCAACCTTGGGACACAGATCCATTCAGCGTTGTCGAACGGGACGGCAAATATTACGGGCGTGGCACCTGTGACATGAAAGGCTTTGATGCGCTGGCGATCTGGGCCATGGTCGAAGCGCATCACGCAGGTGTCAAACGTCCACTGCAAATCGCGCTGAGCTTTGATGAGGAAGTTGGCTGCACGGGGGCCCCCCCGATGATTGAGGCAATGCAGCCTGTCTTGCCCAAAGGGTCAGCCGTGATTGTGGGGGAGCCATCCACCATGCAAGCGGTCACCGGGCACAAGGGCGGGACCGGTTTTAACACCCATGTGGTTGGGTTTGAGGTACATTCGTCGCTGCTGCATACCGGGGTCAATGCGATCATGGCAGGGGCCAAGTTGATCGAATGGGCCAATGACATGAACACTGAAAATTTTGCCCGCAAACCCAGTGATCTGGCTGCAATGTTTGATCCGCCCTTTACCACAGTGCACGTTGGGATGATTGAGGGCGGTACAGCCCATAATATCACCGCGAAAGACTGCAAGTTCGCCATGGATTTCCGTGTGGTGCCGGGCGAGGACAAGAATGCTTGGGGGGCCGCCTATCTAGAAAAGGTACGCGAAGTCGAAAAGCAGATGCAGGCCGTTGTGGCGGATACCCGGATCGAAGTCACGCCGCGCTTTGACGTGCCGGGCTTAAAGCCTGAAACTGACGGCGAGGCGGAAACGCTGGTGCGCCAGATCACCGGGGACAATGCCAGTCATAAGGTAAGTTATGGCACTGAGGCGGGACAGTTTCAGAACGCGGGGTATTCCGCTGTGATCTGTGGTCCCGGCGACATCGCACAGGCCCATCAGCCCAATGAATTTATCGACGTGGCACAGTTTAACGCGGGCCATGATTTTATGCGCAAGCTGTTAAAGCGTTTGCAAAACTAAGGGCGGGGGTGGGCGCTGCGCCCACCTTACATGCCACACCGTAAGGTGCAGGCCAGCTGCACCTTTGCACAGAAAGCGCGACAGCTATGACAGCCTTTCCTTTCAGCACTGACATGCCCGTGACCTATCCCGGTCCACCCCCTGCAAAAACAGATGTGGTGGTCATCGGTGGTGGTGTGATTGGCGTGTGCAGCGCGCTCTTCCTCGCGCGTGGTGGTCACAGCGTTACCCTGATTGAAAAGGGACGTATCGCCGCCGAGCAATCCTCGCGCAATTGGGGCTGGATCAGGCAACAAGGTCGTGATCCTGCCGAAATACCCATCATGAATGACGCAAGACAGTTATGGCGCGAATTGGCGGGTCAAACCAATGTGAACATTGGTTTACGCCAAGCCGGGGTGACTTATTTTGCCGAAAGCGAAAAGGACATCGCAGGCTTTGAGGCTTGGTTGCCACATGCGCGTCCAAACGGTTTGGACAGTCGTATCCTGTCTGCTGATGAAACCGCAGCGCAATTTCCAGACATGGCGCAGCGATTTGTCGGGGCCTTAACAACACCGTCTGATATGCGCGCCGAACCTTGGCTGGCCGTGCCAGCACTGGCTGAAATCGCCGCACGCGAAGGTGTTACAATTGTAGAAAACTGCGCGGTTCGGATGCTGGATATCGAAGCCGGGCGTGTGGCCGGCGTGATTACAGAAGCCGGGCGAATTAAAGCCTCACAAGTTATACTGGCAGGTGGCGCATGGTCATCGCTGTTTTTGCGCAACCACGGCATTCGCCTGCCGCAATTGTCAGTGCGTGAAAACGTAGCGGCGTCCACGGCTTTGCCTGAAATTGATGCAGGGGCCGCAGCCAGTCATAAAGTGGCATTTCGCCGCCGAGAGGACGGCGGATATACGCTGGCCCCGCCCGGCGGACCGGAACTTTTTGTCGGACCAGATGCTTTGCGCGCTTTTCCCAAATACCTGACCCAATTGCGCGCTGATCCTTTTGGCTATCGACTGTCACCCGCAGCCCCCAAGGGTTTTCCGGATGCATGGACAACGCGGCGCAAATGGACGGGTGCGGATCGCACCCCGTTTGAGGACATGCGTATCCTCAATCCTGCGCCAAACATGCGCAAGATCAATAGGTTACTGATCGATTTTGCGCAGATGTTTCCGGGGCTACCACCTGTCGCATTAAAAACGGCTTGGGCGGGCATGATTGATACAATGCCAGATATTGTACCGGTGGTCGATCACTGTGCGCAAATTCCGGGCCTCACGATTGGCACGGGCATGTCTGGTCACGGTTTTGGGATTGGTCCGGGCATGGGACGGGTGTTGGCGGCTCTGGTCACTGGCGACGCGGTGGGGCATGATCTAACGAGATTCCGCGCAGGCCGATTCACCGATGGCAGCGCGATGCAGTTGGGGCCAAGCGTCTGACCTCGGACAAAGGGGAAATACCATGCCAATTAAGAACAGATTTGCCGAAACACATGCCGAAATCACCGGATGGCGTCGCCATCTGCATCAATATCCTGAATTGCAATTTGACGTGCATGAAACCGCAAAGTTTGTCGAAGACAAGCTGCGCAGTTTTGGCATCACCGACATCACAACGGGCATTGGTCGCACGGGTGTGGTGGCGGTTATTGAGGGTAAGACCAACACAACAGGGCGCGCGATTGGCTTGCGCGCGGACATGGATGCCTTGCCCATTCACGAGGCCACCGGGCTTGAGTATGCGTCAAAGGTGCCGGGAAAAATGCATGCCTGCGGCCATGATGGACATACAGCGATGCTGCTGGGGGCCGCGCAATATCTGGCGGAAACGCGCAATTTTGATGGCCGCTGTGTCTTGATCTTTCAACCCGCCGAAGAAGGCGGCGGCGGCGGCCACGAGATGGTCAAAGATGGGATGATGGAGCGTTGGCAGATCCAAGAGGTTTACGGCATGCACAACATGCCAGATTACCCTGTTGGTGAATTCGCGATCCGCCCGGGGGCCTTGCTGGCTGCGACAGATCAGTTTGACATCGTGTTGGACGGGCAGGGTGGTCACGCCGCTGCCCCCCACGAGGCGATTGATACCAACCTTGCCGCAGCGCATGTGTTGGTGGCGCTGCAATCCATTGCCAGTCGTAATGTGGACCCGATCAAACAGGTTGTTGTGTCGGTATGCACCCTGCGTAGCGACACGGACAGCTATAACGTTTTACCGCAAAAGGTGACGTTGCGTGGCACGGTACGCACGTTGGATGATGGTGTGCGCGACTTGGCCGAAGAACGGCTGCGCGCTTTGGTGACGCATACGGCTGCGGCCTATCAATGCACAGCTGAAATTACATATGAACGTGGGTATCCTGCGACGGTCAATCATGATGAAAATACCGTATTTGCGGCGGATGCTGCCGAAAAAATCACGCCGGGCGTGCAGCGTGATACGCCCCCGATTATGGCGGGCGAGGATTTTTCTTATATGCTCAATGAACGTCCGGGGGCCTATATCATGATCGGTAATGGCGACGGGCCAACCGTGCACCACCCGATGTATAATTTCAACGACGAGGCAATCCCGGCGGGGTGTTCGTGGTTCGCTGAAATGATAGAAACCCGTATGCCTGCTGCTTGATAAATGCGGTGGGCGGTGCGCCCACCTTACCGA
>JBARCK010000073.1:0-13739 GCA_049794015.1 Sulfitobacter sp. | reverse complement strand
CCGATGTACACGATGCCCGCCTCGTCGAGGTTACGCAGCGCTTCTTCACCGACGTTAGGAATGTCGCGGGTGATTTCCTCTGGTCCAAGCTTGGTATCACGTGCGGCAACTTCGAATTCTTCGATGTGGATCGAAGTAAACACGTCGTCGCGTGAAACACGTTCTGAAATCAGGATCGAGTCTTCGTAGTTGTAACCATTCCAAGGCATAAACGCGACAACCACGTTTTTACCCAAGGCCAGTTCGCCCATGTCCGTTGACGGACCATCAGCAATAACCTGACCTTTTTGAACCGTATCACCCACCTTCACCAGCGGACGCTGGTTGATACATGTGTTTTGGTTTGAACGCTGGAATTTACGCATGCGGTAGATGTCCACACCCGCATCACCCAACTCAAGGTCCTCAGTTGCACGGATAACGATACGCGACGCATCAACTTGGTCGATGATACCGCCACGTTTTGCCATATATGCCGCACCAGAATCGCGCGCCACTACTTCTTCAATGCCAGTACCCACCAATGGGGCCTCGGCCTGAAGCAATGGAACTGCCTGACGTTGCATGTTCGAGCCCATCAAGGCCCGGTTCGCATCGTCATTTTCAAGGAACGGGATCAGCGATGCCGCAACGGACACCAATTGCTTGGGCGAAACGTCGATGAGGTCAACAGAGGTAGACGGGGACAATGTGTAGTCACCCGATTTCCGTGTTGAGACCAGATCGTTCACGAACTTCATGTTTTCATCAAGGTTCGCGTTGGCCTGCGCAACAGTGTGACGCATTTCTTCCGTGGCGGACATGTATTGCACATCATCCGACACAACGCCGCCTGATACCTTGCGGTATGGCGTTTCGATAAAGCCGTATTTGTTCACGCGGGCAAAAGTGGCCAGCGAGTTGATCAAACCAATGTTTGGACCTTCCGGCGTTTCAATGGGACACATCCGACCATAGTGGGTTGGGTGAACGTCACGTACTTCAAAACCGGCGCGTTCGCGTGTCAGACCACCTGGTCCAAGCGCTGAAAGGCGACGCTTGTGCGTGACTTCAGAAAGCGGGTTGGTTTGGTCCATGAACTGCGACAATTGGCTAGAGCCAAAGAATTCACGTACCGCTGCGGCGGCTGGCTTGGCGTTGATCAAGTCTTGCGGCATGACCGTGTCGATTTCGACAGAAGACATACGCTCTTTGATCGCACGCTCCATGCGCAACAAACCAACGCGGTACTGGTTTTCCATCAATTCGCCAACGGAACGCACACGACGGTTACCAAGGTGGTCAATGTCGTCGATGTCGCCGCGCCCATCGCGCAGGTCAACCAGCGCTTTGATACAGGCAACGATGTCTTCGCGGCGCAAGGTACGCTGAGAGTCATCGGCATCAAGTGCCAGACGCATGTTCATTTTCACACGGCCAACCGCAGAAAGGTCATAACGCTCTGAATCAAAGAACAATGTGTCAAACAAGGCTGACGCGGCTTCAACTGTGGGTGGCTCACCCGGACGCATAACGCGGTAAATATCCATGAGCGCGGTGTCGCGGTTCATGTTCTTGTCTGCCGCCATGGTGTTACGCATGTAGGGGCCAACATTGACGTTATCGATGTCCAACAGCGGAATTTCGGTAATGCCCGCGTCGATCAATTCTTTCGCCGTACCGCCGATCAGCGTGCCGTCTTTGTCATATTCCAGCGTCATCTCATCGCCAGCTTCGACATAGATTGCGCCAGTTTCTTCGTTGATGATGTCTTTGGCAACAAACTTGCCTACGATATGTTCGAATGGCAGCAACAGGTCCTTGACCTTGCCTTCGTCGATCAATTGCTTGACCGCACGCGGCGTAGCCTTCTTGCCCATTTCAAACAGAACATCGCCGGTTTTGGCGTCTACGATGTCATAGGTTGGCCGTGTGCCCCGCACACGGTCTGGAAAGAAGGGTGCAACCCAACCTTTGTTCTTTTTCAGCTTGTATGTGACGGTATTGTAATACGCGTCCATGATCGCTTCTTGATCAAGGCCCAGCGAATACAACAGCGTTGTAACCGGCAACTTACGACGACGGTCAATGCGCGCAAAAACGATGTCTTTGGCGTCAAATTCAAAGTCCAGCCAAGAGCCGCGGTATGGGATAATACGGCAGGCGAACAAGAGTTTACCAGAGCTGTGGGTCTTGCCCTTGTCATGGTCGAAGAAAACGCCCGGTGAGCGGTGCATCTGGGATACGATCACACGCTCGGTGCCATTCACAACGAACGTTCCGTTTGGCGTCATCAAAGGCATGTCGCCCATAAATACGTCTTGTTCTTTGATGTCTTTCACTGACTTCGCGCCAGTATCTTCGTCCACATCGAACACGATCAAACGCAAGGTCACCTTCAAAGGTGCCGCATAGGTCATGTCGCGCTGCTGACATTCCTCAACATCGTATTTGGGCTTTTCCAACTCGTACTTGACGTATTCAAGCACGGAGGTCTCGTTAAAGTCCTTGATCGGGAATACCGACTGGAAAACACCTTGGATGCCGTCGCCATCGGTGGGCGTGTCTGCATCACCAGAGTTCAGGAACAGATCATAGGATGATTTTTGAACCTCAATCAGGTTCGGCATCTCCAGAACTTCGCGGATTTTGCCATAATATTTACGTAGACGCTTCTGGCCAAGGAAGGATTGTGCCATGTGTCGTGTCACCTTTCGTGTCTCTTGCCGATCACGCCAACCACCGGGGCCGTGGCGCGTAACCATAAGAGCGGTTAAGTCCGGTCAATTCTTGAGGGGCGTCCCACCGCACCTCTTCCGACCTTTGGACCTCTCCAGAAGGGGGCTTTTTTGAAAAAGCACCCTTCAAGACAGGTTTGGCTGGACAGAGAAATCTCTCCATCCAGCCAATGTTTTGTATGGGATGTGCCGGAATTTTGAAAATTCCGGTCCGTTTTCTTCAAAGAAAACGGCTCCCAGTAGAACCGACTTACGCCAGTTCGACTTCTGCGCCAGCTGCTTCCAGCTTGGCTTTCACTTCTTCGGCTTCGGCTTTGTCGACGCCTTCTTTGATTTTGCCGCCAGCTTCGACCAAGTCTTTGGCTTCTTTCAGACCAAGACCGGTGATGCCGCGTACTTCTTTGATCACGTTGATCTTAGAAGCGCCTGCATTTTTCAGCACGACGTCAAATTCAGTTTTCTCTTCTTCAGCTGCGCCGCCATCGGCAGGGCCAGCCATCATCACTGCGCCACCGGCGGCAGGTTCGATGCCATACTCGTCTTTGAGGATGGTTTTCAGTTCTTGTGCTTCAAGCAGAGTAAGACCAACGATGTCTTCTGCCATTTTTTTCAGATCAGCCATTTTTTAGCTCCGTTAACGATATGTGTGTTCCAACGCGCGTATTCAACCGCAACGCCGATATGATCAGTTGCTTACGCAGCCGCCTTGTCCTCAACAGTGGACAAGATGGACGCGATATTGCTTGCAGGTGCGCCAATGGCCCCGGCGATGTTCGATGCTGGTGCGCCCAACATGCCCGCGATTGTGGCGATAAGCTCGTCACGCGAAGGCATTTTGGACACGGATTCAACACCGGCCACGTCGAGTGCGTTCTCACCCATTGCACCGCCAAGAATAACAAACTTGCTATTCTCTTTGGCAAAATCCTGAGCAACCTTGGCCGCAGCCACAGGATCCTCAGAAAAGGTCAGAACGGTCATACCTGTCAAAAGATGACCAATGCTTTCGCATGGCTTTCCTTCTAGGGCGATCTTGGCGAGCCTGTTTTTGGCAACACGTACAGATGCATCAGCCGCGCGTGCGCGCGCCCGAAGATCCTGCATTTCAGCAACTGTCAGACCGACGTAGTGGCTAACCACAACGACGCCAGAGCTTTCAAAGACTTGGCCGAGTTCATCGACCAGCTGTTCTTTTTGTGCTCTATCCACAGTTTCACTCCAGTAAGGGAGGGTTACCCCTCCGGCTCAGTTTTGCCGGAACGCGTGTGTCCCGACATTTCGGGTCCTTACGGGGGCCGGGTGTGTCACTGCGGAGAGCCACAAGGGCGATCCGAAGAAATTACCGTTTCCCGTCTCAGGCAGGAATTATGAAGGATTTGATCCCCTCACCCACCGTCTCGGACGAAAGCAAAAAGCGCACGACGAATCGCACGCTGCTCTGCTGAGGGAGGGAATAGTCGGTATGGGGCGGGATGCCAACCCCTTGTAGCAATGTGAACTGAGTTGGGTGTGCTAACAGTTGTTGTAGGAACGAAGCGTGAATTCGCTGCTCCTGTAATGTCAGCTGTCAGTCAGCTACAACAGCCTTTTTTGCGCAGGGTGTTCGGGAACAAAGGTGCAACCTGGATAATCCAAAACGAATGACGCTATTAGTGGGCTTCGCTGTTGAATGCGAGGATATAGGAGGCCGACCACTTGAGAATCGTTTATATCGTAGTGGCCCAATTCTTGATAAATGAATTGCATATCTTCACCCTGGGCAAGCATCTGAACTGACGACGAAACTCTGACACTGCCTTTCAGAGTGGCGAAGCCTTCAAGGGCATAAGCGGCCACTGTCAGGTCCGAACCGACCAGAGCGAGGCACTTTTCCGCCAGTAAAACACAATTCATAGAGAACCAGCTTTCCAAACCAAGAAGAACGGGCTGATCTTCTTCCCGCAGCCATTCACCCTCAGGTATCCATGAATGCTGGTGGTCCGAAATGCCAGTAGATAGCCCGCGATATTTGCCTCTTGGGCCTGTTCCGTCGCTACCGGTCCCATATACAAGATTGGCGCAGTAAATCACGTGCGAAAGAAACAATTGGGTCTCTTCAAAACCCTCCCCGTCCAGCGGGGAAATGTCAGTCAGCCAAGGTAGAGCCGCAAACGTAACAGGGTAAATATCGTCCTGATGGTGCAGCTCTTCCCAAAACAGCTTTTCTGCAATCGCGGTATGCCACCGTTCAGAAAGCTGAGCCAAAAGGGTGTTTACCGACCGATTTCCATACGGACCATACAGCCTCTCCCAGATTTGGTCATCCAATGCCAGCTTCATGAAATATACCTTGGTTTACACACTTTGTTTTGTCGAATATTAATACCACCTTCTGTCCAGCAGCCCAATCGAATTGAAACTCTACGAAATTGCCATTCGTTCAAAACTCAGCATCGACCACATTGGGCTCGGAGCACACGTTCACACACAAACAAAAAGGGCGCCGAAACCCAATCCGACGCCCCTTCCAAATCTCTAACCTAAACGATTACTCGCCCGCAGCGTCATCCACTGAAACAGACACGCCCGGACCCATTGTTGAGCTCAGGTTGATCTTTTTCAGGTAGGCACCTTTGGCGCCGGCTGGCTTGGCTTTGGCAACCGCACCCACAAAGGCGCGGACGTTTTCGACCAGCTTGGCTTCGTCAAATGACAGTTTGCCGATGCCTGCATGGACGACACCGCCCTTTTCGGCCTTGAACTGAACTTCACCACCTTTGGCAGCTTCAACAGCAGCTTTGACGTCCATGGTCACTGTGCCAACTTTTGGGTTTGGCATCAGGTTGCGTGGACCCAAAACCTTACCAAGACGGCCAACGATAGGCATCATGTCAGGTGTCGCGATGCAGCGATCGAATTCGATCTTGCCGCTTTGCACGATTTCCATCAAATCCTCTGCGCCCACGATATCGGCACCAGCCGCTGTCGCTTCGTCCGCTTTTGGACCGCGTGCAAATACCGCAACGCGCATGGATTTACCTGTACCGTTTGGCAGACCCACAACGCCGCGCACCATTTGGTCCGCATGGCGTGGATCAACACCAAGGTTTAGTGCAATTTCGATGGTCTCATCAAACTTCACTTTGGAGTTTGCTTTGATCATCTTTACCGCTTCTGCGACAGAAACGTTTTCTTTGCCAGCAAATGCTTCACGGGCGGCGGTTGTGCGTTTTCCGAGTTTTGCCATTTTACTTGACCTCAATGCCCATGGACCGTGCAGAGCCCAAAATGATTTTCATCGCCTGATCCACGTCGTTCGCAGACAGATCCGCCATTTTTGCTTCTGCAATTTCGCGCAGCTGCTTGGTGGTCACGGTGCCAACGGTTTCACGTGAGGGCGTTTTCGCGCCAGAGTTCACCTTGGCCGCTTTTTTCAGGTAATACGACGCAGGCGGCGTCTTGATGTCCATGGTAAAGGACTTGTCCTGATAATAGCTGATCACGGTTGGGCAAGGTGCACCTGGCTCAAGGTCCGCTGTTTTGGCGTTGAACGCTTTACAGAATTCCATAATGTTGATGCCGCGCTGACCCAGCGCTGGACCCACGGGTGGGGATGGGTTTGCTTGACCCGCTTTAACTTGCAACTTCATCGTACCGACGAGTTTCTTGGCCATTGGCCTTCTCCTTTCAACACCCTCAGGTCGCGACCTTGCGGGATATGTGTTGCGTGGTCTGGTCTGGATGCCGCGGCATCCGCGCCTCCCACGATGTGAGTCGCCCATGGGCGACTGGCGCGGGATACATCAGATGCAGTGTATAACGCAAGTGACATGTGCGTCGCACAAGTGGCATACTGCGAAATCCAGGTGCTGCCTCAAAAACCATGCTGCCGCGACAGGCGGGCATCAATCTACTGGGTGATGACCAAATCCAGCAATTTTCGTTCTTCTGCCGCGACCCTCGCAAACAGTTCTCCATCGATAGCAGCCCAATTGACATCACTGGCAAACATCGCGCCATCATTCCGCTCAGCCACGCCGACCACTTCCATTCTAAATCGTGTTGGAGGATGGCTTGCATCCACGCTGTGCAACTCTTCAATTGCTAGCGCAAAAAGCCTGTGAGACGCCGTTGCATCAGGATTGCGCACGGCAGCGGCCATACTCTCAAACAGGTGTACCTCGTTGGCCCCATCATAATAGACCGTCGCCAACACCTTCTCTGCAAGTGGGGTCAGTATCAGCTTTTTGAGCGTTGCTTGCATCGCGGATGCCCCCGCAACCGAGGTCGCCAAAACATCAGCCAAATATTCGGCGCGTTGGCTGTCAGCGAAAATCAGCTTTTCGTATGCTAACGTCAGCGCAGCAAAACCAGCGCCAAACACGCCACCAACCAGTTGCGCAAGAATGCCCCGATCATCAATGATAATCCTCGTGTCGCTGTCATGATCTATGATTGAGGGCGGCGAAAAGAGTTCAAGCCATCGCGATAGCGTTTGTAGTGCTGATCCGGTCAGTTGCATCCTAGCCGGATCATTATTCGACAAATGCGCAATCTCATGTGCCAACAAGGCAAGCCTCTCATCATCGTCCAAAGCAAGCCAGAGAGGCGCACCAATCCCGACAACGCGTTCTTGCCCATTGAACTCAGCCATGTAGGCATTGAAGTCGCCTATCACATGTACGCCATCAATTTTGGGCGCGCCAAGCTGATTTGCGATGTTGTTCAGAAGTTCGAGCAGTACAGGGGCATCTTGCACCCTTAGGGTTGGGTTTTCGTTACGGCTCTTTTTCGGTCGAAGATAGGCCGCCACACAAAGCAAAATGGCACCGACTCCGAGCGACAAAAGATTAGGGAAACCGAACGCGATAGCCACAGCGCCGCACGCCGCAATAATATACGGCGTACCGACGATCAGTATAGCAATAATGCATGCGGTCGTATTGACCTTGTTCGCCCTAGAAAACTGCCCTGAAGCAATTTCGCGAACGACGTTATCACGTATCGTTTCGCCAAGGCGTTGGTTCAGCTTCGTGATAAACTTCATTTCTAAACTAGCATTTTCTGGCTAAGTTCTGAAGGCAGTCTAGGTGATGCTGACGCGCGATGTTGCGGCGGGGCGAACCCCACCCCAGATCATCATCAGACCTGCTTATTGACCTGAGTGAATTCCAATTCGACCGGGGTTTCCCGGCCAAAGATCGATACAGTCACCTTCAAACGCTGGTTCTCTTCATCGACTTCTTCCACCATGCCGTCAAAGTCTTCGAACGGACCATCAGCCACTTTGACCTTTTCGCCGATCTCAAAGTGAATGAGCGTGCGTGGCGCGTCTTCGCCTTCTTGCACACGGCCCAGAATGGCCTGCACTTCTGCGTCGCGCATTGGCATTGGGCGACCTTGCGGGCCCAAGAAACCTGTGACGCGGTTGATTGAGTTGATCAGGTGATAGCCACGGTCAGACATTTCCATGTGAACCAGAACGTATCCTGGCATAAAGCGACGCTCAGTGGTCACTTTCTTGCCGCGACGCACCTCGATCACTTCTTCGGTTGGCACCAGCACTTCGTCGATATCGGTGTCCAAACCCTGCTCTTCTGCAGTGGTGCGGATTTGCTCTGCGATCTTTTTCTCAAAGTTCGAAAGAACACTGACCGAATACCAACGTTTTGCCATCTGAAATCTGGTCCCTGTCTGGTGGCGCGCGCATCAGCGTCTACACCAATTTCCGTATATCACACTAGGCCTACGCCCAATCTTTCCCTAATAAAAAATCGGCGCGCAACTCGAATCGCCGCACGCCCATCGATCAGGTAAGGCCTGCGCAATAGCCCGCACGCCACTAGGATTCAAGTATAGAAAGCGTTTTTTGGCGCAGATGACGCACCAAACCCCAACGCAGGGTTTATCCGAACATCCCAAGCACAGATTGCAATCCACCACGAATGAGAATGTCAACAATCGCAAAGAAAACCGCTGTAATCGCGGCAAGGATGAAAACCATCACAGTGGTCAACATCACTTCGCGGCGCGTCGGCCAAACAACCTTGGCAACCTCAGCGCGGGTTTGCTGGATGAACTGAAGTGGGTTGAGCGTGGCCATTGGGTATATCCTTGGTATCGGTTTGAACCCATGTAACCGCGCTTTTGCCCAGTTTCAAGACAGCGTTTCAAGGTCACGTTTCAAGGCAGCACTGTCTTTGCGCGTGTACGATTTTCACGCACCGTTTTCACGCAACCCTTCAAAGCGACGATCAAGGGCCGCATCATGGCGTGCCTCAACATCTGCCAAATCACCAAAGTCAGGCAAATAGAGACCGTCTACTGACCCTTCTGGAAAACGATCCAGCACCCCGTCCCACTTCATCGCAAAGCTATCGAGCTTGCGGTGCAACTCTGCCGAACGCGCCGGACGGCGACGCGCATACCAACGGGCCAAACCCATCGCACGACGCCAGAATCCATCATACCCGAGGATCAGAAAAATACCGGTGATGGCAAAGGCAGACATGAATAAGATCCCCAAGATCAACCATGGACGGAAAAAGATCAGCGACCCAAGACAAGCAAACACGATATGCTTTGTTGTTGGACGGTAGTTAAATACCTTTGCCTTTGCACCGGTGATAAAGCCGTCTTTTGATACTATATCTTCTTTTCTAGACCCATGTTTTGGCGTTTTGGTCGCATTTGGTTTTGCTACCCTGCGCGGGATATGCGCCGCCTGCTTTGGTGATCTAGACACCTCATCGGGCAAAGGCGCAAATGCAGCTTCGGCTTTCGCCGCACGACGCTCTTCAACAGGCTGCGGTTTGACCTCTGGTTCAGTCGCCAAAAGGTCGCGAATGGCAGCCAGCGATGTTGGGTCAAGCTCACTTGCGTTGGGCGTCAGTTGTTTATCTGATTCTGTCGTCATCTCTAGTCTCTCTCACCAGGTTCCGATCAGAATAGACAGCGTTTCGGACCCTTGCTTGGCAAGAATATGGCGAGATTATGAAGGATTGAGAGTGGCAGGGGCTGAGAGACTCGAACTCACGACCCTCGGTTTTGGAGACCGATGCTCTACCAACTGAGCTAAACCCCTATGCCGATGCACGGGGTAGTCGCAATTTGTGTTGCGATCAAGAGCGATTGACACAAAGGTTTCAGATTTCCTGTAAATTCGGCGCAAAACAATACGATCCAACGTGGGCAACTGTCATTTTGCACTGCAACCGCAGCGCTCAAAAACGCCGCCGGGGCGTGTCGCGGCCCCCATTTGGGCCAAATACGTCATCCACAATTTCCTCTGGTGTTCTTAACCGAAAGGGGCGACGCAACGAAAGAAAGGACGCATTGGGCATCACTGACAGCCCTTGCTCAATACCGGTTTCTGCTAAGGTTTTGCCTTTCTTACGGCTCACGACGGGTATTTTAGCAAAATTGGACTGTTTTGTTTTTGCTGTGCTGCGCAGCGGCAAAGTTGGTTGCGTAATGACTTTTGGTTTTGGCAAAGGTGCAGCACGCTTTTGTCCGCTTGCCCACCAACGCACAAATTTGAACACTGCCAACACACCAAGGACAAGCGCCAATACCCCCAATATCACAGCAAACGCCATGTTGCCGCCGACGGCTTTTTCCAACCCGCGCACGCGCCCTTGATAAAAAGGCTCAATCACAGGCGCATTATGAAGCACATCAAAACCATCGACTCTTAAAGCCGCGAAAATATCCCTTTGATGGCTCGATTGCTTAATCACACCCCCCAAGGTCACATCGGCATAGGTAGCCCCTGCGCCGCTTTGGTTCTGATCCATCAGCCACGTGACAACATCGTTTGCCTGAACTTTTAGAACAAGCAGAACAGCGCCGACCGTTTCAGCTGCATCCACAAAGATCGGCACATAGGCCAAATCAGGTCCCGCGACCTCCCAATCAATCGCTCCCAAATCTGCGCGATAAAATCCGCTTATCTGTACCTCGCCAAACGCATTTGCATCGCGTGCCGAATTGAAAACCCGCAACGGTTTTAGCGTCGGGGGCGCAGTTACGATTGCGTCATTGACGATCAGTTGGCGACCTATTGCTTTGGTCGCGTCCTCGATAACCAAGGTCACCAAGAACGCGGCCATAGCCGCCAACACCCACCACGGCAAACGGAAAAATAGCTTGATATACCATGGGTACAACAGCGCTTTGACCAAGAACCAAATGACCCGAAACGGGAGCCAAATCAGTGAAATCACAGTGCGTTACCCTGCCCTGCCGCTTTCTCAAGAGCCCTGACATCTGCGCCACAAATCTGCGCCTCATGGGCAAGGATCATGTCGATCGGCCAATCCCACCATGCGATCCTTTGCAAACGCTCAATGGTCCGTACATCAAACCGGGGCCGCACGACCTGTGCAGGATTGCCTGTAACGATGCTATAGGGCGGCACGACACCGCCAACCACAGCATCAGCACCTATAATCACCCCATCCCCAAGCTGTGCGCCGGGTAAAACCATTGCCCCTTGCCCGATCCAGACATCATTGCCGATTACAGTATCCCTGCCCGGCTCAGGCATTGAGGGCCGCCCCTCGCGCCCACCACCGCCAAAAATCGCAAACGGATAGCTGCTGATCCCATCATAACGATGGTTGGCAGATGCGGTAATGATCTGCACGCCATCCGCGATTTGACAGAACTTACCAATGGTCAGACGTTCTGGACTGAAATCAAACAAGTAAGGAAATAGTCGCGCGGCCCAATCATCAGGCGGATCAAACGCACTGGCGTAGGTGTAATCACCGACCTCAAGACGAGGGTGATCCGTGACCGCAGCAAGGAAGACAGTGCCAGCATATGCGCTGCCATCAGGTAAAGTTATCGGGTGTTTAGAGTCAGGTGTAGGGTAGTCAGACATGATGCGTCCTTTGATCAAAGTTGAGATTGCTCAGATCGCAGAAATTTCCATGTCACCCTCCATCAATTGCGGTAAATGTAACAACCGCACGACCAAAGGGAAAGCCGCAAATGGCTTTTCAGTCACACTAGCCCGCTGTTGACCACAGTTGCAGAAACGCCAGCATCGCAAAGGAAAAACCGGTTGTAAAAAGCGCACGGATGAACCTGCCCCGCTTCATTTCCCTTAGCTTGGACACCTTGAGCACCTCGTAGGCCAGTTCGGCCTGCCAATCACTATTTTGTGCCGCGCGTTGCAAATCATCGACTGTACGGTGACGTTTGGTCTCAACATAAAGCACACGTTGCAGGCCCAACTCACTGGTATCGCCAACCTTGGGCGCACTGCGCCGTGACGGATACAAGACATAGCCAAACAAAAACAACGGGGCCATCACCACAGCCCAAAACAGGATCACCAACAGAACCCCACCATCGTGAGCGCCCGGCAATCCGCCCATAACGTTCGCAACGATGTTCAATGCAAAGGTATATCCAATACCAACGATCTGCGCCTTGGTGTCATAGGCCCGTACCGTTGCTTGCGCTTCTTCCAGCGCGAGCTGTAAATATTTAGGCGCGTCCTGCGTTGTCGACGTCATAATCTAGACTTTCAAGCGCATGAGGCCGGTAGACGGCACGCTGACTATCGCCTCAATCAACACGTTCAAGAAACGCCTTGATTTCCTTTTCGGGTAATCCGGGGCCGACCCGGCGAAACACCAAATCCAGCCCGCCATCGGTCAACGTCCGGTGATATTCCTGCATCTCATATCCGCCCGCTTCGTTGATAAACAGCGAATATACAGTGAATGTATCCTCAACAATCCGGGACCAGACATAAGGCTCACCCTCCAATGGATTGAGGGGGATCGCCTTACCAAACACATTGGTTTTCATGGTTGATCCAAAAATGTGGTCACGGGCACTTGGCGCGAAATCAATTTCGTAAGTCTTTTCTTTGTTACGGCCATCCAATTTTCGAGTGACCGACGTCCACCGCACGCTGAACCCCTCATCCTTTGGGGATATGACAACACTCATGTCGCGCTGTTCGGCCTCGCCTTTATAGGTAAATTCAGCGGTGCCTGAATAGGTGCCGGTGAAACGGTCGATGTCAGCGGCCAAGCCTGCGATGGGGAGCATGGCGAAAAGAAGGATGGATAGAGTACAGAGAAATGTTTTCATGAAGATACAGTACCTCAGCTGCGATGCGTTGTCAGTGGGGATTGGGAGTTTTCGTGATATTGTATTTAAGCGGTGGCTAGACGCTGCGCTTTGGTTACGAAAGCATGCTGTGCGTTGGGGTAACTATTTATCCGTCCCGTTGTTCATAGCCCACGCGTCATCGCGTGTTAAAATGATATGGTTCGGGACACCCAGATGCGCTTCAAGTCGCAACTGCAAAAATGAGACAGGTTTATGTCATCATGGCTTGCTAAAATTTTGTATACCAAATTGTTCAAACTCTTTACTGACCGCCAACACTGCTGATTGCCTCATATGGATTGGATCCCAAAACCATTTAGGGTCAGGTTGGCCCGTGCTCCTCGTAAAATGAGAATACATATCTATAAAAAGAAAATTATTAGCGACACACTGCTCAGCAAGCTTTTCACAAAATATCCGTCCTGCTGCAAGAATTTGATCGTCTGTTCCCGAGTAGTTCAAAGTTAGGCCAATGGCCTGTCTAATTTGGCTACGCTTTACAAAAATATTTCGTGCTAGCCTCAGCATGATGCGCCCAAAATTTGAACGTGAAATTGCAGCAAGGAATTCAATTGCAAAATAACTGTGCACTGGATTCAGCCGCTTCGACGTTGGCGGGGGCGAGAGAACACCAACTTGCACATCCATTTCTGACACAGCATTGCGAAAATCGACTAAAAATTCCACATAGTTTTCGATGGTCTCATTGACACTTCGCTCAATCAAATCAGTCTCAAATTTAGCGCGCCTTACAATGTGCTTACGGCAATCTATTTCTCCAAATGAGCAGCCCCACTTGAGTGGTCCAAATTGAAAGTTAGTGCATGATTGGCCTTTGGTCCATCGGTACGATGGCCTCTGGCGCAGGTGGGCGATAGCCCAATGCACTATGGGGTCGTTTGGTGTTAT